>NZ_JVFV01000017.1 GCF_001073085.1 Streptococcus pseudopneumoniae
ATTCTGAGGTTACTGTCTTATTTTTAACACTTTTTGATCCATAAAAGGGCATGCTAAAAAGAAGAAGTGAGCCAAATTGATGGCTCACTTTTTGAATTGTAAAAATTGTAGATGAAATTTTTAATGATAACCCAAAAAGCCTTTAACCAAGGCTTTTTCCTGTTGATTTAGATGCCCCCTGCAGTCGATTTAGAGTTAAAATAAGTAAAAATGAGTAACAAAAATACTGATAAATCAAGGTTTTGCCACTCTCTAAATCGTATGTAAAAATAAAAGGTAGAACAAAAGTAGAACAGATTATTATTTTTCTTCTTTATCACAAAATCTCCCTACGGTAGTAAGGAGATTTATTTTTTATTGTGATTTTTTGCGTTTACGGTATACAAGACCGATAGAAGATAAAGCTGTGATAATCGCAAGAGTAGCAGTATTAGTACGCTTTTCTCCTGTATTTGGAAGTTGTTTTTTAGGTTCTGCTTTTGCATTTGTAGCTTGTGCAGGAGCTTGATATGTTTTATCGTCTATAGTTCCCACTGTCGCAACTACAACCTTATTTTGAGCCTTAGCATCCACAACATCAACTACTTTACCGTCAGCATCAAGGACAGGTTTAACCTCTCCACCTGCGTTACGGATTTCTTCTGCTCTGTCTTTCAAAGCTTGCAAGCGTTGTTGTTCAGCAAGGTATGCGTCATGGTCGGCTTTAAGTTGCTTGAAGTTCTCATATCTACGAGCCTTAGCTTCAGCGATACCCTCAAGACGAGCCAACTCTTCCTTAGCAGTCTCCAACTCAGCACGGAGTACACCAAGCTTAGATTTAGCATCAGTAAGCTCTTTTTCTAAAGCCTTAAGGACTTCATCACGATTAGTAAGAGCAAGTTCAAGAACTGTATGAGTGTCAGTAGCCTCTTTAGACGCTTCACGTTTACGAGCAAGGTCTTGACCAGCTGACTTACGAGCCAATACTGCTACATCATGAGCTTTAGTAAGTACTTCCAACTCACCTTTGGCAGTGGCAAGAGATTGGTCAGCATTAGCTTGTTCAGCTTTAGCAGTCTCAAGAGCTGTTTTAGCATCAGCAAGAGCCTTAGCTTTGTCAGTAGCGTTTGATTTAGCTAGAGCAAGTGATTCCTTAGCAGTTTGCAAAGCTTTAGTGTCTTGTGCTAGTTTGTCTTTAGCATCAGCAAGAGCCTTTTCAAGTGCTGGAACATCAACCTTGTTACCGACTACGTTAGATAAGTTAGTACGAGCGTTAGCAAGAGCTGTTTCAGCGTTGGTGTAGGCAGTTTGAGCTGATTGGACGGCTGATTTGGCTTCTTGAGAGGCTTTGAGGGCGTCGTCGTAGGCTTTTTGTGCAGTTTCAACTGCCTTAGCGTCTACCTTCTGAGTAGTTGTAGTTACCTCTTTAGTAGGAGATAAAGTGAAACTAGTCTCATATTTTACCCCAAGCTGACTATAACCAAAACCTAGACCTACACCAAGATTGGTTTTATCGGTATCACGGAAACCTAGAAGTGACAAAGCACCACTATATAGATCTTCGCTAGAACTTGTACTTGTTGCAGACATAACTGTCTGAACAATACCCTCATAAACAACTTGCTTGATTTGAGCCATAGTTGAAAGAGTACCTTTGCCTGCGTAATCTGGGATATTCTCTGCACGAATACCTAGTGCATCCAAGTTAAATTTAGCTGACTCTTTACCCATAGCTAACTTCTCAGATAAAGGTTTTGTGTAGTTTGGACTTGTCTTACCATCTGTCACTTTTTCAAAAGGATTTGCATAATGGTTAAACTGAGTAGCCAATTCAACAGAACTTTCACTAACTTTAAGAGGTGCAGTACCAACCTTAGCACGCAAATTGTTAACGATAGACGCTGCATACAAACTCAATTTAGTCGCTTGCTCTTTAGATAGGTGTTGGAAATCAACAATCTCTGTTGTGTCTGTGTCTTCAGAACCGTAAGCAATATCTTTACCTTTATAGAAATACTTACCTGTAAAGTTATACCCACCTAGAGTATTGGCACTTACACCTGTCTTCTCGTCAGTATAAGGCTTATTGATTGCCTTCAAGACATCAAGAACATTACCCGTACCATTAGCTAGGGCTTTAATTGCCTTAATATACTCATCAGACAAGGCTGGAGAGTAAGTTGCCTTTGGAACATCGTACATTGTTTCAGAAGTTGTAGTTGTTTCAGTAACACCTTGTTTAGCTACATCAAGAGCCGATTTAGCAGAAGTAACTGCCTTATCTTTGTTAGATTGGTCAGCTTTAGCATTAGCAAGGGCTGTAGTAGCTTGAGTGAGATTAGACTCAGCACTAGATACCCCAGTTTGAGCATCTTTGACAGCTTGGTCTTTGTTAGATTGAGCTTTTTTACCATTATCAAGGTTAGTCTGAGCAGTTTCTACTGCTTGAGTGTCTTCACTAACTTGACTAGTAAGAGTGGTTACCTCTTTTTCAAGTTGGGTGGTATCATTAGTAGATGAAAGAGCATCTACTTTTTTCTGAGCGTCAGCTACCTTATTAGCAGTATCAGTGGCAGTTTTCTCAGCATTAGATACTACCTTAGTTTGGTCAGCAACCTTCTCAGCCGTAGCTGAAACAGACTTATCAGCATCAGCTACAGTCTTTTCAGCCGTAGCAAGCTCATCTGCTCGCTTTTCAGCCTCGGCTTTTGCAGTTGCAACCTTTTCAGGTGTAACCGACTTGGCTTCTTCTACTTTCTTAGTAGTTTCAGCGATAGTCTTTTCAGTATTAGCAATGTTTGCTTCAGTAGTTGAAACAACTTCCTTTTGCTTAGCTACATCCTGATTAGCCTTGTCAGATTCAGCCTTAGCCTCATCAACATCAGCTTGACTAGGAACTTTAGCAACTACCTCGTCCTTAGCAACTACCCTAGTTGCAGGCTCATTAACGGCTACTTCAGTCTCACTAGCAGATACCCCAGTAGATACCCCCAGAGCCGAGATTGCAAGCGTTGAAATAACTGCGCCAGTACGCAATTTCTTAATGGTTCCGTGACCTTGTGTGTTTGATTCTAGCATGTAAACTCCTTTTGATAGTTTTATAGTCCTATTTTATCACATGTTGTAGTATTTTGAAACTATATAACTGTTTTTTTCGCTTTTTAAGTAGTTTTTAAAGGACACAAATTTCAGTATGATAGGATTTAAAGAGGTACTGAGATGACAAAAACGAACCTACAATCCTATATCAGCAAGCGAATCCGCCTACTGAGATTACAAAAAAATATCACCCAACAGCAACTAGAGGAGCTGGCGGACTTACCGTTAAAATATACTTATAAATTAGAAAACCTTGAACCAAATATCAAAATCAAGACCCTTGAAAAAATCATGGATGCTCTGGATACAAATATAGAAAGTTTTTTTGACATTTCTCTGACAGAAAGTAATCCGCTGATAAATCAATTATTGTTTAAGCTGGAAAAATTAGCACCTAGTAAGCAAGAGAGGGTCACAAAACTTTTGATTGATTTCCTAGATGAGATAGAAAAATAAGCCGAGTCACATATAGCATGACTTGGCTTTTTTATATTCTATTTCAAGTAGTTATCAAATCCATTTCGCTCTCGTACGTCCTTGATAAAGCTCTCTATATTATCCCAATCCTCGTACTCATCAGCAATCCTAAATGTGTCAAGACGATTAGCTACTTGAGAAAATATTTCGATGTTTTCTTCAGATTCAAATATCTTTTCAACAAGAGGAAGATATTCAATAGCTTTCGAGATAGTATCTAATTTGCTAGTAATTTCAAATAGATTATCTTGTTCAGAGATACTCTTATAAAAGTGATCAATCCATACAATTAGAGCGTAGTCATTAATTTTAGTTTTCTTATTTGGGAACTCTACACTTTTTAAGCTTGATATTATGGAGTTTTTTAATGATTCCGCTCGTTTATCATCTGATAATACAGCTTTTGCCTTATTTTTTAAATCAAGTTTTTCTAATTTATTAGTGATTATATTAGATACTTCTGTAATAATAGCTTCATTTTCCTTTCCTATTGCATCCACAATAGTCTCTGCAAATTTTTCTAATGCAGTAGATTTTTTGTTTATATTATCTTTGTCAAAGGAAGGAAAAATAGCTAAATAATTATTTTTAGAGACTACCTTACCAGACAACAAATTTTCTGCCGTCTTGTCGCTCATGTGAAACTCTTCTACTAAATAAGCAATTTTAGCTTCATAATCTCCACTAATCTTTCGTTCATGTTTGAACCTTTTAAATTCTTCCATTTTGTGCATCAAATTAACTGTGACTGCAACAAGCATACGTTCTTCTTTTTTTTCTTCCATAGTAAACATCCTTTACACAAAAAAGTTTATGTATCATTTTAGCATTAATACATTTTAAACGTCAAGATATTAATGGGTTTTATAAAAATTTAGGGTAAAACGTTTTCAATAAAAATCTTACAAAAATTTATTTTTTTTTGAACCAAATAATCTCGATAGATAATAAATTATATTCCACTGAAAGTGCTATGTAGCAAGCTTTAAACAATGGTTTGAACAAACAAAAAAATCTTAAAAAAACCAAGAAAAATTATTACGTATATTTTAAGTGAATTTAGGTAAAGTCTTGTCAGTTTTTATGGAATAATTAAGATGTGAGGTAGCTATCACACAATACATATCTTCAATAAATTTGAAAAGCCGTGAATTTTTTGATGTATTTAATAAAACGGTTAGAAAAGAGGTAGCCTATGGAAGCTACACAAACAACATTGCAAGGTCGCTTTATTGGCGCATCGGAAGTAAAAGACTATACATCTGGTCTCAGCACTGGTCAAACAAATTTGACTATCGGTGTACGAACTCCAGACGGTCGATTCAATCAAACAAATATCAAGGCTGATATGGTTAATGTATCTGATTTTACAACTTTATTTGACGAAAAAGTAGAAATTGTTCTTGAAGGTGTTTCTATCAATGCTTATAACAGTGGAAATCGTGCTGCGCTCTCAGTAAAAGCTAAGTCTGCTTTTATTGAGCTTGTTTAAATTATTAGGGGAGGTCTTCCTCCCTCTCATTGTATTGGAGGTTTAATTTATGTTTATTTTAAATAGTTTACATGAAACGATTGATTTAAATTTATCATCATACCTTGATAGAAGTAAAAAACCTATCCTTTTCGATAATCACCCTATAAATCTTCCTAGGGATAATTTCTACAGCGGTCGTATCAGATTCTGGGTAACCGAGGATTTTTCCATAGATATAGCAGACTTTGTAGTTAATCAGGTTTATAAACATGTCAAGGAAATACTTGAATTTTCTTATGATATTCATGATTCTTACGTAGATTTTAATTATCGAATGAGGGATCCTGAAAGCAAGGAGGAAAACTAATGATTATTCTGTACTCTATTTCACTACTATTTATCCTATTGTTAGGGATTATGGCTCTTGTTATTTGGGGAATATATCAATTTGATAAAATATTCCTAAACCAACTTTTCTTTAACTACTTAAACAATAAATATTCTCTTCCTAGAGAGTGGTCTAAGATAGGTAGTATCCAACAGAATATTTATTCTCTGTTACCTACGCTAGAACATTTAAAGGTTAAAGATCAAGTTAAACTTTCTGATAGTGGTGAATATCTAATAATTCAACTCGGTTCCAATATTTCATCAGAACAACAGCGTGAGATTGAGAATATAGTAAAAGGAATTATTGCAAACCACGAAGTTTCTTATACTATTGATTACAGTCAAGTTGAGTTAGTAAACGGAGGGTGGTTTATTTTCTTAAAATTAGAAACTATTGAGGATGCTACCTTTAATCAGAATGCTAGAGCAACAGAACCTAAAATTCAGGAGGAATTTGACCTTGATGAAATCATTGAGCTCTAAAAATCCATTTCTAAAAGCTGGGGGCGGAACGCCAGATATAGATTTCATCCATCTTTTGTTGCTGGGGAGTAGTGGTGTTGGAAAATCTACGGCTGTATTCGCTATCATCAATTATCTATACAATCAAAATCCTGCAAGTGAATTTATTATCTCTGAGATGAAGCAGTCTGATTATTTATTTGCAGAACATTTACCCAATGTGTATTTAGGTGACAGAGCTATTTTAGCTATAGATGTAGCTTTTAATGAGATTGAGTTAAGAAAAAAGAATAGAGGAAGAGAAAAAACTCCCTACTATCTTGTAGTAGAAGAATTAACTTCATTATTTGAATTAGCAGGAAAGTCTAAGAAAGAATATCAGGAGAAAATTAGAGTTATTCTTTATACTGGGAGGGCCTTTAATGTCAAATTATTAGCCGTTTCACAAGATCTGCTTGCTTCTGCACTAGGGGAGGGGTCTGCTCGGAATCAATTTTCTTTAGTCATTGCATTGGGGTCACTGAGGTCATCAGTAACGAAGGGACTGTTTGAACTAGAGGAAGGACAAGAGCTACAAAAAAATTTACCCAAAAGATTTGGCTATCTTCAGCGTTTTGATGATGGTTCTAATGTTATTAAAATTAAGGTTAAACAAGTACCTGATATAAATTTACTGAAGGGACGAGTTCTTGATATATTAGGAAAGTCTGCTAATGTTGCTGAGGCTGTTGACCCTGATTCACTTTAGAGAATCAGATGGTCTTACAGCCTCGCCAGCTTTAGCTGGCTGTTATACGGGGGACATGTAAAGACCCCCGTTCCATTTGACCTTGTTCTAAAGCTATGTAAATTCCACTTTAGGGTAAAATACTCAATTCCCTTAAAATGCTGTTATATCAACGTTATTCTATAACTTTTTATTTAGGGTGATTACTTCCTGAAACTGTGAGAGAATAAAAGCGTAGAAATTTCGCTACATTACAATAAATAGTTAACTAAAGCAATATTTTCCGCCCAGTTAACTTTCACTCTTTAGGCGGATAGAAAGAAAATAAAATGATTTGTAAAAATGAAATTGAAAAGTATCTTCAAAAAGATAACGACCATAACCCAGTCATTATGACCAGTGTCGATGAAGCTACATTTGTCATCCAACCGACAGAAGATACTGTAGGAGAATATCCTGATAATTGGCATCAAATTGCTTTATCGCTGTCTGAAACAGTAGCAGAAAAGCTATCCCTCCCAGTTCTCTTTGGAAATTATATTCCACTAAAAATCCCACCAGCAGGTTATACAGAGGGATTTACCTTTCAGAATCTCCCCTATTACTTTGCGATTGCTTGGCATCAGACTAATTTCACGATGGGAATTATCCTGAAATTTTCTGCATCGGCTTTGTCTCACTATAAAGCCTCCTATCAAGACTATTATAGTGAAGCAATTGACGTTCACAATATAGCACAACTGCTGTACGCTGACTATTATGATTTGCGCCTTTCTCGTATTGACCTTGCTGTTGATTACTTTAATTATCCAATGGCTGTCAATGACCTTTACCAAGGGTTAAAAATCAAAAAATATATTATCACCAATCATAAAGGACGTAAAAATATTTCTAACATTAGCGCTCAAGAAGTGAATGGTCAAGCGCAAACGATATATATTGGTAGCAAGAAAAAGAATGTAAATGCTCTGTTGCGGATCTATAACAAGTATCAGGAACAATTAGACAATCAAGGTCGCTATATGCACTTAACTAAGTATTGCAATTCTTGGGTACGCATGGAGGCTTCCTATAAAGGTACTTATAGCAATCAAATTCTAACATTATTGCTTGCTATTGATAGCTCTCAAGATTTGAGCAAGCTCATTGTCAACAAAATGATTGATAAATATTGTTTTCATGATGCAGAGACTGGTCAACTGTTGCCATTCACTAGTGATTTACTTAAAGGTTTTGGTATCTTCCCAGAGCTTGAATCCTTAAACTCCCGAAATAATGATTTATTAGCAACCATTTCTTATTTGTTAAAAGGTAGCGGATTTTATCCACTTCTAAAGAAAATTGAGGAAATTTGGGGAGTAGAGGCTCGTAATCATTTTATTATTCGTTTAATTCAAGAGTATGAGTGGAACTACATACCAAACCAAGATGTTGAGCTATGGCTTAACAAATTTGGATCAGAACTCTCTCAATTAAATTATAAAGAGTATTTTGAAGATAGTTTTAAGTTATTCTATCAAAAAAACAATATCACTCCGAAACGACCTAAAAACAAAGAGTAATATTGCTTGAAAAATAGTATAGGGATGATTTTCATCATCTCTAGCTATTATCTCATAAAAAAGGAGAATTTTCTATGACTGATATAAATAAAATTACTGTTGATTTAATCAATGTAGAAATACAATTGCCAGAAGATAAAATTATCGTCGATAGAAAAGAATATGATAATTTACAACATAATTCTTCTCAAGGTAGATATATGTCCTTATCTGATGTTCTACAACTTCTATCAGTTTCAAGACCGTGGTTACTTGATAATGTATTGAATAACTCAAAAATTCGGAAAGAAATTGATGTTGAATTAAATCCTAACGGATTTGTTAAATATCCTGAGAACCAAGGTGGACGCTATTTCTTTTTAGCCAGTAAAACCAAACAATGGTTTGAAGAAAACTTTAGAGAAATTATGGTATAATAGCCTTGGCAAAAACCTTGGTTATCTATTGAAAGAGGTAACTAATGGCAACTTTTAGACAACGTACAAAAGGTGGCACATGGGATTATAGAATTGTAGATAATAACAAAAAACTTGTTGCATTTAAAGGTGGCTTCAGAACTAAGAAGGAAGCAGAAAAAGAAGCTTTAGCTATTGAATTAAAGTTGATGTCAGGTGCAAAAATTAATTCGCAAGCTAGTTTATATGAGTTATGGGAAGAATGGTTTGATGTTGTTGTAAGACCACTTGGAAAAAGTGAATCAACGCTTTTTAAGCATAAGAAGAGAGGAGACTTGATAAAGGAACTTTTTCAAGATAGACCGGCAACTTCTATTCGTTTTAGTCAATATCAACGAGCTCTAAATTTGTATGCTGAAAGGGTTACAAAAGATACCGTAGCACGACTAAACTCAGAAATCCGAAAAGTCATTCAGTTTGCTCAACGTGACCAATTAGATATAGTTGATTTTACTGATGGTGCGATTATTTCAGGGATGAAGAAAAGCAAGACAACAGACGAAAAATATATTGACAATATTGAAGACTATTATAAGATTTTAGTTCATTTAAAAAGTCATCTTAATTACAGTAAATCTGTGATTCCTTATCTTTTGTTTGTTTCCTTTAAAACAGGAATGCGTTTCGGAGAGATTTTAGGTTTAACTTGGGATTGCATTGATTTTGAAAATCAAGTCATCCACACTTATAGGCGCTACTATAATTATAAATGGAGACCACCCAAAACGGATACATCTGTTCGAGATGTGCCTATAGATGAAGAAACATCTGAGGTTTTGAAGTTATTAAAGAAAGAACAAAAGCTTGTATATAAGAATCAAGGTATTAAGGAAAAAGAAAATTTCCTTTTCTATGATGTTGTGTATGGAGTTCCTAGTAATAATGCAGTAAATCAAAGTTTACAATCGCTACTAAAAAAACTAGATATTTCTCCATATAATTTAACAGCTACGGGTATTAGACATACTTATGCTAGTATGTTGCTTGCAAAAGGAATTGATATCTGGGTAGTTGCTCATGTGATGGGCCATAAAAATATAAAACAGGTAACAGAAACGTATGGTCATCTTTTGAAAGAGAAGAAAGAAAAAGAACATCAGATTATACGACAGCTTTTAAGTGAGTATCAGTTGGTAGAACAAAAGTAGAACAGATAAGAAAAAAAGCCTTTAAATAAGGCTTTCTCCTGTTGATTTAGATGCCCCCTGCAGGGCTCGAACCTGCGACCCATAGATTAAGAGTCTACTGCTCTACCAACTGAGCTAAGGAGGCAAATAAAAAGCTGTATTGGTGCCGAAACTTCACGGTTTGTATTGAACCCGCGCAATTAAGCAGGTGGGCAACTCGCTCTAACTGAAGCTGTTTCCGTGTGAGACGGCCTACATGCTGTTAGAAGACTTTTGTTTCCCTAATAATACAAAAAATAGTCGGTCAACACTTAAATGTGAAGTCGTACACCACAGCGTTTCTATGATTATATGATACCACTTTTTCAAAAAAAATCAAGGGAAAATTAAAAAATTCGAAAAGGATTTCACAAATTTCGTAATTTATCAATGGTTTCCTTGCGCTGAGCTAGGGCTCGTTCGTATTTTCCGGTATCTTCTGGTGAGAAGTAGCTATGGTCGCGAATTTTTTCTGGTAAATAATCTTGCTTGACCCAGTGACCAGGATAACTATGTGGATAGAGGTAGTTTTGGGCGTTGCCTAATTCCTTGCTACCGCTATAGTGGCCATCTCGCAAGTGACGTGGGATTGGTAAATGACCAGATGTTTTAAGGTCAGCCAGGGCCATATCCATAGCCACATAGGCTGAGTTGGACTTAGGTGAAAGTGCCAGATCAATGACGACATTGGCGATGAGGATACGAGCCTCTGGGAAGCCGATTCTCTGTGCAGCATCCAAAGCAGTTACGGTATGGATCTGTGCATCGGGATTGGCCAAGCCGATATCTTCATAAGCAATCACCGTCAAACGGCGTGCCAAACTAGGAAGGTCACCTGCTTCAATCAAGCGGGCAGCGTAGTGGAGACTGGCATCCACATCAGAGCCACGGATGGATTTCTGGAGAGCAGATAGAACATCATAGTGTCCGTCTCCATCCTTGTCCATAGTGATGTAGCTTCTCTGAAGACTATTTTCCATGATGTCAAGTGTGATATGATGGATACCGTCATCATTTTCTGGAGTGGAGAGAACTGCCAAATCAAGCGAATTGAAGGCAGAGCGGAGGTCTCCGTTGGTAGATGTTGCGATAAAATCAAGGGCATCATCATCTAACTCAACAGGGAAATCAAAACCTCTTTCAGGGTCAGTCAGGGCTATTTGAACGGCCTCTTTAACATCTTGGTTAGATAAGGGTTCCAACTCAAAAATCTGAACACGACTGCGGATGGCTGGAGTGACAGAAAAGAAAGGATTTTCAGTTGTCGCCCCGATCATGATGACTAGACCGCTTTCCAAGAGAGGAAGGAGGAAGTCTTGTTTAGTCTTGTCAAGACGATGAATCTCGTCTAGTAGCAGTACAAGGCCACCTGAGAATTTAGCTTCCTCAGCGATTTCTTGGAGACGTTTTTTACTATCAACAGTGGCATTGAAGGTCCGAAAAGCATACTTGGTCGTTCCAGCGATGGCTGAAGCGATACTGGTTTTTCCGATGCCTGGAGGTCCGTAGAGGATCATAGAGGATAGGCGATTGGCTTCCACCATACGGCGGATAATCTTGCCTGGTCCAACCAGATGCTCCTGACCGATGACCTGGTCGATGGTTTTGGGGCGCATACGAAGCGCGAGATTGTCTGGCATAGCAGTCCTTTCTAACATGGATTTTCTGATACTAATGTGGTAATATGGTAGTACCTATTTTAGCATATTTCCGAGTATTCGGGGCGATTGAAGAGTCGTATAGAAAGAGGACAAAATGGCAACATATGGATTTTTAGATGTTTTACAAGAAGAGTTGGACAAGAACTTTCCTTTTGATTATGAGATTAGTTGGGACAAGCGCAATCATGCGGTTGAAGTGAGTTTTCTATTAGAGGCACAAAATGCTGCAGGTGTGGAGATGGTGGACGAGGACGGAGAGGTATCATCAGACGATATCCTTTTTGAGGAAGCGGTGCTCTTTTACAATCCTGCCAAGTCAACTGTTAATGAGGAAGACTATTTGACAGTTATCCCTTACCTTCCTAAAAAAGGTTTTTCTCGTGAATTTTTAGCTTACTTTGCACTATTTCTCAAAGATACTGCAGAGGTCGGGCTAGATGCCCTCATGGACTTTTTGGAAGACCCAGAAGCAGAAGAATTTGTCATGGAATGGAACCAAGAAGTCTTTGAAGAAGGAAAAGTCGGTTTGGAAGAGGGAGAATTTTATCCTTATCCGAGATACTAGGAGTTGGTTGGAGATTTTATGAAGAAAATTGGGATTTATTTGGTTTATGCGCTAGCTGTTGTCTTTATTATGCTGGCTTTTGCTTGTGGAACAATCGCATTTGCAGAGTTGGGGTATTCCGCAGTTTTAGTCTTTACTTTTGGTTATGCCTTCGCTCTTCTAAGTATGTATTTAATCTTTATTCTTCATGAGCTGGGACATGCTTTTTGTGGCTACTTGACAGGCTATCGGCTGGTGGCTTTTGGATTAGGGAACTTTCTTTTAACCAAAAAGTCAGGAAGGCTTCATCTTAGTCGAACAGCAGTTATAAAAAATGTTGGTGCTCAGTATATTGGTTTAAAAGAGGATGAAAGCGATCAAAGAATCATCCTGATGCTTTCAGGAGGCTTGATGATTCATCTCAGCTTGATATTATTGGCGATAGTGTTTGGATTTTTGACAAGAAGCTGGTATTTTGCAGGGACTTGGATTTTTCTTAATTTGTCTTTCTTCCTATGCCAGTCGGCATCACCGATGGAGCAAAAATTTGGGAATTGCTACAACACCCTGAAAATACGAAATACGCCTACCTGATGTTGAGGCATTCTGCCCAGACCTTGCTAGCTCCTCAAGAATATGATTTAAAAGACTTTATCATGTCTGTTGATGAGGATGTGAGAGGGAGTTTTGCAGAAAGTGTTCAGACTCTTCAGGGATTGGTGTTCATATTGGATGATAATATAGAGCTTGCAAAGCAACTGTTTCAGTCTGTGTTAGAAAAAACAGATAATCCAATGTCTAAAACTATTTCTCAATTATACCTTCTTCAAATTGCTCTGATAGAAGGAGATAATAAGAAAGCGGAAGAATATGCAAGTATTCGAGGTGTCAAATCCTTTTTATCTCTAAAAACAGCAGATATGCAGGTTATTCAAGCTTGGTATCAATTTAAGGTAAAGAAAGATGTAGTTCAAACTCACAAGGCTATGAAGATTGCTAGACAGCAAATGAATAGCAGCCGGATGTTACGGGATGAGAAAAGATATTATGAAAACTGGTTAGCCGAGCTGGAAAAGGAATTAGCAGAAGGAGTCTGATATGGAAATAGAAATTTCTGATTTTACAGGTTGCAAGATTGCTTTGATTTGTGGCGACAAAATCCTGACTATCTTACGTGACGACAAACCGGGTATCCCTTGTCCAAATATGTGGGAGTTGCCAGGTGGTGGTCGTGAAGGAAACGAAAGTCCTTTAGAGTGCGTAGCGCGTGAAGTTTATGAGGAACTGGGAATTCATTTAAATGAAGATTGTTTGCTCTGGAGCAAGGTCTATCCCAGCATGCTCTGTGAAGGTAGACAGTCAGTATTTATGGTTGGTCAGTTAAGTCAGGATCAGTTTGACAGTATTACCTTTGGGGATGAAGGACAGGCCTATAAACTGATGTCTATTGAGGAGTTTTTGAAGTCTAATCAGGCAGTGCCTCAGCTACAGGGGAGATTGAGTGATTATTTGGAGGAAAGTTTATGATAAGACTTGAGAGAGCAGGAGCAGAGGATTTAGAGGACGTCATTGCGATTCAAAGGGCTAGTTTTAAAGCAGTTTATGAAAAATACCAGGATGAATATGATCCCTATCTAGAAGATCGCGAGCGAATCAAATGGAAATTAGTCGAGCGTCCCAATAGCTATTACTACTTTGTGAAAGAAAATGAAGAGAAGATTGGTTTTTTACGAATTCATACCAATGAAGAGTTGACGGAAGCTTGGTTGGGAACGGCAGAGATTTTGCCTCAGTACCAAGGGAAAGGGTATGGATCTAAAGGTTTAAGCTTACTGGAAAAAGAATTTCCAACCATCACACAATGGGATTTGTGTACGGTATTACAGGATGCGGGAATGGTTGCCTTCTACGAGAAGAATGGCTACCATCAAACTTATATTGAGCCTGAAAAAGAAGGCATGGATATGGTCTACATGAAAAAATTGATAGAGAAATAGAAAGGATGGTTCAGTTAAATTTCTAAACTGAACTCGCCCAAAACACTGTGCCAAAAAGATAAACTTCTCTTAGACACAAACGTCTTCAGAGAGTTTCCTATTTTGGCTTTGTGTTTTACGGGCTTGGTATCTTAATGATGGAAACATGGCAAGAGTTAAAAGTTACAGTGAAGCGTGAGGGAGAGGAGTTGGTTTCCAACCTCTTGATTGAGTTAGGTGCCCAGGGTGTTGCAATCGAAGACAGCATGGACTATGTGGGAAATGTGGACCGCTTCGGTGAGATTTTCCCTGAGGTCGAGCAACAAGAAGAAATCGTAGTGACAGCCTACTACCCTGACACGGTGGATGTAGCGGCAGTTGAAGCAGATTTGAAGGCTCGTTTAGCAGAATTGACGGACTTTATGGACTTAGGAGAAGTCAAAATGGGGACGACTGCTTTGGTTGAGGAAGACTGGGCAGACAATTGGAAGAAGTATTATGAACCGGCACGCATCACCCATGACCTAACCATCGTACCGTCATGGACGGACTATGAGGCGACTGCGGGAGAAAAGATTATCAAGCTGGACCCTGGTATGGCCTTTGGGACTGGAACACACCCGACGACTAAGATGAGTCTTTTTGCCTTGGAGCAGGTCCTTCGTGGTGGCGAAACAGTGCTAGATGTAGGGACTGGTTCAGGGGTTCTTTCTATTGCTAGCTCTCTCCTAGATGCCAAGGAAATTTTCGCCTATGACCTAGATGATGTAGCGGTTCGAGTCGCTCAGGAAAATATTGAGCTCAATCCTGGCATGGAAAATATCCATGTGGCCCCAGGCGATTTGCTTAAAGGCGTGGAGATTGAGGCAGACGTCATCGTGGCTAATATCTTGGCGGATATCCTCATTCATCTGACGGATGATGCTTATCGCTTGGTCAAGGATGAAGGCTACCTGATCATGAGTGGCATTATTAAGGACAAGTGGGACATGGTGCGTGAGTCAGCAGAAGCAGCTGGATTTTTCCTTGAAACCCACATGATCCAAGGGGAATGGAATGCCTGTGTCTTTAAGAAAACCAAGGATATTTCAGGTGTGATTGGAGGCTAGTATGCAGCAGTATTTTATCAAAGGCAGTGCAGTCTCTCCTGTCACTATCGAGGACAAGGAAACCAGCAAGCACATGTTTCAGGTCATGCGCCTGAAAGAAGATGACGAGGTGACCTTAGTCTTTGATGATGGTATCAAGCGCTTGGCGCGTGTGCTAAATGTGGAAGCTCGTCAGTTTGAGTTGGTTCAAGAATTGGCTAACAATGTGGAACTGCCAGTCCAGGTGACTATCGCATCAGGATTTCCCAAGGGAGACAAGCTGGAGTTTATCACTCAGAAAGTGACGGAACTGGGTGCCAGCCAAATTTGGGCCTTCCCTGCCGATTGGTCAGTTGCCAAATGGGACGGCAAGAAGTTGGGTAAAAAGGTTGAAAAACTAGAAAAAATTGCTCTTGGAGCAGCAGAGCAAAGCAAGCGTAATCTAGTTCCAAGTATCAAGCTTTTTGAGAAAAAAGCAGATTTTCTAGCTCAGTTTGACCAGTTTGACTCTATCGTAGTGGCCTATGAAGAGTCGGCTAAAGAGGGAGAAACCGCTGCGCTCTTGCAAGCAGTCACTGGTCTTGAAAAAGTAGCCAAATTGCTCTTTATCTTTGGCCCAGAAGGCGGTCTCTCACCAGCAGAAATTGAAAGTTTTGAAGCTAAAGGAGCAGTCTTGGCAGGGCTTGGCCCTCGTATTTTACGAGCAGAAACAGCGCCACTTTACGCCTTATCAGCCCTTAGTGTTTTATTAGAATTAGAGAAATAAGAGGAAGAAGATGGAACAAAAACACCGTTCAGAATTTCCTGAAAAGGAACTTTGGGACTTAACAGCCCTATATCAAGACCGTGAGGATTTCTTGCGTGCGATAGAGAAGGCGCGTGAAGACATCAATCAATTTAGCCGTGACTATAAGGGCAATCTTCATACTTTTGAGGATTTCGAGAAGGCCTTTGCAGAATTGGAACAAATTTATATTCAGATGAGCCATATCGGTAATTACAGCTTTATGCCTCAGACGACAGATTATAGCAATGAAGAGTTTGCCAATATTGCCCAAGCTGGGATGGAATTTGAAACAGATGCCAGTGTAGCCTTGACCTTCTTTGACGACGCCTTGGTGGCAGCAGACGAGGAAGTTTTGGACCGTTTGGGTGAATTGCCTCACTTGACTGCAGCCATTCGTCAGGCCAAAATCAAAAAAGCCCACTATCTAGGGGCTGATGTGGAGAAGGCCTTGACTAATCTTGGCGAAGTTTTCTACAGTCCACAGGATATTTACACCAAGATGCGAGCTGGGGATTTCGAAATGGCTGACTTTGAAGCCCATGGAAAAACCTACAAAAACAGCTTTGTGACCTATGAAAATTTCTACCAAAATCACGAGGACGCTGAAGTTCGTGAGAAATCTTTCCGTTCCTTCTCTGAAGGACTTCGTAAGCACCAAAATACAGCTGCGGCAGCCTATCTTGCTCAGGTAAAGACTGAGAAATTGTTGGCAGATATGAAAGGTTATGACTCAGTATTCGACTATCTTTTGGCTGAGCAAGAAGTGGACCGTGCCATGTTTGACCGCCAGATTGACCTCATCATGAAGGACTTTGCACCAGTTGCTCAGAGATACCTCAAGCATGTTGCCAAGGTCAATGGTCTTGAGAAGATGACTTTTGCAGACTGGAAATTGGATTTGGACAGCGCCCTGAATCCTGAAGTGACTATTGATGATGCCTATGATTTGGTCATGAAGTCGGTAGAACCACTGGGTCAAGAATATTGTCAAGAAATTGCTCGCTATCAAGAAGAGCGCTGGGTAGACTTCGCTGCTAACAGTGGCAAGGATTCAGGTGGATATGCAGCAGATCCATATCGCGTGCACCCTTATGTCCTCATGAGCTGGACAGGCCGTTTGAGCGATGTTTATACCTTGATTCATGAAATCGGGCATTCTGGTCAATTCATCTTTTCAGATAATCACCAAAGCTACTTCAATGCTCACATGTCGACCTATTATGTTGAAGCACCGTCAACCTTCAATGAATTGCTGTTAAGTGATTACTTGGAACACCAGTCTGATGATCCACGTCAGAAACGATTCGCTCTTGCTCACCGCTTGACAGATACCTACTTCCATAACTTTATCACCCACCTCTTGGAAGCAGCCTTCCAACGTAAGGTTTATACACTGATTGAAGAAGGAGAAACCTTTGGGGCAAGCAAACTCAACAGTATTATGAAGGAAGTTTTGACTGACTTCTGGGGAGATGCTATTGAGATTGATGATGATGCAGCACTGACTTGGATGCGCCAAGCTCACTACTACATGGGCTTGTATAGCTACACTTACTCAGCAGGACTTGTCATCTCGACTGCTGGTTACCTTCATCTTAAAAACTCTGAGAATGGAGCTAGAGACTGGCTCAATCTCCTCAAATCAGGTGGTAGCAAGACACCACTTGAGTCAGCTATGGTTATCGGAGCCGATATCTCAACGGATAAACCACTCCGTGATACGATTCAATTCTTGTCAGATACAGTTGACCAAATTATCAACTACAGTACCCAGTTGGGAGAATAAGATCATAAAAGTGCAACAATAGAGTTATATTGTTGAGATTTTAGAATGACGTTTATTTAATAAAGTTTACTGAAGACTTTGTCTTCAGAATGTGCGTTATTATAGATCTATCGGTTGGATTTTATATCTTGTCGTGGGCGATTAGACTAGGGAAAATACTTAGAAAAGGACGGAGATGCTAGTGCGTGTGAACAAAAAACTTAGCTTGCTTATCATTGGAATTGCTATGCTGATTTTGTTTATGATTTGGAAATTCAGTCAGCCTGTTCTTCCAAAAACTTATCAGGAAGCTGTTCAGTATACCAAAGCAATCAATATGAAAGAAATGCGCTCCAAACTTGCAAATGGCGACGAGTTTGTCGTCTACATCGGAAGAGAATCCTGTCCCTACTGTCAAAAGTTTGTGCCCAATTTGGCTCTAGCGATTCAAAAAAGTCACCAGACGGTCTATTATTTGGATAGTGATTCTGATGAAAAGGATGAAATTACAGCCTTTGCAAAAGAAATGGATATCCAAACCGTTCCGAATCTTTCAGTCTATCAAAATGGTAGTAAATCACGCTATTTAGAGCAAGGAAGTTCCGCTAGTCTTGAAGAAATCCTTTCATTTCTAAAGCATGAATAGGACAGGAAGATTGTTTTAAATGACAAAAAACGACTCCCAAAATTGGAATCGTAGAGATGATAAAAGAGGTTGGATTTTTTATCTAATCTATTTATTTAAAAAATTTATAATAAAGAATTCCTAAAATCAAAATTTTTTGTCCCTGCCTCTTAAATTATCCCCAAAAGCTATCTTCTTCAGCTTGATCTGAAGAGAAGAGCCAAACTTCTTTGATTTTTCCGTCTTCAATACGGAAGAGGTCAATCCCGTTCATATTGAGTTCAGTACCATCAGCCCGTGTTCCAAGAAAAGTAACATTGGCTGCGATTAAATCCTTATTGTCAGAAACCCAATTTGTTATCACCTTAAAGGTTCCATTAGTTTTCTCAGCAAATGTAGCTAGGTGAGTTCCTAGCTTGTCCTTACCAACAACTGTACCAGATATACTATGAGTACCAGGTTGATGCCAGACAATATCGTCTGCCATCGTTTCAAAGACACCAGGAAAGTCACCAGCAATTAAAGCTTGGTTATAAGCATTGAAAATTTCTAAGTTTGTTGACATATCTATTCTCCATTTCTTTTTTATGATATAATTGTAACGGTTACAATCGAAAAAACAAGTAGACACTTTTTCGATAGCTGGTATCAAAAGTAGTACTATTGTTGATACTAAAAGATAAAATTTTTTAAAAAAATAGAAAGAAGATATTTTATGCCAAATAAAGTGAGTGAGTATGGTATTTGTCCATTTGCGACAACGCAGAGGGTTTTAACAGGGAAATGGGCACTGGTAATCATTTATCAGTTGAGTACGGGTACTAAACGATTTAAAGAATTGCAGAGATTATTGCCTGGGATTACTCAAACTATTTTGACACGTCATCTCCGTCAATTAGAAAAGGATAAGATTATTCAACGAAAGGTCTATGCGGAAGTTCCCCCACGAGTTGAGTACAGCTTAACCAAAATGGGACAGGAATTCAGAGTTGTTTTAGATGCTGTCGAGAAATGGGGTCTGGATTATATCAAGTTGCTAGAAATGTAGAGGTATTGACCATGTATCAAGAGTTACATAGAAAAATAGCAGAAGAAAAACCGAGTTATAGTCAAAAAGAACTCCAGTGGTTACTTGAGCACTTAGGGGATTCGAGTCCAGAAATTCGCGATGAATTGGTTTTTACCAGTTTGGCTAGAGGGATCCAAGAAGAGTTATTTACAAAGGAGCAATTTCAATTTATATCTGCTATGATTGTTTCTGATGGTGGACTAGATAAAGAGCTCGATAAGTTAGGAGCTTCAACGCTTGAACGTTCTTTTAGGGCACTTATTTATGCCAATCTCTTATCTGCCGATGGCAACCAACACTCTCTTTATTATCAAGTGCTTAAAACTGATATCAGAAATACGATGCTCGATCAAGGTTTGCACTACCTTGAAAAAGAAGAGGATACGACTGGTTTTTCAAGTCAGTATGGTTGGGTACATGCTTTTGCACATGGAGCCGATTTACTGACAGAAGTAGTTTGTCATCCAGACTTTCCTATAAACAGAGTTTATGAAGTATTTGATATACTTGGTCAACTATTTAAAAGAATTTCGATTCGTTTTACAGATGATGAGGATTGGCGTTTAGCGAGAGTGATCTATGAACCTATTTTGCAAGGCAAGGTGGATCAAGCGACACTAACCTCTTGGATAAAGTCACTTGATTGCCCGATAGAAGAGACGGAAGATTTTTATAAATTTTCCAATTTTAGATCCTGTCTCTTAGAAGTCTATGTTCAACTCGACCAGAGAAATAGTTTACAAGATGACTTGAAAGAAACCATTCAATCTTTTCAATATTAGATTTCGACTATTAAATGGGAAAACTTACACAAAATTTCCAAGCACATTTCTTGAAACCCTTTCCTTCTTCTGATAGACTAATACATAGTTTGAAAAAAGGAGACTTATCATGAAAAAATTTGTTGCTGAATTACTTGGTACTTTTATGCTTGTGTTCATCGGAACAGGAGCTGTTGTTTTTGGAAATGGTGTTGAAGGTCTTGGACACCTTGGGATTGCTCTTGCTTTTGGTTTGGCAATCGTAGTCGCAGCCTTCTCAATCGGAACTGTTTCAGGTGCTCACTTGAACCCAGCTGTTTCTATCGCTATGTTTGTTAACAAACGTTTGTCATCTTCAGAGCTTATAAACTACATTCTTGGTCAAGTAGTCGGTGCTTTCCTTGCATCTGGATCTGTACTCTTCCTCTTGGCAAACTCAGGTATGTCAACTGCAAGTCTTGGTGAAAATGCCTTGGCAAACGGAGTAACTGTCTTTGGTGGTTTCTTGTTTGAAACAATCGCAACATTCTTGTTTGTTTTGGTCATCATGACTGTAACATCAGTAAGCAAAGGTAATGGCGCAATCGCTGGTTTGGTGATTGGTTTGTCATTGACAGCTTTGATTCTAGCTGGCTTGAACATCACTGGACTTTCAGTAAACCCAGCTCGTAGCTTGGCTCCTGCTGTCTTGGTAGGTGGCGTAGCTCTTCAACAAGTTTGGATTTTCATCCTTGCACCAATCGTTGGTGGCGTTCTTGCAGCTCTAGTTGCTAAAAACTTCCTTGGAACTGAAGAATAATTGAAATTTAAAAAGCCTTGCTCCTCATCTTGAGGAACAGGGCTTTTTCGTATCTTTTTATACTCAATGAAAATTAAAGAGCAAACTAGGAAGCTAGCCGCAGATTGCTCAAAGCACTGTTTTGAGAGGTTGTGGATAAGACTGACGAAGTCAGCTCAAAACACTGTTTTGAGGTTGTGGATAGAACTGACGAAGTCAGTAACTATATCTACGGCAAGGCGATGTTGACGCGGTTTGAAGAGATTTTCGAAGAGTATTAGCGGTTGTCAATTTTCTCTGGATAGAGGTCGTGTTGGAAGAGGCGTTGTTCTGCCAAGCCTTCATACTTGGTTCCAGGTCTACCGTAGTTGTAGTAGGGGTCGATTGAAATACCACCACGAGGTGTAAATTTCCCCCAAACCTCTAAATAGCGAGGGTCTAGCAAGTTGACCAAGTCTTTCCCGATGGTGTTGATACAGTTTTCGTGAAAATCTCCATGGTTTCGATAGCTAAAGAGGTAGAGTTTGAGGGACTTTGACTCGACACAGAACTTGTCAGGAATGTAGGAAATATAAATCGTCGCAAAGTCTGGCTGAGCCGTAATAGGACAAAGCGAGGTAAATTCAGGACAGTTGAACTTGATGAAATAGTCATTTTCCACATGACGATTGTCAAAGGATTCGAGGACTTCTGGTTGATAGTCAAAGATGTAGGTTGTTTCTTTATTGCCCAGTAGGCTGAGGTTTTTCATTTCTTCTTGTTGTGACATGATTTTTTCTTTCTAATCTTAAACACCACGTTGGTTATCGTAGAGGAGGGTATGGAGTTGAGGAAGGACGCGGACATTGCCCCAGCTATCGTCGGCAGCGACACGTTCCCAGAGTTCTTTGAGGCGGTCCAGTTGGTCTTGGACAATATTGCCTCTAGCCTTGGGCTCAGGATTTCCCGCCGATAAGAAGAGGACATCTGGTTGGTAGCGTTCTTGAATGCCTTTGGCGAAGGCTAGATCTGCATCATCAAAGACAGGGATTTTAAAGGTTACTTTGTCTGGATCTAGTTGGGAAACGATAAAGTCCAAGGTCTCAAAGTTGACTTCCATCTTGGAGGAAGGAGGCTTAGGACTCAGAGTGACTTGGTCGATATCTTTTAACCAATTTTGCCAGCGGGAGCCTTGGGTTTCAACGGCAAGAGTGACACCACGTTGCTTGAGCTTGGTGACCAGTTGAGCCATATTGGCTGCTAGGATAGCAGGATTTCCCCCAGACAGGGTTACATAGTCGTAGCTTCCTAGCTTGTCTAACTCAGCGATTACTTCATCAGCTGTCATGCGAGTTGGTTTTTCAGAACCATCCCAAGTAAAGGCAGAGTCGCACCAGTCGCAGTGGTAGTCGCAACCAGCAGTGCGGACAAACATGGTTTTCTGGCCGATAGCACGACCTTCTCCTTGAAAGGTTGGGCCGAAAATTTCTAGAACTGGTAGTTTGAGGACACGTTCCTTAGTCATCTAACCACTCCCGTCTAAACTCTGCAAAGGCAGTCGGAGTTTCATAGAGGCGAACATATTCCAAACGGAGACCGCGCTCGTCTGGCAACTCTTGGCTCATGGTTTGGAAAATCCAGTAAACCATATTTTCAGCAGTCGTATTCATGTAGGGAAGGGTTTCATTGAGATAGCGATGATCCAAGTGGGGCTCTAAGTAGTCCTTGTAGATAGCTTTGATGTCTCCGAAATCGTAGGTCATACCTCTATCATCTAAAAATCCACTGACAGCGATTTGCAGATGATAGGTGTGACCGTGTAGGGATTTGCATTTTCCTTCATAGTGAAAGAGGTGGTGGGCAGCATCGAAGGTAAATTCTTTTGAGACTAAGGTTCTGTGAGGATTGTAGACAAGAGATTCCCCAGTTTCTTGTTTGATTTCTTTGGGGGCAAAAAACATCAGGCCTCTCCTTTCTGAGAGAGATAAACCTCTAAACCATGTTGGCGTAGATGGCAGGCAGGACAATCTCCACAACCAGTACCGATAATGCCATTATAGCAGGTCAAGGTCTTCTCACGAACATAGTCAAAGGCACCGAGTTGGTCGGCTAATTTCCAAGTTTCAGCCTTGTCTAGCCACATGAGAGGCGTTTGGATCACAAAGTCGTAATCCATAGCAAGGTTGAGGGTCACATTGAGCGATTTGACAAAGACATCACGACAGTCAGGATAGCCTGAGAAGTCTGTTTCGCACACTCCTGTCACGATATCCGTAATTCCACGCTGCTTGGCAAGGACTGCAGCAAAGGACAGAAAGAGATGATTGCGACCATCGACGAAAGTATTAGGAACCTCTCCTTCTTTTTGCTCAATTTCTAGATCTGAAGTCAAGGCATTTTCAGTAATTTGTCCTAGCAGAGACATATCTAGGATATGATGACGAATTCCTTGTTCCTCAGCGATTTCTTTGGCCACTTGAATTTCGAGATGGTGGCGTTGGCCATAGGCAAAGGTAACGGCTTCGACCGTTTCATAATGTTCTTTAGCCCAGAAAAGGCAGGTTGTTGAATCTTGACCGCCACTAAAGACGACCAAGGCTGATTGACGTTTCATAGTACTCCTTCCAAAATGGGAAATGTTCAGAGCACGCAAAAAGCTCCCTATAGGGAGCTAAAAAATACCAAGTAGAGGTTTTTTTTAGCGATGGCATGTCCCAAACATCGTGATATTCTACTTACAGTCTAGCATATTTTTTGAAAAATGGCAAAGGGCAAGAAAAAAGAGACCAAATGAATGCACTTGGTCTCTCCTTTGATTAGCTTAATTCAGCAACGATAGCTTTGATTTGTTCTGCTGTGTGAACACCAGCAACTTGTTTAACCACTTGTCCATCTTTTTTGAAAAGAAGAGTAGGAATAGACATGATTCCAAATGAACGAGCTGTGTTAGGATTCTCATCAACGTCCATTTTAACGATCTTCAAGACATCTTCTGAGAGTTCTTCAGACAATTTGTCCAAGATTGGACCTTGCATACGACATGGGCCACACCAAGTTGCCCAGAAGTCTACCAAGACCAATCCGTCTTTAGTTTCTTGTTCGAATGTTGCGTCTGTAATTGCTTTTGCCATAGTATTTCTCCTTTTTAGTTATATTGGCTTAAATCTTGTTTCATGAGATAGAAGAAAACATCTCCATAAGTCCCATGGTAGTCCAAATCATGCCCCTTGTAGGTTACTTTTTGGACGGGGTAATAGTCTGCGACACCAATCAGGCAGGCATGTTGAGAACGTTCAAATTCATCGTATGACTCGAAGGTCATGGTTCTCTCTTGCTTGCTAGCATCAAGATAAGTGATTTCAATCATAGGATTCTCCTTTGCTAAATCATGTTTTCATTTTACTCCTTGAAAAAAGGAATGTCAAGAAAAATGATTGCGCACGCAAGTTTTTTGAAAAATATTTTAGGCTAACCAGTTTGATTTTCTTGCTAAGCTTTCTTCAACAGCTGTTTGTAAATAAGCCAAGGTAGTCTGTCCTTCGTTAGTCAGGCAAATAAAACTAGCTCGCTTGTCCTGGTCGCAGCATCTCCGACTAAGTAAACCGCAGTTCTTGGCTTCTAAGCGAGCCACCATCCGTGAAACAGCACTAGGGCTCAGGTGTAGTTTATCTGGCAAGTCGATTTGTCTTAGGGATTTGCTTTCAGCCTGATTTAGAAAGTGCAAGAGGTAAAACTCCTTGAGTGTCAAGGTTTGTTCACTCTGCTTAGCGATGGTCTCTTCTAAAATAGCTTCTAGCTCTACTTGCCTACGGTTGAAGTCAAACCATTTTTCTAAGTAAGTCATGTCCATCTCCTTTCCTTCTATAATAGTGTAATCATACTAGTGCATCTATGATGCTTGCGCACGCAATTAGTATACACCTTTTTGGCTTGGATAGCAAGAAGAATGTTTTTTATATATTTCCTTGAAATTTTCTGAAAAAAGAGTAAACTGGTATGCAGAAAGTCTATTTGTGGAGTTTGCTATGAAGTTATATGTTCAGTTAATGATTCTCTTTGTGATTTCTCTAATCGGTGAAGGAATCTCCAGTTTTTTTCATTTGCCCATACCAGGAAGTATCATCGGCTTGATTATTCTTTTTCTAGCCTTGCAGTTCAAATGGCTGCGCACCCGCCATGTCAACATGGTTGGAAATTTTCTCCTAGCCAACATGACCATTCTTTTTCTACCTCCTGCGGTTGGAATTATGGAAAAATTTGATGTGATTGCTCCCTATCTTCTGCCGATTGTTTTGATTGTCTTTTTTGCAGCAGTGATTAATATCATCTTGATTGCGCTTGTGGTTCAATTTATCAAAAAACGCTATGAAGGTGACTACGAAGAAAGAGGTGCTAAATGAGCGAATTTGTATCCAATCCCCTATTTGGGATTGCTTTATCAATCTTAGCCTATCTTGGGGGAATGATGATTTTCAGACGCTATCCTCATCCCTTAACGACTCCCTTGTTGCTGTCAGCTATTTTTATTATCATCTTTCTAAAGGTGACTGGCATTTCCTACCAAGATTACTACCAAGGTGGGGTTTATCTTAATAACTTGATTGTTCCTTCAACAGTGGCTCTAGGAATTCCCCTCTATAAGAGTTTCCACTTGATGAAGCATCATGTCAGAAGTATTTTGCTGGGGAGTTTCCTAGCTGTCATCGTCAATACCTCTTTTACAGCCCTAGTCGCAAAAATCTTTGGCATGGACTTTTTCCTAGCTATTTCCCTCTTTCCTAAGTCAGTAACGACTGCTATGGCAGTAGGGATTACAGAAAAGTTGCAGGGCTTGACTACCGTGACCCTAGTAGTTGTAGTAGCGACTGGGATTTTGACCAGTGTAATCGGACCAACGCTTTTGAAATGGTTAAAAATAGACGATCCAGTAGCTGCTGGACTAGCCCTGGGAGGAACAGGTCACGCCGTTGGAACTGGAACGGCCTTTCGCTATGGACCAGTTGCAGGTGCTATGGGCGGATTAGCTATCGGCGTTACAGGTATTCTCTACGTATTTGTCAGTCCGATCGTAGCCAATTTGATCTTGAGTTAAGAACCAAGGATTTTTCCCTCCTTGGTTTTTTCTATCTATTTTAAATGAAAAATCCCCAAGCAAGTCTTTTTGCTAGGAGATTATTGATTATTGAAGATTGACTTTATTCTTCAAGATATAGTAGGTTCCGAGATAGAATGCTACGCTGAGGATGAGGTCTTTAAAGATTTCGAAGGAGATCATCCAATTGTAGTCGATATCTATGCGAAGGTTGAGACCAACAAAGCCGAGAATGGTTTGGATAACAATATAGGCTAAAACGGCAAGAGCTGTACGGTATTCATTAAAGAGTTGTCCGATAGAGATTGCCAAGTAGATGCAAAGGATGCTTGCTACAGTACTAAGGATGAATGAAATCACAGAAAGCCAGAAACTATCCATGTAAAATTTAAAGAGGTATTCGAGAGAAAAGATATCAAGGAAGTTTGCACCAGTCAGAACTAAAATGATATAAATACTCAAGATAAAGACTAATGAGCTCGCCAGAGACCAGATGAAAGCACCCAAAAGTTTGGATAGAATGATTTGGTGCTCAGATACGGGGAGTGTGAGAGTTAGGTATCCCTGACGATCGTAGACACTACCCTTGAAGCGACGGATGATCAAAATCAAGGTTGAAATACTTAAGGTAATGATTAGTCCACCAAAAACTAGAGCCAGAAAAACTAACATAATCATTTGTTGATCAGGTGTATCAATGGATTTTAGGGAACTAGCTTGAACCCCGATAAGGGCAGAAAGAGCCAACACAGCACCATAGAGGGCTAAATACCATTTGTTAACATTTTTAAATTCATAACGAACTAAATTCCAAAACATAATAATCTCCTTTAACTAGGCTTTGAATTCGTGGCGGAAGAGCTGGTCGATAGACTCTCCAGACTCATAGCGAATATCATCCACATTTCCTTGACGGACGACTTTTCCATCCTTTAGGAAGATAATCTCATCCAAGATTGGTTCGATATCTGAAATCAAGTGAGTTGAAATCAAGACAGTCGAAGTTGGAGAGTAGTTGTTAATGATGGTGTTCAAGATATAGTCACGAGCCGCGGGGTCGACACCACCGATTGGTTCATCAAGGACGTATAGACGAGCATCACGACTCATGACAAGGATCAACTGAACCTTTTCTTTGTTCCCTTTTGAGAGTTTCTTGAAACGGCTATTTTCATCAATACCAAGGTCACGAAGGAGACTTTGAGCACGTTCAAGATTGAAATCTTGGTAGAAGGTCTTGAAATAAGTGAGAGCTTCTTTGACCTTCATCTGTTCGTTGAGGTAGGTCGTATCAGGGAGATAAGAAACAATCGCTTTAGTTGCTGGGCTTGGTTCCATACCATTGATAAGGATACATCCTTCCTCTGGCTGTAGCAAGCCGTTGATTAGTTTAATCAAGGTTGTTTTTCCAGAACCGTTTGGGCCAAGGAGGCCAACGATTTTTCCAGCTGGAATTTCAAGGGAAACATTTGTAAGAGCAGGGCTTGCTCCATAGGATTTTGACACATTTTCAAATGCTAACAAGGTCATAGTTTAAACTCCTTCAATATAATCTCTCAAAACAGTTGGTAGTTCTTCTTTTTCATAGCCGAATTCTACCATGCCTGTTACAAACTGTTGTAACTGTTCTTCTGACAGTTGCTTACGGGATTGGAGGATCAAGCCCAAATCCTCTGTGACAAAGCGTCCAGATGTTCGCTTGGTATAGACAAAGCCTTCTCTCTCCAAATCCGATAGGGCGCGCTGGATGGTGTTGGGATTGACACCTGCCTCACTAGCCAATTCTCTAACGGTTGGAAGCTGTTGATTGGGCTCGAGTTTATGGGAAATAATCTGCAATTTGATTTTCTCCATAATCTGCAAATAAATGGGTTTATTGTTATCAAATGTCCAAGACATCACGATCTCCTTTCTAATCACCTTTGTGTTAATTCAATAATACAACAAAACAAAAAACTTGTCAAGCCAAAAGGAGAATTATTTTGGGAATCTCTTAAAAAATGGTATAATGAAAAGAAAACGACAAGGAGGGAAAGGCATGCGTTGTCCAAAATGTGGCGCTACAAAATCAAGTGTGATCGATAGTCGCCAGGCTGAAGAAGGAAATACAATCAGAAGAAGACGTGAGTGTGAAGAGTGTCAGCATCGGTTTACAACCTATGAACGTGTAGAAGAGAGAACACTAGTTGTGGTCAAAAAAGATGGTACACGGGAACAATTTTCAAGAGATAAAATCTTTAACGGGATTATTCGTTCAGCCCAGAAACGTCCAGTGTCTAGTGATGAGATTGGCATGGTGGTCAATCGCATCGAACAAAAACTCCGTAGTCGCAATGAAAATGAAATTCAGAGTGAGGTTATTGGTTCCTTGGTTATGGAAGAGTTGGCAGAGCTAGATGAGATTACTTATGTCCGTTTTGCCAGTGTTTACCGTAGTTTTAAGGATGTGAGTGAGCTTGAAAGCCTACTCCAGCAGATTACACAATCCTCTAAAAAGAAAAAGGAAAAATAAATGAAGCCAAATGACCGTTTTTCTTTTGTAAAGAATAATCGGGTGTCGCAAGATACCTCATCAATGGTGCAGTGCTACCTCCCGATTATCGGTCAGGAAGCTCTGAGCCTCTATCTTTATGCTATGACTTTTTGGGATGGTGGTCAAAAGGAACATCTCTTTGCAGCCATGCTCAATCATCTGAATTTTGGGATGGATAGTCTTTTAAAGGCTTTTAAAACTCTAACAGCCATGAAATTGGTGACCCTCTATCAGCAGGGAGAGGCCTATAACTTGTTACTCCATTCTCCCTTATCAACTCAAGAATTTTTACAACATACAGTTTATCGGACCTTATTAGAAAAAATGATTGGGGATAGTGCGGTTGCAGCCATGAGACAGGAAGGTGTTGAAGGGGAACCGATCTCGGTGGCCTTGAGTCAAATCTTTCCTCAGTTATCTGAGTCTGCGAGTCAAGAAACCTCTAGCAGTCAGCCAGCAGCAGATGATTTTGATTTGGAGCATTTCCGTCAGCTTATGGCTCGTGATGGTCTTCGTTTTCAAGATGAGACTTCGGATGTTTTGGCCTTGTTTGCAATAGCTGATGAGCAGAAGTGGACCTGGTTTGAGACTTATCAAGTAGCCAAAGCGACAGCAGTGTCGCAAGTGATTTCTGTCAAACGCATCCGCGAAAAGATAGCGCAAAAGCCTGTGACTTCTGACTTTAGTCCCAAGGAGGCAACCATTATCCGAGAGGCTAAGAAAAAGACAGCCTTGCAGTTCCTTGCTGAGATTAAGCAGACCCGCAAGGGAAGTATTACTCAGACTGAACGGGACCTGCTCCAGCAGATGGCGGCCTTGGGCTTGCTGGATGAAGTAATCAATGTTATCTTGCTCCTGACCTTTAATAAGGTTGATTCGGCCAATATCAATGAAAAATACGCCATGAAGGTGGCTAATGACTACGCCTATCAAAATATCCGTAGTGCAGAGGAGGCAGTTCTCCGTATTCGTGAACGTGGCCAAAAAGCAAAAACGCAAAAGCAGAATCAGAATCAGAATCAGACTGCCCCAGCAAAAACCAATGTGCCTAAATGGAGCAACCCTGAATATAAGAATGAAACCAGCGAAGAAACTCGTTTAGAACTAGAACGTAAGAAAAAAGAAATGTTAGCTCGATTAGAAAAAGGAGGAGACTAGATGGAAAGTGTCGGAGACGTACTCAAGCGTCAACCAAGCCGATTTCAGTATCAAGATTTGGTCCAGCAAATTGTGAAAGACCCTGATGTTGCGGTCTTTATCCAGAAAGAATCTCTCAGTCAGGAGGAGTTAAACCGTAGTATTTCCAAGTTTAACCAATATATCACTGAGAGAGATAAGTTCCTCCGAGGAGATACAGACTATATCGCGCGTGGCTACAAGCCTATCCTAGTCATGAACCATGGCTATGCAGATGTTTCTTATGAAGAGACTCCGGAGCTAATCGCGGCAGAAAAAGAAGCGGCGATTAAAAACCGTCTCAAGCTAATCAATCTTCCAGCTAGTCTTAAAAAAGCTAGCTTAGCTCAAGTAGATTTAGATGATTTGGGGCGCTTGTCCGTTTTTGAAAAGCTCCTAGCCTTTGTGGAGCAATATCCAGCTATTCGAAAAGGTCTGTACTTATATGGAGACTTTGGTGTGGGTAAAAGTTTCATGGTGGCTGCCCTAGCCCATGATTTGTCAGAAAAACGTGGCGTTTCATCAACTCTCCTCCACTATCCGAGCTTTGTCATCGATGTCAAAAATGCCATCGGTGATGGCAATGTTAAGACCTTGGTAGATGAGATTAAGCTGGCTGAAGTCTTGATTTTAGATGATATTGGTGCCGAGCAATCAACAGCTTGGGTGCGTGACGAGATCCTGCAGGTCATTCTCCAGTATCGCATGCAGGAAGATTTACCGACCTTTTTCACCTCCAACTTCAATTTTGAAGATTTGGAGAAGCATTTCGCTAAAGGGAAAAATGGAAATGACGAAACCTGGGAAGCTAGACGCGTCATGGAACGCATTCGTTATTTAGCAGAGGAAACCAGACTTGAAGGAGAAAACCGCCGATGACAGAAACAATCAAATTAATGAAGGCTCACACTTCAGTGCGTAGATTTAAAGAGCAAGAGATTCCCCAAGCAGACTTAAATGAGATTTTGACAGCTGCCCAAATGGCTTCTTCTTGGAAAAATTTCCAATCGTATTCTGTGATTGTAGTTAGAAATCAAGAAAAGAAGGATGCCTTATTTGAGTTAGTTCCTCAAGAAGCGATTCGCCAGTCTGCAGCCTTTCTGCTCTTTGTCGGTGACCTAAACCGTGCAGAAAAAGGGGCTCGTCTCCATACGGATGTTTTCCAACCTCAAGGGGTGGAAGGACTCCTCATCACTTCAGTAGATGCAGCTCTAGCTGGACAAAATGCCTTGCTTGCGGCAGAAAGCCTAGGCTATGGCGGAGTAATTATCGGTTTGGTGCGTTACAAGTCTGTTGAATTAGCAGAATTGTTCAAGCTTCCTGACTATACCTATCCAGTCTTTGGGATTGCACTAGGTGTGCCAAATCAAAACCATGATGTAAAACCAAGATTGCCACTTGAGAATGTTGTCTTTGAGGAAGAATACCAAGAGCAGTCGACTGAGGCAATCGAAGCCTATGACCGTGTACAGACTGAATATGCAGGTGCGCGTGCGACTACAACTTGGAGTCAACGTTTGGCAGAGCAATTCGGCAATCCTGAACCAAGCTCGACTCGAGAAAATCTTGAGCAGAAGAAGTTATTGTAGAAAGTGAGAAAACATGGCCTTACCAACTGTTGCCATTGTGGGACGTCCCAATGTTGGGAAATCAACCCTATTTAACCGTATCGCGGGAGAGCGCATCTCAATCGTAGAAGATGTTGAAGGTGTAACGCGAGATCGTATCTATGCCACGGGTGAGTGGCTTAACCGTTCTTTTAGTATGATTGATACTGGGGGGATCGATGATGTCGATGCTCCGTTTATGGAACAAATCAAACACCAGGCAGAAATTGCCATGGAAGAAGCAGATGTTATCGTCTTTGTCGTATCTGGTAAAGAAGGAATTACAGATGCGGACGAATACGTTGCCCGTAAACTTTATAAAACTCATAAACCAGTCATTCTAGCCGTTAACAAGGTTGACAACCCAGAGATGCGAAATGATATCTATGATTTCTATGCTCTAGGATTGGGTGAACCGCTACCAATCTCATCTGTTCATGGTATCGGAACAGGGGATGTACTGGATGCTATTGTGGAAAATCTCCCACATGAAGTTGAAGAAGAAAATCCAGATGTTATTAAATTCAGCTTGATTGGACGTCCAAATGTTGGAAAATCTAGCTTGATCAATGCCATTTTGGGAGAAGACCGCGTCATTGCCAGCCCTGTTGCTGGTACAACTCGTGATGCCATTGATACCCATTTTACAGATGCTGACGGCCAAGAGTTTACCATGATTGATACTGCTGGTATGCGTAAATCTGGTAAAGTCTATGAAAATACTGAGAAATACTCAGTCATGCGTGCTATGCGTGCCATTGACCGTTCAGATGTAGTCTTGATGGTCCTCAATGCCGAGGAAGGCATCCGTGAGTATGACAAGCGTATCGCAGGTTTTGCCCACGAAGCTGGTAAAGGGATGATTATCGTGGTCAATAAGTGGGATACACTTGAAAAAGACAACCATACTATGAAAAACTGGGAAGAAGATATCCGTGAGCAGTTCCAATATCTACCTTACGCACCGATTATCTTTGTATCTGCTTTGACTAAGCAACGTCTCCACAAACTTCCTGAGATGATCAAGCAAATCAGTGAAAGTCAAAACACACGTATTCCATCAGCTGTCTTGAACGATGTAATCATGGATGCCATTGCCATCAACCCAACACCGACAGATAAAGGGAAACGCCTCAAAATCTTCTATGCGACTCAAGTGGCAACCAAACCACCAACCTTTGTTATCTTTGTTAACGAAGAAGAACTCATGCACTTCTCTTACCTACGTTTCTTGGAAAATCAAATTCGCAAGGCCTTTGTCTTTGAAGGAACACCGATTCACCTGATCGCAAGAAAACGGAAGTAGTGGATGTAAAAAAAGTAGAACATCAAGACTTGTTCTACCACTTATCTACCCCACCAAATCATTTTCAAAAGATGTGAATAGGATTTGATTTGTAGTATATTATTGAAATTGAAAAAGGATGGAATGATTTTCCATCCTTTTTTATAGCGGAATAAATCTATATTCCTAGGGGGACAATATTTAATCTTTCTTACCTTTTAGTAAGAAGGTAGCTGAGAGGGCTAGGCTGAGACCTGCTATAAAGAGGAGAGAGCTAGCTTGTTCACCTGTGGCTGGGAGTTGTTTGTCATTCGTAGAGACCTGATCATTGGCTTCATTACTTTCAACCAATGGTTTTGTGGTTTCTAGATTTCTTTCTTCCGTATGAGCTGGGACAGGTTTAACAGTTGAGTCTTCTGTCTTGTAGACAATAGCGTAGGTACTCACGTCAAAAGTAATAAACTCAATCATACCGTCTCGAATGGTGAATTCTTGTGGTTTTAATTCATTTGTTGAAGTTAATTGATAGAGTTCTTGAATATCACCGGATACTGGTAGTCGAACGAGTACAGCACCTTTTGGTTGAACTGGCTGTCCATCTTTATCCTTAAGTTGAAGAGCGTAAGCATCGTATTTCTTGCCCAAGAGTTCTTTATTTTCAACTTTTTGACTGTCGAGGTAGCTTGCGCCTCCTAGTTCAGTTGTGCCACTAATAACTTGAACTCTTGTAGTCTTGTCTTTCAATACTTTGAGTTTAAACTCAGGAGCCGTGTTACTTGGCGCGGCTTGACCACTACCTGTTCCAATAGGTTTGGTATATTCAGGTCTTTCCGCAGTAGGTGCTTCCTGTTCCCCAGTTGTTCCGATTGGTTTGGTATATTCAGGTCTTTCCGCAGTAGGAGCCTCCTGCTCACCAGCAGTTCCGATAGGACCAGTGTATTCAGGTCTTTCCACAGTAGGAGCCTCCTGCTCACCAGCAGTTCCGATAGGACCAGTGTATTCAGGAATTTCCACAGTAGGAGCCTCCTGCTCACCAGCAGTTCCGATAGGACCTGTGTACTCAGGAATGGTTACTACTGGAGCAGGCTCATCACCTTTACTAGTATGGATTTTTTCTTCCACTGGACTGGTTTCATCCTTAGGAAATACTGTTACAACAGAGCTGCTGATTGTTTTGCCTTGGATAGCATAAGCTTCTATCGGATTGCCAGCTTTACGATCTGTAGTTTCAGGAATGTCTAGTTGGACCTTGTTATCCTTAATGGTTAGAACAGTTTGTTCACCTGATGTGACAAGATGGTCCTCATCGACTTTTCTGAGTAGGAGAGGATCTTTGATACCAGGGAAGGTCACAGCGACTCCATCCCAATTGCCAGTTGGTAGGGTTAAGGTAACAGTCTTATCTTTGGAATTAATAGGGTCAAGGCTTGGACTATCGAGTGATACTGACGGAGCTTTTAAGATATCAAAGGAATCGAGAGAAACTTTCTTTCGTCCTTCTGGAGAATTCGGATCTACTTTCAAAGTAAGAACGTGATCGCCATCTGCTAGATTGGTAAATTCGCCAATTAATGCACCTTTTTCAGTCGCTCCTGGAGTGTAGAAGTCAAGGGCGGGCATCTCTTTTCCATCCAGTGTGACAAGTGCCTTGCCTAGTGATGCTGTTTTTAATCCATAGATTCGGATACCTGTTCCGGAGAATGGAATGGTTGCAGTGGCTTCAGAAGCGAGGCTATCATCAGCGTTGATGTCAGCGTATTTTTCTGTAGAAGCATAGAGTTCTGCATCGCTCCAATCCTTAAACATGGAACCATACTGGATACGAGGGTCACGGTCGTCAATCTTCTCAACAGCTTCTCCTTGGCCTGGGAAGACTTTGAAGTAATCGAGAGAAATTTTTGCACGCTCGTTTGTACGTCCTTTGTGCTCGCGCTTAACAGTGATAGTCATGAGGTGAGGGCCTGAAGAAAGATTTGTATAACGACCGATTAGGACACCTTTTTCAGTTGCTCCTGCTGTATAGAAGTCAAGTTCTCCAACAGACTTGCCATCTATTTTAACGTCAGCAAGTCCCAATTGAGATGACTTGAGTCCGTAGATTTCAATACCAGGTCCATTGAAAGGAATAGTTGCAGTCGCATCCTTATCGGAATAATTCCCATTTGAGATATCGGCGTATTTCTCTGTTCCACCAAAGAGTTCTGAGTCAGCCCAGTTTCCATAAGCAGAGCCGTACTGGATGCGTTTGTCACGGTCATCCATCAACTCACTGAAGGCATCGATGGAGGCAACGTCTGAAACTGGTGTTGTACGGTCCCCTAGCATAGCCTTAACGCTATAAGTATAGGCATGACTAGAATCAATTGAGCGATCGACAAAGTGAGTTTGGTTGGTGATAAACTCACGAACGCTAGGAGTTTGACTGTTTTCATCCTTGCTTTCTCGTCGGATGACATAATGAGTTGCTCCCTCAACTGTGTTAAAGTCGAGTTCAGCTGTGACGGAATCCTTTCGAAGGGCTGATAAACGAGTCACTCGTCCAGGGAAGTTTTCAAAGGTAATGACATCACCCTTTTGAGTCGCAAGTTGGATACGGTTATCTTTGAGGCGACTAGCCTGAACTTCCTTGCCATTAATCTTGATGATACTAGATTCGATATTTGGATAGTCTACGACTAAGTCTCCACCAACATTAGAAAGGAAGGAAAGCGTTTCAAGATTTTTCTCTTTCCATTTCATGCTGACTTCAAAGTTACCACGAGCGACTAAGCCTGAGACTTGACCGTCTTTCCAAGCATCTGGAAGGGCTGGTAATGGGGCAATGTAGCCTGTGTGAGACTGAAGGAGCATTTCTGCCATACCGCTGGTTGCACCAAAGTTTCCATCGATTTGGAAAGGTGCGTGGGTATCCCAGAGGTTTTCTAGGGTTGAAGATCTAAGCTGTTCTGCCAACAAACGGTGGGCACGATTTCCATCTAAGAGACGAGCCCAGAGGTTGATTTTATTGGCCTTAGACCAACCAGTTCCACCATCTCCACGGTGGTTTAGGGTTGCGCGTGCAGCTTCTAGATATTCAGGTTGATCCTTGCCAAATAGAGTACCTGGGAAGAGTCCAACCAGATGAGAAACGTGGCGGTGATGGTTTTCGATGCCTTCGTTGGTGAATTGCGGGCTGTCTTCTTCGTACCATTCCTTGATACGGCCGTCTTGGTTGATATGAAGTGGTTTGAGCTTATCAAATTTAGCTTTCACTTCTGTCACCAAATCTTGGTCGACCTTCAGGTGATTGGCTGCCTCCATATAGTCGTGGAATAGCTGCCAAACTAGAGATTGGTCAAAGGTATTCCCAATCGTGATAGTTCCATGTTCTGGTGAGTAGGATGGAGAAGAAACCCAGCGGTCACTAGCCTTGTCGTAGTGCAAGAAGGAATTCCAGAACTTGGCTGTTTCCTTGAGCATTGGATAAATCTTTTCTTTGAGATAGGTTTCATCCTTGGTGAATTTGTAGTAGTCATAGACGTTCTGCATCATCCAAGCATTGGCAGCAGGAGACCAACCCCAATAGTAGTTCCAACCAGGAGTAGTCCAGCCGAATGGTGTCGCCTGAGTATGAACCAACCAACCGTTTTCTTGACCTTCTTTGGACTCGATACCTGCATATTCTTTAGCAGCTATACGGCCATAGTAGCGCATGTCATCGATATAATTGATCATTGGCTTAGCCGTTTCTGCGAGATTGTTCATGTAGGCAGGCCAGTAGTTCATCTGAAGGTTGACATTGAGGTGGTAATCTGAGTTCCAAGGTGGATTGTCTACAGCATTCCAGACTCCTTGCAAGTTGGCAGGAAGGGCATCTGTCCGGTCACGAGAAGAACTGATCAGTAGATAACGTCCGTATTGGAAGAAGAGTTCTTCTAGCTTTTGACCTTTTGTTGGATTATAGGTTTGGAGAGCTTCTTTTGTAGTTTGGTTAGACTTGCTACCGCCGAGGTTTAATTGAACACGGTTGAAAAGGCTTTGGTAATCCTTGATGTGATCATTTTTCAGAGTCTCATAGTCTTTGGCTTTAGCAGCTTCAACGATAGATTTGACAGTTTTTTCTACATCAATATCCTTGCGGTAATTGGTTTTCGTATTTTGAGCAAAATTAGTCTTGGCACTGAGTAGCAGTGTTGCATAACTGGCTCCAGTGACAGTCAAATAACCATCTTGAGCAGTGACTTTTCCGTCCGTCTTGATACCAAGATAGGAAGCAAATTTCAGACCATTATCTTTGACAGTTCCCTTGAGTAAAATACCATTAGAATCAACACTAACAGTCCCTTGTTTGTATTTAGAATTCTCCCAAGAATAGTCTCCGTTAGCAATCAAATCTTCAGTCAAGCTATTCCAAAGGGTAAAATCAAGCGTCTTATCTCCCTTTTTAGTCAAGTGGGTAACAGTGACGTCGTCTGGATAACTAGAGAGGGTTTCTCGTTTGAAACTTGTCCCATCTTGGGTATAGGAGGTAGTTGTGATAGCTTCAGAAATGTCTAAGCCACGATGATAGTCAGTAACAGTTTCCAAGCCCTTCTTCTGGTTATTAAAGACCATGAAGATATCACCGAAGGCTAGGTAGCGACCGTATTGGGCATTATTTGGCCCAACCAAATTTCTCTCTGCTAGTTGTTTGGCTTTTTGACGGTCACCGTCTTCTAAGGCCTTACGGATTTCAGCTAAGACTTTGTAGCGGTCCTTGTAGTTTCCTCCGTTGTAGTCTTGACTATCTGGCTGTGGGCCTCCAGACCAAAGTGTTTTTTCGTTGTACTGGATTCTTTCTTCACCGATTAGTCCGAAAACCTTGGCACCCATTTCTCCATTTCCGACTGGAAGGGCTTGTTTTTCCCATCCGTCATAGGAAGGAGCAGTTGGTTGGTTGTAATGTAGTTCGTAATGTTCTTGCTTGTTCACAGGAAGTTCTGTTTTCTCGCTCTCCTTATTGTCAGCAGGGGCGGTAGTAGCACTTGTCTCTGACTGACTACTAGTTTGAGGTAGTTCTGTCCCTGGGTTTGTTTGCTTTTCAGCTGATTCAGCTACAGGCTGAGTCTCTGTGTTAGAAACAAGAACTTCCTCTACATTCGTCTCAGGTTTAGCAGAGGTTTCAGTAATGGTTGCCTCACTTTCCGGAATCTCGACACCATCAGCAGCCACACCCTGTGCTGCTAAAAAAACAGCACCAAGTAAAACAGAGGCAGCTCCGACACTTAGTTTGCGGATGCTATACTTACAGGATTTTTCCCAATATCTCTTATCCACAAAATTCTCCTTTCTTAACTCTGTAAGCGCATACATTCTCTTTTAAAAAAATAAGTCTTGCAGAAATATGTGTGATTTTTTCAGATAATCTTAATATAACAAATAAACAAAACTATTGCAAGGGCTTACAGGAGAAATGATTTTATTTTACCAAATTTTAGTTCTTTTTAATTCTATTGAAAAAGATCAGAGATAAAAAATAATCTGAGTAATTACCAACCCTTATGAAAGCGTAACTCAAACTAGTCAGGCGTGGGACTTTATGGTATAATATAGAAGATTCAAAAAGAAACAGGAGAAATGTTATGAACCTTATTTTAGCAATTGTATTGATTCTTTTAGCTTTTCTAGGAGGAGCTCTTGGAGGTATGTACTTGGTGCGCAAGCAAATCGAAAAAGAATTTGCGGATAACCCACGTTTGAACGCAGAAGCAGTTCGTACTCTGTTAAGTGCAAACGGTCAAAAGCCAAGCGAAGCTAAAGTACAACAAGTTTACCACCAAATCATTCGCCAACAAAAAGCAGCCCTTGCTAACAATAAAAAGAAATAAATAGGAAAAGTCTGGGATGAAAGTTCCAGACTTCTCACTATGTTTGACTGATATTTAGAGACAAGACTTTTTCCTTGCATTCTATTGATATTTGATTATGATTAAGAGGGAGACAGTCGGGAGCTACCCAGTCTGTCAGAAATTTCAGGAAGAAATGTAATGATAATGAACTATCAATCAGAAAAAATACTAGAAAGAAGACTGTATGGATAATCGACCAATTGGTTTTTTGGATTCGGGTGTCGGGGGCTTGACGGTTGTGCGTGAACTCATGCGCCAACTTCCTCATGAAGAAATCGTCTATATTGGAGATTCGGCACGGGCTCCCTATGGTCCCCGTCCTGCTGAGCAGATTCGTGAATATACTTGGCAGCTGGTCAACTTTCTTTTGACCAAGGATGTTAAGATGATTGTCATTGCTTGTAATACAGCAACGGCAGTCGTCTGGGAAGAGATTAAAGCTAAGTTGGATATTCCGGTGCTGGGTGTGATTTTGCCTGGTGCATCAGCAGCTATCAAAGCGAGTCAGGGTGGGAAAATCGGTGTGATTGGAACCCCGATGACGGTAAAATCAGATATTTATCGACAAAAGATTCATGATCTAGACCCAGATTTACAAGTGGAAAGCTTGGCCTGCCCTAAGTTTGCTCCCTTGGTCGAGTCAGGTGCTCTATCGACCAGTGTGACCAAGAAAGTTGTCTATGAAACCTTGCGTCCCTTGGTCGGAAAAGTGGATAGCTTGATTTTAGGCTGTACTCATTATCCGCTCCTTAGACCTATCATCCAAAATGTCATGGGGCCTAAGGTTCAGCTGATCGATAGTGGAGCTGAGTGTGTGCGTGATATTTCAGTCTTGCTCAATTACTTTGAGATTAACCGTAGCCGAGATGCGGCGCCCCTTCAACACCGTTTTTATACAACTGCAAATAGCCAAAGTTTTGCCCAGATAGGAGCAGAATGGCTGGAAAAAGAGATTCATGTGGAGCATGTAACATTATGACAAACAAAATTTATGAATACAAGGACGACCAGGACTGGTATGTTGGATCCTACAGTGTTTTTGGTGGCATTCGGACTTTGACGGATGATGACTTAGAGTTTCCTTTGTTTGATTTAGCCAAAATCTTTCGAGATGAGGAGCGAGGATTTCCGCTTTCAGTTACCGTTTTACGATATGGTTCAGACTATCGACTACTCTCCTTTGTGGTAGATATTCTCAACCAAGAAGCGAACCGAAACTTAGAAGTCATTCAACGTCAGGGTGCCTTGCTCTTAGTTGAAAATGGCCAACTCTTGCATGTGGAATTGCCTAAAGAAGGAGTCAACGTTCAAGATTTCTTTGAGACAAATAAGGTCAGAGAAACCTTGTTGATTGCGACTCGTAACGAGGGCAAGACCAAGGAATTTCGTGCTATCTTTGATAAGCTAGGTTATGATGTAGAAAATCTCAATGACTATCCTGACCTGCCTGAAGTAGCTGAAACAGGTATGACCTTTGAAGAAAATGCTCGCCTTAAGGCAGAAACCATCTCTAAATTAACAGGCAAGATGGTTTTAGCTGATGACTCTGGTCTTAAGGTCGATGTCCTCGGTGGATTACCAGGTGTCTGGTCAGCTCGTTTCGCAGGAGTAGGGGCTACTGACCAAGAAAATAATGCTAAACTCTTGCACGAGTTGGCTATGGTCTTTGAACTCAAGGACCGTTCGGCACAATTCCATACAACCCTGGTCGTAGCTAGCCCAGGTAAGGAAAGCTTAGTTGTCGAAGCTGACTGGCCAGGCTACATTAACTTTGAACCTAAGGGTGAAAATGGTTTTGGTTATGATCCTCTTTTCCTAGTAGGAGAAACTGGCAAATCATCAGCTGAATTAACCCTCGAAGAAAAAAATAGCCAGTCCCACCGTGCCTTAGCCGTTAAGAAACTTTTGGAGGTATTTCCATCATGGCAAAGCAAACCATCATTGTAATGAGTGACTCCCACGGAGATAGCTTGATTGTAGAAGAAATACGTGACCGCTATCTTGGGAAAGTCGATGCTATTTTTCACGATGGTGACTCGGAACTTCGCCCAGATTCACCACTCTGGGAAGGAATCCAGGTAGTCAGAGGAAACATGGATTTTTATTCAGACTATCCAGAACGCTTAGTGACTCAACTGGGTCCTACCAAGATCATCCAGACTCATGGACATTTGTTTGATATTAACTTCAACTTCCAAAAGCTTGATTTCTGGGCTCAAGAGGAAGATGCAGATATCTGTCTTTATGGGCACTTACATATCCCAGATGCTTGGATGGAAGGAAAGACTCTCTTTCTAAATCCTGGTTCTATCAGTCAGCCACGTGGTGCAATTAGAGAATGCCTCTACGCTCGTGTGGAGATTGATGATAGCTACTTTAAAGTGGACTTTTTGACACGTGACCATGAGGTATATCCAGGCTTGTCTAAGGAGTTTGCTCGATGATTGCCAAAGAATTTGAACAGTTTTTACTGGAGCAAGAGGAAACCTTTTTAACTCCTGCTGAAAATTTGGCTGTGCTCATTGATACTCACAATGCAGATCATGCAATTCTCCTCCTTAGTCAGATGACCTATACCAGAGTGCCAGTCGTGACGGATGAGAAAAAATTCGTCGGGACTATTGGTCTTAGAGATATTCTTGCCTACCAGATGGAGCAGGGATTGAGTCAAGAAGCCATGGCAGATACAGATATCGTACACATGACCAAGAAGGATGTTGCAGTGGTAGCTCCGGATTATACATTGACAGATGTTTTACATAAGTTAGTGGATGAATCTTTCCTACCAGTTGTTGATAAGGATGGAATTTTCCAAGGGATTATTACACGGAAATCAATCCTTAAGGCTGTCAATGCCCTTCTGCATGATTTTAGTAAGGAATATGAGATTCGAAGCAAATGAGAGAATGGGTTTCAGTATTTTTAGAAGAAAAACAAAATCTATCTAGTAATTCTAAGCAGTCTTATAAGTATGATTTGGAGCAGTTTTTGGATTTTGTTGGAAAACAAATTTCAGAGACAAGTTTAAAAATCTACCAAGCTCAATTATCAAATTTTAAAATGAGTGCCCAAAAGCGGAAAGTTTCTGCTTGCAACCAATTTCTTTACTTTTTATATCAGAAAGGAATGATTGGCACCTTTTACCGTTTGGAATTACCCAAACAGGCTGAGAAAAAACAAGGGAAGTCGGAACTTTTAGACCTCAGTTCTTTCTGGCAAGAAAGTGCTTATCCAGAAGGACGCTTGCTAGCCTTGTTAATAGTAGAATTGGGCCTCTTGCCGAGTGAAATTCTAGCCTTAAAAACAGGGGATGTGAACCTGGATTTTCAAGTTTTGAGAGTCAATAAAGCTTCTCAACAAAGAATCTTGAGCCTTCCCACAAATTTGCTTGCGGAGTTAGAGCCCTTGATGGGGCAGACCTATCTCTTTGAAAAAGCTGGGAAACCGTACTCCCGTCAATGGGCCTTTCGTCAGTTGGAAGCTTTTTTAAAGGAAAAAGGATTTTCAGATTTATCTGCCCAAGGATTGAGAGAACAGTTTATATTAAGACAAATCGAAGAAAAGGTTGACTTGTACGAAATTGCTAAAAAATTAGGATTAAAGACAGTCATGACCTTAGAAAAATATAGATAATGGATATTAAATTAAAAGATTTTGAAGGGCCTTTGGACTTGCTCCTACACTTGGTTTCAAAGTATCAGATGGATATCTATGATGTGCCGATCACAGAGGTTATCGAACAATATCTAGCCTATATCTCTACATTACAAGCTATGCGTTTAGAAGTTGCAGGTGAATACATGGTGATGGCTAGCCAACTGATGCTGATTAAGAGTCGCAAGCTCTTGCCAAAGGTTGCAGAAGTGACGGATTTAGAGGATGACCTAGAGCAGGATCTCCTTTCTCAGATTGAGGAATACCGTAAATTTAAACTTTTGGGAGAGCAGTTGGAAGTGAAGCACCAGGAACGAGCTCAATATTACTCAAAAGCACCTACAGAGTTGATCTATGAGGATGCAGAACTTGTACATGATAAGACGACGATTGATCTTTTCTTAGCCTTTTCAACCTTACTGACCAAGAAAAAGGAAGAATTCTCTAAAAGTCACACAACAATCTTACGAGATGAGTATAAGATTGAAGATATGATGGTCATCGTTCGAGAAGCCTTGGTTGAAGGTCAACAATTATGTTTGCAGGATTTGTTTAAAGAAACCAAGGATTTACAAGAGGTCATTACACTCTTTTTAGCAACCTTGGAGTTGATTAAAACCCAAGAAATTCTCTTGATTCAAAAAGAGAGTTTTGGAGATATTTATCTCATGAAAAAGAATGAAGAAAATCAAGTAGAGCAGAGTCAAGCTTGATAGAGAGGAAATATGAGTACTTTAGCAGAAATAGAAGCACTCCTGTTTGTAGCGGGGGAGGATGGCATTAGAGTCCGTCAGCTAGCTGAGGTCCTATCGCTTCCACCGACTGGGATTCAGCAAAGCTTAGAAAAGTTAGCCCACAAGTATGAAAAAGACCAGGATTCCAGTTTAGCACTGATTGAGACCGGTGGTGCCTACAGATTGGTGACCAAGCCACAATTTGCATTGATTTTAAAAGAATACTCTAAGGCGCCAATCAATCAAAGTCTATCTCGAGCTGCGCTAGAAACCTTGTCCATCATTGCTTACAAGCAGCCTATCACACGGATAGAGATAGATGCTATTCGGGGGGTTAATTCAAGTGGAGCGCTAGCTAAGTTGCAAGCCTTTGACTTGATAAAAGAAGACGGGAAAAAAGAGGTTCTTGGACGCCCTAATCTCTATGTAACGACGGATTATTTCCTAGATTACATGGGCATTAACCATTTGGAAGAGTTGCCCGTGATTGATGAGCTTGATATTCAAGCACAAGAAAGCCAATTATTTGGTGAAAGGATAGAAGAAGATGAGAATCAATAAATATATTGCCCACGCAGGAGTGGCCAGTAGGAGAAAAGCAGAGGAGTTGATCAAGCAAGGCTTGGTAACCGTCAATGGACAGGTAGTACGTGAACTAGCGACAACCATTAAGTCTGGCGATAAGGTTGAGGTTGAAGGTCAACCCATCTATAACGAAGAAAAGGTCTACTATCTACTCAATAAACCACGTGGTGTGATTTCCAGTGTAACGGATGACAAGGGTCGCAAGACTGTTGTTGACCTTTTACCCAATGTTAAAGAACGGATTTATCCGGTAGGGCGTTTGGACTGGGATACATCAGGTGTCTTGATTTTGACAAATGATGGTGACTTTACAGACGAGATGATTCACCCTCGAAATGAGATTGACAAGGTCTATGTTGCGCGTGTAAAAGGAATTGCTAACAAGGAAAATCTTCGTCCTTTGACTCGAGGCGTTGAAATTGAAGGCAAGAAAACCAAGCCAGCTGTTTATGAAATTCTAAAAGTAGATCCAGTAAAAAACCGCTCAGTTGTTCAGTTGACTATCCATGAAGGACGCAATCACCAGGTTAAAAAGATGTTTGAAGCAGTTGGGCTCCAAGTGGATAAGTTGTCTCGGACACGTTTTGGACATTTAGACTTGACAGGACTTCGTCCAGGAGAAGCACGTCGTCTCAATAAAAAAGAAATCAGCCAACTACACACCATGGCTGTAACAAATAATAAATAATGAAAAAAATCTTAATTGCGCCAGTGCGCTTTTACCAACGCTTTATCTCACCAGCCTTTCCCCCCTCTTGTCGCTTTGAGCCTACCTGTTCCAACTATATGATTCAGGCTATTGAAAAACATGGATTAAAGGGAGTTTTGATGGGCTTGGCTAGGATATTACGTTGCCATCCTTGGTCTGAAACGGGTAAAGACCCCGTACCAGATCACTTTTCATTAAAGCGGAATACAAGAGAAGAAGGATCACATTTGTGATTCTTTTATTGTTATAAGAGTAAGTTACTTGGTAAAATGTTGATTCCCACTACCCTTCTCCTATAAAAAGTGGTAAAATGGTTGAAAGAAAGAAGGGATAGAAATGACAACATTATTTTCTAAAATCAAAGAAGTAACAGAACTTCCCGCTATCTCAGGTCATGAAGCACCTGTTCGCGCTTATCTTCGTGAAAAATTAACACCTCACGTGGATAAAGTTGTGACTGATGGCTTGGGTGGTATTTTTGGGGTTAAACACTCAGAAGTTGAAAATGCCCCTCGTGTCTTGGTAGCCTCTCACATGGATGAAGTTGGTTTTATGGTTAGTGAAATCAAGCCAGACGGGACCTTCCGAGTAGTCAGCATTGGTGGTTGGAACCCTATGGTTGTTAGCAGCCAGCGTTTTAAACTTTTTACGCGCCAAGGACGTGAAATTCCAGTCATCTCAGGTTCAGTACCTCCACATTTGACTCGAGGCACAGGTGGCCCAACTATGCCAGCTATTTCAGATATCGTTTTTGACGGTGGTTTTGCGGATAAGGAAGAAGCTGAAAGTTTTGGTATCCGTCCTGGGGACACAATCGTGCCAGATAGTAGTGCGATTCTAACTGCTAATGAAAAAAATATCATCTCAAAAGCATGGGATAACCGTTACGGTGTGCTTATGGTTAGCGAATTAGCTGAAAACTTGTCAGGCCAAAAACTAGGAAATGAACTTTACCTCGGTGCAAATGTGCAAGAGGAAGTTGGACTTCGTGGTGCCCATGCATCTACAACAAAATTTGATCCAGAAGTATTCCTTGCGGTGGATTGCTCACCAGCAGGTGATGTTTATGGTGGTCAAGGGAAGATTGGTGATGGAACCTTGATTCGTTTCTACGATCCAGGTCACTTGCTTCTCCCAGGCATGAAGGACTTCCTTTTGACAACTGCTGAAGAAGCTGGAATCAAGTACCAATACTATTGTGGAAAAGGTGGTACAGATGCAGGAGCAGCTCATTTGAAAAATGGTGGTGTTCCATCTACAACAATCGGTGTCTGCGCTCGTTATATCCACTCTCATCAAACCCTTTATGCCATGGATGATTTCCTTGAAGCCCAAGCTTTCCTACAAGCCTTGGTGAAGAAATTAGATCGCTCTACTGTAGATTTGATCAAGAATTACTAAACTAAAAAGATGGAGATAATAGGTATGGGAGAACAAAACCTAGAAACCTTGATACGGGACCTTTACAATCATGCCCGTCAAAACTTGAGTGAAGATTTAGTGGCTGCACTCCTAGAAACTGCTAAGCAATTGCCCAGCACCAATGAGCGCTTGCTTGCAGTCCGACTTTCAGGGCTAGTCACACTTGAACTCCTCAAGAATCCTAGAACACCTGCGCCAGAGTTAGTCAATCTGGCCAGTTTTATCCAAAAGGAAGAAGCAAGGTACAAGGGTGCAGCTGCCTCTTCCATTATGATTGGAGAGCTATTTAAAATGCTTTGATTCGAAAGAATCAAAGCATTTTTTTATCTTAAATTTGTTCAGCCAAAACCTTTTCAGCAAGGTTCATAGCGTGGTCTGACACACGAGTATAGTGTGAAATGATGTCGATAAAGTTGACACCTGCTTGGGTAGAACATTCACCATTGTTTAGGCGCTTGATGTGAGTCTTACGAAGGACACGTTCCATCTTGTTGATGGCTTCATGGCGTTCAATAAGAGCTTGAGCTTTTTCAAGGTCATTGTTTTCAATACTTTCAAGAGCATCTTTAACGAAATCGCTTGTTTGACGGTAAATTTCTTCCAACTCTTCTAGGGCTGAGTTAGAGAATTGAACATTCTTGCGTTGCAAGTAGTCGTTAAGATTAATCAAAGCTTCAGCGTGGTCACCGATACGTTCCAAGTCTCGAGAAGAGTCAAGGATGTTGGTTAAGACTTCACTTTCTTTTTGGCTCAATGCTTCACTAGATAGACTAATGAGGTAACGTGTTAATTTCTCGTCGATTGTGTTGATAGCTTCTTCAGTCTTGTGTCCTTTTTCTGCGACTTTTTCATTAGAATTGATAATGTAGTCGTAAGAAAGGTCAAATGCTTTTACAGCATAGTTTCCTAGGTGCAAGAGTTCTTTCTTGGCATTTCCTAGGGCGATAGAAGGAGCTTGCTTGATGAGTTGTTCATCCAGGTAAAGAGGTTCGTATTTAACAACTTCGTCTTCACCAGGGATTAGCTTAGTAACGAAGTAAGCCAAAGCACCGATGAATGGGAATTGTACAATGGTGTTACTTACGTTAAAGGCACCGTGTGAGAAGGCAATCGTCATCTCAGGTGAGAGGTGAAGTAGTGCCTGGAAGTACTCGATCATCGAAGTGAATGGGCCTAACAAGATTAAGCAGAGGATGGTTCCTAAAACGTTAAAGGTAACGTGTGTTGCTGCAACTCGTTTAGCAGAGATGTTTGCTCCGGCTGCTGCGATAATAACTGTTAAGGTTGTACCGATATTATCTCCGAATAGGACTGGTAGTGCCCCTTTGAGGTCGAGGAATCCACCTGCATAAAGACCTTGTAGGATCCCGATGGTTGCAGAAGAAGCCTGAATCAGAACGGTAATAACTGCACCAGCCACAACTCCCAAGGTAGGGTTTTGACCCAAAGTAACCATGTATTCCTTAAATTGAGGCAAGTCTTTAAGAGGGCTCATCCCAGCACTAATGAGGTTGAGGGCATAGAAGATACCACCCACACCAAAAAGGATACGTCCAATATTATTTGCAGTACGGTTTTTTGTAAAGAATAAGAACATGGTTCCAAGGAAAATCAAGGGTAGGGCATACTCGCCAAGTTTGAAACCGATGATGAAGGATGTTACGGTCGTTCCAATATTGGCTCCCATGATAATCCCGATGGCCTGTCTAAGGGTGAGGAGACTAGCACTGACTAGTCCAACCGTAATAACCGTTACACCTGTACTTGACTGGATTAGGGCAGTGACGACAATCCCCACTAAAACCCCTAAGAAGGGATTACTTGTGTACTTGTCAATGTAATATCGAAGGCGGTCTCCAGCAGCTTGTTGCAAACCGTCTCCCATGGTCTTGATACTATATAAAAATAGACCCAGACCACCTAAAAAGTGAAAAATAATTTCCTGCCAATTAATGGACATTTTCTTTTTCCTCCGAAAAATAATCGCGGAATTTCTCCCATTCTATTTTAAAGGATAAAAGTAAATCTAACAAGTAGTAAATGCTCTTTTTTGAGAAAAATGTTGATTTTATTCGAAAAATGGTCAATGATTGTCTAATTTATATTAATTCTTCACTTCTTTATAGTTCTTGAAGGGCTAGTGTTGACTCTTTTTCTAAATATCGTAAAATGAAAATGACCTGTTCTGTGTATTTTTGGAACAGCTACTTTTTTAATTCAAAAATAAAGCGCTTACTTTCATGAGAAAGTCAAAGGAGAAAAAAATGAAGAATCCATTTTTTGAAAAACATTGTCGCTATAGTATTCGGAAATTGTCAGTGGGTGCCTGCTCATTGATAATTGGTTCCGTTCTATTTGCAGGTCCAGCTTTGGCTGAAGAGTCTGTCGTTCCAGAAAATGGGGCAACAACTACAGCAGTAGCTTCAGAGCAACCGTCAACCACTACTCCAGCAGAAGCAACTACACCAGCACCAGAAGTATTGAAGGAGCTGGAAGCGACGGAAGATAAGACAAGCGAGCAGCCTGTTTCAGAAGAGAAACCAAGTTTGGATCAATTGACTGCAGCTGATAAGGAAGCAACTAGTCCAGTTGCTGAAACGCCTAAGGCTGAAGAAACGCCTGCAACTACAGAAAACAAGCCAGAAGAAAAAGCTACTGTCGCTGACGTTCCTAAGAAAGAAGAAAAAAGTCTTCGACCAAAAGAAATTAAGTTTGACACATGGGAAGATTTGTTGAAATGGGAACCAGGTGCTCGCGAAGACGATGCTATTAACCGCTCTTCAGTAGAACTAGCCAAACGCTATCGTGGACATGTAGTCAACGAAAAAGCTAATAAGGACGCTAAGGTTGAAGCTCTTGCTAACACTAACTCTAAGGCTAAAGACCATGCTTCTGTAGGTGGTGAAGAGTTTAAAGCCTACGCTTTCGACTACTGGCAGTACTTGAATTCCATGGTCTTCTGGGAAGGGCTGGTTCCAACTCCGGATGTGATTGATGCTGGTCACCGTAATGGTGTCCCTGTATTGGGTACCTTATTCTTTAACTGGTCAAATAGCATTGCAGACCAAGAAAAATTTGCCGCAGCCCTTCAACAAGACGAAGACGGAACTTTCCCTATCGCTCGTAAGTTGGTTGATTTGGCTAAATACTATGGTTTTGATGGCTACTTTATCAACCAAGAAACAACAGGTGATATCGTGACGCCTCTTGGTAAGAAAATGCGTGACTTCATGCTTTATACCAAGGAATATGCAGCTCAAGTTAATCATCCAGTCAAATATTCTTGGTATGACGCCATGACCTATGAATATGGTCGTTATCATGAAGATGGACTTGGTGAATACAATTACCAATTCATGGAAAAAGAGGGAGACAAGGTTCCTGCGGATCACTTCTTTGCCAACTTTAACTGGACCAAAGAGAAAAATGATTACTCTGTAACTATGGCAAAATGGCTTGGACGTAGTCAATATGATGTTTTTGCAGGTTTGGAATTGCAACAAGGTGGTTCCTACAAGACAAAAGTGAAATGGGATGCCCTTCTAGATGAAAATGGCAAGCTCCGCTTATCACTTGGCCTCTTTGCACCTGATACTATCACGAGTCTTGGTAAGACAGGCGAAGACTATCATAAGAATGAAAACATATTCTTTACAGGTTATCAAGGAGATCCAACTGGTCAAAAACCAGAGGACAAGGACTGGTACGGGATTGCCAACCTCGTAGCTGACCGCACACCAGCAGTTGGACGTAGCTTCACAACATCCTTTAACACTGGACATGGTAAAAAATGGTTTGTAGACGGTAAAGTCTCTAAGGATTCTGAATGGAACTATCGTTCTGTATCAGGTATCTTGCCTACATGGCGCTGGTGGCAAACATCCTCAGCTGCTAAACTCCAAGCTGACTATGACTTTGAAGATGCCTACAATGGAGGAAACTCACTTAAGTTTGCGGGTGATTTAGCTGAAAATACTAACCAAGATGTTCGTCTCTACTCTACAAAACTGGAAGTAACAGATAAAACGAAACTCCGTGTCGCCCATAAAGGCGGTAAGGGAAGCAAGGTCTATGTAGAATTTGCGACTCAGAAAAACTATACTTATGGTGGCGAGAATGCTCGTAAAGAGCTGACTCTATCTGACAATTGGACAAAAGACGAATTTGACTTGAGTGCCTTGGCAGGTCAGACTATTTACGGTATCAAGCTCACTTTTGAAAATACTGCTGCTCTTAAGGATTACCAATTTAACTTGGGTGAGTTGACAGTGTCAGATAATCAAGAATCACCCCAAGCACCAACTGCTCTTAAAGTAACTAAACAATCTCTGAAAAATGCTCAAGAAGCGGAAGCCATTGTTCAATTTACAGGTAACAAGGATGCTGACTTCTATGAAGTTTATGAGAAGGATGGTGATGCTTGGCGCCTATTGACAGGTTCATCTGCAACTACGATCTACCTACCAAAAGTTAGCCGTTCAGCTAGTGCAACTGGTACTAGTCAAGAGTTGAAGGTTGTCGCAGTTGGGAAGAATGGCCTTCGTTCTGAAGCAGCAACTACAAACTTCGAGTGGGGAATGACTGTCCAAGATACAAGCCTTCCAAGACCATTAGCAACAAACATTGTTCCAGGAGCGACTGTTATCGGAAGTACCTTCCCAAATACAGAAGGCGGCGAAGGTATCGAAGGTATGTTGAATGGAACTATCACTAGCTTATCTGATAAATGGTCTTCTGCTCAATTGAGTGGTAGCGTTGATATTCGTTTGACACAACCACGCCGTGTTGTTAGATGGGTCATGGACCACGCAGGAGCTGGTGGAGAGTCTGTTAATGATGGCTTGATGAACACCAAAGACTTTGACCTTTACTACAAAGATGAAGCAGGCGAATGGAAACTAGCTAAAGCTGTTCGTGGCAATAAAGCCCATGTTTCGGATATCACCCTTGATAGCCCAATCACTGCGCAAGACTGGCGCTTGAACGTCATCACGTCTGACAATGGAACACCGTGGAAAGCCATTCGTATCTACAACTGGAAGATGTATGAAACTCTTGATACGGAGAGCCAAAACATTCCAATGAGTAAAGTTGCAGCGCGTCTTCTAACTGACAATAAGGTTCAGCTCGGCTTCTCAGAAGTTCCTGCTGGGGCAACCATCACAGTCTATGACAAGGCAGATTCACAAACTCCAATCGCTACCTTAAATACAGCAGTTGGAGGGGATTTGGCGACAGAACCATTGAGCTTTGAAAAACGTCCAAGCCTTCTTTACTACCGAACACAATTGCCAGGGAAAGAAATCAGTAATACTCTTGCTGCGACGATTCCTCAGGATGAAAGAAAGATTAAGGCTGTCAGTCTAGAAGTAGCACCTAAAAAGACGACTTACCAAGATGGTGAGGAATTAAATCTTAAAGGTGGTCTTCTCCGTGTCAAATACGAAGGTGAAGAATCAGATGAAGTCATCAACCTTAGTCATGCAGGAGTTACTGTTAATGGCTACGATGCTCACCATCATGGCGAACAAGAGTTAACAGTAACCTATCTTGGTCTTCCAGTTGCAGGTAGCTTTAAGGTTCAAGTCACTGGTGAAGAAACTGGTCCAAAAGAAGTCGCAGCCTTGTATATTAGCAAACAACCGAAAATTGACTACTTGGTAGGTGATGCTCTAGACTTATCAGAAGGACGTTTCAAGGTCTTGTATGATGATGAGACGGAGACTGAACATAGCTTTACAGACCAAGGAGTCAAAATTACAGGTTATGATTCTCAAAAAACAGGCCGTCAAAAACTTCAGTTGCACTATCAAGGACAAACTGTCGACTTTGATGTTCTAGTATCACCTAAGGCAGCCATTAACGACGAATATCTGAAACAAGAAATCACATCTGCTCAAGGACGCAAAGAAACAATAGCTTATACATTTGCTGATGCAGCAAAACAAGCAGCTCTTGCTGAGAAGCTTGATGCAGCGAAAGCTATCTTAGAAAATCATGATGCTAGTCAAGAAGCAGTCAACCAGGCCTTGAATGACTTGAAACAAGCTGGTACTGAATTGGATGGCAATCAACGTTATCAAACTGCTAGAGAAGAATTGGAAAGCTTGCTCGAATCTGTCCTTGAAAAAGATCCTAAATCGGAGTTGATTGCGCAAGCTGAAGATTTATTATCTTCACAAACACCAACTCCAGAATCCTTTGCGGACATGAAAGAAAAGCTGAATAAGAAACTAGCTTCTGCAGAAGAAAGTCATCATGTGGGTAGCTTAGAAGAAGGAGAAACTGCGCCAACAGTTGAAGCGCTACCTGAGTTAGTGATTGAAACAGAAACTCAAGCCTTCGAACGCCAAGAACGTCCATCAGGAGACCTCTTGTTGGGTGAACGTCGTATTGTTCAGGTAGGTGTAGAAGGTCAGACTCGTCGTCTGATTGAAGTAGATGCCAAAGGTAACCGTACTCTTCTTAAGACAGAAGTAGTCAAGGAGGCAGTTGCAGAAATCACTGAAGTTGGTACTAAGGTAGAAAGCCGTGTTCAACCGCTAGACGGTCCAAAAGTCTTAGAAGTTAAGAAACCAAGCTTGGTTGTGGAAGAAGAAGTTCTTGCATTTGGACATGAAGAAGGAGTAAATCCTAGCCTCCCATTAGGAGAACGACGCTTGGTTCAAGTAGGAGTTGCAGGCCTTCGTAGAAACCTTGTAGAGATTGATTCTGAAGGACATCGCAGTCTTAAGGGAACGGAAGTTCTCAAGGAAGCCGTAACTGAGATTGTTGAAGTCGGTACAAAAGTAGTCAAAGTACTAGGTGACAGACCAATTACACCTGCTCCAGCGACTCAAGATACTAAGAAGGAAACTACAAAAACAGAACCTAAGGCTGAAACATCCGTTTCGCCAGTTCAAGCAAGCCAAGCAGCGAAGCAAGAACCAGCAAAAACAGAAGCACAAGTTGAAAAAACTGAAGGAAAACAACTTCCAAGTACAGGTACAGAAGTAGATGCAAATCTTCTTGCCCTTGGCTTGGTCGGAGTTTTAAGTGGTTTTGGCTTGCTAACTCAAAAGAAAAAAGAAGATTAAGATAGAGAGTGTATCTAACACTGACTTCATATTAATGAAAAAGATTTGACTTTTAAGAGTCAAATCTTTTTGTATAGGGGAGGAGAATAAAAATGGTAGAGTATTCTGTCGTAGTTACAAGCACTGTCCTGATTTAATCGAGAAAAATTGTTGTGGATAAAAGTTTAAGGTTTTGCTATCTCTTTTATTGATTTTGTGATATAATTAACACGTAAAAAAAATTAAGGAGTCTTTCCAAATGGCAAAATTGACTGTTAAAGACGTTGAGTTGAAAGGGAAAAAAGTTCTCGTTCGTGTTGACTTCAACGTTCCTGTAAAAGATGGCGTGATTACTAATGACAACCGTATCACTGCAGCTCTTCCAACTATCAAGTACATCCTTGAACAAGGTGGACGTGCAATCCTCTTCTCTCACCTTGGACGTGTAAAAGAAGAAGCAGACAAAGCTGGTAAATCACTTGCTCCTGTAGCTGCTGACTTGGCTGCTAAATTGGGTCAAGAAGTTACATTCCTTCCAGGTGTTACTCGTGGTGCTGAATTGGAAGCGGCTATCAACGCTCTTGAAGATGGACAAGTTCTTTTGGTTGAAAACACTCGTTTTGAAGATGTTGACGGTAAGAAAGAATCTAAAAACGATCCTGAACTTGGTAAATACTGGGCATCACTTGGAGATGGTATCTTCGTAAACGATGCATTCGGTACTGCTCACCGTGCACACGCATCTAACGTTGGTATCTCAGCAAACGTTGAAAAAGCAGTCGCTGGATTCCTTCTTGAAAACGAAATTGCTTACATCCAAGAAGCAGTTGAAGCTCCAGAACGTCCATTCGTGGCTATCCTTGGTGGTTCAAAAGTTTCAGACAAGATCGGTGTTATCGAAAACTTGCTTGAAAAAGCTGATAAAGTTCTTATCGGTGGTGGTATGACTTACACATTCTACAAAGCACAAGGTATCGAAATCGGTAACTCACTTGTAGAAGAAGATAAATTGGATGTTGCGAAAGCTCTTCTTGAAAAAGCAAACGGCAAATTGATCTTGCCAGTTGACTCAAAAGAAGCGAACGCATTTGCTGACTACACTGAAGTGAAAGACACTGAAGGTGAAGCAGTTGACCCAGGTTTCCTTGGTCTTGACATCGGTCCAAAATCTATCGCTAAATTTGACGAAGCTTTGACTGGTGCTAAAACAGTTGTATGGAACGGACCTATGGGTGTATTTGAAAACCCTGACTTCCAAGCTGGTACAATCGGTGTAATGGACGCTATCGTGAAACAACCAGGCGTTAAATCAATCATCGGTGGTGGTGATTCAGCTGCCGCAGCTATCAACCTTGGTCGTGCAGACAAGTTCTCATGGATCTCTACTGGTGGTGGAGCATCAATGGAACTTCTTGAAGGTAAAGTTCTTCCAGGATTGGCTGCACTTACAGAAAAATAATTTCAGCCCGCTAGTCTCTATAAAATCCTGATTTTGTAGAAAAAGGAACAAAACTGAAACGTTAACAAAAAGGTGGCTCTGTCACCTTTTTGTGTTAGTGGATGTATTTGTGACGCGGTGGTGGAGCATCAGAACTCCTTGATACTGAACAATGGCAAAAGTTAGTGATTTTTAACAATTGTTGATGTTGATGATAGAAAATTAACTTTAGACTGATACAAGGCGATGAAGCGTTATTCGTATCACAACAAATTTACATGTTATAAGGAAAGAAAATTGAACGAATGAAAAAATGACCGCTAGGATTCAAATCTTAGCGGTTTGGTTTTTCTTTCACGGTTTTTATTAGTAATTGGAAGGCTTCTAATAGCTGTTCTTGACTCGTTTGTGGGAGTTGAGTTAATTGATCAGCTAATAACTCTAGATGTGGATTCTTTTGGGTTATACGGCTTTCAAATAGCTCTGATGGTGTGATATTAAGAGCTGTGATAATCTTTTCAAGTGTATCAATCTTTATATTTGAACCCTTTGTTTCAAGGTTGGAAATATAATCTATACCCACACCAGCCTTTTCACTGAGCTTTTGTTGACTTAATCTTTTTTCTTTGCGAATGGTACGAATTTTTTGACCGATATATTTTTTTAATTGAATAGGTTCCATGTTTTACCTCGTTTATCTACCATAATACAAGGAATAAAAGCAGAAAATAACCAGTGTGCAAACAAATATTTACAAAAATATTGTCTATAAACTAAAATCGTGTTAAAATACTGGTATAAAATATGTAAAATTGCATGATATACTACGTATGCCATGGTTTGACTTAACAGTCAAACCAATCCTATTATGTGACTTTCAGTCCGTCTCGCTCCGTTAGGTGCGAGACAAAAGAACCACCCGCTATGCGGGTGCGCATCGAAGGTTATACCAAAAAACTCCAAACGCGATACAATTAAGGTGTTCAAGCCAATTGTAAAGCGAAAGGAGAAAAATATGGCTCAAAAAGCACATAGTTTATCACACACAAAATGGATGTGTTATATCACATTGTGTTCACCCCTAAGTATAGACGAAAAGTGATCTATAATCAATATCGAAGT
>NZ_JVFV01000018.1 GCF_001073085.1 Streptococcus pseudopneumoniae
GTCAGCTATCGCACCATCAATCGTTTTCGTGTCGCTGAAGGGATGGAAGAACTCATTCGTAATCTTTTCATCGACCTCAATCTTCGTCTAAAATATGTGGGACGCTAAACGTCGCGTATTGAAAATAAAATCACTAAAACATGGAATTATTCAAGACAAAAGAGGTAATGTCATGCGTACAGTATTTGGAATTGATGCAAGTAAAACAAGTTCTGAGGTAGCAATTTTAGTCAACGGCGAAAAGGTTCATGGCTACACCATGCTCAATGATGCCATTGGATTCAATCGCCTGTTGGGGGACTTGAAAGTCGTTCATAACCCTGAGATTATATTTGAGGCCACAGGCGTCTATTCTCGACGTCTTCAGGCCTTTCTTCTTGAGGAATGTGGTTACAGCTTATACACGGCTAAATCCACTGGAAGCTAAGAAGCAACTGGACAGTCTGCGAGTTCGTAAAACAGATAAAATTGACGCTGAAAAGTTGGCTAAATCTCAGCTTGTGCACAATCGTAAACCAACTTGCGTGCAGGAAGAAATTTATCAACACCTGCCTGATTTAAGCCGTTTCTATCAAAATATGACTGAAGATCTTGTTCGAGCTAAAAACCGTCTGCACAAGGTCCTTCAAGTCACCTTTCCTGAATGGGAAAATCTCTTATCCACACCAACTGGAGAACAATATTGGAACTTAGTGATGGCTTTCCCATGCAAAGAGTTTGTATTAAGCCTATCTCAAAGTGACTTGTGTGAGATTATCCGTCAATCTACTTCCAAACGCATCTCTGAAAAGCGTATTGCTTACCTGACTGATAAACTTATAAAACTCGCTAAACAATCTTTTTGTGCGGTCAAGAAAACCTCTCCAATGCTTGAAGAGGTTCGTTACTATGCCCAAGAATGGCTTCGTCTTTCTGAACGCAGACAAGTTGTCTTAAACGACATGGTAGCTCTAGCTCAGCCTTTACCAGAGTATGATATCTTACGGTTAATTCCTGGCATCGCAGAAACCACAGCGACATCTATCATTGGCGAATTGGGAGATATTCGTCGCTTTCAGTCTACCAATC
>NZ_JVFV01000019.1 GCF_001073085.1 Streptococcus pseudopneumoniae
TTATTTTAAAAACCACTTAATTAACCATGGATACATGATTGGCATAAACATGAAGCAATCTCCTTCCTTTTCTTCTCACTTATATATTCGAGAAATCATTTTAAAATAAACAATTAAATCAAATTTATTTTAAAAACCACTTGATCAACCACGGATAAAGACCTGTCACATACATCAGTAATCCTCCTTTTTTGTTCTCATCTCTTTATTCGTAAACTCATACTCTTCGAAAATCTCTTCAAACCACGTCAGCTTCACCTTGCCGTACTCAAGTACAGCCTGCGGCTAGCTTTCTAGTTTGATCTTTGATTTTCATTGAGTATCAACTGTAAAATTTTAAAATCTTATCTTTTTTCGAGAAATAAAAAAACAACATGACTTGCATGTTGCTATATGTTAGATTTTATCTTTAATGGCTTTCAATACATCTGCCACACTTTGAAGATGGTCGATTTCTTCATCACTGATTTCAATTCCAAATTCATCCTCAATAGTTAGTACGAATTCCATCAAATCTACCGAATCAGCATCCAGATCATCCTTCAAGCTCAAGGCCTCTGTGACTACAAAGTCTTCTCCTTGACGTTCTTGGATAATGGTCACGACACGATCAAAAATTTCTTTTTCTGTCATATATATTATTCTCCTGAAAATTCACGCGCAGTTTGAGCAACTACGTCTGTTTCTAGCATGGTACGAATCTGACGAATCGTACTGTACACAGCCTTGGCATCACTTGAACCATGAGTCTTGACAACAGGCGCCTTAACACCAAACAAGACTGCACCCCCAACATCTGAATAGTTAAGCTGCTTTTTCAAACCTCTAAGGCTATCCTTGAGAAGAAGAGCACCTAATTTAGCTCGCAAACCGCCACCTGTAATAGCATTTTTAAGTAAGCCCATGATTCCCATGGCTGTACCTTCGATGGATTTTAGCACAGCGTTTCCCGTGAAACCGTCTGCCACGACAACATCTGCAACACCCTCCATCAAATCACGCGCTTCCACATTACCGACAAAGTTCAAACTCTCATCAGCTGCTAGCAAGTCATAAGTCTCCTTGCGGAGTGGATCTCCCTTGCTGCTCTCTGTCCCATTATTAAGCAAACCAACTCGTGGTTTTGCAATTCCACGAACATTTTTAGCGTAGAAAGAACCTAGGATGGCATATTGATGAAGGTGATGGGCTGTGTTTTCTGCATTGGCACCGAGGTCTAGCATATCAAAACCTTTCCCATCAACTGTTGGTAAGGTTGACATAAGTCCAGGTCGGTCAATATTCTTGATGCGACCAACGATGAAAAATCCTGCCGCTAGCAAAGCACCGGTATTTCCTGCAGAGAGCACGGCATCAGCCTCACCGTCCTTGACAGCCTTGGCCGCCAAGACCATACTGGCATTTTTCTTCTTACGAATGGCTTTTGTTGGCTCGTCATCCGAATCAATTTTTTCATCTGTATGGATAATGCTGACGCGTTCTGTAGCTGTTAGATATTGCTTAATTTTACTTTCATCTCCGTAAAGTTGAATCTCAATATCTGAAAAGTCAGCAAGGGCTTGATTGACTCCCTCTACAATAGCTTGAGGTGCATAATCGCCACCCATTGCATCTACTGCGATTTTTTTCATTTGTCTTCCTCTTTTAGTAATTGTCCCCAATCGGCTAGGGAATCAATAAATTTCTTTGATTTTAGGTGAATTCCTACGTATTCTTCATAAATTTGATCCATGAACTGACGCAATTCTTGCTTGATTTCAGACTTGAGAGAAATAGTCTCTAAAGTCTCAAAGTTAATAGCTTGAAATTGATTGAGCAGATAGGGAATGTTTGGATTCAGATGACAACGTTTCTCATCCTCATGATAATGCTCAGGACATAAGCAAGCGCCATATTTGAAAGAAAAATCAAAAGCCTGACCCACCCGATGGCAAAAAACACACTCATTAAAGTTAAGACCGATCCCAAAACGTGTCAAAATCTGAATTTCAAAAATATTGGTCAAAACTTGATAATCCAGACCCTCTTCCATCAACTCTAAAGTCTTTTGTAAAAAAGCAAACAAGGGAGCATCCTGTTGATTGTCCTGCAAACTAGCATCTGCCAGAGCTGCCACATAGGTCGCATAGGCCATGACAAAGAGATCACTATTGATTTTTGGAAAGGTCATCACCTCATGATAGTCTTCAATATAACTAAGCCCATCATCATTGATTCGCAAAAGAAAACGAGCCAGCACCAAAGGTTGAATAACTGGAGCAAGTTTGGATTGACCAGCATGTTTGACAAAAAACATGCGCTTACCGACCTGCTCTGTAAAAATCTTGACTAGCTTGTCATCCTCACGAAAATTACGATTGTAGAGCACCAACCCCTGACTCGTAATAGACTGAATCATGCTTTTCTCATGTACTCCTCAAGACGTTTCATAGCCTCTCTGATGGTTTCCATACTAGCTGCATAAGACAAGCGCACATAACCTTCTCCATATTGACCAAAAGCTGCACCAGGGATAAAGGCAACAGCCTTCTTCTGAGCAAAATCTTTTAGAAAAGCAAAGGAATCTTGATTGTAGCCTGTTGGAATCTTAGCAAAGATATAAAAAGCACCATCTGGTTTGATAATCTCAAAACCAAGGTCAGTCATCTTCTCGATAATGTAGTCCCGACGTTGGGTATACTCCTTCTTCATCGGCTCTGCATCGTTCTTACCAGCCGTCAAGGCTTCTACCGCAGCATGTTGAGCCATGGTATTTGCGGCAGTGACCAAGTACTGATGACTCTTGATTAACTGGGCTGTGAAATTTGCTGGAGCAAAGATAAAACCTAAACGCCAACCTGTCATAGCATGGGATTTGGATAGACCGTTGATGATAATAGCCTGATCTCTCAGCATAGTGCCTAGCGATACATGATTTTCCCCTGTATAGGTTAATTCTGAATAGACCTCATCACAGACAACGAAAATCTCATACTTACGTAAAACGTCAGCCAAGGCCTCCAACTGTTCGCGACTATAGGTAATTCCTGTAGGATTGGCTGGATAGTTGAGAATAACTGCCTTGAGCTTGTCACCCTGCTCCAAGATTGCCTTCTCCAGCATTTCAGGAGTTAAGACAAAACCGTTCTCAGTCGTATCAATCTCGACAATCTCTGCACCAACTAGATTGACAATTGGTTCATAACCAGGATAGGCAGGAGCTGGCAAGAGAACCTTGTCACCCTCTTCTAAAATAGCTGTCAAAGTAGCTGATAGAGCCTCTGTTGCACCAATTGTGACCAAGATTTCATTCTCTGGATTATAGTCTAGCTGGTATTTTTCTCTTACAAAATCACTAGCTGCCTGGCGCAAGGTCAACAAACCACTCATCCCTGTATAGTAGGATTGATTTTGGTCAATGGCTCGCTTAGCCGCCTCCTTGACATGGTCTGGAGTTGTGAAGTCAGGCTCTCCCAATGTCAGACGTAGAACCCCAGGAATCTCTGAAATAGCCTGGTCAAACTGACGAATCAAGGAAACTTGAATCTTATCTAATTGTTTATTAAAGCGCTTGGTTAAGTCCATAGATACCCTCCTTGCTTAAAGAACATATGTCTATTATACTACAAAAGCTCTCTGACCGCAAAATCACACTAGCATAAGCAACTGATGTATGTTCATTTAAATTTATTACAACACTATGTTTTTAGAATACTCAATGAAAATCTCATGAAACTAAGAATCGAGGTTAAAGCATAACTAAAGTTAGGTAAGCCGAATATGACAACGTATTAGGAGATTTTCGACGAGTATTGAGAAGTTGCGTAAGGAAATAAATCGGATAGGGGTCAATATAAATCAGATCACAAAAAAAGTAAACGAAGATAATCAGGCTAGTCTAAATGAATTTAGTCAGATTCTTGAATTGTAGAAACATTTGAAAGATACAGTCAGACAATTTATTCAAAAACAAGAAAATCAAACAAAGGTACAGGACAGTTGGTTGTAATAAGAATTATTGTTGATATTCTCTCTTATTTATCCTAAATTTATAACTAAGGATAAGATGATGTCGGGCGACTGGTAACAGTTTGCTTAAATGTTACTGATAATTCAGCTTCAGGTTCGGCACTACTTTCAGCTTTAGGCTGTAAAGAACCCGCTCCACCACTGGTTCTATTCGTTTCACTCTTGGATTATATTCAAGAGTTTTTTCTTGCAAAAAAAGTTCAAAAAATATATACTGGCTATACACGATATAGAACGGAGATATACCATGACTAGATCACTTGTTAAGCAATACAATTTTAAAATCAATGAGTTAGCAATGGAACAAGCTAGAGCCATTATCAAGGAAAAAGGAATGACCATGACGGATGCTATCACTCTTTTTATAGAGCAGATTGTCCTCGAACAGGACTTGCCAATCAAGACTGCAGAAGATTTACACCGTGAACAGTTGATTGAGGAATTACAAGCTCAATCCGAACGAGCCTTAAGAGAATATGAAGCAGGAAAAGGGACTTCCCTAGACAGTATGAGGGCACGCTATGGCTTATAAAGTAATTATTTCTGATGAAGTGAGCCAAGCTATTGACAGTATTCATGATTACATCACTACTGTTCTTTTATCATCTCAGTCTGCTAAAAATACTGTGGGTAAAATTTTAGATGGCTTAAAAAGTTTAGAAGTCTTTCCTGAGGCTGGTTTTGACGCCGATGAAAAAATTGGTGTAAAGATTAACAGTAAGTTCCCTACACGAGGAAAAATTATTGGTCAGTATGTTTTACTCTACTTCATCGACCAAAAACGAAACACTGTTTTTTTATCTCACCTATTCCACACAAAAAGCGACTATGTCACTTTGCTACAAAATGGTAATAAAAAAAGCTCAACTGATTGAGACATCTTTCTTTATTTTATAAGCTCCGAAACCTTAATTTTTGGTACCGTCTTGGTTTAACAATACGCTGTATATATAATATTTACAGCTACTTTTTCTTTAGAAACGTTGATTTAATAAGGATTTAAATATTACAGAGTATACCTTTGTAAAATACGGTTTTGCTAATCTTCGTTACAACTATTCTAGCACCATTATTGATTACTAGATCGGTAATGTCATTTCTGAGTGGATAGTCAGAAAGTGGTTAGATAAGTGCGACAAAAAAATATAACCTGAGTTTAGTTTTAATATGACTAGACAAACAGAAATACCAGAGGTGGAGCTCTGGTATTTCTGTTTTTACCAAGACTTCGTTACAGTTCTAATCACATAATGAGAGAAACTTGTCAAATAATTATTAAACTTTACTTTTCTTCGAGATAAGATTATAATAAGGAGTATTTATTTTCGGAGGTTTTTATGTCATTTCTATCAAAAAATTGGGCAGGACTGTTAGCCTGTCTGATCATTTCTATCATCTCTTGGGTTCTAGGAGGCTTTCTGCCTGTTGTGGGAGCACCTGTTTTTGCCATCTTTATTGGCATGATTCTCCACCCATTTCTCACTTCCTATACACAACTGGAAGCCGGCTTGACTTATAGCTCCAAAAAACTGCTTCAGTATGCTGTTATCTTGCTTGGGTTTGGACTCAATATCTCTCAAGTTTTTGCAGTAGGAAAATCTTCGCTCCCTGTCATTCTATCCACCATTTCTATAGCCTTGATTGTTGCCTATCTTTTCCAGCGCTTTTTTGACCTAGATACAAAGCTAGCTACCTTGATCGGTGTTGGTTCCTCTATCTGTGGCGGTTCTGCCATTGCAGCGACTGCTCCTGTCATCCATGCCAAGGAAAAAGAAGTCGCACAAGCCATTTCTGTTATCTTTTTCTTCAATGTCTTGGCCGCACTTATCTTTCCAACCCTAGGAACCTGGCTTCATCTATCAAACGAAGGTTTCTCCCTCTTTGCAGGAACTGCGGTCAACGATACTTCCTCTGTAACAGCCACTGCTAGTGCCTGGGATAGTCTATACAATACAAACACTCTTGAGTCTGCCACTATTGTCAAATTGACCCGTACTCTAGCTATTATCCCTATCACTCTCTTCCTCTCTTACTGGCAAAGTCGTCAACAAGGAAACAACCAAGGGGTAAAACTTAAAAAAATCTTCCCTGTTTTCATTCTCTACTTCATCCTAGCTTCTCTGCTAACCACCATTCTCACTTCTTTCGGTGTCAGCAATAACTTCTTTGCACCTCTCAAGCAACTATCTAAATTCCTCATCATCATGGCCATGAGCGCTATCGGCCTCAAAACCAATCTCATTGCTATGATTAAGTCCAGCGGTAAATCCATTCTGCTTGGAGCTCTCTGCTGGATTGCTATCATTCTAACCAGCCTTGGTATGCAAATGCTCATCGGTATTTTCTAAGACAAAGAGAGTGGGACAGAAATCGGTAATTCGTTAGAATTCGATTTCGTCATCCCACCTCCGCACAGTTGAGTAGGGCTGTAAAAGCTGATGAAATCAGCTTAGTAGAGCCCACTCAATCACTGCGTCTTACTCGACAATCCAAAGACAATTGAGAGGCTAGGACTTTTGTCCCAGCCTCTTTTATTGTTCAAGAATTAAGCGTGTATGTTCTCTCTTAATACAACGGTTCATCACGATATCATCGCAACCTCCAGAACGCAAGATTTCTTCCGCTTCTAGACTTTCAAGTCCTAGTTGCGCCCAGAAAATCTTAGCATCAGCCTTGAGAAAATCTCGTGCCACATCTGGTAGAAACTCACTACGACGATAGACATTAACGATATCTACAGGGAAAGGAATCTCAGCCAGACTAGCATAAGCCTTTTCTCCCAAGATTTCCCCACCTGCAGCCTTAGGGTTTACTGGTATGATTTTATAGCCACGAGCCTGCATTTCCTTTGTCACTCGATTGCTAGTTGTTTCCTCACGGTCAGACAAGCCCACTACTGCTAGAGTTTTACTGGTTTCTAGATACTGACGGATCACGCCATCACTTGGATTGATAAATTCTTGAGTCATAAAAACCCTCCTTTTTCATCAGTATAGCATATTTTGAAAGGGTTTGCAGAAATTTACTATAAAATCAAAAAATCCTCCCAAAATTAAACAATTTCATTTAATTTGAGGAGGATTCATAAAAATTTTATTTAAAGATTATTCTCTTGTTGGTTTATACTGAAGGCTTTCTCCATGTTGTTTGACAAAGTCACTCATCTCTGAGTCAGGAATTTGTCGAAGGTAGAGATTGGCACGAATCGTATCATCTTCTTCACGACAAGTAGAAAGAACAAGATATTTATCCTTAGCTGATACCTTAACATTTGGTTTCTTAACCTCTGCAGTATCATAAATAATATTTAGCTGTTTCTCAAAATCCGCATCATCATCAAAAGAAGTACGGTAAAAAGCTGTTTCTTCTGGAACAATAATCATAGCAACAGCTTCATAATAATACTTTCTCTCTGGAGTTTCAATGACAACATAAGGGTGTTCATCAAAATATTCCTGGCGACTGAAGTAATTCACATCTTTAAACATGCGGTGGTCAGGCACTTTACTACCACGAGCGTGACCAAATAACCAAGTCAATCGATCACTAAAGTCCTTCTTGTTATCAGCATCCATAAAGACTGTACCCATTAAAGGCTCATTAACGCCATCAAAGCGCTTATCTAAATAAGTCGCATTATCCGTTGTTTGAACAACTGGTTCATCTAACTGGGTACCAGGAATATATACGTAACCAACCGTCTCAGAGTTTGTTGCGAGCAATCCTTTAAACTTATTAGCAAGATATTCCTTTTCTTCCTCACTAGTAGTATAAGTTTGCTTTGGAGCTTCCTGAGTAACCTTTGCATCATTTAGCTTATCTCCACTTGGAGCTAGGAAGCTTTTATAGATAAAGAAGCCTCCCAAAGCAACGATAGCTACTGCAACGATTGAAGCAATTATTTTAGTAATTGGTGATTTCTTTGTCGTAGAACGTCTACTCATCTTTTCCTCCTCATTTTTTACCAAAAAAATCACTGAAACCAAGTTTCAGTGATTGGCTACTTTTTAAATAAAATTATTTAGCAGCGTGTGTTTTTGGAAGAGCTTTTTGACCTGCTTTAGCATTTGCGCCTGCTTTTTTAGCAGCATCGTCTGCTTTTTTAGCTTGGTCTACAGCACCTGGTTTACCAGGTTCTGGTTGTGCTGCTTGATCAGCTGGTGCTTGGTCAGCAGATGCAGCTTTACCTGTTTGGTTAGCTTGGTCTTCAGCGATACGAGTTGGGTTAGGTTTGTTATCTTCAACACCAGTTGGGTCGTTCCAGTAGTTACCTTGAGCTTTAGCTGCGTTACGGTATGTTTCTTGCAAGTATTGGATTGCACGGTTACGTTGTGAATTTGTTGCGTCAGCCAAAACTTCATCAAGGTTAGCTTTAGCAGTTGCTACAGCTTTTTCATGAGTGTGACCAACGATTGCTTGAGCTTTAGCAAGTTCTGCACGAGCTGCAATCACTGAAGGTTCTTTTTCAACAGCTGCTGCGATATCTTCTGGGTGAGCTTCTACGTATGCATAAGCTTGATCTGCAATATCACGTTCAGAAACATATTTCTTTTGGATCAATTGGTTAGAAGAAGCTGGGTTTTCTCCTTGTGCAAAAACTGGAGCTGCTGCTGAGAATACTGCAAGAGCTGCTACTGATGCCAATAAAACTTTTTTCATTGTTTTATCTCCTCTTTAAGTTTAATTTTAATTATAAGGATAATCCTTATTAACTCAAATTATATCACATATATTAGAGTTGTCAAGCTATTTCTTAAAGTATTTTTAAAATTTCTGGTAAAAAACGAGTAAAATTTATTATATTCTTAAAAAACAAGCAATATTCTCGAAGAATTAAGGAAAAAAATGGACTAAAAAACGAACAATTAGTGAAATTTTCACATTTTTCTGATCTAATTAAGAAAACTCCCAACAAGGCCTATCACTTTGTTAGGAGTTTTGTCTGATCCAACGAATTCGTTAGATTTTTTTCTCAATACTAAATAATGGAGATAGAGGACGTTTTTCATGGATACGGATGATAGCATCTGCCAAGAGATGTGCAATAGAGATTTGCTCAATCTTATCAATTAAACGCTCTTCTGGTAGGTAGATAGTATCCAAAACAACTAATTTTTTAATAGCTGATTTTTGGATATTATCCATAGCAGGCCCTGAAAGAACTGGGTGCGTACAGCTTGCGTAAACTTCGACAGCACCAGCTTCTGCAAGAGCATCCGCCGCATGGCAAATAGTTCCAGCTGTATCGATCATATCGTCAATCAAGATACAAGTCTTGCCTTCTACCTTACCAATGATGTTCATCACTTCACTGGTATTCATCTTGTCCACGCTACGACGTTTATCAATAATGGCAATCGGAGTTTTCAAAAACTCTGCCAATTTACGAGCACGAGTCACCCCACCATGGTCCGGACTGACAACCACATAGTCAGAACCAACCATGCCACGACGCTCAAAGTAGTCTGCAATCAAAGGAGCACCCATCAAGTGATCGACAGGAATATCAAAGAATCCCTGAATCTGTGCAGCATGCAAGTCAATCGTCAACAAACGATCCACTCCAGCCACTTCTAGCATATTTGCCACAAGTTTTGAAGTGATTGGCTCACGCGCTCTCGCTTTTCTATCCTGACGTGCATAGCCATAGTAAGGCATAACAACGTTGACAGATTCTGCACTGGCGCGTTTCAAAGCATCTACCATAATCAAAATTTCTAGCAGATTGTCATTTACAGGTGAGCTAGTTGATTGTAGGATAAAGACGTGTTTTCCACGGATCGATTCTTCGATATTAACTTGAATTTCTCCATCTGAAAATTGACGTACAGTCGATTTTCCCAACTCTATCCCAATCTCTTGCGCCACACGCTTTGCCAATTCTCTATTTGAAGAAAGGGCAAACAGCTTTAAATCAGAAAAAGACATGATTTCCTCCAGTATTTATGTATCACTTGTGTTTTTTCACAACATTTTTCCAACTACCATTGTAGCGCTTTTTTCTTGATTTTTCAATAAAAAATAAGACAAGAATGGACATTTATCCCCTTGTCTTGTGCTCATTTATATTCCTTATATTCAAGCTGAAATGTGATAACTTAGACATTCTATCTCATAGGAAGATAGGAACTCACAAAGGAAAAGTTAGTATACCTCTCTCATACTGCCTGTATCCACATCATAAACAGCCCCTGAAATAACCACATCATCTGGAATCAATGGGCATTCTCGAAGTAACTGCATATCCTCACGAACACTCTCCTCAACGTCTTGAAAAGGGAGAAAATCTTGACCCGAGACATCAACCCCTAATTCAGTTTTTAAATGTTCTTGAAACTCTTCGTTTTGAAAAGTCTGTGCACCACAGTCTGTATGGTGAAGAACCACTATCTCTCTTGTTCCCATTTGTTGCTGAGAAATCACGAGTGAGCGAATCATATCGTCTGTCACTCGACCGCCTGCATTCCGTAAAATGTGAGCATCTCCAAGTGCTAACCCCAAAGCTTGTGCAACGTGCAGACGTGAGTCCATACAAGTCACAATGGCTACTCTTGTTTTCGGCTTGATTGGCAGATTTAACTGCCCATGCAGGGCAACATAAGCCTGGTTGGCTTGCATAAACTGTTCAAAATACGACACGATTTCCCCCTTTAAAAATTTGATAATCAAATATTTCTCCTATCTTATCATTTTTAAGAGTATTTGTCAGCTGTCAACCTCCCTATTAAAAAACCAGGACAGAGACATCCAGCTTCTAGCTTGGGTTTCTGCCCTAGTTTTTTTATTATTATGAACCTTTTTGAATATACTTGTTAAGAGAGCCTGCAAAGCTTTGAAGATTGAGACTTTGTACATAGACCTCACCGGTACCTCGGAAGGTATTCACCACTCCTTCGCCTGTACCAATAGACTGCCAGAAGCCATTTTCTAAGTGGATATGATAGTCCAAAGATTGACTCCAAGCTACCACATGGGCATTGTCGATGGTTATTTCTTGGTTTTGTAGCTCAATTTTCTTGATAGACCCAAAAGCATTGGCCAAGAGAGTTCCCTGGCCTTGGGTGGTCATTACAAAGAGACCGCCTTGCCCTCCGAACAGAGCTTTCCCAATAGACTGACTCTCCATAGTATAGGAAGCCGTCCCATCAAGAGCCAGAAAAGCCCCATCATTCAATCGATACTGCTTTTCACCTAGCTCAAGAGCAATCACTTGACCAGGAGTATCTGGTGCTAAAGCAAGATGTCCGTTGTCAGACTCTGCAATAGCTTGAGTAATGAAGGTACTTTCACCAGAAACCATAGAGCGTCCCACAGCTTTGACAAAACGCCCCAAACCAGAACCACTCGCATTAAGTTGGGTATTGAGGCTGACATTAGGTGTGTGGTAAACCATGCTACCGCGCTGAATAAAGACTGTTTCTCCTTGGTTGAGCGATAACTCTACCAAAGGAAATTGCATTTGACTATCCATAGAAAATTTCATCAGAAATTCCTCCTTGTTTTTAATAAATATTAGCTATAAAGTGTTTTGCAATCTAAAACTGAGTAAGACTATTAGGCAAATACTTTTTTCAAGACTTCTCCGATAGTCGTCACTCCAATCACCTGAATTTCCTTAGGTGGTTTGATTCCTGTCAAGGAATTTTTCGGTACATAGATTTTTGTAAATCCAAGTTTTGCTGCTTCATTGATGCGTTGCTCGATACGATTTACACGCCGAATTTCTCCAGTCAAACCTAATTCTCCTACAAAACATTCCTGAGGATTGGTTGGCTTGTCCTTATAGCTCGAAGCTATAGCAACCGCAACTGCCAAATCAATAGCAGGCTCATCCAATTTGACACCACCAGCAGATTTGAGATAGGCATCCTGATTTTGGAGAAGCAAACCTGCCCGTTTCTCCAAAACAGCCATAATCAAGCTAGCGCGATTGAAGTCAAGACCTGTTGTAGTCCGCTTGGCATTCCCAAACATAGTCGGTGTTACCAAGGCCTGAACCTCCGCAAGAATAGGACGGGTTCCTTCCATGGTCACCACGATGGACGAACCAGTTGCTCCATCTAAACGTTCTTCTAGGAAAACTTGACTCGGATTGAGCACCTCAACCAAGCCACCTGATTGCATCTCAAAAATCCCAATTTCATTTGTCGAGCCAAAACGATTTTTGACTGCTCTCAAGATACGGAAGGTATGGTGGCGTTCCCCTTCAAAGTAAAGCACCGTATCCACCATATGCTCCAACATACGAGGACCCGCCAAGGTTCCTTCCTTGGTCACATGCCCTACAATAAAGATGGCAATGTTATTGGTTTTGGCCAGCTGCATGAGTTCTGCAGTCACCTCACGCACCTGAGACACAGAACCTTGAACTCCAGAAATCTCAGGAGACATGATGGTCTGGATAGAGTCGATGATGAGAAAATCTGGCTGAATTCTCTCTATTTCTGCCCGTACGCTCTGCATATTGGTCTCTGCATAGAGATAAAACTCGCTATCAATATCACCTAAACGCTCTGCACGGAGTTTGATTTGCTGGGCAGACTCCTCACCACTGACATAGAGAACTGTCCCCACTTGAGACAGCTGGGTTGAGACTTGTAAGAGCAGGGTTGATTTCCCAATCCCTGGATCCCCACCAATGAGTACAAGACTTCCTGGTACCACACCCCCACCGAGTACACGGTTGAACTCCTCCATTTCAGTCTTTGTTCGATTGACATTGATGGAGGTCACTTCAGCCAGTTTCATGGGCTTGGTTTTCTCCCCTGTCAAGGACACACGCGCATTTTTGACCTCGGCAACCTCAACCTCTTCTACAAAGGAAGACCAAGACCCACAGTTTGGACAACGTCCCAGATATTTAGGGGAATTATACCCACAATTTTGACACACAAATGTCGCCTTTTTCTTTGCGATAATAAACCTCTTTCTAAATCTCTATCTCACACTCAATCACTTGGCAAAAATCAATCTTCTCGTCTGGTACAAATTGGCGCATGAGCATTCCGTGAGTTACAATGATAATAGTTTTATAATTTTTATATTTTTCCAAAGCACTTAAAAAACGATGACGCATCTCTAGATCAGTTTCATAGCGATAAGGAGAATCTTCAGATAAACCTCCTTGATGTTTGAGATAATATTCATGAGCTACCAATACACTAGTTAAATCAGAGTTAGTGCCATCTAAGTCTGGACGCCACTCATGAAAAAACGGCTCCACAAATAAGTCCAATCCTGTTTCAACCGCTATATAATGTGCTGTTTCTAAAGCCCTCGTCACAGACGATGAAATAATAATCTCTGCCTTTCCAAAACATGCAGTTTTAGCAACTTCTTTTGCCAGACTGCGACCTTTTCCTGTCAATGGTGCTAAATCACGACCAAAACCACTATAGAGTCGCGGATTTTCAAGTTTATCAAGCATACTATAATCTGGTTCCCCGTGACGTACAAAGATAATCTTCATCTTAGTGCCCGGTCGATCCAAATCCACCAGTACGAACTCCGTCTGCCTCGTCTCCATCTGCAATCAAGAAAGGTGCAAAGACAGCCTGAACTACACGTTCCCCAACTTCAAGAACAACTTCTTGATCTGTGATATTCTTCATCTGTGCAAAGATATGTCCCTCATTCCCTGGATTGCCATAATAGTCTCCGTCAATGACACCCACAGAGTTAATCAAGACCAAACCTTTTTTACGAGGGTTTGAAGAACGATCATAGAGGTAGAGAACCTCTGTCGGCTGCATATAGGCCTTGACCCCAGTTGGGACGAGAACGATTTCTCCTGGTGCAATGACTGTACGCTCCGCAACCTTTAAGTCGTACCCAGCCGCATGCGCTGTCTCACGCTTCGGTAGCAAACTCTCATCTGTAAAACTAGAAACTAGTTCAAAACCACGAATTTTCATAATCTTCTCTTTTCTATTATCATTTATTCTAGGCTATTTTATCTTATTTATTCGAAAAAAGCACGAAAAATCTTCTATATAAAATAAAGAAAAGTGTCCTATCAAAAAGCAAACAATAAAATCATACAAAAAAATTTAAAGATATTTCAAATGTCCCTTATTTTCCCTCTCATTAACAAACTCATTCCTATTTCGCCATACTTAAACTATTTTCTTTAAAGTACAAAAAAAGAGCACACAATTCACATCGCTTAGGGCTGCTGGATTCCTCCCCTGACCCGCTTCACGCAGAACTGTTGCTCCATTAGTTATTATACCACATTCCTCAAGATTTTAAAAGAGAAATTATTTTTTCCGTCGATTTCTGAAAAATTCCTGCATAATGCCTGCACATTCACTCTCTAAAATCCCTGTTTCAACATCTACACGATGATTAAGACGCTCGTCTGTCAAGATATCGTACAGACTTCCAGCTGCACCAAATTTCTGGTTTTTAGCTCCATAGACCACCTTTGGGATGCGAGCTAGCCCAATCGCCCCGCTACACATCACACAAGGCTCTATAGTCACAAAAAGTGTGCAATCCAACAAACGCCAGCTCTCTTCCCTTACATTAGCATTCTCTATGGCCATAATCTCCGCATGCATAACCGCACGTTGCAACTCCTCACGCGCATTGTGCCCCCGACCAATGATTTCTCCATCCTTTACAATTACACAACCAATTGGGATTTCATCATGCTCTAAAGCAATCTTCGCCTCCTTTAAGGCCTCTCTCATAAATGCTTCTTTTTCTTCAACTGTATAATCCATAGCTTCTCTCTTTTCTCGCCTATCAATTCTATCATTATAGCATGTTTTCCTAGACAAAAAAAGAGCTCTGTAATATTTGCAGTAACTAACTTTTCTATAGATAGTAATCTATCTCTGGATTGTAGAAATAAAGTTTTAAATAAAGTATAATAGTAGCAAAATTGAGAGAAACATCAGAAATCATGAACTGAAAGTAATAGAGATAATTGATACTGAATGTCCAAATCTATTGAAACATTTTTAACTATAAGTCTCCAAGAGATGATTATCCTGAGATTTAAATAACAAACAAGATGAAAGGATAACTAATGCAATTAGAATGTTTACAGGATGAATCAAAACTTATATTGATGTCTCCTTACAAAGATACATTTAATAGAGTAGGAGGGCCATCCATAATATCTTTATCTGTTATGATTCTCTGGATTCTAAAGTACCTGATGGCTTATAATACTGATTTTTCATACAAGATTGTTATGGCGATAGTGCTAATTTATGCTCCCCTCCTTATATGGTTTTTGGGCTATTCTCTTTTCATAAATGGAGTAAAATTAGAAGTTTATAAAAACAATATTGTTCAGTATTATACCTATAGCAATAGAGGCCACAGCGTATTACATTATCAATTTAAACTTCAAGATATTGAACAACTAACCATTAAAAGGCGTCCCTTTAACTGTGTAAAGATAACCATCAAAATTAAAAATCCTATTTGTGTGGCATCACATGAGAAAAAAATAAATAAGCTAACAAGTGTCAGTATCATCACAAATAAACTAAAGGCAGATGCTTTTATGAATGAAATGAAGCTATTTCAAAGTGATAAATCAGGCAATCAATTTATCAAGTAAGCTGATTCAGAAAAAATTCAAGTTTGTCTAACTTACAAATTCTCAAGAAAATAGTTCACTGATGAGGCTGGGATCAAAAATCCCAACCTCATTTTTGCTTAGTTATAAGCCTTTGATGTGTTAGCCAATTAAACGATTTGTTGGTATTTTAGAATTCAAAAAGCTCCTTTTACCAAAACTTCTTTTCTCCATTCACAACCTTAACTAATGTACCAAAATGTTGAAAACTCGTAGATCTGGGGCTACCAAATCAAGACTTAATCTAGAGACTTAATGCCCACTGTTTTTTCTTCAACTGAAAAAAAAGCCACCGAATGCGGTGACTTTATAGGGAGATTATTATGAAAAAGAAAAGTTTAGGATATTTGTTACAACAAGTTAGGAGGTCTTCTTGTAACTGTCTATAGTATAGCTGAACTATCTTAAACAAATCTTAAAAAATCTCTTATGACCAAACACTTTCTAAAATATTTGTTTGTTCACGATCAGGACCTACTGAGAAAGTAGAGATACGAACGCCAACCAATTCGCTAACACGACGAACATAGTTACGTGCATTTTCAGGAAGATCTTCCAAAGTACGTACTCCAGTTATATCTTCTGACCAACCAGGTAATTCTTCATAAATAGGTTTACAACGTTTCAATTGTTCAAGACTAGCTGGATAGTAGTCAATGCGTTGACCATCAAGATCATAAGCTACACAGATTTTCACAGTATCTAAACCACTCAAAACGTCGATAGAGTTCAAAGAAAGATTCGTAATTCCAGAAACACGGCGACTATGACGCATAACCACTGAGTCAAACCAACCTACACGACGTGGACGACCTGTTGTCGTACCATACTCATGACCTACTTCACGAATGCGTTCTCCCACTTCATCAAACAACTCAGTTGGGAAAGGACCATCTCCTACACGACTTGTATAGGCCTTACATACACCTACAACCTTGTCAATCTTGCTTGGACCAACACCTGAACCGATCGTCACACCACCTGCAACAGGGTTTGATGACGTAACAAATGGATAAGTACCTTGGTCAATATCTAGCATGACACCTTGGGCACCTTCAAATAGGACACGTTTGCCATTATCAAGCGCATCATTTAAAATAACCGAAGTATCTGTGACATATTGCTTAATTTGTTGACCATACTCATAATATTCTTCAAAAATATCATCAATTGAAATAGGGTTACTATCGTACAATTTTTCAAACAAACGATTCTTCTCAGCAAGGTTACGTTCTAATCGCTCACGGAAAATATCTTTATCTAAAAGATCCGCAATACGGATTCCAACACGAGCAGCCTTATCCATATAAGCTGGTCCGATACCCTTGATAGTAGTACCAATCTTATTTTCACCCTTAGCTTCTTCTTGCAGACGGTCTAACTCGATGTGGTACGGCAAAATAACATGCGCACGATCAGAAATACGTAGATTATCTGTTGTAACACCTTCATCATGAAGATAGCTCAACTCTTTCACAAGTGACTTAGGATTTACAACCATCCCATTCCCAATGACAGAAATTTTTTCAGGGAAGAAAATTCCAGAAGGAATCAAGTGCAACTTAAATTTCTTTCCATCAATCACAATTGTGTGACCAGCATTATCACCACCTTGGTAACGCGCAATCACTTCTGCATTAGCTGAAAGGAAGTCTGTAATCTTCCCTTTACCTTCATCACCCCACTGGGTACCTACAACAACAACTGAAGTCATAATCTTGTCTGAGCCCTTAGGCTCTTCCTTTCTCACATACATGGCAGGAATCTCACCTACAATTATATCTTACAATTTATTATAATAAAGATTCTCAATTTTTTCAAGACCAAAGACCAGAAACATTAGGGAACTAGAGAAAACTAGAAAATTAATATTAAAAAAATATTGTAAATTTATATTTTGAAAAGAAAAAAACTATGAAATCGTTCGGAAATATGGAATTTATAAATTATCTCCCAACCCAATCATTTGAAATCAATAACTGTTCAATGTACAAACGGTAGCAAGCTCTATAGTGGTAAGAAAATAAAGGATGCATAATATCAAGCTTGTACCGAACTAAATAATAGAGTAAAAATCGAAGATGAAAAACTTCCCATTCTAAATCATTATCTACTAAATAACTATATTCCTTTTCAATAACATCATAAAAATCAAGATATTGTTCATAAATCTGTTCAATCATTTTATTTGACTCCATTTCTATTGATAAAATGAGTATAACAAAAAAATAGAAGAACCTGGGAAGATACTTCTATCATGTACTATAATGAATATCCAAATAAATAACAGATAAAAAAATTAACAGTTCAGGTCAACAATCCTACATTTCAAAAAAAGATCTAAAATTTCTATAATGAAAAGAAATCACTGTAGGAATTATGGTAGTCTACTTTATAATAAAAAAAACTTATCTGAACAATGATTACAACACCTCAAAATCCATTAAAGAATTACTTATAAGACCTATTAAAAATACTTAAAATGAAACATTCAAATCTAACAAACTTATAAAAGATATTAAATATTAATAAAGAGCTAAATAAAAAATAATCAAGATGACCCCTGAAATATAAAAAAAGACGTCCCTTGGAACGTCTACATACTCCGCCAGTAGGACTCGAACCTACGACATCATGATTAACAGTCATGCGCTACTACCAACTGAGCTATGGCGGATTAAAGCTAAGCGACTTCCTTATCTCACAGGGGGCAACCCCCAACTACTTCCGGCGTTCTAGGGCTTAACTTCTGTGTTCGGCATGGGTACAGGTGTATCTCCTAGGCTATCGTCACTTAACTTTGAGTAATACCTACTCAAAATTGAATATCTATCAAATCTCAAGAAAACCTTAACACTTCGTATTCTCAGTTACTTTGGATAAGTCCTCGAGCTATTAGTATTAGTCCGCTACATGTGTCGCCACACTTCCACTTCTAACCTATCTACCTGATCATCTCTCAGGGCTCTTACTGATATATAATCATGGGAAATCTCATCTTGAGGTGGGTTTCACACTTAGATGCTTTCAGCGTTTATCCCTTCCCTACATAGCTACCCAGCGATGCCTTTGGCAAGACAACTGGTACACCAGCGGTAAGTCCACTCTGGTCCTCTCGTACTAGGAGCAGATCCTCTCAAATTTCCTACGCCCGCGACGGATAGGGACCGAACTGTCTCACGACGTTCTGAACCCAGCTCGCGTGCCGCTTTAATGGGCGAACAGCCCAACCCTTGGGACCGACTACAGCCCCAGGATGCGACGAGCCGACATCGAGGTGCCAAACCTCCCCGTCGATGTGAACTCTTGGGGGAGATAAGCCTGTTATCCCCAGGGTAGCTTTTATCCGTTGAGCGATGGCCCTTCCATACGGAACCACCGGATCACTAAGCCCGACTTTCGTCCCTGCTCGAGTTGTTGCTCTCGCAGTCAAGCTCCCTTATACCTTTACACTCTGCGAATGATTTCCAACCATTCTGAGGGAACCTTTGGGCGCCTCCGTTACCTTTTAGGAGGCGACCGCCCCAGTCAAACTGCCCGTCAGACACTGTCTCCGATAGGGATCACCTATCTGGGTTAGAGTGGCCATAACACAAGGGTAGTATCCCAACAGCGTCTCCTTCGAAACTGGCGTCCCGATCTCTTAGACTCCTACCTATCCTGTACATGTGGTACAGACACTCAATATCAAACTGCAGTAAAGCTCCATGGGGTCTTTCCGTCCTGTCGCGGGTAACCTGCATCTTCACAGGTACTAAAATTTCACCGAGTCTCTCGTTGAGACAGTGCCCAAATCATTACGCCTTTCGTGCGGGTCGGAACTTACCCGACAAGGAATTTCGCTACCTTAGGACCGTTATAGTTACGGCCGCCGTTTACTGGGGCTTCAATTCATACCTTCGAGTTACCTCTAAGCACTCCTCTTAACCTTCCAGCACCGGGCAGGCGTCACCCCCTATACATCATCTTACGATTTAGCAGAGAGCTGTGTTTTTGATAAACAGTTGCTTGGGCCTATTCACTGCGGCTGACATATGTCAGCACCCCTTCTCCCGAAGTTACGGGGTCATTTTGCCGAGTTCCTTAACGAGAGTTCTCTCGCTCACCTGAGGCTACTCGCCTCGACTACCTGTGTCGGTTTGCGGTACGGGTAGAGTATGTTTAAACGCTAGAAGCTTTTCTTGGCAGTGTGACGTCACTAACTTCGCTACTAAACTTCGCTCCCCATCACAGCTCAATGTTATAGAACTAAGCATTTAACTCAATTCACACCTCACTGCTTAGACAGACACTTCCAATCGTCTGCTTTAGTTAGCCTACTGCGTCCCTCCATCACTACATACTCTAGTACAGGAATATCAACCTGTTGTCCATCGGATACACCTTTCGGTCTCTCCTTAGGTCCCGACTAACCCAGGGCGGACGAGCCTTCCCCTGGAAACCTTAGTCTTACGGTGGACAGGATTCTCACCTGTCTTTCGCTACTCATACCGGCATTCTCACTTCTATGCGTTCCAGCGCTCCTCACGGTACACCTTCACCACACATAGAACGCTCTCCTACCATACCTATAAAGGTATCCACAGCTTCGGTAAATTGTTTTAGCCCCGGTACATTTTCGGCGCAGGGTCACTCGACTAGTGAGCTATTACGCACTCTTTGAATGAATAGCTGCTTCTAAGCTAACATCCTAGTTGTCTGTGCAACCCCACATCCTTTTCCACTTAACAATTATTTTGGGACCTTAGCTGGTGGTCTGGGCTGTTTCCCTTTCGACTACGGATCTTAGCACTCGCAGTCTGACTGCCGACCATAATTCATTGGCATTCGGAGTTTATCTGAGATTGGTAATCCGGGATGGACCCCTCACCCAAACAGTGCTCTACCTCCAAGAATCTCTAATGTCGACGCTAGCCCTAAAGCTATTTCGGAGAGAACCAGCTATCTCCAAGTTCGTTTGGAATTTCTCCGCTACCCACAAGTCATCCAAGCACTTTTCAACGTGCCCTGGTTCGGTCCTCCAGTGCGTCTTACCGCACCTTCAACCTGCTCATGGGTAGGTCACATGGTTTCGGGTCTACGACATAATACTAAAGCGCCCTTTTCAGACTCGGTTTCCCTACGGCTCCGTCTCTTCAACTTAACCTCGCATCATATCGTAACTCGCCGGTTCATTCTACAAAAGGCACGCTCTCACCCATTAACGGGCTCGAACTTGTTGTAGGCACACGGTTTCAGGTTCTATTTCACTCCCCTCCCGGGGTGCTTTTCACCTTTCCCTCACGGTACTGGTTCACTATCGGTCACTAGGGAGTATTTAGGGTTGGGAGATGGTCCTCCCAGATTCCGACGGGATTTCACGTGTCCCGCCGTACTCAGGATACTGCTAGGTACAAAGACTATTTTGAATACGAGGCTTTCACTCTCTTTGGCTGATCTTCCCAAATCATTCTCCTATAATCTTTGAGTCCACATTGCAGTCCTACAACCCCGAAGAGTAAACTCTTCGGTTTGCCCTTCTGCCGTTTCGCTCGCCGCTACTAAGGCAATCGCTTTTGCTTTCTCTTCCTGCAGCTACTTAGATGTTTCAGTTCACTGCGTCTTCCTCCTCATATCCTTAACAGATATGGGTAACAGGTAGTACCTGTTGGGTTCCCCCATTCGGAAATCCCTGGATCATCGCTTACTTACAGCTACCCAAGGCATATCGTCGTTTGTCACGTCCTTCTTCGGCTCCTAGTGCCAAGGCATCCACCGTGCGCCCTTATTAACTTAACCTTATTTTTTTGACCTTTCAGTCATAAACTCTTTATTAATACTACAGCGTTTTCGGTTTATTTTCTTGTTACTATTTGATATAGATATTCAATTTTCAATGTGCATTACTTGGTGATCTCTCACCAATGGAGCCTAGCGGGATCGAACCGCTGACCTCCTGCGTGCAAAGCAGGCGCTCTCCCAGCTGAGCTAAGGCCCCACAAGACCTCTCAAGACTAAACAAGACCAATGTGCATTCCTTATCCTTAGAAAGGAGGTGATCCAGCCGCACCTTCCGATACGGCTACCTTGTTACGACTTCACCCCAATCATCTATCCCACCTTAGGCGGCTGGCTCCTATAAGGTTACCTCACCGACTTCGGGTGTTACAAACTCTCGTGGTGTGACGGGCGGTGTGTACAAGGCCCGGGAACGTATTCACCGCGGCGTGCTGATCCGCGATTACTAGCGATTCCGACTTCATGTAGGCGAGTTGCAGCCTACAATCCGAACTGAGACTGGCTTTAAGAGATTAGCTTGTCGTCACCGACTTGCGACTCGTTGTACCAGCCATTGTAGCACGTGTGTAGCCCAGGTCATAAGGGGCATGATGATTTGACGTCATCCCCACCTTCCTCCGGTTTATTACCGGCAGTCTCGCTAGAGTGCCCAACTGAATGATGGCAACTAACAATAGGGGTTGCGCTCGTTGCGGGACTTAACCCAACATCTCACGACACGAGCTGACGACAACCATGCACCACCTGTCACCTCTGTCCCGAAGGAAAACTCTATCTCTAGAGCGGTCAGAGGGATGTCAAGACCTGGTAAGGTTCTTCGCGTTGCTTCGAATTAAACCACATGCTCCACCGCTTGTGCGGGCCCCCGTCAATTCCTTTGAGTTTCAACCTTGCGGTCGTACTCCCCAGGCGGAGTGCTTAATGCGTTAGCTACGGCACTAAACCCCGGAAAGGGTCTAACACCTAGCACTCATCGTTTACGGCGTGGACTACCAGGGTATCTAATCCTGTTTGCTCCCCACGCTTTCGAGCCTCAGCGTCAGTTACAAGCCAGAGAGCCGCTTTCGCCACCGGTGTTCCTCCATATATCTACGCATTTCACCGCTACACATGGAATTCCACTCTCCCCTCTTGCACTCAAGTTAAACAGTTTCCAAAGCGTACTATGGTTAAGCCACAGCCTTTAACTTCAGACTTATCTAACCGCCTGCGCTCGCTTTACGCCCAATAAATCCGGACAACGCTCGGGACCTACGTATTACCGCGGCTGCTGGCACGTAGTTAGCCGTCCCTTTCTGGTAAGATACCGTCACAGTGTGAACTTTCCACTCTCACACTCGTTCTTCTCTTACAACAGAGCTTTACGATCCGAAAACCTTCTTCACTCACGCGGCGTTGCTCGGTCAGACTTCCGTCCATTGCCGAAGATTCCCTACTGCTGCCTCCCGTAGGAGTCTGGGCCGTGTCTCAGTCCCAGTGTGGCCGATCACCCTCTCAGGTCGGCTATGTATCGTCGCCTTGGTGAGCCGTTACTTCACCAACTAGCTAATACAACGCAGGTCCATCTGGTAGTGATGCATTTGCACCTTTCAAGCAGATATCATGCAATATCTACTGTTATGCGGTATTAGCTATCGTTTCCAATAGTTATCCCCCGCTACCAGGCAGGTTACCTACGCGTTACTCACCCGTTCGCAACTCATCCGGAGAAGCAAGCTCCTCCTTCAGCGTTCTACTTGCATGTATTAGGCACGCCGCCAGCGTTCGTCCTGAGCCAGGATCAAACTCTCATTAAAAGTTTGAGTTCTCACTCATTTCTGTCACTGACAGATTTATTGTTTTTTTCATTGTTCAGTACTACAACTTCAGTTGTAGTGCCCTGCACATTGGTTCGTCTTGTTCAGTTTTCAAAGGTCTTTGTCACTCACTTCTCTCAAGTGACAACTATATTAGTATATCACAGCCGCTTTCGCTTGTCAACACTTTTTTGAAACTTTTTTTAATTTTTTTCATCTAGTGTTTCATCTGTAACATACCATAGTCCGTACGGGATTCGAACCCGTGTTACCGCCGTGAAAAGGCGGTGTCTTAACCCCT
>NZ_JVFV01000020.1 GCF_001073085.1 Streptococcus pseudopneumoniae
CTGCGTCTTGCTCGACAATCCAAAGACAATTGAGAGGCTAGGACTTTTGTCCCAGCCTCTTTTTATAATGGATTTTCGTCTAAGATTAGGATTGAAAAAAAATCACCCAGACTTTAACTCTAGGGTGATTTTTTCTACTTCATGTTAAAAGGTCTTAAAAAATATCAAATAGCAATTTCACATTGAGAACAGTTAAGATAATGGAAACAATATAACCAAGGATAGTATTCCACTTGGCATTGGTAAATTCTCCCATCAGTGATTTCTTAGAAGTTAGATAAATCAAAGGAAAGATTGAAAATGGAAGAGCGATTGAAAGAAAGACCTGTGAATAAACCAATAACTGATCCAAGGTTTTTTCTTGATGACCAAACAGAACCGCTACTATCATAACAGGCAGTAAGGCAAAGAGACGAGTCGCCAAACGAATGAACCACTGAGGCAATCGCATATGCAAGAAACCTTCCATAACGATTTGTCCTGTCAAGGTACCTGTGATAGTCGAATTCTGACCACTAGCTAATAGGGCCAAGGCAAACAAGGTTGATAAGGTTGAGCTAGCTATAGCTCCCGCAATGGTAGAATCCTGCAGGGCGTTATACATTTGAGAAAAGGCAGAAATCTCAGATGCATGTCCGAAAAAGAGAGCCGCCCCTAAGATTAAAAGAAGGGAGTTAACGATAAAGGCCAAGGACAGTTGAAGATTCGAGTCCCAGGTCATAAAGCGCACGGCTTTTCGAACATCATTCTTGTCCTTGTGATTGATTTTCCGAGTCTGAGACAAGGAAGAATGCAAATAAAGGTTATGGGGCATCACTGTCGCACCCACGATCCCTAATGCCAAGGTTAATTGACTTTCATGCCCAGGCAAAGGACTCTCAAATAAGGTTGCGTTTGGTAGATAACCCTCAACGATTCCTTGGAAGCTTGGATGTGACAAAGCTACCAGATAAGTAAAGATTGCTAAAATCGTTAAAATCAGTGTTGTCACAATAGCTTCAATCTTCTTAAAGCCAAACTTCATCAGTAGCAATAAGAGAAAGACATCTAGAACCGTCAAAAGGATGGCTATCATAATCGGAATCTTAAAGAGAAGATTGAGAGCAATCGCTGAACCTAGAACTTCTGCCAGATCTGTCGCCATCAAGGCTAATTCTAAAATCACCCATAGACTATAACGAAGCCATTTAGGTGAATGATGAGCCGTTGCTTGAGCCAGGTCCATCTGGGTTACAATACCAAGCTTTCCTGCCATCTGCTGAAGTTGCATGGCAATGAGAGATGAAATCAAGATAACAAACAAGAGACTATACTTATAGGAAGCACCACCGACTACACTGGTAATCCAGTTTCCTGGATCCATATAACCAACTGCGACAAGAGCACCCGGACCTAAAAAGGCCTTTAAATTTTGCCAGAAATGATTGTTATTTGGAGTATCGATAGATTGATTAATCTCAGAGAGTGACACTTTTTTATGAGAAGACATAGATACTTACCTCTTTCTAAACCTACTTTTTCATTATTTTCTATTAGAGAAAAATAAGATTGACTTTAAACTATTAAAACAATGAAAACTATATGAAAAACATTTAGTTTTTTCATTATTTTTCTTAAGGCACCTTAATATTTTTCTTAAGGCACCTTAATTATAACACAAAAAATGAAAACTATATGAAAAACATTTAGTTTTTTCATTATTTTTCTTAAGACACCTTAATTATAAAAAATATGATAAAAACTTAAGAAAATTCAACAAAATTTTAGGGAAAGTCAGAATAAGTCTACTCATTAACGATAATGATAAATCTATTGATAAACTTTGACATTTAATAGTGAACTGTAACTATTATTTCTAACTCGATTTCTCTATAAAAGAGGAAAAACCAGCGTCTTTTGACGCTGGATAAAAGCTACTTAGATCATTTAACAAGAAACTAAATTGCTTCTGTAACGAAGCTACGGCTTTCAAGTACCTTAAGCATAGCATCCGCTGTATCTAGGGCTGTAAAGAGTGGTACACCATGTTCGATAGCTGAACGGCGGATTTGTTCACCATCTTCATCAGCAGTTCGCTTGGTACCAACTGTGTTGATGATAGCTTGGATTTTCCCTTTACGAACATAGCTTGGGATATCATGTTCATCATCACCAATCTTACCAACGAGTTGAGCCTTCAAGCCATGACTTTCAAAGAAAGCTGCTGTTCCTTGAGTCGCAAGGATACCATAACCAATATTTTGGAAACGACGAGCCAAATCCAAAGCTTCTTCCTTGGCATCATCAGCGATAGTAAAGACAACATTTCCAAAGGTTGGCAAGTGAAGATAAGAAGCTTCAAAGGCCTTGTAGAGAGCTTTTTCAAGAGTGGTATCAGAACCCATGACTTCCCCTGTTGACTTCATTTCAGGTCCAAGCAGGCTGTCTACCTTAGCTAGTTTGGTAAAGGAGAATACTGGTGCCTTGATATGAACGCGACTACTTTCTGGGTAAAGTCCATCTTGGTAACCAAGTTCTTCAAGACTTTGACCAAGAATCAACTTAGTCGCTACCTGTGCCATAGGGATGTTGGTTACTTTAGAAAGGAAAGGTACGGTACGGCTGGCACGAGGGTTAACTTCAATGACGTATACTTTCTCATCCTTGATGACAAACTGAATGTTCATCATACCAAGACAGTTAAGGCCGATTGCAAGACGTTTAGTATAGTCTGCAATGGTTTCTTGAACCTTTTGCGACAAGGTTTGAGGAGGATAAACCGCCATGGAGTCACCTGAGTGGACACCAGCGCGTTCGATATGCTCCATGATACCTGGGATGAGGACATTTTGTCCGTCTGAAATGGCATCGACTTCACACTCTTGACCGACGATATAAGAGTCTACAAGAACTGGATGATCTGGACTTGCCTTAACCGCAGTACGCATGTAAGAACGAAGATCATCTTCATTCTCAACGATTTCCATGGCACGTCCACCAAGTACATAAGATGGGCGAACAAGGACTGGGAAACCAATCTTGCGGGCTGCAAGTACTGCTTCTTCTTCGTTTGTAGCAGTCTGTCCAGGAGGCTGTGGAATATCCAAGTCTTTGAGAGCTTGTTCGAAGAGATCACGGTCTTCGGCACGGTCTAGGTCAGCAACTTGAGTACCAAGGATAGTTACACCAGCTTTTGCCAATGGCTCAGCAAGGTTGATGGCTGTTTGACCACCAAACTGAACGATAACACCTTTTGGTTGCTCAAGGTCAATGACATTCATGACATCTTCGAATGTTAATGGTTCAAAGTAAAGTTTATCCGATACAGAGAAGTCAGTTGAAACGGTCTCTGGGTTCGAGTTCATGATAATAGCTTCGTAGCCAGCAGCTTGAATTGCCTTAACAGAGTGAACAGTCGCATAGTCAAACTCAACTCCTTGACCGATACGGATTGGACCAGAACCTAGGACTAGTACAGATTCCTTATCAGACTTGATGGATTCATTCTCCCAACCATAAGTTGAATAGAAATATGGGGTTTCTGATTCAAACTCTGCCGCACAGGTATCAACCATCTTGTAAACTGGGACAATCTTGTTTTCCAAACGAAGTTGGCGAACTTGATCAGCTGTAGTATTCCAGAGTTCAGCGATTTTACGATCTGAGAAACCATTCAATTTTGCTGTTTTTAGGACTGCTACATCTTGTGGATGTGCGCCCAATTCTTGCTCAATTTCAAAGATATGCAAGAGTTTATCCAGATAAAAGATATCGATTTTTGTAAGCTCAGCGATTTCCTCTGGTGTATAACCACGGCGAATGGCTTCTGATACGTAGAAGAGACGGTCATCTTGGGCCTTGACAACCTTTTCAATCAAGGCATCATCCGAAACTGCTGCAAGTTCAGGCATTTCATTGTGGTGAACCCCAATTTCAAGAGAGCGACAGGCTTTTAGAAGAGATTCCTCGATGTTACGACCAATAGCCATGACTTCTCCAGTCGCCTTCATCTGTGTACCCAAACGGCGTTCACCCTTTTCAAACTTGTCAAATGGGAAACGTGGAATCTTGGCAACGACGTAGTCAAGGGCTGGTTCAAACATAGCATAAGTTGAACCTGTAACTGGGTTGATGACCTCATCTAAGGTCAATCCTACCGCAATCTTAGCAGCCAATTTAGCGATTGGGTAACCTGTCGCCTTAGAAGCAAGGGCTGACGAACGAGATACACGAGGATTTACTTCGATAACATAGTACTTGAAGCTGTGGGGATCAAGGGCTAGCTGAACATTACATCCACCTTCAATCTTGAGGGCACGAATAATGCTCAAGCTGGCATCACGAAGCATTTGATTTTCATAATCTGACATAGTTTGCGCTGGGGCAAATACGATGGAATCCCCTGTATGAATACCGACTGGGTCAAAGTTTTCCATGTTACATACAACAAGGGCATTGTCAGCCGAGTCACGCATGACTTCGTATTCGATTTCCTTAAAACCAGCAATCGAACGCTCAATCAAACATTGAGTAACAGGTGATAGCTTCAACCCATTCTCAGCGATTTCACGCAATTCTTCCTCGTTGGCACACATACCACCACCAGTACCACCTAGGGTAAAGGCTGGACGGACGATCACTGGGTAGCCAATTGTCGCTGCAAAGGCAACGGCTTCTTCCACAGTGTTAACAATTTCAGATTCTGGAATCGGTTGATTCAATTCTTCCATCAATTGTTTAAAGAGATCGCGGTCTTCAGCTTGGTCGATGGCAGACAATTTAGTCCCGAGAAGTTCTACTCCCAATTCATCAATAATGCCATTTTTAGACAATTCCATGGCCATGTTAAGCCCTGTTTGCCCACCAAGAGTTGGAAGCAAGGCATCTGGACGTTCTTTACGGAGAATACGAGTCACAAACTCAAGTGTGATTGGCTCAATGTAAACCTTGTCTGCAATTTCCTTATCAGTCATGATAGTTGCAGGGTTTGAGTTTACTAAGACAACCTCATACCCTTCCTCTTTCAAAGACAAGCAAGCCTGAGTCCCAGCATAGTCAAACTCAGCAGCCTGACCAATAATAATCGGACCAGAACCAATCACCATAATTTTTTGAATATCAGTACGTTTAGGCATTTATAAGATATTAAGGGCGTCAAGCGGACAAAGCTAAAATAGGAGTTATGACGAAGAACTGTCAGTTCTAGGAATAACTATCTTTTTAGCACCGTCCGTAGCCCGTATTCAGTTCAGCAAATACGGCTCACCCTTCTCCTTTCTATTCGTCGCCTCACAGGGCGACATTAAATAAATTCTCCGACGATTTTTTAGCGAAACGATTTTTTTCGATAAAAAATCTAGTGCAGGGAGTTTTTAGTTCGCCTAATAGCGACTAAAAGAAACGACCTGCCTTTCTATTCGGCAACTCTCTGGTTGCCATTAAATAAATTCTCCGACGATTTCACACTCGTCTTTAGTTTGTTTGTTTGAAGGCTTCCATCATCTCGATGAACTCGTCAAATAGATAGCTTGCATCGTGCGGACCTGGTGCAGCATCTGGGTGGAATTGCACAGAGAAACCTGGTTGGTATCTGTGACGTACACCTTCAACTGACTTGTCATTGATTTCTTCATGAGTAATCATCAAATGGTCTGGAAAATCTTCACGGCTCACTGCATATCCATGATTTTGACTCGTGAAGTCCACGCGCCCAGTTGCAATTTCACGAACGGCATGGTTAAATCCACGGTGACCAAACTTCATCTTATAGGTCTTAGCTCCATTTGCCATGGCAAAGAGTTGGTGTCCCATACAAATACCAAAGATTGGAATTTCCCCGAGAATACCACGAATCATATCGAGTGCTTCTGGTACATCTTCTGGATTTCCCGGTCCATTTGACAACATAACTCCGTCTGGATTTAGGTGGAGGATTTCCTCTGCTGTTGTAGTATAAGGAACGACCGTTACATTACAATCTCTCTTAGACAACTCTCTTAAGATAGAATGCTTGAGACCAAAGTCTACAAGTACCACGCTCAAACCTACTCCTGGAGCTGGGTAAGCAGTTTTTGTAGAAACCTGTTTGATATTGTCAATTGGTAGAACAGTTGCTTGAAGCTGATCTGTGATGTGATCGATACTATCTCCCACATGTGTCAGAGTCGCTCTCATAGTCCCATGTTTGCGAATGATTTTTGTCAAAGCACGTGTATCAATACCTGAAATACCAGGGATTTTCTTAGACTTCAAAAACTCATCCAGCGTCATCTGGTTGCGCCAGTTACTGGCTCTACGAGCTTCTTCAAATACTACAACACCTTTACAAGTAGGGCTGATAGATTCGTAGTCATCACGGTTAATCCCATAATTCCCTACCAGTGGATAAGTGAAGGTCAAGATTTGTCCATTATAAGACTGGTCTGTAATGGATTCTTGATAACCTGTCATCCCTGTGTTAAAGACGATTTCCCCTGTTACATCAATATCTGCTCCGAAGGCCTTACCTTCGAAAATGGTGCCATCTTCTAAAACTAGAAGTCTTTTTGTCATATTCTCACCTCTCGTGGACGCTCACTGGCGTCTTTTAACGTTTTGTGTCTTTTTTGGCTTTTCTACTTGCCAATACGGATTCTAAGATTGCCATTCGAACAAAGACTCCATTGGTCATTTGTTGAACAATGCGTGATTTTGGAGCTTCAACCAAGTGGTCAGCAATTTCTACATCCCGATTCACTGGAGCTGGATGCATAATGATTGCTTCTTCTTTTAAGCGATTATAGCGCTCTTGGTTCAAGCCATGTTGAGCATGATAGCTTTCTTTTGAGAAGATCGCTCCACTTTCGTGACGTTCATGTTGAACTCGCAGCAACATCAGAACATCCACCTGATCAACAATCTCATCAATTGTTACAAACTGACCATAGTCTGCAAACTCTTTGCTCCTCCATTCCTCAGGTCCTGCAAAGTAAAGTTCTGCACCTAAGCGTTTCAAAATCTGCATATTGGATTTGGCAACACGTGAATGATCCAAGTCGCCTGCAATAGCAACCTTGAGACCCTCAAAGTGACCAAATTCTTCATAAATGGTCATCAAATCAAGCAGGCTCTGACTAGGGTGTTGTCCTGATCCGTCGCCTCCGTTGATAATTGAAGTCGTGATTGTAGGACTCGCTATCAATTCTCTGTAGTAATCAACCTCAGGGTGACGAATGACACAGACATCTACACCCAGTGCAGATAATGTTAGAATGGTATCATACAGTGTCTCACCCTTGTTTACTGAACTTGTCTTTACATCAAAGTCAAGTCGTTCCAATCCCAATTTAATCTCAGCAACTTCGAACGATTTGTGCGTTCTTGTCGAATTTTCAAAGAAAAGATTGGAAACAATAGGATGGTCTTCGTAGGGTAACTGAGCACCGTTTTTAAACTCGATCCCTCGTTTAATCAATTTCATAACCTGATCCACAGTGAGATCTTCCATGGACACCACATGTTTGAGTGCTTGTTGATTTTCTGACATGGCTACTCCTTTAGCTATTAAGCTTCTTCAGTAATCAAAACTCTATCTTGACCATCAAGTTCTGTCATCTCAACGATGATTTCTTCAGAACGACTAGTTGGAATATTTTTCCCAACGTAGTCTGGACGAATTGGCAATTCTCTGTGTCCACGGTCAACCAGTACCGCAAGACTCACGCGCGCTGGGCGACCATGTCCGACAATGTTATCGATAGCAGCTCGGATTGTACGACCTGTATAAAGTACGTCATCCACCAAGATAACTTCGCGATCTGTCACATCAACAGAAATTAAGGAAGTATCTTCACCACTTTTGACATCGTCACGGTAAGGTTTTGTGTCTAATTCTACAACGGGAACAGAGATATTTTCCAGTTGTTCCAAACGCTCCTGGATACGGTGAGCAATGAAGACACCACGTGTTTTTATCCCAGCCAATACAATCTTGTTTAAATCTTTATTTCGCTCGATAATCTCGTAGGTAATCCGAGTAATCGCTCGCTTGACGGTCAATTCGTCTACAACTTCTTTTGTCTTCATGACAAACCTCCAAAAAGAAAAGTCTCCTTTTTCAAGGAGACTTGAGAATGTATAACTAAGCGAGCCATACTGCAAACAGTATAGACTTACCCTTCTACTTAATCCAGCTCCTTGCCTGCCTCACGGGACAGGTTTAAAGGAATATTTTATTGTCCTTACTATATCACAAAGCCTAGGCCAAAGCAAGTAAAAACATTCAATGCTCGACCTTATAATGAACTAAAATCATATAACTGTGGATAGTGTTCGCATTCTGGATTTTTGGGATGACAGATAGCACGACCAAAATAAATCATAGCCTGATGGGCTGCCAACCATTCTTCCGGTGGCAAGACATCCATGACACGTTTTTCAACCTCAAGGGGTGTAGCTGATTTTTTAACAATATCATGGTGTTTGCAGATACGTTCTACGTGAGTATCAACTGCAAAGGCTGGAATTCCAAATCCCACACTTAATACTACATTGGCTGTTTTTCGGCCAACTCCTGCCAAACTCTCTAATTCTTCCCTAGTCTGAGGAACTTGACCATCAAAATCGTCTAGTAACTGCTGGGCACATTTCTTAAGAAACTTAGCCTTATTGCGATAGAGACCTAAACGAGAAATATGTTTTGCAATTTCACTTTCACTTGCGTCCGCCATGGCTTGAGGCGTAGGGAAGGCTTCAAAAAGAGCTGGAGTCGCCTTGTTTACTGCCGCATCTGTCGTCTGAGCAGACAACATAACTGCAACTAAGAGTTCAAAATGATTGCGAAAGTCTAGACTTGGTTTTGCATCTGGAAAAAGAGCGATGATTTCCTCAATGACATGACGGGCACGTTTCTTGGATAAAACCATCTATTCGTCTCCGTCAAACAGTCCTTGTAAACCTGCAAAAGGACTATTTTCTTCTTTTTTGACTGCCTGTTGAGCTTGATACTCTTCCTCGGACATGATTTGCCAGTCATTTCCAGAAACAAATCCCTGACCGGCTTCTTCCTCAGCTGTTAAGACCTTGATTGGAATATTGAGCAATATATTATCTGAAACACTTTCAGCCAGGTCGATTTCCCCATTTTCAATTGGTAAAACCAAGTCATCATCTAGAACTTCTTGGTCCAGTTGATTGGTAGCACCTTCCATAAAGACTTCTGTCACTGGATAAGACTCTTTCAATTCTACCGGTTCCATGCTACGACTAGAAGCTAAAACGATTGTATAAGACAATTGATAGTCTAGGAAAAACATACGGTCTTCGTACTGAACCTTTCCTACCGTAACAATATCTTTTACATCTAAAATTTCTTGATTACGGGCACGCAAGTCAGCTGCTAAGTCTAAAGTCTGCTCAAAGTGCAAGACTTCAGGTTGCTTACGAATTTCTTGAATATTTAATTTCATACTTCCTCCATAAAGATTTACTCACTTGATTATACCATGAAAACACTTAATTTAATCGCTGCAGACCTTGTTTTAAATATTATTAGTTTTTGATATATTTATTATGACAAATTTATTTTTTGTGCTATACTATAGACATCAATACATGAGCAAAGGAGGACGCTCATATGGAAGACAAAGAACTAATCTTAGAAGCTTATCAACTCATTTCCGAGTTAAATAAGGCTTACCAGACCTGCAAACAAGGATTGCCTGATGATCTTCGCTTGCAGCAAAATATTGACGAGCTACTCAAACAACTTAAAAAGACAGAGAAACTAGATAACTCTATCTTAATTGATCTTGAGAAATTTTACCAACTTACCAGTCTCTTGATTGGACTTGGCACACTTAAGCTGAATGAGCAAACTCGCACTGCTTGGCGAAACTATGATAAGTTTCACTACGATCAAGTCAAACACGTTTTGACACTCTATGGACCTGTTTTTGGTTTTTAGAAAGATTTGAATTTCTCATTTCTTTTGACAAAGTGTTCTAAAAGGTATAAAATAAACATAATAATTTTCGGAGGTAAGGGAGACATGAACAACTAAGTCTATCAAATAAAAAACCTTTATTTAGTAGATCTTGTTTCTGTCTCTTTTTGTGCGCTCTTTTTTCTGCTGCTTTTTCAGCCCTTTTAAAAGAGGATTTTTTGACATAAATGATTAGCTCTACTAGGTAAGGTAGAGCTATTTTTATAATAACATCAAAATGATAGAAAGAGGGTACACTAGATGATACAAATTCACAAGCTAACTATTACTCATAACAAGGATTTACGCAATCTCGTCTCAGACTTAACTATGGTCATTCGAGAAGGAGAAAAGGTTGCCATTATTGGCGAAGAAGGAAATGGAAAATCAACCTTACTTAAAACTTTAATGGGAGAAAAATTAGCTGATTTCTCTATCAAGGGAGAAATCCAGTCTGACCTTCAGTCCATGGCCTACATTCCCCAACATCTCCCTGAAGACCTGAAGAAAAAATCTTTACAGGACTACTTCTTTTTGGATTCTACTGAATTAGTCTACAGTATCCTCTATCGTTTGGCTGAGGAGTTGCATTTTGATAGCGACCGTTTTGCTAGCAACCAAGAAATTGGGAGTCTATCGGGGGGCGAAGCTTTGAAAATTCAGCTCATCCATGAGTTAGCAAAACCCTTTGAGGTTCTATTTTTAGATGAACCTTCAAATGACCTAGACCTTGAGACGGTTGATTGGCTAAAAAAGCAAGTTCAGAAGATTGGGCAGACCGTTATTTTCATTTCTCATGATGAAGACTTCCTCTCTCAAACGGCAGACACCATTATCCACTTGCGACTGGTCAAGCATCGAAAGGAGGCTGAAACTCTAGTTGAACATTTAGACTATGATCACTATAGTGAACAGAGAAAGGCTCATTTTGCCAGACAAAGCCAGCAAGCTGCTAACGACCAGAGAGCCTATGACAAAACCATGGAAAAACACCGCAGAGTCAAGCAAAATGTCGAAACTGCCTTGCGAAATACTAAAAATGATGTTGCTGGGCGCCTATTAGCCAAAAAGATGAAAAATGTTCTTTCTCAAGAAAAACGCTACGAAAAAGTAGCTCAGTCCATGACCCAAAAGCCACTTGAAGAGGAAGAAATCCAACTTTTCTTTTCAGATATAGAGCCATTAGCAGCTTCTAAAGTCTTACTTCGACTGGAAAAGGAGACTTTATCCATTGGCCAACGAATTTTGTCTCAAAAACTCCAACTAACTGTTTGGGGGCAAGATAAAATCGGCATCATCGGTCCCAATGGAGTTGGCAAATCGACTCTGTTAGCCAAGTTGCAGCAACTACTAAGCGACAAAAGAGAGATTTCGCTTGGATTTATGCCACAAGATTACCAAGAAACATTGAATTTGGATCTATCTCCAGTAGAATTTCTTAGCCAAACTGGACACAAGGAGGAAATACAGAAAATCCAATCTCACTTAGCCAGTCTTAATTTCAGCTATCCAGAGATGCACCACCAAATCCACTCCTTATCTGGAGGTCAACAAGGTAAACTCCTTCTTTTGAATTTAGTGCTGCGAAAACCAAACTTTCTCCTTCTAGATGAACCGACACGAAATTTTTCTCCAACTTCTCAACCAGAAATCAGAAAACTCTTTGCCTCTTATCCCGGCGGTCTGATCACTGTTTCGCATGATCGACGTTTCTTAAAAGAAGTCTGTACGAATATCTATCGTTTGACAGAACATGGTTTGGAAATCGTTGATTTGCAAGATTTATAAACGTAGAAAATCTCAAAAATCCAGAGGAAAAGCTCTGGATTCTTTTACATATGTTGCAAACGTTCAATCCGTTCTGAGATTGGCGGATGGGTATAAAAGAGTTTTTGTAACCCACCTCGTTTTTGAGGATCGTTGATGTAAAGTGCACTGCTAGCATCATCTACATGATGGCTCATGGGTTTACTATTGTCCAACTTACGTAGAGCATTAATCATCCCTTGAGGATTACGAGTCAACTCTACACTGGAAGCATCTGCTAAAAATTCTCGTTGACGAGAGATGGCTAGTTGTACCAAAGTTGCTGCTAGGGGAGCCAAAACAATTGCTAGGAGAGAAACAACTAGCATAATAATTTCAAGTCCACCACTATCACGGTCATCACTTCTACGGCCACGGTCTGCACCACCCCACCACATCATGCGTCCAGCCATACTTGATAAAAGTGTAATGGCACTGGCAAGGGCAACCGCAATAGTAGAAATCCGAATATCATAGTTACGAATGTGACTGACTTCATGGCCTATAACCGCTTCTAGCTCTTCACGATTCATAACCGCTAAGAGTCCTGAAGTTGCTGCGACCGCTGCATTTTGAGGATTTGAACCTGTTGCAAAGGCATTTAAGCTGGCATCATCGATGATGAAGACACGTGGCATAGGAATTTGCGCCACCATAGCCATATCTTCAACAACATGATAAAGAGTTGGTGCGGTCTGCTCATTCACCTCACGAGCACCATTCATACTCATGACTATCTCTGTCGATTGAAAAATCATGGACAAGGCATAGATAAAGCCGATAATCAGAGCGATAACTAAGCCACCAAGACCAGACCGCATAAAGAGGTAACCAACTGCATATCCAACCAAAGCCAAAAGTAAAAAGAATACTAGTAGTAAAATCCAAGTTCTTCGCTTATTACTCGCGATTTGATCATACAACATCCTAGTCACCTAAACCACTAAAATCGACTTTAGGTACTGCCTTTTCCTCTTCAGGAGTTTGAAGGAAATCAGCGACTTTAAAACCAAAAAGTCCTGAAACTAGATTACTTGGGAAAGTCTCCAATTTAACATTATAGTTGCTAACAACACTATTGTAGAGTTGGCGAGAGTAAGAAATTTTATTTTCAGTATTGGTCAACTCCTCTTGCAATTTAACAAAGTTGGCACTGGCTTTCAAATCTGGATAGCTTTCTGCAACAGCAAAGATACCTGAAACCTGACGTGTAAGAGCATCACTAGCCTTCATAGCTTCTGCTGGTGAAGTTGCTGCAGCTACTTGATTACGAAGTTCTGCAACTTTTTCAAGAGTTGAACCTTCATACTTTGCATATCCCTTCACGGTCTCAATCAAGTTTGGCAAGAGATCATTACGACGTTTCAACTGAACATCAATCTGACTCCATGCCTCCTTAGTTTGCATGCGATTTTTAACCAAACCGTTATAACTAACAATTACAAAAATAACAATAAGAGCAAGAACTCCAAGAATAATCCAAGTCATCATATAATTCCTTTCTGCTTTTAGATTAGTACCAGTATATCAAATTTCCATCTTTTTGTGGTAAAATAAGATGATACTAAAGAAGGAAACTACTATGAAACCAGAAACATTTTATCAACTGATAGCTGAACAAAATATCCATCTTTCTGACCAGCAAAAAGTTCAATTTGAGCGTTATTTCGAACTCTTAGTCGAGTGGAACCAAAAAATCAACCTGACTGCCATTACTGAAAAGGAAGAGGTTTACCTTAAACACTTTTATGATTCCATCGCTCCTATCCTACAAGGGTTGATAGAAAACCAACCCATTAAACTCTTAGACATCGGTGCTGGAGCAGGTTTTCCTAGCCTTCCTATGAAGATCATCTATCATCAGCTAGATGTAACCATCATTGATTCACTCAATAAGCGCATTAACTTCCTTCAACTTCTGGCTGAGGAGCTTGATTTAGAAGGGGTTCATTTCTACCATGGACGCGCCGAAGACTTTGCCCAAGACAAGAACTTCCGTGCCCAATTCGACATTGTGACAGCTCGTGCAGTTGCTCGCATGCAAGTTCTCTCAGAGTTAACTATTCCCTACTTAAAAGTTGGTGGAAAATTGCTTGCACTCAAGGCTAGCAATGCACCTGAGGAATTAACTGAAGCTAAAAATGCCCTCAATCTTCTCTTTAGTAAGGTTGAAGAAAACCTCAGTTACACACTTCCTAACGGAGACCCTCGCTACATTACTATTGTCGAGAAGAAAAAAGAAACTCCAAACAAATATCCACGTAAGGCTGGCATGCCTAATAAACGCCCGCTATAGAAAGATTAAAAAATCTGCAAACTCACACCTCGCTTTCTTATTTCAAGGCTCGGAAAAAAATGATTTACAAAATCATACCTCGCTCTCTCATTTCAAGGCTCAGGAAAAAATGATTTACAAAATCTGCCTCGCTTTTTTGTTTCTCGGCTCGGGAAAAATTCGTTTACAAAACGAATTTTTTCTGCTATACTATCCTAAGCAAAGGTTTTTAATGTCATCCTGTGAGGTGACGAAAGCGCAGATTTATATAAATTTTTAAAAGATAGCTATTTTTTAAAAAGTCTTACTCTGAGGGCCTATTGCTGCAAAATAATGGGCTCTTTTTTGGTGCCCAAAAGTGAGGTATTTATGAAACAAGAATCAACTGTTGATTTGTTATTAGACGTCGACCAACGTCCTTCTGCTGGCAAGGGTATTCTTCTCAGCTTCCAGCACGTATTCGCCATGTTTGGTGCTACTATCTTGGTACCTTTAATCTTGGGAATGCCTGTGTCTGTTGCCCTTTTTGCATCAGGTGTAGGAACACTCATTTACATGGTTTGTACTGGCTTTAAAGTTCCAGTTTATCTGGGTTCTTCTTTTGCCTTTATCACAGCTATGTCACTTGCCATGAAAGAAATGGGTGGCGATGTATCTGCCGCTCAAACTGGAGTTATTCTTACAGGTTTTGTCTATGTCCTTGTTGCTGCAAGTGTTCGCTTTGCAGGTACAAAGTGGATCGACAAACTCTTACCTCCAATCATTATCGGTCCTATGATCATCGTTATCGGTCTTGGACTTGCTAATTCAGCTGTTACCAACGCTGGTCTTGTAGCGGACGGAAATTGGAAAAACGCTCTTGTAGCCGTTGTTACTTTCTTGATTGCTGCCTTTATTAATACAAAAGGAAAAGGCTTCTTACGAATCATCCCATTCCTATTTGCCATTATCGGTGGTTACCTCTTTTCCCTAGCACTTGGATTGGTTGACTTCACTCCTGTTCTTGAAGCAAACTGGTTTGAAATCCCTGGTTTCTACCTACCGTTCAATACAGGTGGTGCCTTCAAACAATACGACCTTTACTTCGGCCCTGAAACGATTGCCATCTTACCAATCGCAATCGTAACCATTTCTGAACATATCGGAGACCATACCGTTTTAAGTCAAATCTGTGGACGCCAATTCTTGAAAGAACCTGGTCTACACCGTACTCTTCTTGGTGATGGTATCGCAACTTCAGTTTCTGCCTTCCTTGGTGGACCAGCCAATACAACTTACGGTGAAAATACAGGGGTTATCGGTATGACTCGTATCGCTTCTGTCTCAGTTATCCGTAACGCTGCCTTTATCGCAATTGCCCTTAGCTTCCTTGGTAAATTTACTGCCTTGATTTCAACAATTCCAAACGCTGTACTTGGTGGTATGTCTATCCTTCTTTACGGGGTTATCGCAAGTAACGGTTTGAAAGTCTTGATCAAAGAACGTGTTGACTTTAGCCAAATGCGTAACCTTATCATCGCTAGTGCTATGTTGGTGCTTGGACTTGGTGGAGCAATCCTTAAACTTGGTCCAGTTACCCTTTCAGGTACTGCCCTATCAGCTATGACAGGTATCATCCTAAACTTAATCTTGCCATACGAAAACAAAGACTAATCCATATAGAATCAACAAGAGGTCGGGACCAAAATCCCGACCTCAATTTTTATTCACAAGAAGACTTTGATACAGTTACTCATTGGACTGTTGTCAAAAAATTTGATTTCTCAATTTCCTGTCCTAAATCCCTAATTTCCCCAAGCAATTAAGAGATACAAGAGACTTGAACCAAACATATCTGCAAGAGCATGCATGATAAAGAATGGGAGTAAATTCTTGACCACATACTTGTACAAGAAATAATATAGGTATGGAAAGAAATTCGTATAATTACAGAATATACTAGAACCAGCCACTGATGCTTTTCTTTTACTGAAGTCAGCAATCCCAAGAAGAAAAATTCTTCATAAAAACCATTTAGAAGAGCATAACCAATGGCCATTGGCGTCAAAACCATAAATTTTCGAATGATTTCCATGGAATCTATAAAAGGGATCAACTGAGGATTAGAATAATTGTACTCACCACTGAGGGTTGTTACAATATCACCGAATATCCCAACTACAGCAAAGATAAGGGGAACCCAAATTAAAACAGACCAGCTCCAACGTATAGGAAGCTGTTTAAAATCATAATTTCGAATCACAAGATAAAGGAAGGTAATCCCTAACATCATCAATTGAAAAGTAAAATTACTAGAATAGGCCGCCCCGTAACTAGCTACATTTGTCCTAGTTTCTGCGACGCTAGTAAGAGTTGAAGGCGATAAACTCTCCATAAATTGCTGGGTAGAACGAATGATAAACTCTCCAAACATTAAAACAGTGATGATGAGGATATCGAACCATTTTAAGCATCTTAGAGGTTTAGCAGGATTAATACTTTGTAGCAAATTCATATTTCCTCCTTATCTTTAAATGTATGAATTGATTATAAACATTCATTCTTAAAGTTATATGAACCAACTTGCTAGAAGATTAAAAACCAGCCTTATCAAAGACTGGTTTAATCCATTAAACGGAATGATGTTTCTTTTCAAGCATTAAATCCTTCAATGAAATGATAGTCACGGCTAATAAAATCATTGCCATACCAAGAAAATCTATAGGATAAAAGATATCCCCCATAATCATGAAGGCAAAAAACACAGCAGAGATAGGCTCAATCGAAGCCAAAAGACTAGACTTGACTGGTCCTATCATACTAGCTCCCTTGAGGAAGGCTGTATAGGCAAAGACCGTTCCAATCAGAATGATGCCGGCAAAAGCTAGAAAGATTTCAAAAGATATGGGAATACTGGCCCCAATAAAGCCTGTAAAAGGTACTGCTAGAAAACCTGAGATGGTCATTCCAACACCAATAACCAATATGCTCCCCCATTTTTGAATCAATTTTATGGGTAAAATGATATAAAGAGCATAGGTCAGGGCCGAGAACAAACCCCAAAATAGACCAGCTGGAGTCATCGAGAGTTGATCCAATTGCCCATGGGTTGCAATGAGAAAGGTCCCACCTATAGCTAAAAACATAGAGATGATTTCTGAAAGCGTCGGAGCCACCTTATCCTTGATACAAGTGTAAGCAAGGATTCCAACTGGACAGACATACTGGAGAACTGTCGCTGTCCCAGCATTTGTCTCCTGAATAGCTGATAGATAGGCTAATTGATTTAGAAAAAGACCAAATAAAGAAAATAGCAAGAGAGAAAACAGACTTGGTTTATCCTTCAGAAAGGCCATAAATTTATCCCTTGATTTAGTATAAGCCAGAAGAACCAAGAGTAATCCAGCGATTATCAAACGGATATTGGTCAGAACGAGAGCTGAAATCCCGTGAACCATCAAGTACTGACCACTGGTTCCCGATAAGCCCCAGGAAATACCTGCAATTACAGTATAAAGAGTTCCTTTTAAAACTTTTGACATACTTCCTCCCTAGTCTGCCTCTCGAATCAAGTCCATGACCTGATTACGATCTAATATCCACTGAGCACGCTCATCTTTTTCATAGGTTCGGTTAGATAGAAAAATTGCCGCCTCTTGCTTCTTACGATTCCACATGATAAAGGTTCCAGTATAGCCTGTATGGTCCAGCCAATCACCTTCAAGATTCCAGGCCAATGAGCGTTCCTTATCACTCAGATCCGAAAAATTCTGACTTAAGTCTGTAGCAAAATCATCCTGCAAATAATGCTCTAAAAAGATTTTTAAATCATGAACTGTTGAAAACAAGCCTGCACTACCAGCATGCTTTCCAAGCAAACGAGCCTTGGGATCATGGACCACTCCTGCTTTCTGTCCACGGACCGTTGGAACAGCACAGCTAACTGGACCAAACTGAGTTTCTTTCATTCCCCAAGGATTCAACACTTGCTCTTGTAAAATCTGATCAAAGTCCTTTTTAAAATAGTTTTCCAAGAGAAAACCTAGCAAGAGAAAATGCACATCTGAGTATAGAAAGGCTCTCTTCTCTCGGCGATTCAGATGAAACATAGCTTCTCTTAACTGATCTGCTGAAAGCTGATCTCTATTAGGAATAAAAGGATCTAAATCCGTTGCATGCGTTAGGAGTTGTCGAATGGTGATGTCTGGGTAATCCACTTCTGGAAGATAGTCTCTTATGGAGTTATCTAACTCAATCTTGCCTTCCTTCCACAAAAAGGTTAAGACCGTTCCTACTCCAACGACCTTGCTGACACTTGCCAAATCATAGACCAAGCCCTCACTAGTCTGCTCACCAGTTTCTGGATTTGCTTCTCCTAGATACCAGTCAGACCAAACGCCATCCTGATAATACGCAAAAGAGGCACCAGGATAAATCCCTGCCTCAATTTGTTGCTCTATTTTTTGAATGATTTTTTGTTTCATACTGCTTCAAACCACAATTCAATATTGTTGGTATCCTTAGTTAGGAAAAACTTCTCCGATTTTGGAATAAAGTAACCAGCTTCTTCGAAACGCTGACGCAATACAGCAAGATCCAGATTTTCTACTTGAAATTTCAACATGGACAAGTCCCAAGTTACATTATTTTCAACCAGCAAATCACTACCTTGAGCTTGATTAAAAGCTAGTCGGTTTTCGATCTCTTCTTTTTCAAGCAGACTAGCTGTCTTTTCTGGCAAGTTAATTTCCACCGAGATTTCAAAGGCTGTCAAATATCTCATCTTGTCATCTTTTGAAAAAGTGACTTCTTCCTCAACTTTATTCAAATCTTTGATATCATCTTCCGCATGGATAAGGACACAATCTCCTTCCGGAGAAAGAACCTCAAAAGCATAGCCCTTGTTTCCTTTGTAGAGGCGAGGAAGTTTCTCCATTCTAGCTAGTAAGGCTTCAATTTCAGATGCATTTTCTACCTTTACAAGTAGTCTAGCTAATTTTTTAATCCCTTCAACCTTACGGCTTCTCATACTTGGTGATTCTTCTAAAACTAACTTTTCAATACCTGATTGGTCTCCTAGGGATAAGAAGGCTGACTCTTCAAGCAAGGGTTTCATCCCCAAAGTCTCAATATAAAACAACTCATTTAAATTTCTATTATTTACCTTTAGCGTCGGGATCATACGCTTTATTTGATTTACAATCATAAATTCCTCCAACACTTTTTATTTTAAAGGATTTTATCTTTTTTTACAAGTTATTCAATAAAAAACTTTAACTATATTAACTCTTTAAAATAAATTCCCCCTTCTGTTTGTAGAAGGGGGGCTTGATTGTTTTTACTAAAATACCTTATTTAGTCTTTCCAAGATAGTGTTGCTTGCAGACCGTAATGATCACTAACTTGTGGACTGTTTTTACCATCAAAGACCACGTGAAGTTTTTCTACCTGCACATCCTTTGTTGTAAAGATATAATCGATTCGAAGAGGTTCGCTGTTTCCCTTCCAACCATCAATTTCAGGTGGAACAGTGTAACTACCACTTCTTTCTTGAGCTACCTCGAATGCATCCTGTAAAGCTAGTGGACTAGCTAGAATGGCTTGATAACCTTCCTGACCAGCAGGATTATTGAAATCACCTGCTAGTAAGAGTGACTTGTTCAATTCTTTCAGAACCGCTTCAAAGCGCGCCCATTCCTCTTGGAAGCCTTTATCCCACCAAGAGAGATGGACACTGGCAACTGCAAGCTCTTTGCCTCCAACTACTGTTTCTGCTAAAGCAACTCGACGAGTGTGATAGTCTGTTGGATCATCTACATCTGAAACCAAAATTTCACGCGCTTCAATTGGTGTTTTAGATAGGATTGCAACACCTTCATGGTAACGATCATAACCGATATGGTTGTAGGCCCAAGTCCAATAATAATTTTGACCTTGCTCAGCCAACTTCTCTACCAAAAGTCGCACATAGTGGTCTTGATGAATCGGCTCAGCAGATGGTAATGGCTGATAAAGTGGGGCTGTTTCTACTTGAGCTGAAGTAATTTCTTGGTTGATTTCCTGAAAACAAATCAAATCATAACTGTTTTCAAGGATATCTTGAAGTAAAAGTTGAAACTTTTGTTCAGGATTTTTTTCCATCCAACTATGGGTATTGAGTGTTAAAAACTTCATGCTTTTCTCCTATAAACAAGAGGTTGGAAACAGCTTCCAACCTCCTAAATATTACAATTCTACTTTTGCAACTGCTGTTTTAGCTGCAAGAGAACCTGTTTGTTCTAACTTAACTGATTTGATCGCATCACCATTTGTGAATACAACCACAGTTGTAGTTTCACGACCAGCTTCACGAATAGCACCCAAGTCAGCTGTGACAAGAAGATCACCAGCAGCAACCTGTTGTCCTTCAGTAACACGAACTGTAAATGGTTTTCCTTCAAGACTTACTGTGTCCAAACCAATGTGAACAAGTACTTCAAGTCCTGCCTCAGTCACAAGACCAAGAGCGTGTTTAGTTGGGAAGATACTTGATACAGTACCTGATACTGGAGATACAATGTTTCCGTTTGCTGGTTCCACTGCAAATCCGTCACCCATCATTTTTTGTGCGAATACAGGATCCTTCACTTGATCCAATTCAATCACTTGACCGTCAGCAACTGAGTAAACTTCTTCAGTCACACCTTTGTATACAACAGCATCTCGTTGAGCTGCTGCCATTTGACTTGGAAGAGTTTCAGGAATCACTTCACCTGAGTCAAGAAGGTCTTGAATATCTGATTTCAAAACATCAGCTTTAGGTCCATAGATAGCTTGGACACCTTGTCCTTTCATGACAAGTCCCATAGCTCCTTCAGCTTTCCATTGTTCTTCTGTTCCAACTTTATCACCGTCTTTAACTGTTACACGAAGACGAGTCATACAAGCATCTACATCGACGATGTTAGCACGTCCACCAAGAAGGTTGATAATGTTAACAGCTTGAGAAGCTTCTGCAACTTTTGACTCACCAGCAGCTTCAGATTCTGATGAACCTTCAGCATTTTCGTAGTTTCCGTTACGTCCTGGAGTTGCATAGTTGAATTTTTGAATCATGAAGTTAGCAATGAAGTACATGATAACTGCAAAAAGTGCTGTTACCCAGATAAAGTTAATAATATCCATACCAAGACCAGCATTGATAGCTAGTGGAGTACGAGTCAAGAATTCGATTGAACCAAATGAGTGCACACGAAGGTGAACAATATCAGCCATTGCAAAGGCAGCACCTTGAACCACAGCGTAGACAAGGTAAAGAGGTGTTGCAACGAACATGAACATATATTCAATCGGCTCAGTAACACCAGTCAAGAAAGTTGCAAGAGCTGTCGCAATCATCATTCCTTTGTATTGGTGTTTCTTGTCTGCTTCAACATTACGGTAAATCGCAGCAGCCACACCCATCAAAATACCGAATGAACCAATCATTTGTCCAACTTTGAAACGAGCTGGATGAACTGTATCTAGCAATGTTTGGTATTGGCTAGCATCAGTACCTTTAAGGTTAACAAGGTCTGTTACCCATGCAAGCCAAAGTGGATCTTGTCCAAATACTTGAGTGCCTTTTGCTGCACCAGTTAAAATATCATAAGTACCACCAAGAGCTGTATAGTTCATTGGGATAGTCAACATGTGGTGAAGTCCGAATGGCAAGAGCAAACGTTCCAAAGTACCATACAAGAATGGTGCAAGAACAGGTGCTGTTTCTTGTGAGTTCGCAATCCAGATACCAAAGTTGTTGATACCTGTTTGAACAACTGGCCAGAAGATTGAAAGAAGGATAGCAGCGATTGCTGAACGAAGAATAACTACAAACGGTACAAAACGTTTTCCGTTAAAGAAAGAAAGGGCATCAGGCAATTTACGGAAGTTGTAGTATTTGTTAAAAGCAGTCGCTCCAACAAAACCTGAGATAATCCCTACAAATACCCCCATGTTAAGGGCTGGTGCCTCAAGTACGCTAATGAAGTAATCAGAAACCTTGATAGAGTTACCAAAGAGTGTTGATACCATTGCGTTAGGATCTTTCAACATATCACTGCTTACACTAAAGATTGTACCAGTGATACGGTTGATTAAGATAAAGGCAAGACCAGCAGCAAAAGCACCACCAGCACGTTCCTTAGCCCAGCTTCCTCCAATAGCAAGGGCAAACAAAATATGAAGGTTACCGATAACTCCCCAACCGATTTGCTCAAGGATACCTCCTGTAATCACTAGAGGGGCAAGATTTGGGTCAATCATTGCAAGCGTCTTACCGATTGAAATCATCAATCCAGCCGCTGGCATAACAGCGATAACCACCATTAGAGCCTTACCGAATTTCTGCCAAAATTCGAAAGACAAGACATTTTTGAATGTATCTTTCATCATTCAAATCTCCTTTATATATTTATTCGGCAAACGTTTTACGAAAACGTTTGCACTTGTTTGTGACTTAATTATACCACTTTTTTTTTTTTTGTAAAGGGTTTTTAAAAAAAATTTTACTTTTTCTTTCGTTTCACTTTCTAGGCATGCTCTCTCTTGCTGACCTTTTTTGAGTTTATCGGTCTTTTCTGATATAATATTAGCTATGAAATCCTATAATACCTTGAATGATTACTATCGAAAACTTTTTGGAGAAAAAACTTTTAAAGTCCCTATTGATGCTGGCTTTGATTGTCCAAACCGAGATGGGACTGTGGCACATGGAGGCTGTACTTTTTGCACAGTTTCTGGTTCTGGAGATGCAATCGTTGCACCCGATGCTCCTATCCGTGAGCAATTCTATAAAGAAATTGACTTTATGCATCGTAAATGGCCTGACGTTAAAAAATATTTGGTTTACTTCCAAAATTTTACCAATACCCATGAAAAACTTGAAGTGATTCGAGAACGCTATGAACAAGCTATCAATGAACCTGGGGTAGTTGGTATCAATATCGGAACTCGACCAGACTGCCTGCCTGATGAGACTATCGAATATTTAGCAGAACTGTCAGAACGAATGCATGTTACCGTAGAGTTAGGCTTACAAACAACATATGAATCTACCTCTGAATTGATTAACCGTGCCCACTCCTATGAACTCTATGTGGAGACAGTTAAACGCTTGAGAAAATATCCTAAAATTGAAATTGTTGCCCATTTGATTAATGGCTTGTCAGGGGAAACTCATGACATGATGGTGGAAAATGTTCGTCGCTGTGTGACGGATAATGATATTCAAGGGATTAAACTTCACCTACTTCACCTCATGACCAATACTCGAATGCAGCGCGATTATCATGAAGGACGTTTGCAGCTCATGAGTCAGGATGAATATGTCAAGGTCATCTGTGATCAGCTAGAAATCATTCCCAAACATATGGTCATCCATCGGATTACGGGTGATGCGCCTAGAGATATGCTGATTGGTCCTATGTGGAGTCTCAATAAATGGGAAGTTCTAAATAGCATAGAAGCTGAAATGAGACGTCGAGGTAGTGTTCAAGGATGCAAGGCTGTAAAACAGGAGTTTATGAATGAAAAGACCACTTGAAATGGCGCATGATTTTCTTGCCCAAGTCATCACCCAAGAGGATATTGTCGTTGATGCGACCATGGGAAATGGACATGATACACTTTTTCTTGCCAAGTTAGCTAAACAAGTCTATGCTTTCGATATACAGGAACAAGCTCTAGAAAAGACTAGCCAACGTCTCCAAGAAGCTGGTTTGACCAATGTAGAATTAATCCTGCAAGGTCATGAAACCGTAGATCAATTTGTAAGGGAAGTTAAGGCAGCCATCTTTAATCTTGGTTATCTTCCTTCAGCTGATAAAAGCATTATCACCCAACCTCACACAACCATTGAGGCACTTGAAAAACTCTGTCAGATGCTAGTTAAAGGCGGACGAATAGCCATCATGATTTATTACGGGCATGAAGGTGGAGATATAGAACGAGATGCAGTCATGGATTTTGTCAGTCAGTTACCGCAACAAGAATATACTGCTACTATCTATCGCACTCTCAACCAGATCAACAATCCACCGTTTTTAGTCATGATTGAAAAATTAGAAAGGTATCGACATGGATAAACAATACCTACGAGACAAAATAGAAGCTCTTCGCCACAACTTTGTCGAATCAACCCAACATGAACGGGCAGTTGGTATGTTAGATGAAGCTCATATGAGTAAGAAGATGTTGAAAATCAAGAAGAAAATGATTTCACTTGAAATGGAGCGTTGTCAGAAAAAAATCGAGCATAAGGACTGCTCAAAGATTGATCAAAAAATCCAAGAACAAAAGGAACTTTTTGAAAATTGTCGTAAACAAAAATAAGGAGGTGGAAAATGAATTTACTTTTTTATCTCTTAGTATTTTTACTAGTTCTTATTGTTTCTAGCACGACCAATAAACTTCTTCCCTTTTTACCCATGCCCCTGATTCAAATTTTATTAGGGATTGGAATTGGGCTTTGCTTACCCAACAACCAATATCACTTAGATACTGAGTTATTTCTAGCTTTAGTAATTGGCCCGCTTCTCTTTCGAGAAGCTCAAGAAGCAGATATAACTTCTATCCTAAAGCACTGGAGAATCGTTCTCTACTTGATTTTCCCTGTCATCTTTGTATCAACTCTAAGTATGGGAGGACTTGCCCATGTCCTTTGGGTTAGCCTACCATTAGCCGCCTGCCTAGCAGTTGGCGCTGCCTTAGGCCCTACTGACCTGGTTGCCTTCGCTTCCCTTTCGGAACGCTTCACCTTTCCAAAGCGAGTTTCTAATATCCTAAAAGGGGAAGGACTTCTGAATGATGCTTCTGGGCTAGTAGCCTTTCGTGTAGCTCTCATTGCTTGGACAACTGGTACCTTTTCAATCGCTCAAGCAGGAATTTCCTTGGCTATTTCCATCGTTGGAGGCTTTGCAGTTGGTCTTATAACCGCCTTCATAAATCGCTCCCTCCACTCTTTTCTCCTCAGCGTACGAGCTACTGATATCGCCAGTGAACTCTTGCTGGATCTCAGTTTACCACTTTTAACATTCTTCATAGCCGAAGAAATTCATGTTTCAGGCATTATCGCCGTTGTTGTTGCTGGGATTCTGAAAGCCAGTCGTTTCAAGAAAATAAATCTGCTTGAAGCACAAGTTGATACAGTTACTGAGACTGTTTGGCAGACTGTAACCTTTATGCTCAATGGTTCAGTCTTTGTCATTCTTGGGATGGAACTTGAAATGATCGCGGAACCAATTCTTAAGAGTGCTTTCTACAACAAAGTGCTTCTCTTACTCAGTGTTTTCCTCTTGACCTTCCTGCTTTTTGTTATCCGCTTTATCATGATCTATGGATTTTACGCATTTCGGATTAAGAAGCTTCATAAAAGTTTAGACAAATATGTCAAAGACATGCTCCTCCTTACCTTTTCTGGTGTGAAGGGAACTGTATCCATTGCCACTATCCTTTTGATACCGTCTAATCTGGAACAAGAATATCCTCTTCTTCTCTTCCTCGTAGCCGGTGTAACTCTGGTAAGTTTCCTGACGGGATTACTAGTACTCCCTCGCCTTTCTGAAGAGAAAGAGCCATCTAAGGATCAGCTCATGCACATCGCTATCTTAAACGATGTCGCCATGGAATTAGAGAAGGATTTAGAGAACACAAAAAACAAGGTTCCACTCTATGCGGCTATTGACAATTATCATGGACGTATTGAAAATCTTATTCTTAGTCAAGAAAACAAAGAAATTCAGGAGGACTGGGAAGCTCTGAAACTCTTGATTCTCAGTATTGAAAGCGATGGTTTGGAACAAGCCTATGAAGAAGGAAAGATTGGAGATCGTGCTTATCGTGTCTACCAACGCTACTTGAAAAGCATGGAGAAAAATATTAAGCGAAACTTTGCTTCTCGACTTACCTACTACTTCCTTGTATCCATACGGATTGCGCGGTTTCTCCTTCGTGAGTTGCTCACATTTGGGAAAACATTCCGTTCATGGAAAGACAAGGAAAAACAACGACTTCTTGCCATTGATTATGACCAGATTGCAGAACTCTACCTAGCCAACACTGAAATTATCATCGAGAGTTTGGAAAACCTCAAAGGGATTTATAAGAGTTCTTTAATCAGCTTTATGCAGGAATCTCGTCTTCGCGAAACCAGTCATATTACGAGTGGTGCCTTTGTGGAACGGGTTATCAATCGTATCAAACCCAATAACATTGATGAAATGCTTAGAGGTTATTACCTTGAACGTAAGTGTATCTTTGAATACGAAGCTCAAAAACTCATCTCAGCTCAATATGCCAAAAAGCTACGCCAAAATGTCAATAATTTAGAAACTTATTCCTTAAAAGAATCTGCTAATACCTTACCTTATGATATGATGGAATTAGTTCGAAGAAATTAAAGTCTATAGAAAACAAGAGAAAAACTGGAGGATTGTAAAATGAAAAAGTTGTGGAAACAGCTGACTGATAGACCCTTATTAAAAGCTTTTTTGCACTACTATCAAGCCTCCGATAGTGAGTTAACTAGCGTTGCTGTTGCCTACTATTGGTTGATTTCAATCTTCCCTTTACTCATGATAGTGGTCAATATCTTACCCTACTTTCAAATTCCCATCTCAAACTTTCTATTAACAATCAAGGAATTTTTACCAGATACAATCTATGAAGTTGTTGCAAAAATTGTCAGAGAAGTTCTGACTCAACCATCAACAGGTTTACTAAGTTTTGCTATCTTATCAGCTCTTTGGACTTTCTCCAAATCCATGAATTTTCTTCAGAAGGCCTTTAATAAAGCCTATGGAGTTGCAAAAAATAGAGGAATTATCTCACACCAGCTGATGAGTCTCTTGGTTAGCTTTGGCCTTCAAATTCTCTTTGCCCTTGCCTTATTCCTCAGTATGTTCGGCCATATGTTATTGGACTTGCTTAAAAACTACTGGAAATCTGAGAGTGCTCTGTTTTCTTATCTACAAGATTTTACGGGTCCGCTGATTTATGCCTTTCTTTTTGCAATCGTAATCATGCTCTATTATTTCCTACCAAATGTTAAAGTAAGTAAGATTCGCTACGTCATACCTGGAAGTCTCTTTGTACTAGTTACGACGATTGCTTTATTAAACATCTTTGCAGCCTATTTCAACAATTATGTCAATTATCTCGTTGACGTCAGATTTTTCAGTTCAATCGTCGTCGTTGTTATGATGTTCTGGTTTATAATTATTGCCAAGATATTAATTATCGGTGCTGTGATCAATGCCAGTGTTCAAAGCCTAAAAGACCCTGACTTTGAAGCAAAGCCATAAGTTTTCACCTAGTAAACAAATCAATCCCCCAGTCATCAGATACTGGGGGATTTTTGAATTTCCTACTTTATTGTCTACTCGTTAGGGCTTGCAATTCTGTTTTTAGATACTGAGCCAAATGTTGGTGAGCAAAAATATTGGCATTTTTTTCTGCGGTAGGATTGTAGTTGGTGTTGGTATTTACATCATAGACATAAATGTCTCCACTCTCTGATTGAACCCATTCAATCGCCGCAACTTCAATCTGAGCATTTTTCAAGAAATTCTCATAAGCTTCTCTTCGGCCATCTGGTAGAGGCTCTGTAATCTGGAATTTCTCAGACGTTTCTAGTTGTTCTGGTCTCTTGCCGATTTGACAACCATCTGCTGGACAAAGTTGGAAACCATCTGAAGAGTCGATTGAAACAGTGTAGAGAAACTTTTGATTGATAAACTCTGAACGACGGATACGTCCATCACTTGGTTTGATGTAGGCTTGTAGCAAGGTAATCCCGTCCACTGAAGGTTCAAAGAGGGGATTATTGACATAGGCTTCAAGTTCTTCTTCATTTTGGAAGAGTTGAACTCCTAATCCCTTACCTGCTCGATTGTGCTTGGTAATCAAAGGATAGATGTTCAATTTTCTTGCTGCATCAATGATATTTTCTTGGCCTAAAACTGCTACTGTCGCAGGAGTCTCAATTCCAGACTCGTTTAACTTCAAATATTGTTTGATTTTACTGATTTCAAGGTTGATAGCACCTGTTCCATTCACAACCTTGCGTCCGTGTGCTTCTAACCAAGTAATCACCTGCTCTGTAAATTCTGGTGCATAGCGATGTCCTCTGGTGTGAGAAGACGCAGACATACGATTGTAAAAGATACCTTGTGGCGGTGGACTTTGCAGATCCAAAATTCCACTAGACAAATCCCACAGTTCATAAGGAATTTCTAACTCTTCCAACCATTTGACCAAATGCTGAGTCCATTCAAGATTCTCATGAATTACATAAACTTTTGCTTCACTCATTACTTATAAACTCCTTAAGAAAAGCTGACTGATAATTGGCTTTCCTTTTCTTCTTCTAAAATATATCCTTCTGTTTTTTCAATAACGCTGACTGTTAAGATTTGACCCAAAACATTGATCATAGTACGGCCAGCATTGACAAAGAAATCAACTGCAAAGATCAAGGCGACTCCTTCAACTGGTAAGCCCAATTGAGGTGCTGCTGCTAATAGAACCACGATAGCCCCTGATGGCACAGTTGCTGCAGTTTTTCCAATCAAGGTCAAGAGTAAAACAGTAAACAAGAGACTTGATAAAGAAAATTGAATGCCGTAGGCATGCGCGATAAAGATTGTCGCTACTGAGAAATAAACTGCTGCTCCCTCTAAGTTAAAAGTATATCCTAAAGGAACAACTAAATCAATTGTATGCTCGTCATGGCCCTGTTTTTTCAAATCTTTAAGAAGGGATGGCAAGACAACACTAGAACTACCCGTAACAAAGGCCAGAGTCAAGAGACTCCAATTTTCACGAAAGGCTGACAAATACGGTACTTTAAATAAGAAAGCAATCAAAGGGAAAATAAGCAGAACCAATACAGCGTAAGCCAAGTAAGTTCCAATTACAAACTGGCCAAGCCCAATCAACTTGTCAACACCAGTAGTTGCAACATCTTTAGCGATAAATCCAAAAATTCCAATCGGTGATAGTTTAATAATCACTGCAACAATCTTGTAGATGGCCTCAATCCAGATTTGGAAACCTTCGATAATTTTCTGAGATTTCTCTGATTTAAGATTCCCAATTCCGTAACCAAGAAAGATAGCAAACACGATAAATGGCAAAAGAGCGCCATCTGAAAGAGATTTAACGATATTTGATGGAATGAAACCAAGCAAAAATTCGCTAAATTTGACATTATTGGCAATTCCATCAAGGTTCCCACCATTTTGACCGATATTCACTCCTTGACCAAATCCTAAATAGTAACTAGCAAATACAAACAAAAGAGTAATTGCAGTTGTTACTGCGAAAAACTAAACCAAACTCTTGGTCAATATTTTTCCAAAAGATTTTTTCCCGATAACACCGGCTACTGCAACAACGATAGTTGGGAAAATTAATGGGATGATGACCATGTTGATCAATTTAATAAAGGCTTGTCCTAAAAATTGATAAAAGCCTGCAAATTGTGGCCAGATGACTGCAGCAATAACACCCAAGACCAAAGCCACCAATAATTGGATACCTAGTGAGAGTTTTGACCATAACGTAACTAATTTCATAAGAAACTCCTTTGTTTTATTTGCTACTCATTCTACTACTATTCTTCACTTCTGACTAATATATATTTTCTATGGTCACCATAAAAAAGATTTATATTGAGAGTTCAAACTATAATCGTAGCAAACACATGATTCATTCTGATCAAGCAGGAATTATAAAATCTGTTTCTTACCAATGATTTTTTGCTAAAACAGTGATAAATCAAGGAATTTACTTTTCTATTCTCAAAATTTTATGATACAATAATGGTATGATTTTAATGAAACTTGCTTCCATCTTGCTTTTGGTACTAACCTTAGCTCTGGCGATTATTTTAAGCAGACTCTTTAAGTTAAAGAAAAGGGGCATCAATGCTGCTGATTTAGCTTTTCCTTTTCTAATTTTTGAATATTATTTGATTACGGCTAAGATGTTCACACACAATCAACTTCCAGTATTGGGAACGGCCTTATCAATACTAGCAATTGTGTTAGTCTTTTTCTTCTTAAATAAAAAACGTAGTTTTTATTATCCAAAATTTATTAAATTCTTTTGGCGAGCTGGATTTTTACTAACACTGCTCATCTATATTATCATGATTGTTCAAATTTTCATGATGAAATAGTCAGCTATAGCAATACAGTCCACCAGCACCTCGATCTTGATCTTGGTCACTAAATGTTCCGTCTGAGGCGCTTTTCTAATGAGATTTTTAAAAAAGATTATAAAAAATGTATAGGAGATAAATCAAGTGAAAAAAACGCTCTTGGCAAGCGCCATTACGCTTTCAGTTTTTGGTCTAACAACCAACCTTAGCTATGCTGAGGAAAACCAAGCACAGTCAACCCCAGTAGAAACAACACACAGTGAAACCGCTACTGACAAAGTGGAGAAAAACAGTCTTCCTGCCAAGGAAGCTGAACCTTCAACTGAAGCAAATGCCAATCAAACGACAAATCCAGCTAAGAAAGAAGAAGACAAGACTCCAGAAGTTCAAAAAGAAGGTTGGGTATTAGAGGAAAACCACTGGCGTTTCTATGAAAACAATGCCCCTGTTCTAAACTGGAAAAAAATCCACGGGAAATGGTACTACTTCAACAAAAATGGAATCATGCTGAGTGATACTATTTTTGATGGATATATCCTTACTAGTAGTGGGGCAATGGTCGATTCTGGTTGGAGTAAACTCCAAGAAAAATGGTATTACGCTAACGCTTATGGAAAAATTTCTCAACAAAAATGGGAAAAAATCGGTGGTGTCTGGTACTATTTTGATCAAGACGGAGTCATGCTCAGCAACACAATTTTTGACGACTATCTGTTTACCAATAGTGGTGCCATGGCTGAGAGTTCTTGGGTAAAACAAGATGGACAATGGTACTATGCCCTTGCTTCTGGTAAATTAATCAAAAACAAGTGGGATAAAATCAGTGGTACCTGGTACTACTTTAACAAAGATGCTACTATGGCAAGCAACCAATGGCAAGGTAGCTACTACCTAAAAGCTAGCGGGGCCATGGCTGAAAAAGAATGGATTTTCGATAAAAACTATGATAGCTGGTTCTACTTGAAATCTGGTGGTGCTTACGCAGAACGTGAATGGATTGGCTCCTACTACCTCAAGGCAGGTGGCTACATGGCTAAGAGCGAATGGATTGACGACAGCTACTATAAAGCCCGCTACTATGTAGATGAAAATGGAGTCTATGTTACAGGGACCTATAAAATCGATGGAAAAGACCAGCAATTTCAAAGTGATGGAAAATGGCTTGGCGAAGCTTCTACAAGCCACGGGTTTGAAAAAGGGAAATACAACAATATCATCTTCCTAGATCCAGGTCATGGTGGTAAAGACCCTGGTGCCGTTTACTATAACACTAATGAAAAAGACCTCACTATGCAAGTTTACAAGAAACTTCGCAAGGAACTCGAGGGACTTGGCTATACAGTTCTTTCTTCAAGAGACAGTGATGTCTTTGTAGACTATGTCACCGAACGTTCAAGAATGGTTAATAATACTGACTCAGATATCTTTATCAGTATTCACTTCAATGCTAGTGGTAGCCCTGCTTCAAATACGGCTGGGATTCAGACTTATTCTTATGAAGCAGACTCTAGTTATCCTTCTAAGATTAACCAATACTGGCATAACCATCCTGACCGTATCAGTGAAAGTAATCGACTTGCGGCAGACATCCACTCTTCACTATTAGCTGAAACTGGTGCTAAGGATGCAGGTCGTCTACGAAGGAGCTTTGCTGTCCTTCGAGAAACTAATAAACCAGCCGTTCTATTGGAATTGGGATATATTGACAATTTCAATGAGAATCAACAAGTCCGCAGTGATGCCTACCAAAACAGATTGGTTGCAGGTATTGTAAAAGGGATTCAAAAATATTACGCAGGTCAATAAAGAAAAAGTCTCGAGAAAATCTCGAGATTTTTTTGTATTATTTTTCTTACTTGTTGGCTTCAGGAAAAAGAAATCCAATTCCAACGCAAGCCAAGACTCCAGCACCGATAACCAAACCGCTTGAAAGTGGCAAGATATCAAGAATGGCATTGGCGATGATAAAGGCAATCATCAAGCTCATGAGACTGGCCTTGTAATCTTTTTTCACCAAATTCTCAAGAGTAAAGAATAAGAATAAACCTACTGGAAAGAGGGTCCAGATATTAACATCCAAACTTGGCCATCCAACTAAACCAAAATACAAGACTGCTGCTGCAACGACTAAAAATCCGATACCTACTACTTTTTTCATGATACGACCTCATTTTCTATTTTGTAAGGAAGTTTTATCTCCCTTTAACAATTACAACTATAACAGAAATAAAAATAGTCCACAATAGATTTTGCCTATATGGCAGACATGATAGACTATGTGGGCAGAATTTTTCTAAAAAAGAAGCCATTGCTGGCTTCTTTTCATTCATTTTTTATTTTTCTTTAGACTCTAAAGCTGATTTGATGGCATCACGATCAGCTTTCAATTTTGCTAAATTCTTCTCTTCTGATTCTAATTGGCTCGTATCTGGTTTAACACGATAGTAAACATTTTCTGGATGCATCAACATTCCTTCATATTGTTGTCCTGAAAAGAGTCTATCCTCAGTGTGATTGGAATTGTCTGTTATTTTACCATCACCACCAGGTTCCATGACAACACCACTTGGTACAACGACTACCACAAACCCTCCCGCCTGAGAACCTTTTGCCCAAGCACCAAGGGCTACTGTTTCTGGGTTGCGATCATTCTGACTTTTTGATACTTTCAATTCAACAATAGACTCATGCTTTTGATCATTGTATATCCAAGAAGATTGGACTTCCCCTGAATCATTAATGACATATTCATTACCAGACTGTGTCCGCCAAGTACCCTCTAAACTTGATAAATCATTATTTCTGAGGGCTTCAATATCTAATTTGGGAACAGAAGCTTCTTTTTTTAATTGACTAACATGCTGCTCTGCTTCTGAGATCTTGGTATCCAAATCAGCCAATTGCTCCTTTAGCTTTTGAATTTCCTCTTCCTTTGCCTTAGCCTTATCGTCCTCTTTCTCCTGACTTCTTGTCGTCTCTTCAGTCTTAGATGAGGAAGAAGTTTGATTTGCTTCTTGCTTGAGATTAGGTGAATTTAAAAAGATACTAGCAACAATGATTATAACTAGAGCTGTTAAAGCAAGACTAATATACATTTTTATATTTTTAGTTGTAGAGGAGGCTTCTGCCAATCTAGATGAAGCTCCTTTTCGACCGTGGGTCTTCTCAACATGTTTCATCCGTTCTTTCTTGTTCATGATACTCCTCCTCTTTTTAATAAATGTTGATGATTCTAATCAGCTATTGTAGTTTTACTCTTTCTGATGGCAATCTATAATATTTGAATAAAGGTAATCTATCACATAGAGTATACCACTCTTCAAATACAGATAAAAAAATTTTATAGAAACTTTTTTGAATATTACTGAAGAGTAAATCAATCGAATCTACTTTATTCAATATTCCCTTTTTGTTTTGTGTTTTACAGTTTTTTCTTGACAAGTCTTTCATTTTTATGGTATCCTTTTGTGCAACAAGTGTTGCGCAACGAATGTTGCGCGAAAGGAGTCTTATGCCACCAAAGGTTAAATTTAGTAAAGAGGCTATCATTGGGATAGCTTTACAATTGGTGAGAGAAGAGGGCTTGGCTAGTTTGACGGCTCGAGCATTAGCAGAGAAACTGGGAGCAACACCAAGAGTCATTTTTGGACAATTTGCAAATATGGCCGAGTTACAGACAGAGGTTATTGGTGCTGCGGAGATGATCGTGGTGGAGTATATTCGCAAGGCCTTAGAAGATGAAAAGCCTTTTCGATCTGTCGGGGTTGCTTATATCCTTTTCGCCTCAAAAGAGCCCCAACTCTTTCAATTGCTTTTTCAAAATCCTAGCAAAGATCCGATTCGTCGCTTTCAAGATTTTCTTCCCATGAAGGATCATAGTTACCAATTGGTTCTGGATTCGATTGTCGCAGACTATCCTTTGACTGTAGAGGAGGCTAGTCGCTTGTACCAGCATCTATTTATCTACTCACACGGGATGGCCTCTATGGTTGCTTCTGGTATTTATCAATTCAGCATGGAAGAAGTAATTGGATTACTGACAGAGGTTTGTCAATCGCTCATCAAAGAAATGGTAGGAAAGAAATGATTCAACTAGAAAATGTTCACAAAAGTTACGGCCAGACTAAGGTCTTAAAAGGGATTGATTTGCAGATTCAAGACCAGGATGATGTAGTTATCCTAGGTCCTTCTGGATCAGGCAAGTCAACTCTCTTAAACGTATTGTCAGGATTAGAGAAGGTAGACGAGGGGCATATCCTCATTCAAGCACAAGATTTATCACAACTCACGGATGCTCAATTGACAGCCTTTAGACGTGAGAAGATTGCCTTTATTTTCCAGCAGTATTATCTATTGCCGAATATAACGGTCAGACAGAATGTAAAGATGGGAGCTGACCTGGCAGACAATCATGATTTTTTGCAGATTATCGAGGATTTGGGACTTGGCGATAAGCTGGACAAGTATCCGAGTGAATTGTCAGGTGGGGAACAACAGAGAGTCTCCATTGCTCGGGCCTTGGCCAAAAAGCCAGAGATTCTTTTCTTAGATGAGCCGACGGGAGCCCTGGATGAAGAAACGGGGCGCAAGATTCTCGACTATATCTGGAAGTTAAAGAAAAAGCTTGGTTTTACCCTCATCATGGTGACGCACAACCAAAATATTGCGGATATGGCCAGAACCATCATTCGTGTCAATAGCGGCAATATCACCGAAGTTGTGACCAATGATCAGCCTCAGACTGCCTATGAGATTGGATGGTAAGCCATGTTTTCAGTAAAAGATATTCGAAAATTAGTTGTCGTCAGTATTATTGGGGCCTGTGCCGTATTTGTGGCCAATCTCTTCTTGAATTTTTACCTGGATATCGAGCAGTTGGAGATTTCTAAAACCAATCCGATGATTCAGACCTACTATGATGCCCAGGTTTCGCTTTCCTGGATGGTGGCCATGGTCAGTGGGGTTGTCTTGTCCTTAACATCGATCCTTCTCATGTGTTTTTATATCAAACAATTTGTCGATGACCACAAGGAACAATTAGGAATTTTAAAGGCCTTGGGTTATAGCAATGGCCAGTTGGCTAAACGATTTTGGGCTTTTGGACTAAGTTTTGGAGTTGGAGCGCTTCTTGGCTATTTAGCTTCCTTTCTCATGATGGGACATTTTTATGACTTTCGCAATGAGAGGGGGATTTTGCCAGAAATTACCATTCATTTTCACTGGCAGCTCTTGGTCGCTTTAGTGATACTGCCAACGACTTTCTTTATGGTTCTTGCAATTGGCTATGCTAGAAGACAACTACAAACTCCGGCCCTTCGCCTATTGAAAAAATCCCCAACACCGATTAAGGTCAAAAGGAAAAAAAGTGCTCCTAAGAAAGAAAAATCCTTCCTAAAAGAGCTGTCTTCGTCGCTGATTTGGGGGAGAAAATCGATCCTGTTTTTTGTGGTCTTTGGCTCCATGTGTTTCGCGGCCATGGTTCAATTGTCCTTTGGCCTAAGGGACTACACAGATGACATCATCCAAACCATGATGATCATGATTGGCTTGATCCTTTCTTTCTCTATTCTCTTTTTGTCATTGGGGATTGTCGTCTCAGAAAGTCGCGAAACCTTGGCTCTTATGAAGGCTTTTGGCTACACAGATCGTGAATGCCAAGGTCATATCCTATCTCCCTATCGTTTCTGGGCCTATCTAGGATTTGTTCTTGGGACGGCTTATCAGTACAGTATCATGGAAATCTTGATCGGTGTGATCAAAGATACGGTTCCTGAAAAGATTGAGCATCACTTTGATGGGAATGTTTGCTTCTGGACTTTGATCGGTTTTGCT
>NZ_JVFV01000021.1 GCF_001073085.1 Streptococcus pseudopneumoniae
TGAGGTTGTAGATAAGACTGACGAAGTCAGTCACATATATAATCCAAGGCGAAGCTGACGCGGTTTGAATTTGATTTTCGAAGAGTATTACATTATTCTTTTTCTTGATAGTGTGGTAAGAAAGTTTCCATCAAGAATGAAGTATCGTAGTCTCCTGCTATCACTCGACGATCTGAAATCAAATCGAGTTGGAAATCAGCATTGGTGACAACCCCTTCAATTTCGAGTTCATAAAGAGCTCGTTGCATTTTCATGAGAGCATCAAAACGATTTTCGCCATGAACAATAATTTTAGCAATCATACTATCATAGTATGGCGGAATGGTATAACCTGGATAAACTGCAGAGTCAACACGCAAGCCGACACCACCACTCGGTAGATAAAGATTGGTAATCTTACCTGGACTTGGTGCAAAATTAAAGGCTGGATTTTCTGCGTTAATTCGACACTCAATGGCGTGTCCTTTTAGAACAATATCTTCTTGCTTCAAAGTCAATGGTTGACCTGCTGCGATACGGATTTGTTCCTTAACAATATCCACACCAGATACAAATTCGGTTACTGGGTGTTCCACTTGGACACGCGTATTCATCTCCATAAAGTAGAATTTACCACTTGCTTCATCCAATAGAAATTCTATCGTACCAGCGTTTTCGTAGCCTACAGACTCCGCTGCACGGACTGCTGCAGCACCAATTTCATTACGCAGTGTTTTCCCAATGGCAATCGAAGGACTTTCTTCTAAAACCTTCTGGTTATTCCGTTGAAGCGAACAGTCACGCTCACCTAGGTGAATAACATGACCCATCTGGTCAGCAAGAATCTGTACTTCAATATGTCGAGCAGGATAAATCACACGCTCTAGGTACATAGCTCCATTACCAAAGTTCGCTTTAGCTTCACTAGAGGCTGTTTCAAAGGCTGAAACAAGATCTTCTACTTTTTCAACCTTACGAATCCCTTTACCACCACCTCCAGCTGAAGCTTTCAGCATAACTGGATAACCAATTTTTTCGGCGATAGCGAGGGCCTCTTCTGCAGTATGGACTTCTCCATCTGAACCTGGAATGACGGGAACATTAGCCTTAATCATTTGAGCACGGGCGTTAATTTTATCCCCCATGATATCCATGACACGAGCTGATGGTCCGATAAATTTGATACCGACTTCTTCACACATGGTTGCAAATTTGGAATTTTCACTTAAAAAACCAAATCCAGGGTGAATAGCTTCAGCTTCAGTCAAGACTGCAGCTGATAGGATGGCATTGATGTTCAGATAAGATTCTGTAGCCTTTCCAGGGCCGATACAGATAGCCTCATCAGCCAAAAGCGCGTGGAGAGCTTCCTTGTCAGCAGTTGAATAAACAGCGACTGTGGCAATTCCTAATTCTCGTGCCGCACGAATAATACGAACAGCAATTTCACCACGATTGGCAATTAAAATCTTACGAAACATGGAAAACCTCCCTAGTTTCCAATAGCAAAGGTTAGAGTACCGCTAGCTGCTAGCTTACCATCTACTTCTGCCTTCGCTTCTACTACGGCGATTGTGCCACGACGTTTGACAAACGTTGCTGTCATGACAAGCTGATCACCAGGAACAACTTGTTTTTTAAATTTGACTTTGTCCATACCAGCATAGAAGACAAGCTTCCCTTTGTTTTCAGGTTTTGATAATTCCAAAACACCTGCTGTTTGTGCCAAAGCTTCCATAATGAGGACTCCTGGCATAACTGGGTATTGAGGAAAATGACCGTTGAAGAAAGGTTCGTTAATCGTTACATTTTTAATAGCAACGATTGTATCTTCGCTGACTTCCAAAACACGATCCACTAAGAGCAGGGGATAGCGGTGAGGCAAAGCTTCTTTAATTCCTTGAATATCAATCATTTGATACGTACCAAGCCTTTCCCGAACTCAACCATTTCTTCATTAGCAACAAGAACTTCTGTTACGACACCGTCTTTAGGTGCTGGAATTTCGTTCATGACCTTCATGGCTTCGATGATGACCAAGGTTTGGCCTTTTTTAACAGTATCTCCGACTGAAACAAAATTAGGTTTGTCTGGTCCCGCAGCCAAGTAAGCAACTCCGACAAGTGGGCTCTCTACTAGATCTCCTTCAGCTACAGATTCAGTAGCGCTTGTTTCTGAAACTACTTCTACAGCTGGTGTTGAAGTTAGAGCTTGAGGTGCTACTGTAGGTGCAGGTGCTGAAACAACTGGTTGAGGTGCTGGACTTGTTTCTGCAACAAGTTTTGCTTCATTCTTGCTGAAGAGTAACTCATCCGTGCCATTTTTATAAGAAAATTCTCTCAAGCTTGACTGGTCAAATTGCGCCATCAAGTCTTTGATTTCATTTAAATTCATCTTTACTTATTCTCCCAACGTTTGAAAGCAAGAACTGCATTATGCCCACCAAATCCAAAAGTGTTTGAGATAGCATAAGGAATTTCACGTTCCAAGCCTTGTCCATAAATAACATTTGCTTCAATGTAGTCTGATAGTTCTGTTGTTCCAGCTGTCATTGGAACATAATTGTTACGGATTGCTTCAATTGTTGCAATGGCTTCAACTGCACCTGCTGCGCCGAGCAAGTGTCCTGTAAATGACTTGGTTGAAGATACAGGTACTTCCTTACCAAGAACTGCTACGATAGCACCACTCTCTCCTTTTTCATTAGCAGGAGTTGATGTACCATGAGCATTGACATAGGCTACTTGGTCTGGTGTAATCTCAGCTTCGTCCAAAGCAAGTTTGATAGCTTTAATAGCACCTTGGCCTTCTGGATGTGGTGAAGTCATATGGTAGGCGTCACAAGTGTTCCCGTATCCGACAACTTCAGCTAGGATAGTTGCACCGCGTTTTTCAGCATGCTCTAAACTTTCAAGAACCAACATACCTGATCCTTCACCCATGACAAATCCATTACGATCCTTATCAAATGGAATAGAAGCACGAGTTGGGTCCTCTGTTGTTGAAAGAGCTGTTAAGGCTTGGAAACCAGCAATGGCAAATGGAGTAATAGAAGATTCTGAACCACCAACTAGCATGATGTCTTGGAAACCAAATTTGATAGAACGGAAGGCATCCCCGATAGCATCATTTGATGAAGCACAAGCTGTATTGATAGATTTACAAATCCCATTTGCCCCAAAGCGCATAGCAACATTCCCTGCAGCCATATTTGGCAAGGCTTTTGGAAGTGTCAATGGTTTTACACGTTTTGGTCCCTTATCATGAAGTCGAAGCACTTGGTCTTCGATTTCTTTAATTCCACCGATACCTGATGCCACAATGACACCAAAGCGGTCTTTATCAAGTGCTTCAAGGTCAAGATTTGCAGTGTTCACTGCTTCTTGAGCTGCATACAAGGCATACAAAGAATAGTTATCAAAACGGTTGGTATCTTTTTTTACAAAGTATTTATCAAACGGAAAATCCTGAATTTCTGCCGCATTATGAACATCAAAAGCACTATGATCAAACTTAGTGATTTCACCGATTCCAATCTTTCCATTTTTTAGACTGTTCCAAAATTCCTCTGGTGTGTTCCCAATCGGAGATGTTAATCCATAACCTGTTACTACTACTCGATTTAGTTTCATTTTTATACCTCTATTTTAACTCTTATTGCATGGTTAGTCCACCATCAATTGCAAGGACTTGTCCCGTTAGATAATCTTGGCTTGCAAGAAAGGCTGTCACCTCTGCGACTTGCTCAGCTTGGCCAAATTGTTTCATCGGAATTTGTGCCAACATGGCTTCTTTCACCTTATCAGATAGAACTGCAGTCATATCTGATTCAATCATTCCTGGAGCAATGGCATTGACACGCACATTGCGATTGGCAACCTCACGTGCTACCGATTTGGTAAATCCAATCAAACCGGCCTTGGAAGCAGCGTAGTTTGCTTGACCGATATTTCCCATCAAACCAACGACACTAGACATATTGATGATAGCACCTTCGCGAGCTTTTATCATCGGTTTTAAGACTGATTGTGTCATATTGAAGGCACCTGTCAAATTGACTTTTAAAACCTTCTCAAAATCTTCTTCTGACATCTTAAGCATGAGAGTGTCTTGAGTAATCCCAGCATTATTTACTAGGACGTCAACTGACCCCAGCTCTTCAATGGCTTGGTCCACCATACGCTTTGCGTCCGCAAAATCAGAAACATCACCAGAAATAGCAAGGACCTTCACTCCGTATGGTTTAAATTCGGCTAGAAGCTCCTCGGAGATTTCACCACGACTATTCAAGACAACATTGGCTCCCAAGCTGGCAAATTTATGAGCAATGGCAAGACCAATTCCTCGACTTGAGCCTGTAATAAAGACATTTTTCTGTTCTAGTTTCATTTTTCTCCTTTCAGAACTTCTACCAGTTTGGCTAATTTTCTAAGAGTGCTTGTAAACTTGCTTGATCTTCCACATTAGCAAGTTGAGCTGTTTTATCTATCTTTTTGACGAATCCTGACAAAACTTTACCAGGTCCAATCTCAATAAAACGAGTGACACCCGCTTCTTGCATGACTGCAATACTTTCATAAAAGCGAACGGGTTCCTTAACTTGACGAGTCAGGAGTTCAGCAATTCGTTCTTTTCCCACGACATTTGCTTCTGTATTGCCAACAAGTGGACAAACAAAGTCACTAAACTCAACATCTTCTAGGGCTTGAGCTAATTTTTGACTAGCAGGTTCCAATAAAGCTGTATGGAAAGGTCCAGAAACATTGAGCGGAATCAAGCGTTTTGCTCCTGCCTCTTGCAAAAGTTCAACTGCACGATCTACCGCCACTACCTCACCACCAATAACAATTTGACTCGGCGTATTGTAGTTAGCTGGAGTTACAACACCAAGTTTAGAGGCTTCTTGACAAGCTTTTTCAATTACTTCAACCGGTGTATTAAGCACAGCTACCATTTTCCCTGATCCTGCTGGTGCCGCTTCTTCCATATAAGCTCCACGTTTAGCAACTAGAGCCACTGCATCTTCAAAATCTAAGGCACCACTAGCTACCAGGGCAGAATATTCTCCAAGAGACAAACCTGCCACCATATCAGGCTGATAACCTTTCTCCTTTAGTAGTCGGTAAATAGCAACGGACGTAGCTAAAATAGCTGGTTGCGTGTAACGAGTCTGATTTAGCTTTGTTTCATCATTATCAATCAAGTCACGAAGGTCATAGCCTAATACTTGGCTAGCTTGGTCGATTGTTTCCTTGACGATAGCATATTGGTCATAGAGTTCATGCCCCATTCCTAAGTACTGTGCTCCTTGACCTGCAAATAGAAAGGCTGTTTTAGTCATTTCTTGTAACTCCTGCCCAACGAGCAGCTTCTGCTTGAATCTTTTCAGCTGCGCCGTAGTAGATATCTTTTAAGATTTCTTCAACTGTTTCTTCTTTAGAAACCAAACCTGCAATCTGACCGGCCATCACTGATCCACCATCCACATCTCCGTGAACAACCGCTTTGGCTAGAGCACCTGCCCCCATTTGTTCAAAAATTTCCAAATCTGGATTTTCTTGTTTGAAGGCATCTTTTTCAGCTTGCTCGAAATCACGAGTCAATTTGTTTTTAATGGCACGAACTGCGTGTCCAAAATGTTGTGCTGAGATCGTTGTGTCAATATCACGAGCTTTTAAAATTTTAGCTTTATAGTTAGGATGGGCATTTGATTCTTTAGCAACTACAAAACGAGTTCCTACTTGTACAGCCTCTGCACCAAGCATAAAGCCTGCAGCAGCTCCTTCACCGTCTGCAATACCGCCAGCAGCGATAACAGGAATAGAAACAGCAGCTGCAACTTGACGAACCAAGGTCATAGTTGTTAGTTTACCGATGTGTCCACCGGCTTCCATACCTTCAGCAATAACTGCATCCGCTCCAATTTTTTCCATGCGTTTAGCCAAAGCCACGCTAGGTACTACAGGAATAACGGTGATTCCTGCTTCATGGAATCGTTCCATATATTTACTTGGGTTCCCTGCACCAGTTGTGACTACCTTAACACCTTCTTCAATCACAAGGTCAACAATATCCTCAACAAATGGAGACAGAAGCATGATATTGACACCAAAAGGGTTGTCTGTTAATGATTTAATCTTATCAATATTAGCCTTAACCACTTCTTTAGGAGCATTTCCTCCACCGATGATACCTAGACCACCCGCTTTTGAAACAGCTCCAGCAAGATCACCATCTGCAACCCAGGCCATCCCACCTTGGAAGATCGGATATTTAATATTCAATAATTCTGTAATACGTGTTTTCATAGTGCCTCCATAAGTCTTGCTTACGTAATAGTTCGATCTTTTTATAATTTGACGGTCAAACTATTGCCTAAACAAGAGGGAGCGGGTCTCCCCTACTCCTTCTTCTTTTATTTTAATTATTTTGTTTGCTCTTCAACGTAAGCAACCAAGTCGCCAACTGTTTTCAAATTATCTTCAGCTTCGATTTGGATATCAAAAGCGTCTTCAATTTCTGAGATCACTTGGAACAAGTCCAATGAATCTGCATCCAAATCATCAAAAGTAGATTCAAGCGTTACTTCTGATGCATCTTTTCCAAGTTCTTCAACGATAATTTCTTGTACTTTTTCAAATACTGCCATGATAGACTCCTTTAAAATAAATAGTTTTTTATAACAATGTGTTCACCACATGATTACCTAAATTGTAACAATAATTGTGCCCCATGTCAAACCTCCACCGAAGCCTGACAAGAGAATATTTTGGCTACCATCCAAACGAATGAGCCCTTCCTCTACACACTCTGAAAGTAGGATCGGAATACTTGCCGCACTGGTATTTCCATACTTGGTCATATTGGCAGGAAGCTTGTCTCGATCTACACCGATCTTTCTAGCCATCTTATCTAAAATTCGAATATTAGCTTGATGAAGCAAGAGATAATCTAGTTCTTCTGCCGACAGAGGACTCTCTACTATAGTATTTTTTATAGACTTAGCAACATCTCGAATCGCAAAATCAAAGACTGCTCGACCATCCATTCTCAAGAAAGCATCGGGCTTTTCTTGATTTGAAAATGGTGAAGTTAAACCAGTCTGTCCAAAGGTCAAACACTCACTACGCGAACCATCGCTATTGAGACTCTCCGCTAGGAAATGTGGCTCTTCACTTGCTTCTAGTAAGACGCCACCAGCACCGTCTCCAAAAAGAACAGCTGTTGATCGATCTGACCAGTCTAAAGCTTTTGACATGGTTTCACTACCGATAACTAGACCCTTGCGATAAGCTCCTGAAGAGATGAACTTCTCTGCAGTTGATAGGGCAAAGATAAAGCCACTACAGGCAGCTGTTAAGTCATAGGCAAAAGCCTTGTGAGCGCCGATTTTAGCCTGAACACGAGCGGCTGTTGAAGGCATCATCGAGTCAGGTGTCATCGTAGCTAGAATGATAAAATCCAACTCTTCAGCAGAAATACCTGACTTCTCTAGGAGTTGTTTTGCAACTGCCGTTGCCAAATCTCCTGTTGATTCTGTCTTAGAAATGCGACGTTCCTTAATCCCAGTTCGACTTGAAATCCATTCATCACTCGTATCCATGACCTGAGCCAAATCTTCATTTGTGACAATCTGCTCTGGTACATAATGAGCAACCTGGCTTATTTTCGCAAAAGCCATTATTTCAAATCCTCCAAAAATTGATAAAGATTGATCAAACCTTTACTCATAACATCCATTTCCTCTGGGCTCATGCCTTCGATAATTCTTTCGACCATGGCCTTGTGGAAACGTTTATGGAGACGATGTACAAGTCGACCTTTCTTGGTCAAATGCAGATGTACTACACGACGATCCTGATCTGAACGTAAGCGTTCGATGTAACCTTTTCGTTCCAAGTTGTTCAAGCTAGTTGTCACTGTTCCTAGAGTTACCATCAACTCTTTGGACACTTGACTTGGTGTCGCATTTGGAAACTTACCAACCACATCAATCGTGTGCATTTCCTTGATAGAGATGTCCTTGAAACGACTACCTCGCAAACTTACTTCCTCAATCACCAGGACGTTATTAAAAATAGATGTTAAATAGTCATTGATCCGTTGGTAGTCCAATTCTCTTCCCTCCCTTATCAAAAAAGTTCAACTATCAAAACATTTGACAAAAAAAGTATATCAAACTTCAAAGAATTGTGCAAGTATTTTTTTACTTTCCGATAAATTTTGGACGTCGTCTTTCAGAATGTGCACGAACACCTTCTTTAAAATCTTCCGTATAAGATAGAGATTTTTGCAATTCCAGTTCTAGCTGTGCGTACTCGTGCCACTGCTTAAACTCGCTTTCCCAGACTAACTTCTTAATAGCAGCATAGGAGTTAGAGGAGCCTCTTCTCAACTTCTTCAATAGTTGTTCTCTTGTCTTTTCCAGTTGATCACTAGCACACAGACGATAGACAGCTCCAGCTTCAAGTGCTTTTTCTGCTGTGAAAGCTTCTCCAGTCATAGCTAATTGCGTTGCCCGAGTCGCACCTAGTGATCGTGTAAGCAAGAATAAGCCACCCGCATCAGGAGCTAAGCCCACACCTACAAAGGCCTGAATGAATTTAGCTTTGTCAGAAGCAATACAGAAATCAACTGCTAAAGCCATATTAGCCGCAGCTCCAGCAACTGCTCCATCCACCTCCATAATGACTGGTTTAGAAATTTGTTTAATCTTATAGGAAATCGTATTTACCAACTCCGCAATTTGAGTAAGGGAGCCAATGTCATCCTCATCGACTGCACGTTTCATTTCTACTAAATCCCCTCCAACGGAGAAGACTTTGCCAGCAGCATTAATGAGAATAAACGAAACCGAAGCATCTTTTTCAGCCAATTCCAATGCTTCTAGAATTTCTTGACACATAGGAATATGAAAACCATTTGCCACCTCGGGACGATTTAAAGTTAGTATCGCTAAATCGTCTTGAACTTGATAGAGAATATGATCCATAGGCACTCCTTTTAATTTACAACGATATTTGAATTATTTTATCTTCAAATTATATCTTTTTCTGGCTTTTAAAACAAGAGAAAAATCGACCAAAAGTGTATCGGCCGATTTTAAAAACTTAGTTTGGTCTCTAAAAACAAAGGAAAACCAGTACTTGTATCATCCATGAAATCATAAATGACTTCAAGCATCCGCCCTCCTTCTCTCTGATAAAGCTGTTCTTGGTTTGATCCCTTATGGTAGAATTCTCCTGAAACCATGTAAAAAACACGATTTGGATCTTCTAGGTAGGCAAAAAGATTTCCTGTAAAAGGAGCCTCCTTATTTCCGTCCTTGTTGACCAGACTTGTAGCTAAGAGTTTCGTGATTCCTCTAAATTGTCCACTTTCATCTGTTCGACAATAAAACTTGACTCTAGCTTCATAGTTAGGATTGACGATAATCTTTTCAGAGAGAATTCGATAGGTCCTTGACTTACTATCTGACAAGCCGATAGATAAGATAATTTTAGCCCTCTCAACTGAAATCTGACCTTCCTGAGCATATTCTATCGCTAATTCTTCTCCCGTCAAACGACCACTGGGAAGAGGTTGAGAACTTGCTCCGATATTTGTAGGAATCATCACGAAGCTAAGGACTAATAAGATTAAACAAACTACTCTTTTAATCATCTTCCCCCAACTCCTTTCGTTAGAAGAGTCTTTTCTCCTGCACCTTTATTATAAGCTTTCCTGATGAGACATTCAAACAATTATATAGGACATTTTCCAGATTGAAAAAAGCCCCTCTTTCTGCTATAATCGTATAAAATACTTACTTTAGGAGTTCTTATGAAGGTTGTTAAATTTGGTGGAAGCTCGCTTGCCTCTGCTAATCAGTTAGAAAAAGTTTTAAATATTGTCAAAAGTGATCCAGAACGTCGTTTTGTGGTTGTATCTGCACCTGGTAAACGAAATTCTGAAGATACCAAGGTGACAGATGCCTTGATTAAATACTACCGCGACTATGTAGCTGGAAATGATATTAGCAAAAGCCAAAACTGGATTATTGATCGCTATGCTGCTATGATTAGCGAATTAGGTCTCAAACCAGCCGTTTTAGACAAAATTTCAAAAAGCATTCGCTCTCTAGCTACTCTTCCAATTGAAGATAATAAGTTTCTCTATGATACCTTCCTAGCAGCTGGAGAAAATAACAATGCCAAGTTGATTGCAGCCTACTTTAACCAAAATGGCTTGGAGGCGCGTTATGTTCATCCTAGAGAAGCTGGTATCGTCGTTACGAGCGAACCTGGAAATGCGCGAATCATCCCATCAAGTTATGATAAAATCGAGGAATTGACAAATTCAACTGAAGTTCTTGTTATCCCTGGTTTCTTCGGTGTTACTAAAGAAGATCAAATTTGTACCTTCTCACGTGGGGGATCAGATATTACTGGTTCTATCATTGCTGCTGGTGTCAAAGCTGACCTCTATGAAAACTTTACTGATGTAGATGGAATCTTTGCAGCCCACCCTGGTATTATCCATAAGCCACACTCTATCCCTGAATTGACCTACCGTGAAATGCGTGAATTGGCCTATGCTGGATTCTCTGTACTACACGATGAAGCACTTCTACCTGCCTACCGTGGGAAAATTCCTCTTGTCATTAAAAATACCAACAATCCAGACCACCCAGGTACTCGTATCGTTCTAAAACACAGTAGTGATGAATTTCCAGTTGTAGGAATTGCTGGTGATTCAGGATTTGTCAGCATTAATATGTCTAAGTATTTGATGAACCGCGAAATCGGTTTTGGTCGTAAAGTTCTTCAGATTCTTGAGGACCTTAATATTGGTTGGGAACACATGCCAACTGGTATCGATGACCTGTCTATCATTTTACGTTCACGAGAATTGACTCCGATTAAGGAAGAAGAAATCCTTCGTCAGTTAGTCCAAAAAGCAGAGGTAGACCACGCTGAAATCGAACACGACCTCTCTATCATTATGATTGTTGGGGAAAAAATGAAGCGTCATATCGGGGTAACTGCTACAGCCACTCGTGCCTTATCTGAGAACAACATCAACATCCAAATGATGTCACAAGGTTCTAGTGAAGTTTCTATCATGTTTGTTGTCCATAAAGACCAAGAAAAAGCCGCTCTTAAAGCTCTCTATCAAGCATTTTTCGGTGAAAATAAGGAAGACTAAACATGGCACAATCCCTCAACAAGGTCGTCGACTTGCAAACAACTGGAACTTCCTATCTCTCCATTACAGGAAAGGTTGGAAAATTTCTGGTAGGAGACCATGCGCTAGAATTTTACGCAGATCGTAATGTCGAGGACTATATTCAAATCCCATGGTCCAGCGTTAACCAAATTGGAGCCAATGTTTCAGGCCGCAAGATTAGTCGTCATTTTGAAATCTTTACAGATCAAGGAAAATTCCTCTTCGCCTCAAAAGACTCTGGAAAAATCCTTAAGATTGCTCGTGAAAAATTGGGAAATGACAAGGTAGTCAAACTTCCTACCTTAGTCCAAATCATTGGTCGAAAAATTAAAAATCTATTTGCAAAAAAATAAAAAGTTTAGTATAATCATAGCAACGGATAAGTAGGTTACTTCCTTCTTTCAGAAAGTCTGCGGATGCTGCGAGCAGATAGAAGATTTAATTGAAATTCTACCGTTGTTTTAAATCAAATACAAAATCAAGTGCACACCTGTGAAGTTGGATGGAACCGTGGCCCTGCCACTCCAACGCTTTGTCAGGTGTGCTTTTTTCATAAAGGAGTTTATATGTTAGATATCAAACGTATTCGTACAGACTTTGATGCTGTCGCTGAAAAACTAGCTACACGTGGTGTAGATGCTGCTGTCTTGAATGAGATGAAAGAAATCGACGCAAAACGTCGTGACATCTTAGTCAAGGTTGAAACCCTTAAGGCTGAGCGTAACACAGTTTCTGCTGAAATTGCACAAGCTAAGCGCAACAAGGAAAATGCAGACGACAAGATTGCAGCTATGCAAACCCTCTCTGCCGAGGTAAAAGCTCTTGATGCTGAGTTGGCGGAGATTGATGCTAAATTGACAGAATTTACTACTACTCTTCCAAACATCCCAGCTGACAGTGTTCCTATTGGAGCAGACGAAGACGATAACGTAGAAGTTCGCCGTTGGGGAACTCCTCGTGAGTTTGACTTTGAACCAAAAGCCCACTGGGATCTTGGTGAAGACCTCGGTATCCTTGACTGGGAACGTGGTGGAAAGGTAACTGGAGCGCGCTTCCTATTCTACAAAGGACTTGGGGCTCGTTTGGAACGTGCTATCTACAACTTTATGTTGGATGAACATGGAAAGGAAGGTTATACTGAAGTCATCACACCTTACATGGTTAACCATGATTCTATGTTTGGTACTGGTCAATATCCAAAATTCAAAGAAGATACGTTTGAATTGAAAGATACGAACTACGTCCTCATTCCTACCGCTGAAGTTCCTCTGACAAACTACTACCGTGATGAAATCCTTGACGGAAAAGACTTGCCAATCTACTTTACTGCTATGAGTCCATCTTTCCGTTCTGAAGCTGGTTCTGCTGGTCGCGATACACGTGGTTTGATTCGTTTACACCAATTCCACAAGGTAGAAATGGTTAAATTTGCCAAACCTGAAGAATCATACGAAGAATTGGAGAAAATGACAGCCAACGCTGAAAACATTCTTCAAAAACTAAACTTACCATACCGTGTAGTTGCTCTTTCTACAGGAGATATGGGCTTCTCAGCTGCTAAGACTTACGACTTGGAAGTTTGGATTCCAGCGCAAAATACCTACCGAGAAATCTCAAGCTGTTCAAATACAGAAGATTTCCAAGCTCGTCGTGCCCAAATCCGTTACCGTGATGAAGCCGATGGTAAGGTTAAACTTCTTCATACTTTGAATGGTTCTGGACTTGCTGTTGGACGTACAGTCGCTGCTATCCTTGAAAACTATCAAAACGAAGATGGTTCTGTGACCATTCCAGAAGTTCTTCGTCCATACATGGGTGGAGCTGAAGTTATCAAACCATAATTAAATAGATGTAAAAAGAGGAGGCTGAGCTTCCTCTTTTTGAGTAATTCAAAAGAAACAGGTAGAAATCTTTCATTCTACCTGTTTTTATTTATTTCTTAGTAGCCACCCATCATTGATGGATCCATAGCTGGCGCTGGTGCAGCGGGTTCTGGTTTGTTAGCTACGACTGCTTCTGTTGTTAGAATCAAGCTTGCTACTGAAGCTGCGTTCTGAAGGGCCGAACGGCTAACCTTAACAGGATCGATAATCCCTGCTTCAATCATGTTGACCCATTCACCTGTTGCAGCGTTGAAGCCTGTACCAGCTTCTGCATTCTTCAAACGATCAATTACGATTGAACCTTCATAACCTGCATTGTAGGCGATTTGACGTACAGGTTCTTCCAAGGCACGAAGAACAATGTTACGTCCTGTTGCTTCATCACCTTCTAACTCCAAGGCAGCAACAGCAGAGATAACATTAACAAGGGCAGTACCACCACCTGCAACGATTCCTTCTTCAACAGCTGCGCGAGTCGCATTGAGGGCGTCTTCGATGCGGAGTTTCATTTCTTTCAATTCTGTCTCTGTTGCAGCACCGACCTTGATAACAGCAACTCCACCTGACAATTTAGCCAAGCGTTCTTGGAGTTTTTCACGGTCAAATTCTGAAGTTGTTGTTTCAATTTGAGACTTGATGACAGCGACACGGTTAGCAATTGCTTCAGGATTTCCTGCACCTTCAACAATGACTGTGCTATCTTTATCTACAGACACTTTAGCTGCTTGACCTAAAGCTTCGATGGTAGCATCTTTCAACTCAAGCCCAAGGTCTTCAGTAATAACGGTACCACCTGTCAAGATTGCGATATCTTCAAGCATAGCTTTACGACGGTCACCAAATCCAGGCGCCTTAACAGCAACGACGTTGAAAGTCCCACGAATCTTGTTCAAAACAAGAGTTGGAAGAGCTTCACCGTCAACGTCATCAGCAATAATCAAGAGTGGACGACTGCTTTGAAGAATGCTTTCTAGAAGTGGCAAGATTTCTTGGATATTTGAGATTTTCTTGTCAGTGATTAAGATGTATGGATTTTCAAGGTCTGCAACCATTTTTTCATTGTCAGTGACCATGTACTGTGATAGATAACCACGGTCAAATTGCATTCCTTCTACAACTTCAAGCTCTGTTTCCATACCACGTGATTCTTCAATGGTGATGACTCCATCTTTGCCAACTTTTTCCATAGCTTCAGAGATGTACTCACCAACTTTTTCAGAGCGAGAGGATACGGCAGCGACTTGGGCGATTGCTTCTTTATTAGCAACTGGAATTGCATTGTTCTTCAAGGCTTCTACTGCTGCAGCAACCGCTGCTTCAATCCCACGACGAATACCGATTGGGTTTGCGCCAGCCGTAACGTTTTTGATTCCTTCACGAACAATAGCTTGGGTCAAAACTGTTGCAGTAGTTGTCCCGTCACCAGCAATATCATTGGTTTTAGAAGCCACTTCTGACACCAATTTAGCACCCATATTTTCAAAATGGTCTTCTAGTTCGATTTCTTTAGCGATTGTTACACCATCATTGGTAATCAATGGTGAGCCGAATGATTTTTCAAGAACAACATTACGGCCTTTAGGCCCCAAGGTTACTTTAACTGTATCAGCTAGGATATCAACACCACGTACCATAGCTGAACGAGCATCTGATGAAAATTTAATGTCTTTTGCCATACTTACTTCCTCCTCTTATTCTTCCACGATTGCTAAGATGTTAGCTTCACCAACGATGACATATTTTTCGTCACCATCTTTGACCTCGATACCTGCATGAGCTTCAACCAAAACCTGATCTCCAACTTTTACACTTGGGGCAACCAAATCACCGTTCAAGGTGCGAACACCTTGTCCAGTAGCCACTACTGTAGCTGTTTTCGTTTCTTCTTGGGCTGATTTTGCGAGGACAAAGCCTCCGACTGTTTGTTCTTTCTCTTCAATTTTCAAGACCACACGATCCCCTAATGGTTTCAACATCTGTTTTCCTCCATAACATAATCATATTGTTAGCACTCTTTACGAACGAGTGCTAAACCATAGTTCTATTTTATCACTTAGTCAGAAATAGTCAAGAAAAAAACACCTCAAAATGAATGAGATGTTCCTTAAAGATCACTTTAGAATTATTAATTTTCGATTAAAATCATCGACGACTTTTTGGAGATTGATCCGTCCTCGATAGATACCATATCCAAAAACCACCATTCCCAATATTCCAACCAAGGCAAGTATAATTCCGAAAATTAAGATTGGGAGGAAGCTTTTATGAAAGAGAAAAATTAAGACCATACCTATACTGGCAATGATAAAGAGTAAGCTAAACCAACGGCCAAGATTTTCAATCATATGACGTTGATACTTAATTTCTGTTTCATATCCATTAACAAGTTCTTGTTTTGTAACCATGAGGATCCTCCTGACAAAAATTGAGAATGAAGGGTAAGAGAAGGAGGTTAGTCTACTTCATTCTCAAAATTTTCTACTAGTAAATATGTGCTTTTCTTGAGCTTAGTAATTAAGATGTGGGTCAAAGATACCTAGAGCAACACCAACCAAAGCGACAACAACTAGAAGCAACATTACTTTGTTTGGTGAAACTTTTTTCTTAGACATTAACCACCAGCAAATAGTGATGAAAGCTGCTGTCAAGAGACCTGGATAAACACCATCAATCTTTTCTTGGATATTTAAGAAGACTTTTCCTTCAGAATTCTCGAATTGAAGAGCTGTTGTAACAGAGACCCAAGTTGCTGCTACCGCACCGATAACCATACCGCCGACAACACTGATTGCTTTACGAAGTGCTTGTCCTTTTGGTCCTACTAGGAATTCAACGGCTTTATCCCCTAATTGATACCCTTTAAAGAAGGCAAAGCGCATACCAAAGTATACTAAGAGGTTCCATACGATGATGTAGAAGATAGCACCAGCGATGTTACCACCTTTAGAGAGACCCAGGGCAATCCCCAAAAGAACTGGAATCAAGGTCCCAACGACCAAAGAGTCACCGATACCAGCGATTGGCCCCATCAAACCGGCACGCATACCATTGATAGTTTCACCATCCACTGCATCTCCGTTTGCACGCGCTTCTTCCAAACCAGCCGTAATCCCTACAACGAGAGAGCCAAGTTGTGGTTCAGTATTGAAGAAGGCAGTATAGGTTTGCATAGCATCTTTTTGTTCTTCTTTTGTATCATACATTTCTTCTACGATTGGAAGCATAGAAGTCAAGTACCCAAAGGTTTGCATGTGTTCTTGAGAGAAACAAGTCAAATGACCATAATACCAATGATGAAATGCTTTTGCTAATGTTTTCTTTGAAATTTTCTTTCTATCAGCCATTTTAAATATCCTCCTCATCATCGTCTACGTAAACAACCCCAGCTGGAGCAGCTTTCATAGATTTGATTACTTCAAGTTCATAGTAGATTACTGCAAAGATCAATGAAACAACCGCACTAGCTACCAAGTTCAAGCCGAGAGATTTAGCCAAGGTAAATCCAACAAAGAATGGAATGAAGTCAGTTGCTTTTGTAACAATTTGTTTCAACAAGATAGCAATACCGACACATGGGAGAAGAGCTCCAACTGTAAAGAGGGCTTTCATCCAGAAACCATCCATAGGAAGGTAAAGTTTCATCAAATCAACCATATTTTCACCATATTTGGTGATAATCATAGTTGGAAGGAAAGAGAAGAGGAAGTGAGAGATCCAAGGATAAACCCAGTCAACTGCGTAGAGTTTTTTGAAGTTTCCTTCTTCAACGGCTTTCCAACCAATGTGTTGCCAAAGCAAGTTCATTGTAGCTGTACCGTAGAAAAGAACAGTACCGATTGTCCCAACGGCTGCACCGATTGGGGCTGCAGCTGCGGCAATTCCAGCTTCGTCTGTGATGTGATTTGCATGCACAAATAAGATAGCAAGAGGAACACCGATATAAGAGATGGCACGAACATCGGCAGATACGGTTCCACCAGGTGTTACCAAGGCGATATAAACGACTTGAAGGGCAACCCCGACCATAATACCAGTTGTCACATCTCCAAGAATTAAACCTGAAATCAACCCACCGATCAAGGGACGACCGAGTGTATAGTTCCCGATACTGGAACCTCCCATACCAGGCATTGAAGACAAGCTGGCGAAAACAGCAAGCAAGATTGCTTGAATCCATGAAATTGTCATAACAAACGCTCCTTTTGTTTGTAAATTTATTTACCTAACTAATAAAACTGTTAGGTTTAAAAACCAAATTTAGATTTGAAATCGTCCCAATAACCAATTGAGACATCCGGCAACAATTGGAATTTAACCTTGTAACCTGCTGCCTGAATTGCCTGAAAGGCTTCTGCTTCTTCTTGGGTGATGGATTGGTTATTGCCCAATTTCACTGCACCAGGTCTATCATTTGCAGGGCCAACGATGATTTCTTTAACATCTCCTGGGACAAAACCTTGATCCACCAAAATTTCCTTCATATCGATTGGGTTTTTGGTAATCAAGAAGTACCGACTGTCAGATTCCGTTACTTTTGCTGACTTTTCTTTAAAGGCTTCTTTTGTCCATACAAAGGTTTTCTTGTCTGATGCGCCTTTGTAAGCTTGGATCAAAACCTTGTTTGATGCTGCTGCATCGTTTACAGCAATCAAACCATCACATGGTTTTTCTTTTGCCCAGCGTGTGACTGTTTGACCGTGAATCATGCGGTCATCAATCCGTACAAATGTTACTACCATAAGGTACCTCCCTATTAAATATCGTCATCATCTTCTTCAGCACTAGTGGCTGAAACTTCAAAAGGTTGTAGTGCAGATTTTGCTTCTGATAAGATAGTTGCTGACAAATCGTCTCCATCCAACACATCCTTCATCACAACTGCTGTCAAGGCCATGGTGAGGTTCATCCCACCAAGGATCAAAGCTCCATCTAGCTTTCCAGCTTCTTCTAGGACAGTGGCTGCCGTGGTTAATGGACTACCACCTACAATGTCTGCCAAGACCAGCACAGAATCATCTGCTGTCAATTCTGAGATGCTCTCTCTAAAATCAACTGCAAAGTCATCGACCGATTTTCCTTCTTTAAGTCCAACTGCGATGACCTGATTCATCTTGTCACCAGCAAACATAGCTAGCGATGTTTTTAGTCCTTCTGCCAATCCACCATGACTGACTAAAATGAGGTATTTCATTTTACTACGCCTCCTTTATTTGACTCTATTGTAGAATATTTGGAAGCGCTTTTATATTGTCAAATGTCACATGATAAACATGACATTTAGCAACAAAAAAATGACATCTGTCACTTGACACAATGTCATCTTATTTTTCTTTAAACTCCTACCTGAAGACTACTTTCAATTTCCCTCTGAATTTGAGGCAGGCGGTTCTCGACATCTTGATCGCGCAAAGCATTGCCAATCAAGTAGTCCAGCTTTTCCAACATTTCTTTAGAGACATTCTTGGGACTACTTTCAACAGCTTGTTCCATGATACGATTCAAGGTCTGATTGGTCAAGGAATCCGTGCCAAAATCATCGACCTGTAGAAGATCTTTACTAGATTGACTTTGGACCACCTGTGGCATAACGGAAATCCCTTGAGATTGAGCAAAGAGGAGTTGTTGAATTTCTGGATCTTCTGTCAACAATTGCATCAATTCCCAAGCCAACTTGGAATGAGGAGTCCGAGCAGACATGGCAAAAGAAGTCGTCGTAACCAAAGTCGCCTTTGTAGCTTTTGACTTGGCAGGCATAGGGATACAGGTCCAGGTGAAGTTTGAATATTTTGAAACGTGGTAAGGATAAGGTTTATAGGTTCTATATTGAGCCAAAGTCATGGGATAAAAAGCGACTTTCCCCTGGTCAAAATCTTTGGAACTCACCTTATAGTTCTTATTCAGCTCTTCCAATTTTTGTAAAAAAGTCAATGATTCTTTGACTTCTGGAGCCGTAAGTTTGAGCATCCCACCTTGAAAGAGACTACCCCCATTTGCTGCCAAAGCTTCTTTCCAGGTATATTCTGTACTCCCAAACTGATCCAATTGACCATCTCCATTGGTATCTTTGGTTAGTTTTTTACAAATTGTATAGAACTCTTCCAAGCTCCAACCTTCCTTGGGAACCTCAATGCCTTCTTTGTCCAGCAAATCTTTATTGACACACATCAAAATAGGATTACTTTCATAAGGTAAGGCATAGGATTGCCCCTGATAGACACCTGATTCAAATGCAACAGGATAAAAAGCAGCTTGGTCTTCTTGATTCATATAGCCATTTAACTTTTCTAGAACGCCACGCGCCGCCAATAAGGACAGATCTTGCTCAGAAACCATAAACACATCCGGCGTCTTTCCGGAAACAATCTTTTCTGAGAGCCAGTCTGAATAATCCGACTGTGGAATCCCATTTTCATATTCCACACGGACATTAGGATGGGACTTTTCAAATTTTTGAATCGCAAGATCCAAAGCATGGGAGCGTTGACTGGTCGGTACATCCCAACTAGATCCTGCATAAACTCCTATATGGAGCACGATCGGTTGTTGTTTCCACCAATAAAAACCAGTACTCACAGAGACCACAAAAAGGAGAACGATTCCCCAACAAAGATGCTTTCGGTTTAATTTCATTCCGTATTTCCTTTTGAAAAATCGCGTCTAGTCACTCCTGTTTGAACTGACCAAATTGCTAATTGCGTTCGATCTCTTAGGTTTAATTTCGCCAAAATCGTTGATAAGTAATTGCGCACAGTTCCTTCTGATAAGAAGAGTTTTGCAGCAATTTCTTTGTTTGACTCGCCATAGCCGACTTCTTGAATAATTCGCCATTCTGTCGTGCTCAAATCCTTGACATTGTCCTCATCCACAGCAATAGAGAAATTCGATTTGGCCATTTGAGAGAAGATCTGAAAGACCTTGCTTGCGATATTGGGATTGATCATAGCTCCACCCTGATGCACCACCTTAATAGCCTCATAGAGCTCTTCTGTCGAGGCTCCCTTTAAGAGATATCCTGAAGCACCATACTTGAGTGCACTATAGATAAATTCATCATCGTCAAAAGTTGTTAAAATAATAATTTTGATATCCGGATAGTGTTCTTTTACTTCTTTTGTAGCCAAAACCCCATCCATGCCTGGCATCCGAATATCCATCAGGATCAGATCCGGATGCGTCTGTGGAATGCTGGACAAGACATGATTCCCATCTTCCACTGTAGCTACCACTTCGATGTCGGAGTGAGCCGACAAAATAATTTTCAAAGATTCTCGAATCAAGGCTTGGTCATCTGCCACCATTACTTTTATCACCATATCTTATCTCCCTTCTTTATATTTTGGTAAACTGACACGTGTGAAAAATCCATCGCGACTTTCAAATTGAAGCTGTCCTCCTAGTATGGAAATACGCTCCATCATCTGTTTGAGTCCATAACCATAAGTTAAGGTTTCAAACCCAACTCCATTGTCCTGCAACTCTATTATGTAATCTGCTTCATCCTCAAAAAAATGAAGTTCCATTCGACTAGCATGGCCGTGACGAACCGCATTGGTCATAGACTCTTGAATCACACGAAAAATCGTATCTTCAATCATGACGTCCATATCGACATCAACCCATTCATAGTTTAGATCAACTTGTAGGTTGGAAAGAATTTGATACTCGCGGATGGTCTTTTCTAAAGCATCTTTGAGAGTTCGTCCCTCAAGGGCTCCCGGACGAAGACGATTAAGAGAACCTCTCACATCTTGGATTCCTTCACGGACCACTTCTGATACGTTTTTCACCTGCTCTTTTGCTCGATTTGGATCGATATCAATCAAGACCCCAACAGCATCTAAACCTGCTGAGATGCCTGTTAGTGCGTGCCCCAGAGTATCATGAATCTCACGAGCAATCCGCTTACGCTCCCGATCCTCTGCAATCTTCTCAGACAAGGCCATATAATTGTTCAACTCCGTATTAACCTTGGACACCATGGCCAATTCTTCCTCTACTTCGTGGTTTTCCGCAAGGACGTTCATAATATAAAACAAAAGTGAAATAATGAAGAGTACCATATTCGAGGCATAAAGGGAATTCTTTAAGAAAAAGGCCAGAATGCGGATAGATTCAGGATAAAAATGAATATAGACATCTAAGGACGGAATCGGGAAGAAAAGCGAAAAGACATCTGAGTTTGTCACAAGGAGCATCAAAAAGCTCACTAGGATAAAGGCAAACCAATACTTCCGATCTCTCTTGGTATTCAACTCTTTGGAACCATAGAAGATATCCGCAAAAACCAAGAGAATAAGCCCGTTATAAGCTACATTTTGAACCCACATCAGAAGCAGCATCAGGAGAATCTCCAGAATATTCCTCTTATCAAAAATAGACCATCGACTCGTTTGAGGCCGATATCGACTCATCGATATCAAAGCAATCCCAGCAAACAAAACTGCAGACAACCAAAAAGTCGTAGATGGAGCAAAGGGAATACGCTCTAGACGCTCTAATAATAGAGAGGCTTGGCGTTGAGCTATGATATAATTGGTTGCTTGAAGATAGATGATACTGTTTAGCATAACAGCGATAAAATTGACGACCATAAGAATGGCCAAACTGTATCGAACACCTCTAAACTTTCTCATTACTGCCACCCATTCACATCAAACTGATCAATGTTTTCCTTTGTCATCATTTCAACTGGAATGTTCACCTCTTTGGTATAGCTCTTCCCTTCAGCAATATCTTGAATGACCTCCATCACGCGGTCTCCCATCTTCAAAGGAGACTGAGCAACGGTCCCCACAACATCATCCGTCGAGTGCAACAAAGATTTCATATCTGGTGAACCATCGATTCCATAAATTGCAATGGACTGGCTATTTCCTTGCTCCTTAATTGCAGCTAAAGCTCCTATAGCCGAGCGGTCATTTAAGGCAACCAAGGTATCAATTTCAATCCCTGATTGTAAAAAATTCTGGACAGCCGGCATGGCGATCTCCGTTTGCCCCTTGGTTTCTAGTTCCGATACAATCTGATAAGAACTTTGCCCCTCTATAGTGTCTTTAAACCCCTGAATCCGCGTATCTGCTGAGACAGTCCCTTTATGCTCCAAAAGGAGGACTCGAGCGCTAGAAGAACGTTTCATGAGCTCTTTAGCAATCATTACTCCCGCTTGGTAGTTATCAGATACAATACTTGCATCGGGCTTAAAATTTTTCAATTGGGTATCGACTGCAATGATTTTAATTCCTTGTTTTCTAGCTTTTTCAAGAGCAGTTAAAATGGACTGGCTATCCCCCTTGACCGGATTGATCACTATCATATCAACTTTTTGAGCACAAAAATCATCAATCTGTTGGCTCTGTCTTTCTTCGTCCAATTCTGGATCTCGGACGTAAACAAGAGCTCCTCTTTCATAGGCAATTCGACTAATTTCCGAATGAATACTTTTATAGAACCCATTGTTCATGGTCATATAGGTGACACCAATTTTAGTCTGATCCTTGATGCCACTTGTTTGACAACGGACGAAAACCCATAAGAGAACACAGACCACTGGAATCAGCAGTAATAGACGCTTTATCAGCCATTTCAACAATTCTATTTTCTCTTTATTTTTCTTCAAATTTCATTCCTTTTCTGAAAATTTTGAATATATATTACTTTATTCTACTACTTTTTCAAAAAAAGTGCTTGATTTTATTGTACAAGTGCATTTATTCGACCCATCTTAAGAAGTAATTTCCGAACAATACTACAAAAACAATAGAAAAAGCTGGTCTATAGGTGAACCAGCTCTTCTATTTGATTGATATTAAAATGGAAGTTCCTCCTCTTCCAAGACCAGGTCTAGCAAATCTTGTCCTGCATTATTTTCACGCATAGCACGTTGGGCACGGCTTTCTAAGAGTTGGAAACCTGTACAGAGAACTTCTGTTACATAATTGGTCTGGCCATTCTTCTCAAACTTACGGGTACGAAGTTCCCCATCCACAGAAATGAGACTACCTTTGCTTCCATAACTAGTCAAGGTTTCAGCCAATTTGCCCCAGACCACAATATTGATGAAGTCTGCTTCACGTTCCCCGTTTTGGTCCTTAAAACGACGATTGATGGCAATGGTCGCACGAGCAACTGACTTATCATTGTTGGTTTTGTGCAATTCTGGCGTCGCTACGATTCTTCCGATAAGAATAACTTTATTATACATTTTTTCATCCTCCTACTTATCTATTCGAAGGTAAAAGAAAAAAGTTACAAAATTTGTAACTTTTTTAAAAATAATGTTATTCTCTATGAATCATAAATCCAGTTGCCTGTTGATTGGCCATGATGGTCATATCTGTGATTTGTACGCGTCGTGGTTGACTGCTTACATAGACAACAGCATCTGCGATATCTTGCGCCTGCAAGGCTTCAAGTCCCTGATAGACCGTCACCGCCCGTGCCTCATCTCCATGGAAACGGACTTTTGAAAAATCAGTCTCTACAATACCAGGCTGAATAGTTGTCACCTTGATATCAGTCGCAATGGTATCAATCCGTAGTCCATCCGAAAAGGTCTTGACTGCAGCCTTGGTTGCTGAATAGACTGCTGCACCAGCGTAAGCGTAAATACCTGCGGTTGAACCCATATTAATGATATGGCCTTGATTTGCAGTCACCATAGAAGGCAAGAGACAACGAGTGACTGCCATCAAGCCCTTGACATTGGTATCCAGCATGGTCAGCATATCCAACTCTTCATAGTCCTGATAGGGAGCTAAGCCTAAAGCAAGTCCAGCGTTATTGACCAATATATCAATCTGACCCACAGTTTTTAGAATATCTGAACAGACAGTCTTAACCATGCTCATATCCGTAACATCTAAAGGAAAGGTCCAAACTTTTTGATTTGGAAAGATTTCTGCAAACTCAGTTTTGAGAGCTTCAAGTCTTTCTGTTCGACGCCCTGTGAGAACAATATTCTCACCTTTTTCTAGATAGGCACGCGCGATTGCTTCACCAATTCCTGATGTTGCACCTGTAATCACTACATTTTTTGCCATCTTACTTTCTCCTATCTAGTTTAATAAATACTAGTTACAAATTAAGCTGTCCAGTGTTTAGCCGGATCGAATGGAGTTCCAACAACTTGGTCTTCTGACAATTCAATGACACCACGTTTTTGTGGAGCATTTGGCAAATGCAATTCACGAGGACTACACATCATCCCAAAGCTCTTTTCCCCACGAAGTTCCCCTGGGAAAATGAGATTCCCTTTTGGCATCATAGCTCCTGGAAGAGCAACAATGGTTTTTAAACCGACACGCGCATTAGGAGCTCCTGCAACGATTTGCACTGTCTTATCACTCGCAACTGCCACTTGGCAGATATTGAGGTGATCACTATCTGGATGTGCTACCATCTCTACGATTTCACCAACGACAAATTTCGGTTCCTTGTCATTGATAATCTTTTCGGTAAAATCTTGAGCTTGCAATTCTTGGTTCAAACGAGCTACTTGGTCGTCAGTTAAAAAGACTTGCCCGCGCTCAGCGATTTCAAACATGCTAGAAACTTCAAAAATATTCCAAGCAACAGTTTCACCAGTTTCCTTTAGGAAAACACGTGCCACATTGCCTTTACGCTCAACATCTAGTTTGGCATCGCCACTGTTTTTCACGATGACCATAAGGACATCACCGACATGTTCTTTGTTATATGTAAAAATCATTCTTTCTTTTCTCCTATTTTAATTCTGCTAAAAAGTCGTTTATTTGTGCCTTGGTTTTACGGTCACGATTAACAAAGCGTCCAATCTCCTTGTCCTTATCTAAGACAATTAGACTTGGAATCCCGTATACATCCCATAGTTTTGCAAGTTCCATGTACTCATCTCGGTCGACACGTATAAAGGTAAACTCTGGATTGGTCTCTTCAATCTCTGGCAGAGCTGGATAGATATAGCGACAATCGCCACACCAATCTGCCACAAAAAGGAAAACCTTCTTGCCATCCTGTTCTACTAGATTTGCTAATTCTTCTATACTCTTAGGAGAAATCATATGACTTCCTCCTCGTAGATGAGATCCTCATCTTCGTAGACAAAGGTATAGTGACGACCATCTTCAAAAATAACACCACCAACAAGACGTTCTAAGCTACTTTCGTACACTTGGACATAGAGAGTTCCAATCTCACCCATTTCTGAGAAATAGTCACGCACAATAGCAGTTAACTCTTCCTGTGTCTTCATGAGTTTGTGATCATCAGCGACTTTCTTAGCACCAAAGGCAAGTGCTCCAAGCCCTGCCACGACTAAACCTGTTTTAATAATATTTTTCGTTTTCATGCTAACATTGTAACACAAAAAGGCTCAAGGAACAATGAAAAAGGGAGTCCCACTCCCCTTTCTAATTTCTAAACATTAATAATTTCTCTCACCAAACAAACCTTCTGGTAAATCATGGAATCCCTTGCCTGCCTTGAAGTTTTCAAACTTGCCTAGCAAGAACTGGTAGGCATCCAAACGACTCTCATAGCGAATCATGGCATCTTTAGCACGCTCATCTTGATCTTCTTCATAGACCTTTTGGCTTTCCTTGAGCGCCATATCATTAATCATGATTTGGGTATTAACCCAGGCTTCAAATTCCTTCATAAATTCTTGTTCGTAACTCATTGTTTCTCCTTATTCTATTCCTCGATAGTAATCTGTATCAATCTCACGGTAAGGCTGGATATCCTGAACATACTCCAATACACCTTGAAATTCTCCATTTTCATCGTGTACAGCAGCATAAGTGATATGGACAAACTTGCCTCGTGACTCGGACTTGAACCACATCTCGTACTTGTCTTTTTTCCCTTCACGAAGACCTTGCATAATCGCTTTGACTTTCTCCAAATATTTTGGTGGATGACATAGTTCGACATTTCGTCCAACTTGAGACGGTGTTCGCTTGAAAATCATCTCATCTGCTGGCGTATTGTCATTGTAATACTGGAAAATATCATCTTTATTGACAAAGGTAATCTCCATAGGCAGGTGGTTGAGGATAAGATTCGCCTGTTCAACTGAAAGATAGCCATTTCCAAAAGCCTGCTGACTATTTCGGTCCATCACTGCTTTCTTTTCCTTAGGTGTAAAGGTGATAGTAAACTGACCCTCTGGCGTATCGATCACTTGTTGAACCTGTCCATCTACAGTTTCTGACTGACTTGGTTCTTCTACACTTTTCTCCTCAACAAAACTTTGACGTTCAGGAACCCATTTTTCAGATGGCCGGATGATAGCATAGCCATAAGCATCACTTTCCTCAGCAATCTGAATCCAGTCATCCTGGGTGAAGGATTCGAGCAGAATCATGAGGAGGATGGACTCTTCCTTGAAAATCATACTCTCAAATTCAGTCGCAAAAGCCTCAAAATCTGCCTTTACAATACTAATGGATGTTTCTGGTAGTGACCTAACTGTCCCCAAGGCTTTTTGATAGAGTTCCCTAATCTGATCATCGACTCCCCACATGACTTTTGGAGGCGAATCATGTCCATAACGCTCCATGATAGGAAAGAAGAGTTCTTCCTTACGCTGGTAGTGACGGTCGAACTGACCTACAAGCCCCATCTGACGAACCAACCCCTTACGCATCTCCGCAAGCATTTCCTCATCTTCCATAGACTCATACGTGTCTAACAATCTTCGAACACGAATCAAGGCAGCACGGAGGGCTAGATTTTCATCCTTAAAAACACGCACAGGATGACCTGGATGCTCTGTATCTTCAACTTCGACGCCCTTAACAGCATTTTTAAAGAGATTAGCATGCACATCACAAAGTTCCATGACATCTTCAAAGGTAACGCCTGAGTCCGAGTTCATCAACTCGTGCTCCATAAGTGAAATCTCGATAGCTGACACACCTGTAAAGGTCGCATCAAAGCGTTCCTGAACGGACTCTGGTGAGGCTCCATTATGCAATTCTAATAAAATATCCCGCAGGATATGAATACGTTCATCTGTCATTAGTCTAACCCGATCACTTCGTAACCATTTGCTTCAAGCGTACGCACAATCTTATCCATAGGAGTTCCCTCCAGCTTAGACCCCTGTTTGAGCGATACTTTTCGTCCGACTGTATTTCGCATCAAAGGATTTGCAAGAGGTTTAAAACCGAGTTCTACTAGGATATCTAAAACTTCTGGATGCTTGTCCACCACTTCCGCAACAGGAATAGATACATCAATGATATTGTCCATCATAACCTCCATCATATTCTCTAACAGTTTTTCTTTTTTATTATACCACAAGGGCAAAGATTAAAAAACTAGCAGTAGAAGACTTGCTAGTTTATTTCGTATAATTTCATTATTTCTAATTATATAGACTTTTCCTAGTAAAACCTCAAAGTCTTAACCTAACCATGATCATCAGAGAAGTTTGAAAAATCAATCTATGATCTTGAAAAGAATCTTATAGAACAGTAATTGGAAGGCGAAAGAGATTAGAAACCAGAGAATTTTTATCAGACCAACAATTGGTGTTATAAAAAGAAGAGTTAAGAGCCTCCAAAAAGATTTCATTCTTTATCCTCCGGCTTCATCAACCAAGTAGCTGTATCCATAAGCTTATCTACGAGAAATAATTTCCCCAAACTAACGACTATGTTTCCATCTTTTTTTATGGTTTCTGCAACTTTTAAAGCTTGGGTTGTAAGAAGATAATTACCGTAGGTTTTGGCCAGTACTGTTATGATCCCCATGTCAATCTCCTTCTATGATTTCCACTTCTTTTCGGATAGTGGCAACATCTCTTTTATATTGTGCTTCATCGTAGTTAATCAATTTGGACAATTCTTTTTGCAATCTTTCTCCCATGGGTTTCATAGTCGCAAAAGTTAAGCCACCTGATAGGACTCCACCTAAGATAGGAATAACTTTCCCCATCCCCTTAGCCAATCCTCCCTTGGTCAGATTCACTCCAAATATTTTCAGAACTTTTTCCAAAATTGGATACCAAAGAGTCTTTGTCAAAGCCTTTTTGTTTACGATTTTCATCACTTGCTTAGCAACTGTAACACCACCAGAACGAAGTAGAGCGCCCGCACCATTTACTCCCAACATCACTCCCAGATAGAGCAAGAGCGTATTTTTGGCTTCTTCACTCAATTCATTTCGTGAAGCCCAAAGATCATCATAGCCGTAAATATAACCTAGCTCCTGAGCTAGTTTCAGTGAAAATGCGTAAAACTGGGCTACATCTGTCGGAATTGTAACCGCCATGGCAAGACCGCCAGGTAATCCAGCCAAAACAGATGTCCCACTTGCTAGCAAAACATTATCTTTAATACAGGCATTGGCCACTCGATCTAAGGTTTCCTGAGGTAATATAGCTGTCGGCCCTTCTTCCAATAATCTAGGAATATCCTTTGAAGCCACTTCCTTAGAGAATTTGTCCATCAAAAATTTTGACCGGTTCACTTTGACGACAGGAAGTTTTACTACCTGTTGCAACACTTGCATCGCCACATCTTCTTTAGCCATCTCTATCCCCATTTTTCATTCATATCAAGCTTTATCTTATCATATTTATGGAATAAATGATATTTTCAAGATTTATTTTCTTGATTTCTGCTCATCTAATCTGACTAGACAATGACCGACTTATAGCCATAAAAAAGAGGGTTGCCCCTCTTTCTGCTTAATGTTTATCCAGATTGCGTAGCATCTCGTCAATCTTATAAGTCCATAATTTCTTTTTTCTTTCGATCAAACTCTTCCTGAGATAATATATCTGCATCTAAAAGTGATTTGAGTTTAGTAAGAGCTTCGATTTGCTCATCAAAAGATAAACTTGGTTTAGTTGCTTTTTCATCTAACTGTTGTGCCATATTCATACCAAAAATCATCCCCGCACCATCTCCTAGCCCATGTTGTTCGATCCCTGATGCAACTTTTTGTTGTGCAGCAATATTAGAAGATTTCTGCGATACATCATCATAAGCTTTTAAATTCATCTTATTTGATGAAAATTGTTTAACCAGTTCCTTAGATTCTGGTGAGAACTCAATATTAGCAATAGCAACTTTTATAATTTCAAACCCAAAACGATCTTTCCAAGTACCAGCATACTGTTCATCATTCGATACTTGTTTTGCAAGTACTGATGCTTGTGATGGTAGCTGTGAGATACGATAAGTTGTTGATAACGAATTAAGGGCAACGGTAAAGGATTGAAGAAATTCCGTGACTATCTGAGCCCTTGCTTGAGCACTATCAAAGCTATAGTAGGTTACATTTGCAGGAAGGAAATTTTTTACAAACTTGATAGCGTCTGTAATTTGAATAGAAAAAGTTCCAAAAGCACGTACTTCTAAGTCTGTACCATAAAACAAGTCGTTATACATAACCGGACCACGAGTACCAAACCGAATATCGCGAATTTCTCTCAAATTGACAAAACAAATCTGTTTTTGCTGATCACTTTGTCCGCCAAATCCAACACGATTAACAACATTATCAAACAGTGATTTTTTTAGCCCATCACCATTAAAAACACTACTCTCCCCATTTTGATATTCATATCCACCTGGTTCAGTGATAATTTCTTCTATTCCAGACTGACTAAAAATAAAAGCAGCAGTATTTTCAGGAATAAATATCTTAGACCCATTTGAAATGACACCTATAGATCCTTTCGTATTGACACCCCTACCATTATTACTTTCTTGAACAACACCTGGACTTACAGCGGTGTGTTCATCAAAAGCATGAACTGTAATAATTTCTTTCCACTGATCTGCAAAAGTTCCACTAATTGAATCTGTAAATGCTTTAATTATTCCCATATTACATCTCCTACAAGGTCTGTTCCATATCGCAAAAACTACATTTGACAGTTTGTTTCACGGTTCCAGACAGAGGAGCTCCACAAAAACTGCATTTAGTAGATAGTTTCTCTGGTTCTGAATCCTTAATCCCAAACCCTGCTTTGAAAGTGTCAAACGTATCTTTTAGAGTCTCTGCTAAAATTTCTACACCAAATAAGCTATTATCACCCAAGGTTGCAAAGTTGCTTGTATCACCAGAGATTAATTTAATAATATTCGTTGCCCACTTTTCAGTATCCTTAGTATTAGAGAATGAGAAAATAACTTGTCCACCATTATAATAGATTTCTAATCGTTTAGAACCGTTAGTTTTAGTTACCGAAACTTGTGGTTTACCTTCAAAAATTTTAATCTGGTTAATGGGTATGGTAACTTGATCTTTTTTCCCTCCCCAAAAACCTTTTTTGATATGTATTAAGTGTAGATTCGTTAAAATTAATTCATCTGTAGCCAAACCATTTTTCCCAAAACTCACATGGTCGCTATTCATAACCATGTATTCATGAGGTAACAATTGATAGTCCATCCCGAACTCCATTCTTCTTATTAAAGACTAGCTTTCCACTGTTCTACTTGTTCATGTAGATTATCACGATAATCTTTTAGAGTCTTAATCACTTCTTCTTTCCCTTGAATCGGTGCTTTCTTTAGTGGACCATATTGTTTTTTCTGTTCTTCCATTTCTTTTTTAGTACTATCTTTTAATTCTTGGATAGAAGCACTATCTTCTAAAGCAGTTCCCTTAAAGGCTTCATCTGCTTCGGTATAGTAATTATTGACAATTTTCTCATACATAGTCAAATAATCTTCATAAGTTTTGATAGATTCAATTGTCTCATCACTGACATCTTGTGGATTAAAGTCACTTGAACTTAATTTATCTTTTGCTTTATATAAAAATCCTTTTTTCCCAGAACTTTCCGTTTTACTATCACTAGATAAATTACTTGTTTTTTCAGACAGAGAACTACAAGCAACTAGAGTAGAAACGGACAGACATAGTAAAGCTAAACGACAAACTTTTTTTACATTATTCATTAATAGAAACTCCTTTTATTTATGAAATTATCATATCATATTTCCTAAAAAAAAAAAGCATTTTCTGATTAGCAAATATTTTATAAATACATAATCCCATTTTTAAAAGAATATTTTTCCATTTAATACTCAATGAAAATCAAAGAGCAAACTAGGAAGCGAGCCACAGGCTGTACTTGAGTACGGCAAGACGAAGCTAACGTGGTTTGAATTTGATTTTTGAGAGTATTAAATTCCACCTATTTTCCACACAAAAAAGAGGGTTGCCCCTCCTTCTTCTTAATTCTTATCCAGATTGCGTAGCATCTCGTCAATCTTGTTTCCATATTCGATGGATTCGTCTTTGACGAAAGTTAAGTCTGGAATTTTGTACAATTTCAAATTGCGACCAAGTTCACGTTTGATAGTACCAGTTGCTTTTTCAAGTCCGACTTGAGCTTTTTGATTATCTGAAGCCAGGTTACTCAAAATAGTGTAGTAGACCTTAGCAACAGACAAGTCACCTAGCATCTGAACATCAGTGATAGTCACACCTTGGACACGTGGATCACGGACTTTCTTTTGCAAAATCTCATTGACTTCGCGCTTGATCTCCATGCCCACACGATCCGTACGGAAATGATTTGCCATATTTCTTCCTTTCTCTCAATTGAACCAAAAGCTAGGCCAGCAGACCTAGCTTTTCTTGAGTTATTGATAACCATTTCAAATTGAAATGAATTTCAATTTGAAACTACTCGCTTCTTTCGCCGTGGTGAAAGTTATGGAACTGCATTAGCGGTTTTATAACAGGGGATTTTTGAGACATTAGGCTCAAAAATAAGCAATGAAACCATGGGTTTGCTTGCGTCTTTCGCCACTTAAGAAAGGAGCAAAAATCTTATCGTTTGATTTCTTCCATGATATAAGCTTCAATCACATCATCCATCTTAAGATCATTGTAGCCGTCAATCATGAGACCACCTTCACGGCCGTTTGTAACTTCTTTAACGTCATCTTTATAGTGTTTCAAGCTAGCTAGAGCGCCATCGTAAATAACAACACCATCACGGATAACACGGACTTTAGAGTCACGGGTAACTTTACCGCTGGTAACCATGAATCCTCCGATTGTTCCCACTTTAGATACCTTGAAGGTTTCTCGGATGATCGCTTCACCAATAACTTTTTCTTTAAATTCTGGGTCAAGCATCCCTTTCATGGCTTCTTCCATCTCTTCGATAACCTTGTAAATAATACTGTGGAGACGGATTTCTACATCGTCAGCTTCTGCTTGTTGACGAGCTTGTGGTGTAGGACGCACGTTGAAACCAACGATAAAGGCATTTGAAGCCTCGGCAAGAGTCACGTCAGATTCATTGATAGCACCAACTGCTGAGTGAACAATGGTTACTTTAACGCCTTCCACATCAATCTTTTGAAGTGATGCAGAAAGAGCTTCAACAGAACCTTGTACGTCGGCTTTGATGATGACGTTAACTGACTTGAGTTCTCCTGCTTTAAGGGTATCAAAGAGGTTTTCAAGGCTAACACGTTGAGTAGCTTGACGTTGCTTCATAAGAGCACGTTTGGCACGTTCTTCACCAGCTGCACGCGCAGATTTTTCATCTTCGTAAACAGCAAAGTGGTCACCCGCCATTGGCGCTTCGTTCAAACCAGTGATCGATACTGGTGTTGATGGGCCTGCGACCTTCACACGACGTCCGAGGTCGTTGGTCATAGCACGGACACGTCCGAAAGTATTTCCGACAACGATTGGATCTTGAACGTTCAAAGTACCTTGTTGAACAAGAAGGGTTGCGACCGCACCTTTTCCTTTATCCAAACGAGCTTCGATAACAGTACCGATGGCACGAACTGTTGGATCAGCTTTGAGCTCTTGAATTTCAGCCACAAGTAGAACAGTTTCCAAGAGTTCATCGATATTTTGGTTGAACTTGGCTGAGATTTCTACGAACTCAGAATCTCCACCCCAAGCTGTTGACATAACACCATGTTCAGCCAATTCACCAATCACACGTTCTGGGTTGGCACCTGGTTTATCGATTTTGTTGATAGCTACGATGATTGGAACATTAGCCGCTTTTGAGTGGTTGATGGCTTCGATAGTCTGAGGCATTACCCCGTCATCTGCCGCTACGACCAAGATGGTAATATCGGTAACAGAAGCACCACGCGCACGCATAGAAGTAAAGGCCGCGTGTCCTGGTGTATCAAGGAAGGTAATCTTCTTCCCATTTTCTTCAATCTGATAAGCACCGATATGCTGAGTGATACCACCGGCTTCTCCCGTAGCAACACGAGAATTACGAAGGGTATCCAAAAGGGTTGTTTTACCATGGTCAACGTGTCCCATGATCGTTACAACTGGTGGACGTTCTACGAGTTCATCTTCATTGAGATAACCCTCTTCAGCAAAGAAACGTTCGATATCAGCATTGTCCACTTCAACCTTTTGTTTAGCTTCAATACCGTAATCTACCATGAGGAGTTCGATTGTTTCACCGTCCAAGGACTGGTTTTGTGTCGCCATCACACCCATCATGAAGAGTTTCTTAACAATCTCAGCTGGTTCGCGTTTGATACGTTTTGCGATTTCCGCAACGGTCATACCATCTGTATATTCAAATTCTGTTGGCAATTCATGGAACTTACGCTCTGTAACAGGTTTTGGTGCCTGATTACGGTTATTTTTGTTATTGCCTTTTTTATTCTTTTTGTTATTGTTCCAGTTACTATTTCTTTGATTTCTCACTTGATTTTGACTACTTCGATTCTTTTGTTGTTTTCTAGGACCATCTTCTTCGTGATCGTAATCATCACGATCTTTGTCTGGTCGGGCTTGTTTCTTACGACGTGTATCCACTACAGGTTCTTTAGCTGCAGGAGCTACTTCAACCACTGGTTGAACTGGCTGCGCTTGTTCAGCTAACTTAGCAGCTTCTTCAAAGATTTCCTCAGGTTCCTTGCGTTTGTTTGCTTGAGCCAAGGCTTCTTTGGCAGCTTGAGACTGCTTGAAGCGTTCCTCACTTGAACGAGCATATTCTGCATTTTGCTCTGCTTTTAGAGCAGCTGCACGGGCTTTGAAGTCAATGCGTGGTCCAGCCTGATTTGGACGTTTGTCCTCTTGCTGACGACGATCATTCCCACGATTTTGCTGACCTTGTTGTTTTTTACCTTGATCATTGAATCGACGGTTGTCACGATTGCCTTGACCTTGTTTACCACCATTACGGTTATCATTTTTTTGACGATTCCCATTTTGTTGATGGTCACGGTTATTACCCTTATTTTGCTTGCGTCGTTCAGCCTGCTCTTTTGCACGTGCTTCACGCTCAGCCTTAAAGTTTCGACTCTGCGGTTTTGCTGGTGCCACTTTTTCTTCTTTAGGAGCAACAGTTGCTGCTGGTTTTGCCTCTTCCTTAGTGACAACTGGTTTTGGAGCCACAGGTTTCGATTCTACCTTTGGAGCAGGAGCAGGTTTAAAACTTGCTACGATTTTTGAAGCAGCTGCTTCCTCCACACTTGATGAGTGGCTTTTCACATCCAAGCCCAACTCTTTTGCACGCGCTACAACTTCTTTACTTTCTTTTCCAAGTTCTTTTGCGATTTCGTACAATCTTTTCTTAGACAAATCATGTCCTCCTCTTCTATTCCATAAGAGACCTCATTTTCTTTGTAAATCCAGCATCTGTCACAGCCAAAACTTTTCTTGATTTTCCGACTGCTATGCTTAATTCCAGTGTTGAAAACACGGTAATAACTTCTACTTGATAATAATGACTTTTATCCTGAATCTTCTTGGTCAGGTTGGGAGCAGCATCATGGGCGAGAAATACCAGTTTTACTTTCTGGTCTTGAATGGCCTTGACAACCATTTCTTCACCCGAGATGATTTTCCCTGCTCGTTGAGCAAGACCCAAGAGATTGGTAATTTTTTGTTTATTCAAGTCCTAACTCTCTTCTTTTCACTTTGTGATCGACATAGGCAATCAACTCGTCATAAAAGCTTTCTTCAACTTCCATACTAAAGCTACGGTTAAAGACTTTTTTCTTTTTGGCCTCAAGGGCTTCTGCATTATCTAGCTTGATATAAGCGCCACGACCATTAGCCTTGCCTGTCGGGTCAATAAAGACCTGCCCTTCTTTGTTCTTGACAATACGGAGTAAATCTCGTTTATCAATCACTTCATTAGACACAACAGACTTGCGCAAAGGGATTTTTCTAGTTTTCATCCTTCCCTCCTCTGATCAGCTTTTATTCTTCGACCAATTCGTCTATTTCTACCTGGCCAGCTTCTTCTGCTGCTTCCATGGCTTCAAACTCACTTGCAGACTTGATATCGATACGGTAGCCTGTCAAATGAGCTGCCAAACGAACGTTTTGTCCACGACGACCGATCGCAAGAGAAAGCTTGTTATCTGGCACAACGACCAAGGCACGTTTGCTGTCGTTTTCATCAAAGATAACTTGGTCAACTTCAGCAGGAGCGATAGCGTTGTAGATAAATTCAGCTGGATCGGCTACCCATTCGATAACGTCGATGTTTTCTTCGATTGGAACCATACGATCGCTCTTGGCATCGTAGCGAGCTGGGTGGAATTTGCTAGTGATTTTCTTGATGTTAGCACCACCACGTCCGACGATTGTTCCGATCGCATCCACGTTTGGATTGTGGCTACGAACAGCAACCTTGGTACGGTCACCTGCTTCACGAGCAACACTCATGATTTCAACAGTTCCGTCATAGACCTCAGGAATTTCTTGTTCCATCAAACGTTTAATCATTTCTGGATGGCTACGGCTCACAAATACGTTCACACCACGAGGATTGTCTTCAACCTTGTAGACATAAACTTCGATACGATCATGAGAAGCAAAAACTTCTCCAGGGATTTGGTCTTGTTTTGACAATTGTGCTTCGATGCTGCCAAGGTTGACATAAATAAAGCGATTGTCAAAACGTTCTACCGTACCAGACATGATTTCTTGCTCATGCTCTTTGTAAGTATTGTAGGTAATGGCACGTGTTTGCTTGCGCATTTTTTCCATGATGGTTTGTTTGGCAGATTGGGCTGCTACACGACCAAACTCACCTGGTGCTTCTTCAAATTTAATCTTGTCCCCAAGCTCGTAAGCTGAGTTAATGGCAAGAGCATCTTTTAAGCTGATTTCCAAACGGCTATCAAATACTTCATCAACTACTTCACGAACAGTATAAACTGTAAAGTCACCTGTCTTTTCGTTGAAATCAATGGCTACACTGTCTGATTGACCATAGCGTCTGCGATAGGCTGAACGAAGTGATTCCACCACTGCATCAATGATGTCTTCTTTTTTGATTCCCTTGTCTTCTTCCAAAATGCGGAAGGCCTCTAGCATTTCTTTACTCATCTTCTATTCACTTTTGAATCTTCAAAAGCTTCCTTTCTTTTACTATAATTTTACTGCTAAACGTGCTTTTGACACCAAACTGTATGGGATTTGGACTGTTTTCTTACGTGTTTTGTCCATATATTCCATAGTCAACTCATCCTCTTCAAAGGCTAGCAAGGTTCCTTCAAAGACCTTTTGCTTATCAATTGCTTGGTAAAGTCCAACATGGATGTATTTCCCAACCGCTCCAGCGACTGCTTCCTTGGTTTTCAAAGGACGTTCCAAGCCTGGGCTGGTGATTTCTAGGAAATATTGTTCTGGGAAGGGATCTGGCTTGATAGTATCTAGGATAGGACTGATAATCTCTGTCAAGTCCGCTGTGTCGTTCAAGGTAATTCCCTCTGGTTTATCTACAAAAATACTAAGAATCATGTCACTGCCAATCTTTCCGTACTCGATATCAACGAGTTCAAAGGGAGCTTCAATGACAGGTTCTACGACTTCTCTGACTAATTCTACGATAGTTGCGATTGCGTCCACCTCCTCATAAGCAAGAGGCGAAGATATCTCCCCGCCTCACTTTCTCATATTCTTACTTACAGTATAGCACTTTTGACTACTTATGTAAAGTATAAGCACTCAGAAGGCTTGATTTTAAGCTTTTTCTTAAAATTCTGCCTCAACTCGATAGATAACCTGACCCTTACTTGAGAATTTTTCTTCATATTCTGTCATGACATTGCCTTCAAAGTCGCTGGCATGCAAGTCCAACCAAACTCCATTGAGCTTCATGCCGTATTGAGAAAAACTCACTAGGCTATATTCAAATAAGCCACGGTTATCTGTCTTGAAATGAATCTCACCGTGTTCAGGCAAGATACGCTTGAAGGTATCCAAGAAACTCTTATAGGTTAGACGACGCTTTTCATGGCGTTTTTTAGGCCACGGATCTGAAAAGTTTAGGTACAAGCGATCAATCTCACCATCTTCAAAGTAGTCGGTCAAATCAGAACCATCAACCCACAACAACTTAATATTGGGTACAGAGACTTCCAAAACCTTGTCCAAGGCATAACTCAAAACAGACTTTTGAATATCAATCCCGATATAGTTGATATCAGGGTTTTGCTTGGCCATACCTGACACAAAGGCCCCCTTACCACTACCAACCTCAACATGGATAGGATTGTCATTTCCAAATAAATCTCGCCATTTACCTTTGGCTTCTAAAGGATTTAAGACAACATACTGAGGATTAGCCTCTAGTAATTCTGTTGCCCCTTTACGATTTCTAACTCTCATCTCTTCTTTCCATACTTGTCACGGAAGATACGCAAGGCATAAATCTCCCGATTGACATTTTCTAGATCTTCATTTGTATAATATTTGGCAATCTGGCTCAAGAAGGATAACTGAGCATACCAAAATAGTTTGTTGATGACTGTTTGGTTGTATTTGTAACCGTAATAAGTCAACCACTCTTTCCACTGATAGTCTGGAATATAGTGACATAGCATATGCGCCACATCAAACATGCGATCCGTTAAACGAACGGAATCCCAATCCACTAAATAAACAAGACCACTCTCTGTCTCAATCCAATTACTATGTCGTACATCTCCATGAACGATCGTTGCATAATCTTCCCTAAAGTTTGGCAAACTTCCTCGCAAATCCTCTACTACCATTCTTAGATATTGATTGTTCTTCAAGGATTCTGGAGCATCTTTTAACCAAGCCTGAAGCAAGTCAAAAGGTGTTTCTAAAGAATAGCCCAAACGAGTCAATTGCGTCATCAAAGGACGCGAACGATGCAAGCGGCTCAAAATATTGATAATCTGCTTGCGATTCATATCATAAGGGGTCAAAATTTTACCATTCAACCATTCTTGGGCACACATATCACGCCCATCCGATAAACGGCGAGTCCATAATAATTGAGGAGCGATTTGTTCCTTGGCTAAACCAGGTAGGATTGGAGATGTGTTCATTTTAATAAAGACGCGCTTCCCATTAGGGTAGCTTCCCATATAAGCTTTTCCGCTTTTCCCAGGTATAGGGGTCAGCGTTAGCTCAATATCACCCAAGTCCATTTCTTTCCTCCGTATAAAGTTTCCTTACTATTCTACTAGTTTTTAGGCTATTCGTCAACCAGTCTTTTAAGTTGGTAAGGTAAATAAAGAAATTGTAAAACGAAACTAACTCCAACAAGAGCTAAAAGGGCTAATTTTTCTTGGAGGGTAATCAACCCAACTACCAGCTGAACCAATAAAACAAAACCAGTCAATCCTCGGACAACTGCCTGTAACCCTTTTTCCTTTTGCCCCTTGTCTAGCGGGAAAAGTTGGGTCAAATATTGGTAGTCAAAGGCATGATAGAGGGCCAGCAACTGAAAGAGCAAGAGATAGTTAAATAAAACTACCACTGCTGCGGCTATCCAAGCTTGCTCGATAAAGATCAAAGCCAGCAAAGATAGAAAGAGGAGGCGAAGACTGAGGGCAAAAAGATCTCCATTTCGCAGATAAGAACGAAGATAGAGGTTCTGCCAAATCTTGCTCGGCACCTTCTGAACTGCTTTTAGGATAACATCTAGATAAGCTCGTCTCTTGACACTGTTTGAAATTCCCTTGACTTGGGTAAAGAGGGCAAAAAAACGGAGTAAAAACTGCTTGCGTTTACTTTCTTGGGCAATCACATAGTCCCAGTCAAGATGATTTACTCTAAAAAACTTGCCAGCTTTTTTCTGAAACAGGAAATATTTCCCGACTCCCAACAGAAGAACATAGACCCCAAAAACTCCTAAGCCTAAGCCCATGGCTAAAAATAAAGGAGCAAAAAAGAGCAAAAAGAGAGTCTGTACACTAACCCAAAAGATGAAGGAAACTAGACTTTGCTTCTGGATATGTTCTCTTACTTCTTCTTCAGCTACTAAGAGAAAGAGCTTATCAGGCGATTCCACATAAGTCGCGATTCCACCCCAAAGCAAGAGTAAAACAGAGACAATCCCAATTAAACCTAGGATCGGTAAATGATTTTCAGGAAAATGCTGGAGCAGTTGACTATACTGATAGGCTAGAAAACCTATTAAGACCAGTAAAAACAAGACAAAGTGGTCATTGAGCACATAACGCAGATAACCGACACACTCTTTACGAAAAGCCTGCTTTCGCTTTAGAAACAAGTCTTTCATCGGTCCTCCTCTTTGGTCAAAGCCAAATAGATATCATTGAGACTTGCTTCCGGCATGGCAAAGGCTTGTCTCAGCTCTTCAAGATTCCCTTTAGCTCTCACTTGACCTTTGTGGAGAATGACAAAAGAGTCACACATTTTTTCAGCAGAGTCAAGAACGTGGGTACTCATGAGGATAGACTTGCCTTTTTTCTTTTCAAGCTCCAAAAGCTGAATCAAGTCCGAAATTGCCAGGGGATCAAGACCAAGGAAAGGTTCATCGACAATAAAGAGACTCGGATCCACAACAAAGGCACAGATAATCATGACCTTCTGCTTCATCCCTTTCGAAAAATGAACAGGAAACCAATCTAACTTCTGATCCAAACGGAACATTTTTAAAAGCGGTTCTACACGTTCAAAAGCTAGTTTTTGCTCAATACCATAGGCCATGGCAACCGTCTCGATATGTTCTCTGAGAGTCAATTCCTCGTACAAACTAGGAGTTTCAGGAATGTAACCAATCTGTTGACGATATTCACGAGGATTGGCACCTAAGGTTAGCCCGTCAATGTTTATTTCTCCACTATAAGGTGTCAAAAGTCCAATAATTTCATTGATGGTCGTTGATTTTCCAGCACCATTGAGACCAATCAAACCGACCAACTGTCCACTCTCGACTGTAAAGGACACATCTTTCAAGACAGGAACATGAACATAGCCCCCAGTCAGGTTTTTAATTTCTAACATATTTTCTCCAAATCTGGTATAATGTAGCTATATTATATCAAAATTCAATACAGTAGAGGTAGATTTTATGTCAGATTGCATTTTTTGTAAAATTATCGCAGGAGAGATTCCCGCATCAAAGGTTTACGAAGATGATCAAGTTCTTGCCTTCCTTGATATCTCACAAGTAACACCTGGTCACACCTTGGTCGTACCAAAAGAACACTACCGCAATCTTTTAGAAATGGATGCTGCAAGTGCTAGCCAACTGTTCGCCCAAGTACCCAAGGTTGCTCAAAAAGTCATGAAAGCTACCAAAGCTGAAGGTATGAATATCATCGCCAACTGCGAAGAAGTTGCTGGACAAACCGTTTTCCATACCCATGTCCACCTTGTCCCTCGCTATAGTGCAGATGACGACCTCAAAATTGACTTTGTCGCACATGAACCAGACTTCGGCAAACTTGCCCAAGTCGCTGAAACGATCAAAAACGCTTAAGGAGTCACTATGAAACTATCAAATTTACTACTTTTTGCAGGCTCTGCAGTCGGTTCATACCTCCTCGTTAAGAATCGCCAAGCTATCACTGAAGAAGTTCTAGATACTACTGATCGTGTTGAAGCCATTAAGGATGACTTGGATATCATCCAAGATAGCCTGCAAATTATCGACCAACAAAAAGAACTCATCAAGGAATATCAAAAAGATTTGACCTATAAGTTTAAAGTCTTTGAAAAAGACCTTCAAGCAAGACTTAGTGTGATAAAAGAATTACAAGAAACTGAAGAAAACTAAGGAGAGGAAAACTCCAACTTTCCTTATATCCCCTTTAAATCCATTTTGGGTCAGCAGATCCTAATAGACCAGGGAGGGCATGAAAATGAAACAGTTTTTTAAAGTTTTGACGCGGATCATCCTGATTATTTGTGGTGGCCTCTGCCTTCTTGTAGCCCTAGCATTTCTAATACTGGCCAATCTGTTCAAGGCCTCACCGAGTGACATCAAAAAAGGAAATGAAGCCTTAAAACAAATCTTTATCTCCCTTGACCTGCCTCCTGAAAAAGTAGAATCAAATGGAAGCTATCAATTCGAGGGTGGAGGCTTAGATTTTTATGTGACTTTCTCTGATGATGTTGTCATTAGCCACCCAGTCCTAAAAGAAAGTCCTAACCTGACTAAAAATCGACTCAAAGTCTATGTCCTAAACACAGGAGATATTTCCTACCATTCAGTAGAGGACAACTTATTCAATCATGGTTTATTCCAATTTTTAGAGGAGGAGAGCAGGAAGTATTTCCAAGAAATCGGAAAAAAATCAAATCCTTCTTTCTTTATTCTCTCTTGGCAGGATTCGGAAAGCCTGAAAAAGGGAATCGCATTCTATGAAAAAGCTTTGACCTTGGTGGATATTCAGGATAATTCGGCAATTAAGCACATTGATACCGTCACCGTGAAACCTGGCAAGGAAGCGGAATTCAAGCAACTCATCCAGGAGATGGATGAGGCTGGCTTACTCACTCAAAAATATCAATAACAGACCAGTCTGAAAATGATTCCTCCCATGCTAAAATCCTAAAGATTACACGAAAAAGAGCCCGAAGGCTCTTTTTACTTTATGCTTTATTCTCCTTCAAAGGCATCCTTAATATGGTCAAAGAAGCCTTTTTTCTTTGGATTTACTTTCAAATCACCTGCAGCTGCGAATTCTTTCAAGGCTGCTTTTTGGCGGTCATTCAAACCTGTTGGGGTAACAACATTGACAGTAACATATTGGTCACCCAGGGCACCACCACGAAGGCTAGGCGCACCTTTACCACGTAGGCGGAATCGTTTACCAGTCTGAGTTCCTTCTGGAATGACTAATTCTACATCACCATGAACTGTAGGGATGTCTACTGTATCACCAAGTGCTGCTTGAACAAAATTGAGGTTCAAATTGTAGAAGATAGTAGTTCCTTCACGTTCAAACTTATCACTAGCTTCAACTGAAACCACCACGTACAAGTCACCATAAGGACCACCATTAAAGCCAGCTTCACCTTGACCAGCTAGGCGGATTTGTTGACCTGTTTCCACACCAGCAGGGATTTTTACGTGTACGCTATGGGCTTGTTTTTCATGACCAGTTCCATGACAGGTTGTACATGGATCTTTGATTTCTTGACCACGGCCATGACAAACATCACAGGTTACTTGGCGACGCATCATACCGAGCGGTGTTTGGGTATCAACATTGATCACACCTGAACCATGACAGCGTCCACAAGTAACTGGACTTGTTCCAGGTTTAGCACCAGACCCATTACAAGTACGACAGCTTGCTTCACGATTGTATTTGACTTCCTTTTCTGTACCAAAAATAGCTTCTTCAAAAGTCAAATGAACGCGATACTGGAGGTCGTCACCTTGACGAGGGGCGTTTGGATTACGTGATGCACCGCCACCACCAAAGAAACTTGAGAAAATATCCTCAAATCCACCAAAGCCACCTGCTCCATCGAAGCCACCGAAACCACCTGCTCCACCAAAACCACCATTGGCACCAGCAGCACCATATTGGTCATAGGCCGCACGTTTCTGTTCATCGCTCAAAGTTTCATAAGCTTCTTGAACTTCCTTGTACTTGTCCTCAGCTCCAGGATCCTTGTTGATATCTGGATGATATTTTTTAGATAATTTCCGATAGGCTTTCTTGATCTCATCTTGAGATGCATTTTTAGAAACGCCCAAACGGTCGTAAAATTCAGTATTGTTCATACAAGATACTAAGAGCGAACAGAAAGCGACTGAAATTTAGGAAACCGACAAGAAATCCTGATTTCTTAGGAGGTTTATCTAATTTCCAAGCTTTCCGCTCGAGTTCAATTCCCCGAACGCTCTTTGTTCCTTTCTATTGATGTTGTGAATCAAACCACGAATTCAGTCGGGTTCAATTCCTTTCTTTCATATTGAATTAGAAACTTTGGAACCCGTGTTCAGTTGCGAACACCTTTGTTCCTTTCTATAATTTATAAGTAAATCTTTAGAGGGTGTTTTCTATACTTTGCTTCACTTGATCAAACTCTTCATCTGATAGAGTAAATATCAAATCCTCTTCCGAGTAATCCTTTTGTTCCTTAAAATAGTTATCCGTATTCTCTGCCAACCCTAAACTTAGAATCACTTTCCTTGCAAACTCATGATGCGCAAAACCAATAGCCGTAATGATCTGCTTATCTTGCACAAGCACTTTAGGTTGGAAATTTTCACGTGGAAGAAATTCAAAATAGTCAAAGAAGTTTTGCCAAATTCCACCTGTAAATTTCGTGTTCTTCAACAAGCCTGCTTTCGCCAATAAAAGAGGCGCTGAAGAAATGGCGGCAATGAGGATATCTTGCTCACCAAGGTTCCTCAAGAACGAAATCAATTTCTCATCCTGTAGGGCAGGGCCTATGTTTACCATTCCTGGCAAAATCACACAAGAATACTCTTCTATACGGATCTGATCTAGTGTTTTGGTCGGTTGACAGGGCAAACCATCCTCAGAGACCACCATCGAATGATCTGAAGCGACATAATCAATCGTGACGTCAAAAGACAGAGCTAAAGTACTTGTTAAAGCGGTTATCTCATAAAGAGAAAAATTAGGATAAATGATACAAAGTACTTTTTTCATACGCAACATCCTCTATTTTACCGAAAAACAGAGGCTGGGTTGCAACCTCTGGATTTCTTCTTATCATTACGACGTTCAAAAACAAAGTCGATTATACTTTGTTTTTGAACTAGTAAGGCGTTTAGGCAAGTCGCCATAGCGATTGCCGTAGACTGGCAATCATTAGAGTGAACAGTCATTATTAACGCCTCGCTCCCCGATTTTCAAGCTCGGGATAAAATAGTCCACTGGACTATTTTATTTTTCCGTAAACTCTCCGTCTACGACGTCATCGCCTGCGTTTCCTGTTGCTTGTGCGCCTTCTGCTCCTGCTTGAGCTTGTTGCGCTGCTGCGGCTTGTTCATAGAGTTTAACGGCAAGTCCTTGAGCTTTTTCGTTCAATGCTTCAAGTTTTGCTTTCATTTCGTCCAAGTTGTTGTCTTCTTGGGCTTTCTTAAGCTCATCGAGGGCAGCTTGGGCAGCATCACGTTCTGCATCGAAGCCTTTACCTTCAGTTTCCTTGATTGTCTTTTCAGTCGCAAAGATAGCTTGGTCTACTTCGTTACGAAGGTCAACTTCTTCTTTACGTTTCTTATCTGCTTCAGCGTTAGCTTCTGCATCTTTCATCATGCGGTCGATTTCTTCGTCTGTCAAACCTGAGTTAGATTGGATAACAATTGTTTGTTCTTTTTGAGTTCCAAGGTCTTTGGCCTTAACAGATACGATACCGTTCTTATCGATGTCAAATGTCACTTCGATTTGTGGGATACCACGAGGTGCAGCTGGGATATCTGTCAATTGGAAGCGTCCAAGAGTCTTGTTATCTGCTGCCATTGGGCGTTCCCCTTGAAGAACGTGGATATCAACGGCTGGTTGGTTGTCTGCTGCAGTTGAGAAGACTTGTGATTTAGATGTTGGAATAGTTGTGTTGCGGTCGATGAGTTTTGTAAATACTCCACCCATTGTTTCGATACCAAGTGACAATGGAGTTACGTCAAGAAGAACAACGTCTTTGACGTCACCAGTGATGACACCACCTTGGATAGCAGCACCCATAGCCACAACTTCATCAGGGTTTACTGATTTGTTTGGTTCTTTACCGGTTTCAGCTTTAACGGCTTCTACAACGGCAGGAATACGAGTTGAACCACCGACAAGGATGACTTCGTCGATATCTGACAAGCTCAAACCTGCATCTGAAAGGGCTTGACGAACTGGAACTTTTGTACGTTCTACAAGGTCACGAGTCAAATCGTCAAATTTCGCACGAGTCAAAGTCATTTCCAAGTGAAGAGGTCCAGCTTCACCAGCAGTGATGAATGGCAAGCTGATTTGTGTTGAAGTTACACCAGAAAGGTCTTTCTTAGCTTTTTCAGCCGCGTCTTTCAAACGTTGAAGGGCCATCTTGTCTGTTGACAAATCAATGCCGTTTTCTTTCTTGAATTCTGCTACTAAGTGGTCGATGATTTTTTGGTCAAAGTCGTCACCACCGAGTTTGTTATCCCCTGCAGTTGCCAATACATCAAAGACACCATCACCGAGTTCAAGGATAGATACGTCGAATGTACCACCACCAAGGTCGAATACCAAGATTTTTTCTTCTTTATCAGTCTTATCCAAACCATAAGCAAGGGCTGCTGCTGTTGGTTCGTTGACGATACGTTCTACTTCAAGACCAGCGATTTTACCTGCGTCTTTTGTTGCTTGACGTTGAGCATCGTTGAAGTAAGCTGGAACTGTGATAACTGCTTTAGTTACTTTTTCACCAAGGTATTCTTCAGCATAACCTTTCAAGTATTGAAGGATCATAGCTGAGATTTCTTGTGGAGTATATTCTTTTCCGTTAGCAGAAACTTTTTCAGAAGTACCCATCTTAGATTTGATAGAGATCACTGTATCTGGGTTTGTTACTGCTTGACGTTTCGCAGCGTCACCAACGATGATTTCACCGTTTTTGAATGACACAACAGATGGAGTTGTGCGGTTACCTTCTGGGTTTGCGATGATTTTTGATTCAGTTCCTTCAAGAACTGCTACTGCTGAGTTTGTTGTACCTAAGTCAATACCGATAATTTTAGACATATGTTTTTCTCCTTGTTATTTATTCTCTTTTTTCTTTTTGATATTTTCCTTGCAAGCCTCCGGCTTGCTTCTTATCTTTCTTTCATAGTTTATTGTCGTTTCGGACAAGATTTTTCAAGTTTTCTAGCCTAATTGTAGACAACTACCATAGCCGGTCTTAGGATGCGGTCATGGAGTTTGTAGCCTTTTTGGAAGACTTGTGCGATGGTGTCTGCTGGATGTTCGTCATCTGCTGGGACTGTTTGAATGGCCATATGGTAGTTATGGTCAAATTCTCCATCCGCTGGAATTTCTTCAATTCCCTCTTCTTTTAGAGCATGTACCAAACTTTCTTGCACCATTTCCAAACCCTTCTTCACATCATCTGTCAAACCTTCAACGGCAAGGGCACGCTCTAAGTTATCTAGTGATGGTAAGATTGCTTTTGCCAAATCTTGGCTGCGATAGCGTTGCAAGAGTTGACGTTCTTCATTGGCACGGCGCTGAATATTTTGCATCTCTGCATGAGCTCGAAGATATTTGTTTTCAAATTCTTCGGCACGTTCATTTGCCAAGTCCAGTTCAGACTTCTCAGGAGTTGTTTCTTCAGCTGTTTCCACAACTTCCTCTTCTTTTACTTCTTCATTTTTAATATCTTGGGCCATTTTCGCCTCCTTTAATGATTTCAATCTTAATTCACTTCATAGTGATTGCTGCTGAGATAGCGGTAAAAATCCGTCAACTTCATAGTCAAAACTCGATTGACAACATTAAGTTGATTAACCAATTGTTGATAATCCAGATTAACCGGACCTATAATCGCAAGAATTCCAAATCCACGATAGGGAATCAGGAACTTACTGCTAATCACTGCTAGATCAGCAAGGCAAGATTCTTGGCTATCCGCAACTCGGACACTCTGCATCTGGTCGCCAATCAGATTCTCTCGAATTTCCAAAGCTACCTTTTGTGGCTGATCAAAAAACTGATAAGCTGCTAGATTTGCGAAATTCAAAAGATTGACTTTGCCAGAAACCACGATATTTTCATTGAACATTTCTTTGAAGATATGCTCAACGAGATCCATAACGTTATCCGTTGTTGTAAAGTAACGTTGGATAATCTGCGGAATCTCTGTCCGAATCTTGTAGTGAATATCCAAAACAGTCTGATCCAGGAAACGTTCTTGAATCATGGTCTTGAGGCGGTTTAAATCCTCCTGCAAGAAATTTCTCGGAATCAAAAACTGACTGGTAACTGTTCTAGATTCATCAAGCGTAAAAACAGCAAGAGCTGTATGTTGCCCGAGTACAACAATATCAAAAGCTGTTAGCTTCTGCCTACTTGGTTCTACATCCAACGCTACAACCGTACAACCACTCAAGTCTGACAAAATTTTCGTTGCCTCTTGAAGAATATCCTCAAGTTTGAAGAATTCCTGATCAAAGGCTTTTACAATCTCATAAACTTGATTTTCAGCTAAACGGTCAAAGGATAGGGAGTGTTTGACATAGTATTGAAATCCAGCCACACTCGGCATCCGACCACTGGAAGTATGAGCCTTTTCAAGCAAACCTTGCTTTTCTAGAGCTGCCATATCATTTCGAATGGTAGCACTACTTGAGTTGATAGACTCTTGCAAGGCTTTGGATCCAACAGGTTCGTGCGTTTTGGTAAAGATGTCAATAATCAGATTTAAAATATTCTGCTGACGTTCCGTAACCATCTCGTCACTCCTCTCTGATAGATCTCTTTTAGCACTCGACACATCCAAGTGCTAACTTATGATTCTATTATACACCCTTAGAAAAGAATGTCAAGACAAAAACTCAAAAATTAGCACTCTTTTACCAAGAGTGCTAAAAATCGGTCTGAGGACCTAGAAAATCATCCTACATTCTCAAGATATTTCTTTTTAAGTCTGTAAAAACTATAGATTAGATAAGTAATCATGAGGGCATATAGGGCGAAAATAAGGAAGAAAGATTGAGAGAGACTTTCTCGAAACAAGCTCATACAAATAACTAGACCGCCAGAGATAGAAACTGTAGATGTACGAAGTCTAGATTTCAAATCAGCCCATTGAAAACGATTGTCCATGAAAGATTGATCATTTAAATCTACATCACAAGTTGCTTTTCGAAAAACCGTATAAGAACAATTTTCCACAAATTCCCATCCTCTGTCCTTAATACTTTGTAAATCTACCTCATTTTTTCTAAGGTAGCTAGTATTCCACAGACGGTAAATCACATCATCTGGTCGGCATGGTTCAAAATAGAAAAAGCCAAAACGATTCGATTTAAATTTCCAACCTTTCAAATGCATCTCATGCAAATAATCTTCCACCTTATCCAAATCAAAAATGGTAAACATTCGAAATTGTACTTTGCTATTCATTGTCTAACCTCCAAAATGGTTTTATTTATCAGATAATTCTTTCCACTTTTGAAACAATCTCCAAAAAATATAAAAAATCTGAATCGTGAAAACTATCAATAAAGTACAGTCTATGATAACAATCAAAAACATTCCCCAACTGAAAGAACTACCTCCACCTAGAAACTTTGAGAAAACCGGCAGTAGCGCTGAAAAGAGAAGTAAAACAGGAAGCATCCGCATTGTTAAAATCTTCTTGACCATTGCTAACTTCCCGGCCGCGTCATTATAAATTTCAAACTCGGCATCCGACTCAACTCCAGAATAAAGCTTTCTAAAGTAGGAAAAACCATTAAAGTCTGTAATATGCTCCCAGCTACAATCTTTAAATAGTTGTAAATAGGAAGCTCTCTCTGACTTTTTCATAGGATAAAAGTCCAACTGATAAACCACCTGCTCCGGTTGGCACTTTTCAAAAGTATACTTAACCGCAACCACTAAGTTAGAGTAGCTTACTTCCTTAAGTTTCCAGCCCTGAGCATGCATTTCTCCGAGATAGAGAGCCTCTCTATCATAATCCGCAATGGTAGCAATTCTATAAACAACCTTCTTTTCCATCAAAGCTCCTCCCGACTGTTTCTATAGAGCCGCTCAATACGTTTCAACTCAATCTCTAAAACTTTCTGACCCAAGTCTGTTATCTGATAGATTTTACGTTTTTCCTCTTCTCGAACAAAGGAAATCAAACCATCTTTTTCCATCTTTGACAGGGTTCCATACATTGTTCCAGGACTAATGGAAACCTGTGAATCTGTCATCTCTTTAACCTTTTGAGTAATACCATAGCCATGGTTCTCCTTTTGCAGACAGAACAGAATATAAAAACCCGTTTCCGTCATGGGAAAGTAGACACGCCTAATCTTATCTGTTAATTCCATTTAATCAGACCTCCTATTTAGTTCGATATATCGCATCTCGTTATATAAAATATATCACAGCTCGATATAAATTGCAAGAAAAAAAGATCGTCCTCACGGACAATCTTTCTGATTTATCATTAGTATAGATCTAGGTAGTTATCAATCTCCCATTGTGAAACGAAGGTTGCATAGCTTGCCCATTCGATTCGTTTAGCTTCAAGGAAACTAGTGTAGATGTGTTCACCTAGAGCTGCTTTAACCACTTCGTCTTCTGTCATAGCCTTCAAAGCGTTGTGAAGTGTAGAAGGAAGATCAGTGATTCCTGCAGCTCTACGTTCTTCCGGTGTCATAATATAGATGTTTTCTTCGATTGGTGCCGGTGCTTCAATTTTATTTTCAACACCATGGAGTCCGACTTCAAGAAGGACAGCCAAAGCGATATAAGGATTAGCCATTGGGTCTACGGAGCGTAACTCAAGGCGAGTACCCATACCACGTGAAGCTGGTACGCGGACAAGTGGTGAACGGTTGCGACCTGCCCAAGCGATGTAAACAGGTGCTTCATACCCTGGAACCAAACGTTTGTATGAATTTACTGTTGGGTTCATGATAGCTGTGTAGTTGTAGGCGTGCTTGATCAAACCACCAAGGAAGTGATAAGCTGTTTCTGACAATTGCATTCCTTTTGGATCATTTGGATCAAAGAAGGCGTTGTTTCCTTCCGCGTCAAACAAGGACATATTGCAGTGCATTCCTGAACCAGCTATACCAAATTTAGGTTTAGCCATAAAGGTTGCATACAAACCATGTTTACGCGCAATTGTTTTTACAACAAGTTTAAAGATTTGAATCTTATCACAAGCACGAAGAACTTCATCATACTTAAAGTCAATCTCATGTTGACCTACGGCAACTTCGTGGTGACTGGCTTCTACTTCAAATCCCATTTTAGTCAAGACATTTACAATCTCACGACGAGTGTTATCAGCAAGGTCTGTAGGCGCCAAATCAAAGTAACCACCCTTGTCATTCACTTCAAGAGTTGGGTCTCCATTTTCATCAAGCTTAAATAGGAAGAATTCTGGCTCTGGCCCAAGGTTGAAAGATTTGAATCCAACTTCTTCCATATGACGAAGAGCACGTTTAAGATTTCCACGAGGGTCTCCTGCAAATGGTTCCCCTTCTGTTGTATAGACATCACAAATCAATCCTGCGACACTACCGTTCTCATCTCCCCATGGGAAGACTGTCCAAGAGTCCAAATCTGGATATAGATACATGTCTGATTCATTGATACGGACAAATCCTTCAATAGAAGACCCATCAAACATAGCCTTATTTGACAAGACCTTGTCTAGTTGTTCATCTGTAGCAGGAATTTCGACGTTTTTCATCGTTCCCAAAATATCTGAAAACATGAGACGAATAAAGGTTACATTTTTTTCCTTAACTTCACGACGAATATCTGCAGCTGTGATTGGCATGGTTTTTCTCCTTATATATGACGACTTGCGGTTGCCTAACCGCGACCAAAAGGTGATTGTTGAGAAGCAAAGCGACTTTGTTGGAGAACTTCATTCCGAAGCGCTCTTCGTACTTCAGTTTGACTCACTGGTTTTTTAGACTTCGCCTCACGTTCAGCATATTTTTTCTTGATGGCAGCAATGTTGAGACCTTCAGAGATATAATCCTTAATCTCAAGTAATCGATCCATGTCATTCAAAGAATACATACGGCGATTCCCCTCGTTACGATCAGGCTTAATCAATTCCTGGTCTTCATAATAACGAATTTGGCGCGCCGAAAGATCGGTCAGTTTCATAACACTACCAATAGGAAAAACTGCCATATTGCGACGAAATTCTTTTTCCTTCATGTGCACTTCCTCTTCTTTCTGTCTATTATAGTCTAAAAAAAATCAATCGTCAATCAATAATGTTATATCTTGTAACATTATTTTTCTTTTTTCTCTAAAATGCTCCGTAAACGATCAATATCGTAATTTACAAGAATTGCTACAAAAACTCCCATAAAAGTCTCAAAAACTCGAGCAAACACGTACAAAATAGTCTCTCCACTCGGAATTGATAGGGTAATAATCAACATAGCTGAAACTCCGCCTATGACACCCGCCTTATTGTTCATGGCAACATTTGTCATGATGGTTAACATGGTACATATCGGAACCACAAGGAGAGTTACCCAAAAGGCTCCATGAAAAAAGTTGTTCAAGAGAAAGAACATCAGCGCATAAAAACCACCGATACTATTCCCTAAAATACGTGATGTCCCAAAGTGGACACTCTTATCAAAGTCTTCTCTCAAACTAAAAACGGCTGTAAGAGCTCCAATCTGAAGTCCCTTCCATCCAAAAAAACCAAAAATCATGAGGACCAAAAAAACAGCGATTCCTGTTTTAAAGGTACGCATCCCTAACTTAAACTTGCTTTTATCAAATCTATACTTTTTAAAATAACTCATCATTTCATCTTTCTTTTTTTCCATTTTATCATAATTTTACTTTTTTGAGAAAGGGATTCCTCAATTGAAGAAAATAGGAACTAAAAAGAGAAGGGTATAAATCCTTCTCTTTTTCAATTCGATATTCTATTTTAGAATAAATACATAAAAGCCAAGGTCACGAGACTAGCAAGCAAGCCAACTCCCCAGAAGAAGAAATCGACCTTCCACTCACTCCAGGCTTGACCTTTACCTGAAAATCCACCCAACTCAAAATGGTGATGAACTGGTGTCATCCGGAAGATACGTTTTCCTCCAGTTAACTTAAAGTAAGCAACTTGCATCATGACAGATGTTGTTTCAAAAACATACACTATACCAATCAGGAGTAGCGTCCATTCTTGGTGCAGCGCCATAGAAATAGCTGCCAACATTCCTCCAAGAGCAAGACTTCCCACATCTCCCATAAAAACTTTAGCAGGCTTATGGTTATAGACAAAGAAACCGAGAAGACCACCAATCATGGCGATAATGACTAGCAAGATATCCAATTGGTTTTGTACATAAGCAATAACTCCATAGGCAGACAGACTAATCACCACTGAGATACTTGCCAAGCCATCAATTCCGTCAGTCAAGTTAACAGCATTTGAAAAACCAACTAACCAGAAGAGAGCAAAGAAAATGTAAAGAACGCCTAGGTGCAATGGATATCCAAATACATTTAAGACATCCCCTCCTCTTTCATAAAAGAGATAGAAGATAACTCCTCCTACTAATTGAAGCAAGAGCTTTTGTTTAGGATTGAGCCCTTCATTGATTTTACGGAAAACCTTGAGGAAATCATCTAAGAAGCCAACCAAACCATACAAAACGAGAATAAAGAGGATCATTCCAACATTGTTGGTTAGTTGATTAGTTAAAAGTGCAAGAACTAAACTAACTAAAACGCTTGTTACGAGGAAGACAATCCCTCCCATTGTCGGCGTCCCAGCTTTTGCCTGGTGTTGTTTAACATCCTCATGCATCTGTTGACCAGTAATCTGTGCTTTACGGTAAAAACGGATAAAAGCTGGAATTCCTACCACTGTAAGAACAAAAGTAAGGATTCCAGGAAAGATAGAAACTAGCATTCTAATCTCCTAAAGTTATTCTTATTTTCTGTATATTTTTTAAAGCTGTATTAGAACGAACACTTTGTTTTTTAACAATTTCTCCTGTACCTTCAAATTCAACTTCAAGATTCAACCATTTGGCAAAGGTTTCAACATTTTTCTTAGACCAGCCATATAAGTCAGGCATCTCTTCTACCTTGTCTGAAAGGAGTAAGATTTGCTCATTAGCGTCTAGATTTGTTCCTTCTGCCACTGAACTGTCCTTGATTTTTGTTCCTGAACCGATAACGATTGGTTGAACAAGATTGCGTCTCAGTTCCTCTGCCATATCTCCCGGACTATGGTCCTTGGTCGCTGGCATTGCATAACTAGTTGTTGTTGTAACTTGATCCAGATTTTTAGCTGTAGACTGAAGATTAAGAGATTCTTTCATGGCAGAAGCTCGTTCAAGAATAGGATTAGCAAACTCTCCAAACCAAGGTGTAGAAAAGTGTTCTGGCTGTTGAACTGTTACGTAAAGAATAAAATCAGGATTTTCAGAAGGATGCATGGTTACTACAGAAAAGATATAATTGGTTTTCCCAACTAAATATCCTCCGTTTTGCTCATCGGCAATTTGAGCTGTTCCAGATTTGACAGAAACATTCTGACCAGGAACAGTAATTACTGGTTTATTATCATTACGATTATACATGGTCCCATAAATAGGGTCTGTACCAACCAAAATCATGTTTTCCCTAGTCAAACTAGCCGTTTCTTTAGAAACAGGATTACCCACAACTTCTTTTTGCGACTTCCGAACTGACTGATCATTTGGATCATAAAGGGCGCTAATAAACTTTGGTTCTAACATAACTCCGTCATTCGCAATGGCTGTAAAAGCACGTAGCATCTGGGTCTGCGTTACAGAAATCCCCTGACCAAATGCACTCATGGCAATATCGACAATATTATCTGCAGGCAATTGACCTGAATACTCATCAGTCAGACCAAAACGCGTCGGCACCCCAAACTTAAAGCGATTGAGATAATCCAACCAAGTAGCATCTCCCATTTTTTGTTGGAGCAAGGTCATACCCACATTACTTGAGTGAGCAAAACCTTGAGAGTATGTCATTATACTTCCTGCTGATAAACCATCATTAACATCCCAGTCTCTGATAGTCGCATCAGCAATCTTTAATTCACTGCTATTGAAATATTCTCCCCCAGGGAAGGTGTTGTTGTCAATCGCTGCCGCCAAGGTCATTACCTTCATGGTCGAACCTGGCTCATAGTTACTTTGGTAAAGGATATCACGCCAAACAAAGTCTTCGGTAATTCCTTCTTTGGTATCAGCATCAAAGGTCGGTCTTTGAGTTGTCGCCAGAATTTCTCCAGTCTTGGCGCTGACTAAGGTTGCAGTCATATACTTGCCTTTTAGTTTTTCTTGGAAGGCATCCATTTGACTTTCCATAAAGGACTGCAAAGGACTAGATAGGGTCGTATAGACGTCTTTCCCGTTTACGGTCTGTTGGGTGACTTGTTCTGTACCAGGAACGATATTACCTAGACGGTCTTTTTCATAGGTAATAATACCATCTGTCCCTGCTAACAAGCTATTCAAGGAGCTTTCAATACCAGATGTTCCAATAAGACTCTTTGAACCATCTTCATTTTCATGTAACTGTGCTAAACCAATAAAGGATGATGCAAATTTCCCATTTGGATAACTTCTATTTGGACTAGTCGTAAAATTAATACCCTCAACCTTAGCAGATTCTAAGTCCTGTTTAATGGACATCATATTAGCATAGGTAATCCCATTCCCTTTAGCACCAAAAGAAACCTGTTTGAGATTTGGTTGAGAGAGTTGGTCTTTGACGTAAGTCTCCTCCATATCTAAGTATTTATGAAAAATTTCTGCCACTTTGTTGTACTGAGATTCTTCTACATAAAGAACATCACCATTAGCGGACTTATATTCTTTATCTATTACAGCATAGACATTATAGGAGGTCGCATCTTCTGCTATGGGAGTTCCATTACGATCATAAATGGTTCCTCTTTTAGCAGGAACAGTCAGAGTCGTTTGATGAACTTTTTTTGCTTCTTTAACCAGATTGACCCCAAATTTTGTGCCTGTACCAATAATCACCGCAAAATTAACCAAAAAAACAGCAAAGAGAAAGACGGCTATGAGACTGAGGCTCTTTCCAACTCGTCTGCGGTTTTCAAGGGGAGATTTGCGATTCTTAATGGCAAAGGGTATTATTTTTTCTTTCCAGGTTTTCATATACTACTCCGCCGATCGGATATTTTCATTATTTAATTTTAGTTCTTGCGAATCCGCAATTCCTGTCAGACGCTCTGAACGGATCAATTCATTGACTTCTTGCTTAGCATCATCCAGCTCTGTCTTCTTTTCTTCAATCTGAGCATTAACAGTCGTTAGCTCACTCTGGACTTGCAAGAGCTTGGTCTGCATATAGACAACACTGATGGCTAATACAAGGGCTGTAATGGCAATCGAAAGGTAAAAAGCCTTCTCAACACGTGAAAATCTCTTGATACGAGCTTGCAGTAATTGGCTCGTCGTTTCTCTTTTTTCTACCATTTTATCCCCTTACTTATGAATTTTTCGAGCTACTCGTAGCTTGGCTGAGTGGGAACGATTATTGGCCTCCAACTCCTCCTTGCTTGGTAAAATCGGTTTGCGAGAGACTAATTCCATCTTGGGCTTAAGATCATCTGGGATGAAAGGCAAGCCTTTTGGTACTTCCACTGTTGAAGCTTCCTTGAACAATTGCTTGGTCAAGCGATCTTCCAGCGAATGAAAGGTAATGACTGAGATTCTTCCGTCCACTGCTAGTAATTCCATAGCTTGTTGGATGGACTCATCTGCAGCTCCTAATTCATCATTGACCTCAATACGGATGGCTTGGAAAATTTGCTTGGCCGGATGACCTTTTTTCTTGAGTTCCTTGGCAGGCTTAGCAGACTTGATAATCTCGGCCAATTCTGTCGTTGTCTCAATCGGCTTCAGCTCTCGCGCCTGTTCAATCTTCCGAGCAATCTGTTTGGAGAATTTGTCTTCTCCATATTTGAAAAAGATTCGTACCAAGTCATGATAATCATAGTGATTGACAACCTCATAAGCGGTTAAACTAGCTTCCTGGTTCATCCGCATATCCAGTGGTGCATCTTTTTTATAAGAAAAACCTCGTTCACGCTGATCCAATTGCGGGCTCGAAACTCCCAAGTCATAACAAATGCCATCAATTTCTTCTACACCTGCTTCCTGCAAACGTGCCTGCAAATGACGGAAGTTGTCCTTGATGAAGGTAACCATTCCTTTTTCGATATAAGGCGCCAAACGTTTTTGGGCATTATCAATGGCATTCTGGTCCTGATCAAAGGCATAGAGATGCCCCTTTTCACTTAATTTACTTAATAAATACTCGCTATGGCCTGCTCCACCCAAGGTCGCATCAACGTAAACACCATCAGGTTTCACATCAAGCATATCAATGGTTTCATGGAGCATGACCGTTACATGATGAAATTCTTTAGTCATATCTTATCTATTTTACCACAAATCCGACTAGCTTGCACTCACTAAAGCTAAAACATTCCACTGTTGCTTTATTCCTTATACTCGACAGGCTTCTCAGCTACTTGAGCTAGCCCTGAGTCTACTTCTGGATTCAGGTGATGATGAACTGCCTCTGCCACTGCTCTTGGTATACCAACAGCGACAATCTCATCCACACTGGCTTCCTTGATTTTTGTCAGAGATTTGAAATATTTCATCAAATTCTGCTTGCGTTTTGGACCCAAGCCTTCAATTCCATCTAATTGAGAAGAGAAGGAATTTTTAGAACGTAGTTGTCGGTGGAAGGTAATGGCAAAGCGGTGGACTTCATCCTGAATGCGTTGCAGGAGGAAAAATTCTTGAGAATTGCGAGACAACTCTACCACCTCAAGTGGGTCTCCAAAGAGCAATTCATGGGTTTGGTGCTTGTCATTCTTTTGCAGGCCTGCGATCGGAATATCTAACCCCAACTCTTCTTGAATGACCTGTTTAGCGATATTGACCTGACCCTGACCACCATCGATGACGATTAAATCTGGTGGTGTCAAACCGTCACGCTGGACTCGTCCATAACGTCTACGAATAACCTCTCGCATACTTGCATAGTCATCTGGTCCGACCACAGTCTTGATTTTATACTTACGGTAATCCTTCTTGCTCGGTTTTCCGTTAACAAAAACAACCATGGCAGAGACTGGACTAGTCCCCATAATATTAGAGTTATCAAAAGACTCGATACGGACTGGGGTTGGAATTTGTAGAAGTCGTCCAAGATTTTCAATAGCTCCTTGAGTCTTTTCAACTGATTTCTCTAACAGATTAAACTTCTGCTCTAAACTAACACGAGCGTTTTTGATAGCCAGATTAACCAGTTGTTTTTTCTCCCCACGTTGGGGTTTGAGAATTTTGGTATCCACCAAGGCCTTAACGGCTTCTTCATCAATATCCTGAGGAATCAAAATCTCATTGGGAACTAAGTGAGATTTTTCCTGATAAAATTGTCCCACATAGGTCAAGAAATCCTCATCTGGATCATTGTAGTAAGGAAAGAGATTGACATAGCGTTCAATCAACTTGCCCTGGCGGACAAAGAAGACCTGGACGCACATCCAACCCTTATCTACATAGTAGCCAAAGACATCGCGGTTTTGGAGATCCTTAGCCATAACTCTTTGTTTGGTCCGAAGGGTACCAATAGCCTGAATCAGATCTCGATATTCCGCCGCGCGTTCAAATTCCATACTCTGAGCTGCCACATTCATCTTTTCCTTGAGGTCATCGATGATTTTGTCATCCTGACCCTTTAGAAAATCAGAGACTTCTTGAGCCATAGCTTTGAAATAAGCCTCGTCTTTCTTACAGATAGTGTGAGCCACGCACTGGCCAATATGGTAATAAAAACAGACCTTTGATGGTGGATTGGTACACTTGCGAAATGGGAAAATCCGATCCAGAAGTTTCTTGATTTCATTAGCTGCACCGACATCAGGATAGGGGCCAAAATATAATCCACCATCTTTTTTGACCTGACGGGTGATAATCAAGCGAGGATAGCGTTCATTGGTAATTTTGATGAAAGGATAGGACTTATCGTCCTTGAGCATAATATTGTACTTAGGCTTGTTTTCCTTAATGAGATTAATCTCTAAAAGAAGCGCCTCAATATTAGACTCCGTGACAATAAACTCAAAATCTACAATCTCAGACACCAAGGCTTCTGTCTTGGTATCATGACTTCCGCGGAAGTATGACCTCACGCGATTACGCAGATTTTTAGCCTTTCCTACATAGATAATCGTGCCGTTTTTATCCTTGTGAATGTAACAACCAGGGCTGGTCGGCAAGAGCTCCAGTTTTGATTTAATCAAGTTATTCATAGTTCCATTATAACAAAAAGCCCCCGTCATTGCTTACATCAGGGAGCTCCTGTTTCGTTAAAAAATTACTTATTCTCCAGACTCATAAAGTTCTTGAACTGCTTGAACATCTTGAGCCTGAATACCATAATAAGAACCTGCTGGCTGCATGACTGACACTTCATTAGTATGTTCCAAGCCAATGGCATGACCTAGCTCATGCTCTGCCGTATGCAAGATACGATCATAGGTATAGCCATAGTTTGGATTGGATAGATAATAATGATTCAAACGAACTGTTACTGAAGTAAATTGTTTGGTCAGGAGATTTGTCTGACTCTCAGCCTCACCAGCAACAGATGTGGAACCATCATTCATTTCAGTCGCAAAAATAGTTGCTTGGTCAGGTTCTGTCACAACTACAAAATTAAAAGCACCGGTCTGATTCCAGTTTGCAATAGCTTCGGCATAAGCCTTTTGAAAGGTTGCATCCATTTGAGGATCAATATAAATTGTCGCCTGCGCTTGGGGCCATTTTACTCCTGAATCTTGATGATGATCGGTCTGAGACAAGCCTTGTAACTTACCAGTTTCTTGCCATTGATGCCAGCCTGCTTGACCAACTTGAACAAGTTGCCCCGCTTGATTGAAAACACCAGATAAATCCCCTGTCATATACCAAAGAATCCCTAAAGCAATGAGAATGAAGACTACAAGAGTCCACACAAGGCGCCAGAACATGCGCCAAATCCCTAGTAACAATCGACATAGAACACGAATAATCCAGAACATGATTTCCCGCCTTTCTAAAAAAATAAGAATCCATCTTTTAGTCCTGGTTTCCCATTCTAAAGATAGATTTCTTATTTTACTCGAGTAAGCTGAAAGAAAACTAAAACCACTTTGTTCACTTATCTTCCGATTGTTTTTTTCAAAAATTGTAAACACTTAAACTTGATTGGATTTGGATAATATCGGAAAGTTCCTGCCTTTCTCACAATATAATCATTAAAGTTCTGCTTAAATCGTAATACGCCATCACTTCCATCAAAAATCCCTTGAATAACCAGAAAGTTGTATTTGCCAATTTTTCTTTCCAGAGCCTGCTTCATTGCATGATATTGAAGCAAAAACGGAGCAGAAAACTTCTGATACTCTGTAAATGAGCCTCCAAACAAATATGCTACTTCCGTATTTGTGTAAATGATTAAAGCACAAGCTAAAGCAATGTTGTCAGATTCACTATCCAAGTTCCTCAAAAGATCTTTTTTCTTTTGTAAAGCTTGATATTGCTGTTTAAATTGCTTTGACCCTTCATCAAGACCAGCCTGCTTCACATCGAGAGCTTCGATTGATTTTTTAGGATTCACTTCAGCAATTAGAAAAGCCACCTTGTCCTCAAAAGCATCATACAATTTACAGTAATAATCTAAATTCTTATCCTTAAACCCTTGTCTTTTTCCTGTTTCTTCAATAATTTGTTTGAATTTCGAAATTTCATCTCGTTCTATATTTCTTACAATCAGATTAAAATCATATGCTGATTGAATATTTCGAATACTGTTTTTATTAAAGGATTTCAGCAAAGATTTCTCATCGTAACCCTCCAAATCTTTGATAAAATGCCAAAAAATTTCGCCATTAGGATAACCGATTGGCAAACCATCAAATTGGTAGCCTAAATTACACAAATCTTGGATAATACTTTTTTCTTCTTCATCTATTGGCTTCCCATCACTGTCAAAAGCTTGACAGGTCTCATAGGGTTTTACAAGCAACTCTAATACACCATTTTGCTTGGCATATTCTTTTAACTCCGCATAAAAAACTGGAAGGGCATCTTGCCGGGTATAAAACGGCCCCGAATTGAGCTCCATATGCAGACCACCTAGCATAGGCAAGCTATAAACCAGAGCTGCAACTTGAATTTCTCCTTCTTGTTTTAAAGCAAGATAAACAATTTGAGCTCCTCTTTTTTCTATCAAATCACCCATCTGGACAGATTGCATAAAGGAACGAGAAGAAACCTGATTAGAAGTAAGTACGAAACTCTTCTTTCGTGAGTGTAATTAGTGCCATATACTTACTTTCTATGTTTTTTTCTTAATGTTTTACGGAAATCAAGAGCAAGTCTTAACAGAGGATAGAGAGGATGAGTGGGCATTGTAAATTCACCCAAGTATTCTTCAATCGTTGGATTAAAATTAGCTTTAAAACGATAGAGTCCACCATCTAAAGCATTCTCGACGCCTCCTAAATTTTGCCATAAAATGCCACGTTCAAAGGAATATCGAGCTGTCTCATACCAAGTCAAAATAGGAGCTTTATAACGTCTAAAATCTTCATTCATTCCTGCGTATAGATTGACAGAAGTTTGTCCGAATTCTAAAGTCAAGGTAGCCGCCAAGGGAACTCTTGCTTGACCTGCATCCATATATTCCTGCAAGAAAGTCAATTCCTCTAACAAACGTTCTTTTTCCTTCTTTTGCGCTTCTACTTTTGAAATTCGAGTCGACTCAGTAAAGGTATCTTCTAAGGTTCTGTTTTTCGCCAACTGTTCTTCTAATTCTTGCGAACGTTTAGAGACATCCAAGGTTGCCAAGGTGATGTAGGCCTTGTCCTTAAAATTATCTAACAACTTTTTATAATAGGCTTCATTCCTCAAATGAATCTCTTTTCGCTTCTCGGTTTTTTTCATCAAAAAGGAAAAAGACTCCAATAATTCAGTTCCACCAAATTGAATCTCTACCCCCTTATTCCGTGCTGTTCGAATAGCCTGTTTTGTTGACTTGGAAAGTTTATCTTTTTCAAAATTTTCCTTGTATATTTTCGCCTGAATACGAGGTTGAATGGTGTCTCCCATATCCTCTGTTTTTCCTGACCACCTTACTCCCATTTGTTGCAAACTATCAATAATAGCCAGATTTCCAGGAAATTCTGTTTTTTCCTGATTAATTAAACTTTGAGACAGGCAAATACTTGGATCAAAAGTCACAAAAATAGCTCTCTTACTGCGAGCATAAGACTTAATGGACTGAACGACAAAACTCAAGAGTTCCGTATCCCCATAATCCAATATAGGTCCTCTTGGGATATAAAACATTTTATACCCCAAAGGCAGAGACTTTATGAGAATACTTGCCACAGCCAGTAATTTCTTCCCTTCATAAACACCAAGTCTCTCATGATTCCAATCAGATTTAACTTTTTCCCAGGCACTGCTTTGTAATATATTGACCAACTCATGTTGTTCGATAAATCGATCATGCTCTAACGAAGAAATACCAATTTGATAACGATACATATCTCACTCTCTTTCACCTAGTATCTCATTACTATTTTACTACTTTCAATTAAAAAGTCTAGTGAAAATAAACTCTCATTTTCATTTTTAACCTTAGAGAAATAGTCTATATTATTTTATCGATAAAAAACTAGCTCAATCTCTCTTCCAAAACAAAATCAATCGGCAGTGTAGCCAAAAACCGTTCCAATTGTTTTTCCCAATAATACCATTCATGAGTTCCTGCACTATGGCTATAGGTCACATCAAAACCAAGCCTTTTGAGGTTCTTCACCGCTAGGTTATTGGCAGCATACAAAAAATCTTGCTCGCCACACCAAACCCAGAGCTTGGTCTTCTTGTCTGACTTTTTAGCAAGGGTTTCAAGTGAATAAGGACTAGTTTCCCAGTTATCAAGCTTGCCAAAAACTCCTCGCCAGTAAGCAAGCGTTCCAAGATTTTGACTCTCTGGAGAAAACTCTTCGAAACTAAGAGCACCAGAAAAACTAGCTGCGTGTGAGAAACGATTGGTTGACAAAGCCAACTTGAAGGAACCGTAGCCTCCCATTGAAAGGCCAGCGATAAAAGTTTTTTCACGCTTGCTAGACATATTAGGGAAGAAACGTTTGAGCACTTTAGGCAGTTCTTCTGCTAGAGCTGTATAGTAGTTATAGCCATACTGAGTATCTGTATACCAACCGTTACTTGTATTAGGCATGACAACAATCAGATTGGTCCCTCGCACCAAGCGCTCTACATTGGTCCGTTTGAGCCAACTGTTGTGATTCCCTGACATCCCATGAAGGAGATAAAGAACAGGAATATCCGTAGAATCTGGCTCCTCAACCCGAGACGCATCAGGGTAGAGAACATTCACTCCCCACTCCATATCTAAAACTTCTGAGTAATACTCAATCTTCATTACTGCCATAACTTGCTCCTTATTCATTTAAGATAAGAAAAAGCCGAAACTCGACTTTCTCTTGCTATTTGATCCTATTTTGCTTCCATGACTACTGGTAAGATAGCTGGGCGACGCTTGGTCTGGTCAAAGAGGAACTTGGCCAAATTATCACGTACCTTACCTTTGAGTTCTGCCCAATCAAACTCTTCACCTTGTAGATAGTCTTCTACTGTTTGATTGACCAACTCTGTACTTTCGCGCAAGATATCACGGCTCTTCTTGAGATAGACAAATCCACGCGTGTGCACTCGAGCTTTAGCAATGATTTTTTTCTCACGACGGTTAACAGTAATAGCCACAATGAAAATCCCATCTTCTGACAAGACCTTACGGTCACGAAGAACGACATTCCCAACATCTCCAATAGCATTCCCGTCAATCAAAACATCGCCTGCTGTAACTGCACCAGATGGAACAAAGTCCCCATGCTCGTAAGACATAGTAGTCCCTTTTTTAGGGATAAAAATACGTTCTGGTAGCATACCAACTGCCATAGCAGCCTTAGCATGGGCATCCAACTCACGGTATTCTCCTTGGATTGGGAAGAGATACTGAGGTTGCAAGAGATTGATCATCAATTGCAAATCACGCGCATTCCCATGTCCTGACACACGCAAGCTATGAGTAATTGGCTTGACAACTCCACCTGCTTGGTAGACCATATTTTCTACACGTGCCATAACCGCTTCCTTGGCGATTGATGGTGTTGTAACGATATAAACTAGGTCACCTTCTTTGATTTCAACATAACGGTGACGACCGATAGACATCTTGCGTAGGCCGTTAATTGGTTCACCCATACGTCCAGTTTCAAGGATAATTAATTCGTGATCTTCAAAACGAGACATATCTTTTGGCTTAATCAAAAGATTTTCACTTGCTAAAGACAATTTTTTCAGACGAATAGCTGTACGGACGATATTTTCAATATCAAATCCTGTCAAAACAACACGGCGTCCTGTCTCCGCGGCTGCATCAAAAACCTGCTGGATACGAGAAAGGTTACTTGCAACTGCAGCAACAATGATGCGTCCATCCCAGTCAGAGATGGTTTGCGTGATTTCTACATCAACTTCATTTTCACTAGCTACTTGGATATTGCTATCTGCATTCGCAGAATCACTTAGAAGAGCCAGGACTCCTTCACGACCAATTTCAGCTAAACGTCCAAAGTCAGTGGCATATGATTCACTAGCTGTTTGGTCAAACTTGAAATCCCCTGTATAGACGATATTTCCTTCAGATGTTTTCAAAACCACACCCAAACTTTCTGGAATAGAGTGGGTTGTACGGAAAAAGGACACTATCGTTCCACCAAAATCAATCTCTGTATTTTCATCAATCACATGGAAATCATCAAATTTCTTGACGCTGTCATTTCCCTTAACAAAGAGTTTAGCCAGTTCGATGGTCAACTCTGAGCCAAATACAGGAACCTTAGCTTCTGCCAAGAGATAAGGAAGGGCCCCAATCGCATCCGCATGCCCGTGTGTTAAGAAAACTCCAGCAATACGGTCGCTATTTTCAAACAAATAGTTCATATTTGGAATAACAACATCGACACCCAACTGTTCATTTTCAGGATATTTCAAACCTGCATCTAATACAAAAATCGAGTCGTTAATTTCTGCGATGTACATGTTTTTACCATTTTCACGTACACCCCCAAGTGTTGTTAATTTAATAGTATTCATTTTTCCTCCGAATAGTCACTTCAACTGTTTGTAGAGCTTTAAATGCTCTCTTTTTCTGAAAGTCCAATTCACTTTCAGCCGAATCTTTTCCATTCATTATACCATTTTTTTACTAATTTTCAAAATGAATCTCACATATAATCTGACTTCAACTAACTCTTTCCGTTCAATAACGGACAAAGCAGCACTAATAAGATGGACAAATGTGACAAATGTGACAATTGTAACTCCCATCATCCTGTCTAATCTTCAAATAAGTCAGCAACATTATAAAGTACTTCGCAGTCACAGTAGGCTCCATTTGCTTCTAAAAATCCTAAAATCACTTCAACTTCTAATACTCAATGAAAATCAAAGAGCAAACTAGGAAACTAGCCGCAGGCTGTACTTTAGTACGGCAAGGCGACGTTGACGCGGTTTGAATTTGATTTTCGAAGAGTATAAATCACGCCCTTTTAGAAAGGATATAGTCAAGGTAAAATCAGCAGGACAAGTCAGCGACTCTAACTCCTGATCCAAAAAATCAAACAAATCTAAAAAGGTCTCCCTTGGTATCGGTAAACTTGCTTCAAATTCTTTCTTCTGTTGCTGCTTATACTCTGCCAGTAATTTCTTTTTCTTCTCTTTTTCCATTTTCT
>NZ_JVFV01000022.1 GCF_001073085.1 Streptococcus pseudopneumoniae
TGGCCCTGGGAAGTTGGCTTTATCCAAGTAAGTAGCTGGGACATCTACTGTGTCTTTGGTATTGTCGGCCACACCTTTTTGAACTTCAGCTGGGGTAGTCAAGCCATTTAAGTTGACATCCAAATCTTTAGTCGCTACAAGATTGCTCAAATCGGCCTTGCCATCTTTTGCACCGTACACTTTAATAGTAGCTTTATAACTTTGAGTGCCGTTTTGTTTCAAGAAATCAAGAAGCTCTTTATCAGATTTTCCTTGAGTGCCAGCCAAATCCACTTCATAGAAGTAAAGGCCTTTGCCCAATTTCTCTACTGGTGGAAGAGCAGGATTTTTAGCTGAGCCGTTGTCTGACCATGGAGCCTTGTCAGAAGCTTTCAAGATAAGGCGAGTCAACATACCGTCACCAGCGAAGAATTCATATGTAATGACTTGATTGACACCGGCTGTGAATGGCCCTGGGAAGTTGGCTTTATCCAAGTAAGTAGCTGGGACATCTACTGTGTCTTTGGTGTTGTCGGCCACACCTTTTTGAACTTCAGCAGAGGTGGTTGCTGGTTGAGCTTCACTTGCCTCACGGTCTTGTCCAGAGACTACAGGAGCAGAATCTGTTACAGGTTTAACCACATCTTCTGTTTGTTTCTTAGATTCTGGTTTGACCTGCACTTCTTCTTTTGGCGCTACTACTTGCTCTTTATCAGCAACATCCACTTTTTCTGAAGAGCTTGTAGTATCCAAGCTTGCTTTAGGTGTTGAGTCTGCCTGTTCTGAATGAAGAGTAGTATCCACTGCTTCTTTGAGAAGCTCTACTGGTAAGTCACTCTTTGCACTCACTGAAGTTGCGTCTGGCACGACTTGAGTAGGGGTGGGATTGACGACATCGGCACGTGCGGAACTTGGTTGACCAACTAGGACAAAGAAGCCACTGGCCACAACAACTGAGGCAACACCGACACTAAGACGACGAATAGACCAACGAGTATATCTTTGATTTGGATTGAATTTCATAGGATTCTCCTTAGAGTTTTTCTTTATTTGATGACTCTAGTATAATCTCCTAAAATTAAAAAGGATTAAGAAAAAGTTAAAATTTTTCTTAAATCCCTCTTATAAAATACTTATATTGACTCAATAGTCGTTGAAAAAAAGAATAGTCATTCCTCTTCTACTCACTAAGGCTTGCTAGGGTATCCAAATGTTGGTTATTAATCACCGCCATGATATAGGTATCCGGTTTTAATAAATCATTTGGTCCAAACTGTACATCTAAGGGAGCATTTTCGTAGTCACGAAAACCGAGGATATTGAGATTGTATCGTCCTCGAAGGTCTAGTTGACTAAGACTCTTACCTGACCACGATTGTGGAATTTTCATCTCGACAATTGAGACATTCTTGTCCAACTGAAAGACATCTACACTGTTATTAAAGAGAATCGTCTGTGCCAACGAACGACCCATCTCAAACTCTGGTGAAATGACTGAGTCTGCACCGATTTTTTCAAGGACTTTTTTTGCTGTATGGCTTTTAACCTTAGCAATAACAGTCGGTACCCCTAGACTCTTGCAATGCATGACTGCAAGAACACTAGACTCTAGATTTTCACCAGTTGCGACGACTACGGTATCGCAGGTATCAATTCCAGCCGATAGCAAGAGGTCCTCATCTGTGATATCTCCAACAACACCACGCACCAAGACTGGTTCAAATTGATTGATTCGTTCCTCATGGTTGTCAATAGCGATAATATTTATATCATGCTTGGCGAGAGTAGCCAGAACACTACTCCCAAAAATACCCAAGCCTAAAATTCCAATTGTTCGATCTGACATAGCATTTCCTTTCTTATCCTATGGTAATATCAGCTTTCATATAATGAATCATGTCTTTCTTATCTGGTTGATACTCAGCCAAACTAACTAATAGTGTGAGTGGTCCGATCCGTCCTATAAACATCAGTAGCATGATGACACTAAGCGCTAGCTTACCTAACTCTGGTGTCAAATTTGCAGTTACTCCGACCGTAGCAAGAGCAGAAATAGTTTCAAACATGATGTAGATAAAGCGCGGATTCCCCTCGGCTGTTATTCCTACTAAGATTAAGCCCGATAAAAAAGTTATCAAGAAGATAATGAAAACACTGAAAGATTTCTGGACTGTTCGTGGTTCAATCGTTCTCCGAGCTACATTTGCATGAGGTAACCCTAAAAGTTCACTGCGTGCGAATACCAACAAGACAAAGAAGGTTGTGATTTTTAGTCCCCCTGCTGTACCGCCAGGTGCCCCACCCAGAAACATCTGCAAAATATAGATCATCAAGGTAACAGGCCTAGCCTGAGTAAAATCAATAGAAGCAAATCCTGCCGTCCGCATGCTGACAGTTTGGAAGAAACTAACCAGCAATTTATCTGGGAAGCTGAGATTGCCAATCGTTCCCAAATTGTTCCACTCTATCAAGAGGGTTGAAACTGTTCCAGCAAATAAAATCCCCGCTGTTAAGAAGAGGACTAGCTTAGTATGGAAACGAAGACGACGCTTTTTCTTCTTTCCTAATTGGGTAGCCAAGTCGAACCAAACCATGAAACCTAGACCACCCGTAATAATCAAACCTGCTATCACTAAATTAATCAAAGGATCAGTTTGAAAAGCTACTAAACTTGTACTTCCAAAATTATCAAATCCAGCATTACAGAAAGCTGAAATAGCTACGAAAATGGAAGTAAAAAGTCCCCGTCCCCAACCAAACTCGGGGACAAAACGAAAACTTAGCAGAAAGGCTCCGAATCCTTCTACTAGAAAAGTCGTCACGAAGATGGAACGTAGAAAATCCCTCAGAGACTGGGTTTCTTCGAAGCTAAAGCTCTCCAGAATCGTTTCTCGACCTCGAAGACTGAGTTTTTGCTTGCCCTGGATATAGAAAATTCCGATAAAGGTCATGAGACCCAAACCACCAATCTGAATCAAGAACATACAGATCAGCTGCCCCCAGACATTGTAGGTCGAAGCGACAGGTAAGGTAAAAAGTCCTGTCACACAGACCATAGATACGGCTGTAAATAAATGATCAAAGTAACCGGCATGAGATGTTGGAGATTGTACAAATGGCAGACTCAAAAGGAGAGACCCCAAGAGAATAACCAAAGCAAAACTTAAAAAGATTCTCCGAGCGGGTGATAAACGCCCTAGAATGGTATTTATTTTTTCAACAATTGATTTTAATAACATAGCTACATTGTACCACAAAAATCTGAGAATACTCACATATGACTAACGATCTCAAGGCAGAGACCTAGCGCCTTATCAAAAGCTTCTGCACCCCAATCGCGTTGGTCATAGTTATCAAGATCTGCCAAAGAATCTGCCGTAAATAACAACTCACCCCAAACTGCTCCGCGAAGCTGAGCTACTGCCGCAAGAGCTGCACACTCCATCTCCACAACTACACAACCTTCTTCCTTGCGATAGGCAACTTTTTCAGCTGTTTCTCGGTAAAATCCGTCTGTCGACCAAGTCATGACTTCTTCGTAAGGGACACCTAGTTGTTCCAAGACTTGCTCGATAGCAGAAATTGCTTGAACATGCACATCCATATAACGAGAAGGGGATGCATAATGGTAGCTGGCTCCTTCATCACGCAGAGCACGGACTGGAACTAGAAAGGCATTTTCTTCTATACTAGTTAGCACCCCACAAGTACCGGTAGAGATGATTTTCTCCACACCGTAGCCAAGCAACCAATCCATAAACTGGGCGGCTGGGGCAGAACCGACAGGAGCTTGGGCTAGACAAACTTTTTCGCCTTTGTAGTCCATGACATAAACAGGATAGGTTTTAGTGGCAGACACAAACTCCCCAACACACTCTGCTCCTACTTCCCGAGCATAGCGGTCAATCTCCTCTTCCAAAAATGCATAGATGCACTTCTTTGGTAACTGTAAATCCAAACCTTCGTGATTTGGCATGATGACTGCCTGAGGATTATCATCAAACTCTAAAATAGGAATGGCGTGTTTCTGAATCATAGAATACCTCCTCTAAATTTTTACTATTGTATCAAATACAAAGGGAAAGTCAAGTCCTGGTCTAAGTTCAATAAATAAACTTACCTTAAATAGGAAACAACAATTAAATGCTTTTTTCGTCATAATAAAATTGCTATAGCTTAGGAATTATCTTATAATAGATTGAATTTTAAAAAAAGTGAGGGAGTTTTATGAAATTCTATTCCTATGACTATGTGCTCAGTCAGATTAGTCAACAGAATTGGGCCATGATTATCGTATCAGCTTTACTGCTTATCGTGACTGGATTTTTTGCATTTAAGGCTTTTCAAGATAAGAGAGGAAGTAAGTTCCGTGAATTATCGCTCATTTCTATTTTGACGTTAATTGCTTTTGTATTGATTAGCATTACGAATCTTCAAAACAACCAATCCAATGATAATCAATTTCGTAGTTCCTTGCACTTCATCGAAATTGTATCAAAAGAGTTAGGTGTTGATAAGAAAAATGTTTATGTCAACACATCAGCAGTGACTGATGGGGCGATTATTAAGGTTGGCAACAATTTTTATCGTGCCATTAGCGGGACTGACCAAGATAGCTATTTATTAGAAAAAATGGAACTCTATAAATCAGATGTTGAACTCGTGGAGGTTGAAAAATGATAAGCTTTTTTGCTACGATTGCAATTAAATTAGCCTTGGGGCTACTTTCTCTTGTTTTTGTTATTAACGTAACAGGTAAAGGAAATTTAGCACCAAGTTCTGCAGTAGATCAAATCCAGAACTTTGTTCTCGGGGGTATTATCGGTGGGGTTATCTACAATAGTTCTATCACCATCATCCAATACATTGTTATCCTCATTATCTGGACTATTCTCATTTTACTCCTCAAATGGTTGAATACCAATGTTTCCTTCATTAAACATCTGATTGACGGAAAACCTACGATTATCATTAAAAATGGAACATTAGATCCAGAAGCCTGTCGCTCAAAAGGTCTAGCTGCTGCTGATGTTGCTCTTAAATTGCGCGCTCAAGGAATCTTTCAATTAAAGGATGTCAAGAGAGCTGTGATTGAGCAAAACGGACAACTAATTGTCGTAAGAATGGGTGACGAAAATCCTAAGTACCCAGTCATCACAGACGGTGTTGTCCAAGTTGAAATCCTAGAAACCATTGGCAAATCCGAGGAGTGGCTAACTGAGAAATTGAAAGAAGAAGGTTTCGAAGAAGTCTCAAATATCTTTATCGCTGAATATGATAAAGGTCAATTGAATGTTGTAACCTATTAAAAAATAAACTGATGCTTTTCGTATCAGTTTTTTGCTTTTTAGCATAAAAGGGTATATACTTAAACCAATATCTGATGTAATTTAGATAATACAAAAAATTAACGGAGGTATCCCCCATGTCAATCGAAGAAAAATTCAACCAAGCTAAAGGTTCTGTTAAAGAAGGCTTTGGTAAACTAACTGGCGATACAAAAACTCAAACAGAAGGAGCTGCAGAAAAGGTAGCTTCAAAAGCTAAAGAAGTTGCTGAAGATGCAAAAGAAGCTGTCGAAGGTGCAGTATCTGGCGTAAAAAACATCTTTAAAAAAGACGGAGAATAATTCTTTCTCGTCCTAATAACATAAGAAACTCTTATTCCAAGCTGTTAATATGCTAGGGATAAGAGTTTTTTCTTTAAATTATTATGTTTTTTAATATTAGAAAATACTTCTTATGATGTGTTGCTCAACCTAAAGCAAAAAGAACTAATTCCTATACTCCTCCTATTTCCACAAACCACCTAAGATTTGTTTTTCCAATAAGCCTAAGTCCTCTTCACTAATTTCGACATTGTCACCAATGATATATAGTTGAGAGAAGTAAGCTAACAATGGACCTATACAGATGCGAACCATTTGAGGAATCGTTATCTCTGGATTTACACGTGGATCTGCTAGCAATTCCTTATGAAGCACTCGAAGTTTATCTTGAATAGCATTCCAGATAAAAATCTGTTCATTTTTTAGTTTTTTATTTGAAAAACTCTCTTGTAGAATGATTTTCATCAAGGCACGATTTTTTTTGAGATAGCTCATACGATTATGGACGAGATAACGAACCCTCTCTTCTGTCGTTTCAAAAGCTAAGAGTTCCTCAAAAAAACTACCGAGAATGCCTGGGACTACAGGATGTAAAATAGCCGTCAGTAAATCATCCTTCGTCTTAAAATACTTAAACAAAGTTGCCTGGCTTAGTCCAGCACGCTCAGCTATGTGAAGAGTTGAGGTCCCATGGTAACTCCTGGTTGATATGAGATCCACTGCTGCCTGCATGATTTTTTTCTTTCCTTGAGGGTAATTCGCTTCTTCTAAGTAATCTTCAAACGATTCAAAAACAGTCTTATCCATCCAATCTTCACACCTTTTTAGCATTATTTATGTTGATTTCTAAACTTTACGATAACGACGCAATCCAACAATATTGAGAATTGTTAAAATGATCAAGAAAATCATTAAAACACCAAGATTTGACAAAATATCACCAAGATTGTGTCCGTAAAGAATAATCTGGCTTATTGCATCACCAGAATAGGTTAATGGCAAAAATTTCCCCACAGTTGGAGCCCATTCTCCCATGGATGACAATGGAATAATTCCTGAGAAAAAAAGTTGGGGCATAATCACGAGAGGAATAAATTGCATCATTTGGAATTCTGATTTTGCTAGAGTAGACAAGAGAATTCCAAAAGCTAGTGCTACAAGAGCCAGTACCACATTAACTATTATAACATTTAAAATATTTCCTACAACTTCTACATCTAGTAGCCAAATTGCTGCTAAAACGACAACTGCCGTTTGAAAAATCGCAATAATACCGTAAGACAACATATAGCCATAGACGATTTCAGAACGTTTCACTGGGGTTGCTAACAAGCGATCCAAGGTTCCACTTGTTCGCTCTTTCAACAGTGCCATACCAGAAATCAAAAAGACAAAGAAGAAGACCACAAAGCCAATTAAAATTGGAATCATACGTGCAAAGAATCCAGTATTTTTATCTCCATATTGGTAAGATTCTTTGATTTCAGGCGCCTTTTCATCTAATTTCAATTGTGGAAGAGCTTGTTTGACACGAGATAATAACTGATCGGTGCCTTCATTGACGATACTTGTTCGTAACACTTGTCGTGTCATAGTTGTTTTAGAAGCATCCGTATTTGCGTAGTCGACCTGATACTCACCATCTTTATACGATATGACTGCATCTACTTTCTCGTCAGCTAGAGCTTTTTTAGCCTGATCTAAGTCTTGATAAGTCTCGACGTCCACATGATCGAGCTCATCCATTTTTGTTACCAAACCAGTTGGTAGATCTTGTGTCGCTAACTTGACATTCACGGTTGTACTAGCTGAAAACATGAGGTTCATCAGCCACATAATAAATACCGGCGCTACAAACATCATAGCCAAGGTTCGTTTGTCACGAAGCAATTCTTTGATAACTTTTTTAGCAATAGCAATGGTTCTCATCTTACTCTCCTTCTGCTTTCAAAAAGACTTCTTCAATACTTGAAACTTGATAACTATCTTTTAAGTGTTGCGGTGTATCAAAAGCAATGATTTTTCCACCTAATAATAAGCCGACCTTATCCGTTAACTCTGCTTCATCCATAACATGGGTAGTAACTAATATCCCTACCCCATTGTCTCTAAGCGCGAATAATTCTTTCCAGATTTTCTTTCGAAGAGAAGGGTCGATTCCAACTGTCGGTTCGTCCAAAATCAAGAGCTGAGGATTCCCCAGAAGCGCGACGGCTAAAGACAAGCGTCGCTTCATTCCTCCAGAATAACCGGATACCGTTTTATTCAAATGCTCTGTCAGATCCACAACTTGAGCCACATGGGCAATTTCAGCTGTCAGATCTCTTTTGGATAGCCCTTTTAGCTGACCAAAAAATTCTAGATTTTCTTGACCTGACAAGGCCTCATAAAGAGCATCAGACTGAGCCATATAGCCAATATCACCTAAAATATGACGATTTGGCATAGTATGGTCCAAGACTAAAGCGATACCGCTATCCGCCTTTTCCATTCCTAGCATGGTTTTAATCATAGTTGATTTACCAGCACCTGATGGACCGATTAGACCAATGATTTCTCCAGGCTTTAAATCAAAACCAACGTGATCTAAGACCATTTGACGACCAAAAGATTTTTCTAAATCTTTTAAATGTAACAATTTTTTCATTTGAATCCTCTCAGGTGAGTGTTTACTCACTTTTTAATCATGAGACTATTATAGTGAGTGAACGCTCACTTGTCAAGTAGAAAGTAGAAAATTGAAAAAAAATCTCCCTTCTCTTTCGAGAAAGGAGATTTTTTTTATGGTCGTCCACCAGGGCCTCCATTTCCTTGAGGTCCACCTCCACCAGGTATCGAATTGACAATCTCAGTCTGTTTTTCACCATTGAAATAGATGTCTCCGCCTGTGTGAGTCGCTGTTCCATCAAAGTCAAAACCAGTTTGACCAGTCATTTTGATGGTTCCTCCCGTAACAGTAATGTTACCATTTGAGTCAATTGGATCCGTGTCCCCTTGACCAACTTCAACCGTCAAGTTCCCACCATTCATAGTGAAGAAAATTTCACTTTGTTGAGCATTTTTGTTGGCTGCATTGACACCATCATCCGTTGAATAGATGGCGATATCTCCACCGTTGATAGTAATTGACTTACCTTCAAGCCCTTCTGTAGAATTCTTAACGGTATAGGTACCACTATCAATAACCAAATCACCTGATGCGTGGATACCATCATCTCCAGCAGTAACAGTGATGGTATTGTCAGAGAGATACATGGTTCCTACAGATGTGTCCTCATCATTGTCGACCTTAACTCCGTCTTCCTTGGCATCGATAGTCATAGTTGTGCCGGTAATGTTGAGTTCATCATTAACATTAAAGGCATCCCCGACTGCTGTGATGTTGTAGCTTCCACCTGTGATGTGAAGTGTATCATTTGCCTTGATACCATTGTTTTTCTTACCATCTACATTGAGAGTTCCTTTACCGTTGATGGTCAAGTCCACTTTAGAGAAGAGCGCTGCATCCGCTTTTTCGTCACTATTAGTTGCTGAATCTGATAGGCTATTAGTTGTGCCATCTGCTAGAGTTAGGTAAACATGACCGGCTGATGTTGCAGATATAGCAGCATTGGTATTGGTCATGGTCACACCCTTTAGAACAATATGTACATCATCAGTCTTTTCGGCTTCAATCTTGATTTGAACTCCGTCGGATTGACCAGATATGACATAGGTTCCTGCCTTGGAGATTGTAACGGTAGATCCTGATACGGCAACTCCATCACCTGATACCTTCGCTGTTGATTCTGACAAGGTTACAGTTGCTGCTGTCTTTTCATCATAAGAAGTATCATAGTCCTTGTCTGTAAAATAGCTAGTTTTCTTAGCTTCTGTAGTTGATGTCGTTTTCGTTGTCGCAGTATTGCTAGCTGTTGTATTTGAAGTTGACTGGGTACAAGCTGTTACTAGTGCTAGAGTTGCTATACTCGTTAATAAGAATGTCCATTTTTTTGCTTTCATGCTCGTTTCCTCGACTTTCATTTTACATGCTCTTAGTCTACGTGACTTTCCTAAAATAAGCCTAAACTTTTTCTGAAAGTTTTCTTAAGTTTAGTTTCAATTAAGTTAAATTTAACAAAAGTTTTAGATAAACTCTTTAAAATCCTAGACAAACAAGCTCGTCCTTGTTTAAAAATAGTATAACCTAAGATTAGAGGAGAAGGACTTATGAAACCAATCGAAACAACTTTTAAACGGATTGAAACCAAATATGTTGTCTCCAAAAAAATATTAGACAAACTGATTCAAGATTTAAAGGAATATTTAGTAGAAGACGACTATCCAATTTCAACAATATCAAATATCTACTTTGATACAGAAGACTTTTCTGTGCTCCAAGATGATGATTTTGGAGCTAAGCGAAAAGAAAAGGTGCGGATGCGGACCTATCTCAGCCAACCCAAAGCAGATAGTCAAGTATTTTTAGAAATCAAAACCAAGGATCAAGAAGGAGTTGGTCGCAAATTTAGACTACTCTCAACTCCTATTTCTATTCTTAATTTTATGACCAAAGGGCACTTGGATGCTAGTATTACTGATACAGTCGTCATTGAAAAAGTGAAAAAGCTTCACCAAGATTACAAGCAGGCCATCAAGCCTCGTATGTACATCTACTACGATCGTTATTCATTAAAAGAAAAAAAATACATCGAGGGCTACGACTATAATAAAATTCGTATCACCATTGACCAAAATCTAATCTATAGAGATGAAAATGTCAGTCTCTTCGCAGGAAATCAAGGGGCTCCTCTATTAGATGACAATACTGTGATTATGGAGATTAAAGCTCCTGGAAACAAACCTCAGTGGTTACAAGATATTCTAGACAATTATGGTTTGATGGAGCACAAATTTTCAAAATACAGTTGTGCTTACCACAAATCTCAAGGGCTTCCTTATGCACCACGTCCCAGTATAGAAAGCGCAGGTACCGCTTATGCTTAATCTATTTAATTCCATTTTCAACAACGCCACTGCAAGTGCAGATCCCTTCCAACTACTGCTGGCACTTCTAGTCAGTCTAGTTCTCGGTTTGGCACTTACTTGGACCTACAAATATCGAACCCTCTACACCAGAGAATTTGCTATCAGCTTGACTCTGCTTCCCTGCCTTATGACCTTGGTTATTTTTCTGGTCAATGGGAGCTTGGGTACGTCAATTGCTGTAGCCGGAACCTTTAGTTTGATTCGTTTCCGTTCTGCAACTAGTGGTTCAAGAGAACTGATTGCGATTTTCCTAGCCATGATTATCGGTCTAGCTTGTGGAACAGGCTATCTCTTCTTGGCTATTCTCTTCACCCTCTTTATCTTGGGTGTTTGGTTCCTTTTGGAAAATCAACAGATTAAAACTGACAATCAACGCCGTAGACTTTTAACAATCACGGTAGCTAATCAAGAGAAGATTCAAGATGCTATCCAATCTGCTCTTGACCAATTCTGCTCAGAAATTGACATGATTACGATCAATAGCACAAATGCAGGGGACAATCTTAGCATTGTCTATGAAGTCGAGCTAAAAACAGAGGTCGATGATTTCCAAGTGACTAGCTATCTTACACAAAATATTGATCAATGCGATGTGGCATTGACTAAAAAAGCTAAAAAGAGAAAAAATCTCTAAAGAAGAAAAACGAGGCTGGGATAAAAATTCCGACCTCGTTTTTTGCTAGCAATAAGTTTTTGATACTGAGACTGGTTAGGCTTTTCGATTTCAAAGAGCTCTTTTGAAAAAGACTTCACTTTCTCTTTCTACAACCTTTAATTTCCTTTAACTGGAATCTCTTTGATAACTCGTGCTGGATTTCCTGCTAGAACTACGTTGTCACCAAAGGATTTTGTAATGACCGCTCCTGCTCCTGCAACGACATTATCCCCTAAAGTAACACCCGGAAGGACAATAACTCCTCCCCCTGCCCAGAAATTCTTGCCAATCGTGATTGGTTTCCCAAATTCTAGTCCCGAGTTTCGTTCATCGGGATCCAGCGGATGAAGAGGTGTTGAAAACTGACAATTCGGACCAATCATGGCATTATCACCAATAGTAATCGGACATACGTCCAACATGGTCAAATTCCAATTGGAATAAAAATTTTCTCCCAGATGAATATTGACCCCGTAATCTACCATCAAGCGAGTGTTGATGTAGAGATTTTCACCAGTAGAACCAAACCATCCTTTGATGATTTCCATACCTTTTACTGGATCGACTTCTTCATTAAAAGCTGCTTGCTTTTGTCGTGCTGTTTGTGCTAGAGAACGAAGGTCTGGGTCGAATGGGTGATAGGGTTCTCCCGCGATCATTTTTTGATATTCTGTTTTCATGTTTTAATTTCCTTGCTTTTTTAGATGATTGTAGCATAGTTCTATCTTTAGTACAAGCATCAAAAAAACTAGTGCATCGCACGATGCACTAGTTTCTTATTAGAAAGTTGACTTTTATCAATACTTTACAGAGTTGATTAGTCTTCTTTCTTTTTACGAGCCATAAGTCCGAATCCACTCAAGATACCTACTAAACCAAGGGCAGCAAGACCAGCATGATCTTCAGTACCAGTATTTGGCAATTGAGGAGCAGTCTTAACTGTTTCTTCGACCACAGGAGCTGGATTAGCAGGAGTTTCTGGAACTTCTGGTTTCTCTGGATCTGGAGTTGGTTCTGGATCTGGAGTCGGCTCTGGATCCGGAGTCGGCTCTGGATCTGGAGCTGGTTCTGGATCTGGAGTTGGTTCTGGATCTGAAGTTGGCTCTGGATCTGGAGTTGGCTCTGGATCTGGGGTCGGCTCTGGATCTGGGGTCGGCTCTGGATCTGGAGTTGGTTCTGGATCTGGAGTTGGTTCTGGATCTGGAGTCGGCTCTGGATCCGGAGTCGGTTCTGGATCTGGAGCTGGTTCTGGATCTGGAGTTGGTTCTGGATCTGAAGTTGGCTCTGGATCTGGAGTCGGTTCTGGATCTGGAGTCGGTTCTGGATCTGGAGCTGGTTCTGGATCTGGAGTTGGTTCTGGATCTGAAGTTGGCTCTGGATCTGGAGTTGGCTCTGGATCTGGAGTTGGTTCTGGATCCGGAGTTGGTTCTGGATCTGGGGTTGGCTCTGGATCTGGGGTTGGCTCTGGATCTGGAGTTGGTTCTGGATCTGGAGTCGGCTCTGGATCTGGAGTTGGCTCTGGATCTGGAGTCTTCACTTTTTCGTAGACATGTTCAGTGTCCCCGTTTGGAAGTTTCTTAGTCTCTACGAAGCGGTAGCCTGGGATATCTTTCTTAGCTTGTTCGCCGTCTTCTGTTGGATAACCTGGAATTTCATTTCCGTCTTTATCCTTGTGACTAGTCTTAACCTTCTCATAAACGTGCTCTGTGTCCCCGTTTGGAAGTTTCTTAGTCTCTACGAAGCGGTAGCCTGGAATATCTTTCTTAGCTTGTTCGCCGTCTTCTGTTGGATAACCTGGAATTGCTTTACCTTCTTTGTCTACAAATGTAGTAACAGGAGTTACTGTTGGCGTGTATATTGCAGAAGCCTTAGTCCCGTTTACGTCTTCACGGACAACAGTTACTGATGGTGCAGTACCAGTAAATTCTGGTTCTGGTTTGAAGGTTACTGTGCCATCTGGGGCTACTGTATAAGTACCAACACCAAGAATTGTCTTGGTTGTTGATCCATCTTCAAATGTAGCTGGAACATCATCATTCATTGGAACACGGCTATCGCCTTCCTTGAATGTTGGTTTACCAGACTGTTCTTGACCTTTTGGTCCAATAGTTGTAGCTGGTGTTCCTGTAGGAGTTACCGGTGTAACAGTTGGTGTATAGGTCGCAGAGGCTTTGGTTCCGTTCTTATCTTCGCGAACAACCGTCACAGCTGAAGCAGTTCCAGTAAATGATTTCTCAGGTACGAAGGTTACTGTACCATCTGCTGCTACTGTGTATGTACCAACACCGTCAACTGTCTTGGTAGTTGAGCCATCGTCGAAAGTAGCTGGAACGTCATCGTTCATTGGTACACGGATGTCACCTTCAGTGAATACAGGTTTACCTGTTTGAGTCGCACCTTGGATATCAGTAGATGTCGCATCTTCAGATGTTGGAACGACTGGAGTAATCTTCGGTGTATATGTTGTTTCTACTGTTGTTCCATTTGTGTCAGCTGCTTGAACCTTAACTGGAACAACAGCACCTGAGTATGATTTATCAGTTGGTGTGAAGGTTACAACACCTGTTTCCTTATCAACTGTGAAAGTACCAACAACCTTGCCTTCTGGTGATTTAGCATCTACAGATGTAGCTGGTTGACCATTCTCGCCAAGAAGAGTAATGGCATCCTTGTCGATTGGTACAACTGGATCACCTTCTGTGAAAGTAACTGTTCCAGTTTGAACCACACCTTGAGGTCCAGTTGATTCGGCCGGAATTGCTGTTGGGGTTACTGAAGTCACAGTTGGTGTGTAAGTCGCAGAAGCTTTGGTTCTATTCTTATCTTCACGAACAACCGTTACGGCCGGTGCTTTACCTGTGAATGACTTTTCAGGAACAAAGGTTACTGTACCATCTGCAGCTACTGTATATGTACCAACACCATCTACTGTCTTCGTAGTTGAACCATCGTCGAAAGTAGCTGGAACGTCTTCGTTAATTGGTACACGGATGTCACCTTCGGTGAATGCAGGCTTACCTGTTTGGGTTTGACCTTGTTTACCAGTTGATGTTGTATCTTCTGCAGTCGGTGTTACAGGAGTTACTGTCGGGGTGTATGTTGCAGAAACTTTGGTTCCGTTCTTATCTTCACGGACAACAGTCACGGCAGGTGCAGTTCCGACGAATGATTTTTCTGGCACGAATGTAACTGTTCCATCTGGAGCTACTGTGTAGGTACCGACACCATCTACTGTCTTAGTTGTTGAACCATCGTCAAATGTCGCTGGAACATCTTCATTGATAGCTACTGTTTTCTCAACACCATCAACGGTTACTGTTCCTCCCTTGAATTCAGGTTTACCTGTTTGAGTCGCACCTTGGATATCTGTTGATTCAACTGGAGTAGCCGTTGGAGTTACTGGAACAATTTCAGGTGTATAAGTTGTATTCACCTTGATACCGTTTGAGCTTTCAGCTTGAACCTTGACTGGTGTTACAGCACCTGTGTATGATTTATCAGTTGGTGTGAATGTTACAGTACCAGTTGCTGGATCGATCGTGAATGTACCGATTGGCGTTGTACCATCGGCAGCATAAGCTGGCGTAGTTGTAACTTCATTACCATCTTTATCCAAGAGCTTATAACTATTTGATTTAATGGTTACAGGTTTATCTTGACCATTTACTTG
>NZ_JVFV01000023.1 GCF_001073085.1 Streptococcus pseudopneumoniae
CTCCAATCTGTGTGTAAGTTTTTGATTTTCAAGAGCAAGCTCCTGAATTGCTTTAAGTGCTATATTGGTCAATCTGAGATTATCCAGGTTCAGCGTGTCTCCGTTTTCGTAAACAAGCGTAGGATCCACTGCTTGGACCTCTTGGGCAATCAAACCAATCTTAGTGTGTGCTTGTCGTGGTCTATCCTCTTGCTTCTTCCAATCGTATTCCTTGAACTGGAATCGCTGGATATAATCAAGAGCTTTGTGCTTGCAATCAACGATGTTTTCTTTCAGACGTCTGTCTGAGAAATGCTGGTTGACAACTGACCACAGACTGTATGCTGTGCCATTGTAACTATAGTAGATATCATTCCCTGATCCACCAAACGCAAGTGACACATTGTTTGAGTTCCAAAGACCAATCGTGGCTGTTAGTTTTCCGTTAACACTACCCGTATCAGTCTTAAACCAACCTATCCCTTTTGCCTTGATGTAACCTTCAACAGTCATAATAAAGTCATCGCTTTGTAATGCGGTCGAATTGGTAGTTAAGTCTGAATCTTTATAAATGTATAGTCCGTAAGGAACGTTAGTCCCACGACCATAAGAGCCTATAAATTGGACTCCCAAACCGTCTTTTGAATTAACGGTTCGAGGTACATTGATTTGTAAACCTCCGTCTACTGTATCAAAAGAACCGTAAGTGCCAAGTTGAATTTTGGTATGACCAGTTAGGGTTCCCCCATAGATGTTGGCCCCTCGAATCGTTCCACCATAGATTCGGTCACCGCTTAAAATACCTGACCGAACCTGACTTGCATCGATTGCAACACTCTGAACTCGGTTAATAAATGCTTGCTTGGCAAATAGTTGACCCAAGTAAGCTTCGTTTGCGACAAGCTTATTGAAGAAAGCCTGATCAACTTTCAGTTTTTCGGCCGTAACAGCTTCAGCATCTAAAACAACTGTAGTCACTGAACCAGCTTCAAAATTTGCCGTTTTCAGCTTATCAACCATAGCCGACTTGATAACTGCCTTATCAATCAGGGTTTCGCCGGTAATGTGAAACAATTTTCCTATAAAACGGTTTATCCCATCAGCTCCTAGATTAAGCCCAGAGATGATATCTCCAGCTGAGTTGATATTCTGGACAGCCCATGAACCAGTTAGTTGACTTTGAACCGTGCGAATCGCTTCGTCTGTATCTTCTGGGGCTTGGGTGTAAGGTGTTGCATACGATCCTTTTTCAAGCTTGAGGCCTGCAACGTAAAGATTTGTGTTTTGGTTAAGTCGTTCTACACGAGGGAAGATAAAGCCGTCCTTAGTAATTTTGAAGGTAAATGAGTATCGTTGCCATTCGCTTGTTATAGAGACCGATGTTTCGGATGGAACACCCCAGCCTTTCTCGACGGAGCCGTTCCTATTTACATAAAAATTTACTGTGTCATTCTTCCAGTCACTCTTCATCCATAAGCTGAATGTATAAATTTCACCAATCTTCGCATCAATCTCTTGTCCAATACCATTCCACGAATTGCTTTTAAATAGGACATCACATCCTTGATACTTGTCTGAATGTTTTTTCCAGCCAACAGCCATATTTTTCCAATCGCCTGAAAAGTTTTTTGAGCCTTTCAACAAATTTTGACCATTGCTAGCATTTTTTGCAACTTCAACTTGAAAGAGTTGATTTGTCATAGCCATGCGTGCGACATTGTTAGCAATTCCATTATCTGTATTACCCAAAATCCGTTCATAGAGCTTGCTAGTCTCTTGCACTCGCTGGAAGTCCGTCTGATTAGCCTTTCCAGAAAGCAGTGAGGTGATATCTGCAAATCTGCCATCTACTGCTGTTTTGTAGTTAGCAATCTGCGTGGCAATCGATCCATTTTTCGGGTTGGTAATAGCTTCAAACCTACGCTCAAGACCTCTCACATCCTCTTGATAAGTAGCCTTACCAACATAATCTCGAGCGACCAGCTCACGAACTGTCGTCGCTTGTCGTGCGCTCTCTTCTCGAGTGTATCTTCTCAAGGATTCCTGTCGCTGATTATCTTGACCAACATAGGTTTCAACCGCTGCCATCTTAGTAGATAGACCATCAGCAGTCTGCTTAAATTCAGTCCTAGCTTCTGTGATTTGACTTTCTACATCCTCAATAGCTGGACTCCAATCAGTCGCGATATTGCCTTTCTCAATCTTCACATCCCAGACGCTTTTGACAGCTTCCTTATGATAAGTATTAACGCGTAGATGGTAGATACCTGTTGGTCTATTCCAGATAATTTTCGTTCCTGTTGTGCCTGTCTTGAGGTCTGATACAATTTGATAATTTCTGACATCCTTGTCCATAATCCAAAGAACTACGTTATCGGATTCTTTAAGTCCATCATGATGAGCTGTAAAGTTCCCGTCCGTTTTGGCAGAAATGATATATTCCTGCCCCTGTTCCATGTAAATAGACGTATTTCCTACATACAGAATGTTGTTGTCAAAATTTGCTGGCTTTCTATCTGGAAGAAAAGGCCCTTTCGAACCTCTTAACAAATTCCGTCCACCGACCCTCATTTTAGCGAAAGTCTGAGTCAGCCCATCGATACCCTGAGCGACTTCTGATTTGGTCGCAAATCCATTCATCTGGCCAGTCATGCGACTAAGGGCCTCTGTGGTCGTTCTGCGATATTCTGAAGCTTGATTGACTTCATTGTTGACCGTCTGTTTCAGAGCGTCCAAATCACCTGACAAGGCAGTTTGAGCGCTTGTAGCCTGCGACTTGAACGATTCAAGTTTGGCAACAGAATCCAACCCAATTTGCTTAGCTTCCTGAGCAAGCAGGGTACTTGCGCCAGCATTTCTCAACGCTTCTTCAGCCCTGCGCTTGGCTTCTTGTAATGGACCGTTGTTAAAACTGCTAAAGCGCTGGTCGATAGTGTCAGAGAGTTGTCTCTTGACTTCTTCGGCTCTGGCTTTGGCAGATTCGAGAGCATTATCAAATTCAAGTTTGTTGATTCGCATCTTCTCGTCGAATTCTTTATCCCTTCGATCGACCTCATCTGTGATTGCTTTTTCAATCAGCGATTCACTAAATCCGCTTACTGCATCTATTATCGCTTGTTGCCGTGTCGTACGATCTTTGGCTTGTAACGTTTGATAATCTCCGAGTTCAGCGACTGAACGGTTATCATCTAACTTGTCGATGACCAATTTGTGGATTCTAGCTTCAAAAGCTATTCCAATCTGGTCTCTTACAATTCCGACGCTATCACCAATCCAAATATCTTGTTCGATAGCATTAGCTAAATCTAAAAGATTGGCTTTGAACGTAGCAATAGGAACAGAAAGACGTTGCAACTCTTTATAAGTCGCTTTCAACAACTCAACTGGATCTTCTATGTTCTCGTTTGTATATACACCAAAACGATGCTTAATAACGCCATTTTGGTGCAAACCATAATTGTTTCTAGCAGCCTCATTAGCTATATAATTCTGGCCGGCTGGTTTGTCAACGGGGTCCCCTTTTGATACTGACCAAGTAACATCTTTAAATTGGATTCTACGTCCATAACCGCCCGTAGCTTCTCCAGTATCATCTGTGCTTTGTTCACCCCTACCCCTGCCGATAAGAGCAGTTACAACCTCGTCAGACGATTCTTCGTAGGTAACATTTAGAATGTTAGAGCCGTACTCAAATTGATGACCTGTTTTTCGTCCAAAGCGCTGATAAAGATCAATGTAACGACCGATGATTTTGTTTTCGACAAAAGTGTACCGAACCCGAAATTCACAACCGAAAGACTCAATAATTTTGACGAGAGCCTGTCTGACAGAAATGTAGTAAAATGACATCTTTCCGTTTACGATTAAACGGTTGGTGTCTCCAAGCTGATAGCCTGTTCCTTCTAAAATTCCACGCAATACTTGATCAGCAGTTCCGCTAGGTCGCTTATCCTCAATAATAAATGAATGCAAGTCGCTTTCTGCTCTATCAATTCCTTCAATAGTTAGACCGCTGTCATAAGATTTTTCTGAAATCCTAAACAAACAAAAAGCCCTGTCTCGTGATTGAAATCCGAAAAACTGGGCTTCTTTGATAATGTCCGGCTTGTAATCAACAGGGATTTCAAAGCTAGACCTATCAAATTGATTTAGTTCAATCGTATGAGTAAATTCTGCAAGGCTCGCTTCATCGATTACATCTATCAACTCTTCTAATTGGTTAAATAAATAGATCATGCGAACACCTCTCTATACTCAACGCTATTCAACGTAGCTCCAACAACTTGAAACGTGTTTACACCTTTTTGCAATTTAAAATAGCGACTATTAACCATATCGAAGTTCATCAACTCGTTTCTGTTGTTCAACTTGATTTCTCTCGTCTCACAATTAACAAGTAGATTTGAACCTTGAATATAAGTAGCTTTTAGCCGAATGTATCTCTGCGTTTCAAGATGCAAGATGCGAATTTCAGAACCTGCTTGTGTTGTTAGTCTCAAAATAGGTTCTGTTGGAAAATCACCGTTGTATATAATCTTGCTAGTTGTTACCGTTTTAGGACTGGTATATTTAAAAGGATCATGGCAAATGAAATGCAACTTGATAACTGTATCATTTGCATCTTCTAACTCTGGTTTCTTAACCTTAGAAAAGATAGCTTTATAATAGCGTTCTGGATCATCACCGAACACTAATTTCTTAGCTTCCCTAGAAAACAACAATCGATTTAATCGCTCGTACTGTCTACGCATACCTAAATCAGTAAAACCTGTTAACTTGACCTGTATCTCAATTTCACGCTCTTTATAAGTAGCACCATATAGATATTGGCCATCTCGACCTTTTATGGTTGCAGTTTCATGATGAAAATCAAGGACATCACGCCCTGTAGTATTTGCCACAAAGAACGTTCCGTCCTCGTTGTTCATCTCTTGATTGAGGCTCACATCACCGAATCGAACTTCTAGGCCAGAGTTAAATGTTGGTGTGCCTCTGATTGTGTCGTTAAAAGTATACATTTAAAACACCATTAAAGGCTTTGGGCCTTCAATCTTATCCTTTCTTCTTTACTTTGGATATTTGAAATATCGGAAACAAAGGCTCTGAAATCATTTGAACCAAGAGCGAGGTTAATAATAACCGGTTCTTTCGTCTGATTAACCTCATACGTTGCTGATAATGTACCAGAAACATTATTTGAGAAACCACCTTGCAAAGAATTAGACATCGCTGAAACTCTAGAACCTGCATCGTCAAACATCGAACGAATACCGTCTGCCATTCCGGACACATTGCCTTTGACATCTTCAAAGCCACTCATTAAAGCGGTATTGAAACCACCCATGATAGCTTGACCGGCTGGTATCAGCAATCTACGGTCATACGAGATTGGCCCTTTGTTTTCTGCAATCCAGCTAGCAATACCTCCAACAAAATCTTGAACTGCTCCCCAAGCAGCTTTTAAACCACCTAAAAAACCGTCCATAATTGCTTGCCCAGCTGCACTCAAATCAATATTCCATAATTGGTCGAAGAAACCTTTAACCGCTTCAATGGCGCTAGAAACTCCGCTTTTAAGTGCTTCTAACGCGCTTAAAAAACCTTCTTTCAAGGCGTTAGCTGCATTTACTACAGTGTCTTTAATCGCATTGATAGAGGTTGATACAAAGTTTTGAATACCTGTCCAAATTGTTGTTACGATATTTTGAATAGCGCTCAATACTGTGCTGATGATATTACTAATCGCATTGATTACCGTTGAGATAACTGTCTGGATGCCTGTCCAAACCGTTTGTACAATACCTTTAATAGCCTCCCACGCAGCACTCCAATTTCCTTGGATAAGCGCAGTCGCTACGCTAATAATACCTGCTATTACATTCAAAACAGTGGAAATAACTGTAGAGATAACCGTCCAAACCGTCTGAACAATTGTAGTGAATACCGTCCAAACTGCATTCCATACCTCTTGAACAATCTGCATGCCTGTCGTAATCACGTTTTGGATAACTTCAATAGCGCTTGTGATGAACTGCTGAATAGCTGTCCAAACCGTCTCGATGACAGGCTGAAGCATATTCCATGCGGTCGTAGCGACCTCTACAATACCATTCCAGATAGTAGACATGAACTCAGAGAAGCCAGCCCACAAACCTTTGATAGTTTCGACAATCGGTGTCAAAAACTCCACAAAGCCATTCCATGCAGTTGTAGAACCCTCTGTGATACTGTTCCAAAGATTAGTAAAGAACTCTACCAAACTATTCCAAGCGGTTTTAATTGCTTCAATGATTGGTGTCACTACTTCAACGATACCATTCCAAACTGTAGTAGCTATTGAAACGATTCCGTTCCAGAGAGCTGAAAAGAACTCTGTCAAAGCGTTCCAAACGTTCATCAACGCTTCCACTATCGGTTGTGCACCTTCTAAGAAGCTGTTCCAAACATCTGAAGCAAAAGACTTAATACCTTCCCAAAGCCCAGAAAAGAATTCTGTTAAAACATTCCATGCAGCCTTTATAGCATCGATAACCGGCTGAGCCTTCTCCATGAAGCTATTCCAAGTGTTTGAAGCCGTTTCTTTGATGTTATTCCAAAGATTAGAGAACCATTCGACAAATCCACTCCAAGCATTCTGTATCCCTTGCCAAGCGTTAGAAGCGACGTTAACAATTCCATCCCATAAGCCTATGAAGAAATTTCTGAATCCTTCACATTTATTCCACAATAAAACGAATGCAGCGATTATTCCGACAACCGCTACAACTATCAGACCGACAGGGCCTGAAACGAATGACACAATAGCTGTCGCAACGGGAGCTAGAAAGCCACCTATCTTAGACAAAATATTTAGTCCGCTCAGAGCGAAGCTAGCAAGTTTTGAACTTCCTGCCATAAATGTTAAAGCTGAACTTGCTGCTTTAGACCCTCTAGCAATCCCCCAAAGGGCCGAACCAACGTTCGAAGCGCTTTTCATAGCGCCGAATACCGTTTTGGATGTTTGGGCCGCATTGCTAAGTCCCGTCAAAGCATCCGCTGCTAACTTAGTCGTTCTTTGAGCAGTTTTAAATGCAAGAAATGCTGATGCAATGGCTCTTATCTGCTCTGGACTCAAACTTTGAACAACCTTGGCGAAGGACTGAATAGCAGTCGAAGCAATACTTAAAGCTTTCCCGATCTTTTCACCAAATGAGGCCATGTCGCCTCCAGAAAAGGCTGATGCAACCTTCTTAATAGCTTCCCAAACTTCGCCCAACGCCTTTTTAAAATCAGCAATTGCGCTTGTATTCGAAAAACCTTGCCAAAATTCCTTGATTTTAGCAACAGACGCACTCACGAACGACGCTATCTTTTCAACGATTGCATCAAAGTTAATTTTTGACAGGACATCTTCAAGACCAGTTGCTAACTTCTTAAAATCAATCTTATCAAGCTGATTCATAATCGCTTCAAGAGCCTTGATACCTGCCTTAGATAATGCGTCAAAAGCTGGTTTTAGTTTGTTTGCTAGCGTTTCTTTCAATCCATCTAGCGCTTGGTCTATCGTCTTATAGCTTGTGGCCATGTCCTGCATAGACATACCAGCTCGTTTAAATGCTTCAGCAAAATCATCTGTTTTAACTTGCCCTGCTTGAATTTTAGTAATCAACTCATTTAGAGACATCCCCATTTCTTTGGCAACAGCACTCATACCTGCCGGAGCCTGTTCCATCATGACACGAAAGTCTTGCCAACTGATTTTCGGCTTAGCTAAAGCCTGCACCATTTGTTGAGACAAGGATTTCATCGCTTGCTTAGGGTTTTCAGCAGATGCGGCAAGTCCACCCATTGCTTCAACTAGTTGTCCGCTGTCCTCACGACCGATTGCAGCCATCTGTGAGAACGTACTCGCCATATCTGAAGCCGAGTAGATGGTTTTAGTGGCATAGTCCTGCATAGCCTCTTTAGCTTGGTTGATTTGGTCTTTACCCCAACCTAATTTACTAAGGTTTCCATCAAACGTGTCCCACGCTTTCTTGGAACTGTTCAATTCTCCAACCATTTCGCCCAAAGAGCCTTTAATGCTACCAACTGCTGAACCAATTACTGAACTAACCAAGTTTGCGCCCAACATTGATTTAAACATAGAGCTACTCTTGTTTGAAATCGTATCAAATGCAGATGATGTTTTTTCAAGTCCGTTAATTGCCTTCTGTAATCCGTTCAAAGTCGAACTCATTCCTTTGTCAACCGCGGTTAGTATCGCTTCGACCGAATAAGTTTCTGCCATTATTTACCTCCTTTCATTTCAAATTCGCTTTCAGTAAGAGTCGCTTCTCTTCTTCTGAAAGTTGATACTTTTGCTTAGTCGTATCTTTTTTCTTGTAAAAATCACTGTATTTTTTATATAAAGGAGTTTTGCCGTCCAATTTAGTAGCTTCCACTTGTCTAGATAGCCAAGCAGAGCGATGTAAGAGTTCATCTTCATCTTGTTTTCTTAGCAACACCCCAGTCATTAGCAAATCGTACTCGTACATTGTCATACGACCAATCTCGTTCATGTCTGTGATGTTCAGAAATCGTACACAATTTATAATGATTTCCTCAAACGTTTCAAGAGATGATTTCTTAACTACTTCTTGAGATCTTGGTTCATCTCCGACATCAAAGACTTACCCGCATTTGATTCACTCAATTCTTGAATAACATCATCAAATAATTGTTCTAAATCTTCATGCTCTTCAACAAACGTTTCAACATCGGCTAAGGAAGGTCGTGGGCTTTCTGTGACTGTTCCGTGATAGAGAATATCAGCCAATGAAGCGATGTTTTTAGCGTACAATTCAGGAATTTTAGTAGATAAAGCCATTCCGAATTTCATCCCGTTTCGCTCAATTGGGAAAGTTTTATCCAACGAACGTACAAATTTAACACCGAATTTCACATTGTAAGTTTTTCCATTGATTGCTAATTGCATTGTTATTTCTCCTTTTTTCTACAAAATACAATAAAAAAGAGAGGCATGCACCTCTCTCAATTTCTTCTACCCACCAACTCCTGGAACGCCTGAAGCTGCTGATGAACTAGATGCTGACTTAGTAGTGTCAGCGAACTCATACTGAACCACTTCAGCTTGGCTGGTGTTGAGAGTAGCATATCCCTTGACACCAGTACCATTAACTGCGATTTCTAGTTCGAGTTCAATCAAATCTTCAGCGTTCTTGGTTTTCTTGAATGCAGTTAGATAACCTTGGTAGTATACTGACTCAAATTTATCACCTTGCTTCTTAGCATTCTTTTCGATTTCCCAAACTTCGATAAGTTCTCCCTTATCCATAGCTTTTTCAAGCTTAGCAACAAGTTCATCGTCTTCAGCCATGATAGTCGTAGCGCTGATAGAAACCTCAATGCCACCAACTGATTGAAGAACGCCGTCTTTAGTTTTAACCGAGTTAGCGTCACGGCTCTTCTCAGATGAATGTTCAGTTTGAAATGCTAATTTAGCACCATCTGCTTTGCTTGCTTCACTCAACAAGCGAAATAATAGAATACTGTCAATCCCTTTTTTTGCAATAGGCATTTCATGCCCTCCTTTTTCTATAAAATTGTAAATACTAACCGAATACGACCGCGTTTTAGCGGTTCGACTGTCGTATCGTCATCCATAAGCGATATAGTTGATTGAGCAATATTCAAAGCTACATGATAGCCGTCTGCCTCACCAACCATCATCGCTTGAGCTAAGATACTCGAACACATATCAGATACCTGTTTACGTTTCTTACGAGTGCTCCAAACAGAGACAACCAGTTCAACTGTCCCCTTAACATCCGTCTTGTTTGGCACGAGCAATGAAGTCGTATCCTCAAATTCAACGAACGGATAAGGAGCATTATCGTCTGGCTTGTAATCGTAAGTTGTGTAACCTAAAAAAAGACAACGTTTAAATACGCTGTCAAAAATTGCTTGTTCTCTTGATTTCATTTAACCAACCTTTCCAAATCACGCTTGAAAAGTGCTTTTTGGTCGTCAAAAGCTGGCTTAATAAACGGTTGTGCGCTCATTTTCCGAGTGCCTAGTTCAACGTATGCAGCATAAAGTGTTCCGGGGGCAACACGATACTTGAACCGATCAATCTTACTACTGTTTACAGAGATAGAACGCTTAGTAGCACCAGTAGGCTTCACAAAGTGCCTGCTGCTTCCTCTACCCTCATAATGCCCCCTAAATTTTGAAGCATTCTCAACAGCTTTCTTTTGCATGTTACTGCCATGCTCTTCGATGATTTTTTCAACTTCTTCAAGCTTTGCAATTCGTTGCAATTTCGCTTGAAGCTTGTCTAAACCTCGAAGTTGAAAAGTTGTACTACCCAATCGATTTGTCCCTTTCTAAGTAAAAAACTGTCTCGGATTGCTTGTCTGCTCTACACTTATAGCGTTCTCCTTGATAGTTAAGATAATCAAATGCGATTTTAGGTTTATTTTGCAGATAAACAACCTTTGAGTCTCGCTTATAAGCGCCAAATACAGCAACTTGCTTATTAAGACCCAAGTCCATAACATAAGCTGGCAAGACAAGTCGTTCATCTTCTCCTGTTGTGTATTCTCCAGTTTCTGGATCATACACTTCGGATTTCTTATTGAGAATTTCAACTCTATCGTTATATCTCATAACATTTTAAACCCCGCATTGAATGTTTTAGCGCAAACACGCTTGATAATGCTGTCATACTCTTTGAAATCATCTGAACTAAAGGACATCGAAGCACCCTCTATGTCGTGCCTTGTCAGCCCTTCTGCACCTATGCGATTAAACCGTTTAATCATAACCTCGGTAATGATGTAATCAAGACCTTGTGGAACATCATCAACCCCAGCATAAGCCAAAAAATGAGAAGTTGTCAACGTAGAGATTGTATGAAGTAATGTGTCTTGTAAATTATCGTCAATTCCTAACAACGTTTTAACTTGAGAGATATCTGCCATGCTATCCCTCCAATACAGAGACAAGTTCCTCTTTGTTCAAGGTTGAATAACCTTCAATATTTCGTTCTTTCGCAATATCTTTTAGTTCTTTCACCGTGAAATCTCCATAGTTGATAACTTCTTCAACTTTCTGCTCTTTGTTTTGATGATGTCTGCGTAACATCATCCCCATTAAGCACCCCCGAATTTAACGACTCGTGTAGGATCGTACAAGTAAACGCCATAGTGTTCATCACCAGTGATAACCGTTGTCTTTTTAAGGATGTCACGGTCTGTTTCGATAGCTACATCACGTTTAAGATTGATTACAAACGCTCCGTATTTAGCGACATCATCTGTATCTGTGTCAACAGCTGAAACTTTAACAAGGAAACCTTTACCTTTTTCAACTTTTTTAGTACGAACAATTTGAATACCATGGAATTCGCCAAATGTCCCAGATACAACGATATCCGCGCCGATTTCTGAACCACGAACCCACTCTTTAGCAGCATCTCCGCGCAAAGCAATAGCATCTTCAGGGTTGAGAAGAGCAACGTAACGTGCGTCTTCTTCGTCTGCAAAGACTGCCAACGCTTTATCAAGTGCATCGCCAGTTGTAGGTGCTTCAGCTACGAATTGAGTGGCTTTTTTAGCTTCTTCCACTAAATCATTATCTACTTTGTTAGCGATAGCCAAAGCAATTTGATGTGTCGCTTGACCGATTGGATCACCATAACCAGAAAGAACCGATTCATCTGTAAGTTCAATACCTTTACCAGCTTTTTTGATCGTCATAGTAGACTTCTTAGTAGTCAATTGGTCTGGAGTGATCGCTTCACCCTCGGCGATGTCTTTGGCATCTCCAGAGTATTCCCATTTTGGAACTGTGACAGTTGTGCCTGGTTGCCCAACAAGTGTGCGCTCGACGAATGCAAGCGGTGTGAATTTAATCATTTTAGGAAGTTTAGCTGATACCATATCAGCCATTACTTCTGGGTTGACCATTTGTGCAAGTTTAGTTTGTGTCATTGTCTATTATCCTTTCAACTTATGATATAGTTCTGGGTTATTTTGTAGTAATTCATTTCTACTTTGATAACCCATTTTGTTAAATTGTTCTTTGGTAATTCCACCATCAGAAACATCTTCCATCTTCTTAGGTGTCTTACCTTTTAGTTTCTCACCGACTTTCTTATCGGCTAAGTCATTCACCAAAGCTACAAAGCTTTCTACAGCCTCCTGTGTAGCCTCTGCGGTGTCTTGTACGACAAGTCCTAGGATTTTATCATCTACAACAATACCGCCTTCAGAAAGCATTTTAGAGGCTTCTCGCTCTAGTCCGCTACGATTGATTTTGGCTTCCAGTTCAGCAATGTATGCTTTTTGTTTTTCCTGTTCATACTCTGCTTTCTGGGTTTCGTTCATCTGACGTAGCTTTTCGGCTTCATCCATCTTAGCTTGATACTCTTTTTCAGCAGAACGCTTGGCCTTAGCTTTTTCTTTCTGAATGATTTCATCAAGCTGAGATTGTGTGAATGTTTTTTCTGTAGTTTTTTCTTCTTGAGTGCTAGCTTGTTCAAGTTCAGGTTCTTCTACAGTTGTTTTTTGTTCTTCTGCCATTTAAGGCCCTCCTTTTAAGTCCGAGTGGACTGATATCCTTGGCTTTTAATGTCGTCAAAGTTCGGACAATATAAAAACCGTACGGGATTCCATACGGTTAGGTTTTATAGTTTAATTTCTTCAATTTTCGCACGCTGTTCTAGAATCGAAAGATAATCCCACATGACTGAACGCTGACGCTTTAACAAATCAATCGGGCATTTAGGTTCAAACTCTAGCTGCCCTTTTTCGTATCGACCAATCATCGTGTCTATTTTTTTGAATCGTTCTCTCAATTCATGATATTCTTTTCTAAATCTTTCTTTCCAATCTACCATTTTTTCTACTCCTTTCTTCAATTCACTAATTTATAGCAATTTACAGTGATTTATAGCAGTCTATTCCTGCAAGTCAAGATTCTGGATCACCTCCTAATCTTTAATAGAACGATTTGAAACCTTGGCGTAAACATCCACATAAGTCTCTTTCTTGTCTCCGTTATGCGTGATTTCTGCATAATTTCCACAAGGTTCGCTTGATGTAATTGCGTTCGTACTAACAAGAGCTTTCCAATTTTGTAAAGTCTTGCTAAACCAAACTACAAAGCAATCTTCTGCTTTGATTTCACGACCTGATAAGCGCGAAAATTCTTGTGATGCCAATTGTTTTGCTTTTTCTAACATTTTATTCCTCCGTTTTTTCATATGTTTCTGCAAAAATATCAGGCTTACATGGATAAAATTCACCTTGCACGCCTTTGATAATGTAGTCGCCTTCTGTTGCTACCATCAATCCTTCAAGTGTTTCTATCTTTAGAACTGGATTATCCAAATCAGCATAATCTACACGAACTGGATCCAATCCTAACTCTGACAATTTCAAAATTGATTCTTCAGTATCTACGAACTGAACCGCCTCAATTACTACAGGTTTCTTTCTGTATTTCATTTCTTCAATCCTTTCTGAGCACGAAAAAAGCACTTAGATTTTTCTAGGTGCTTTGATAATTGTTGGTTATTTTTTTTACCCAAAACCGTGTGAAAATTTATCTGGCAATTTTTTGCCAAGTTTGATGCTTTTAATTAAAGTATCTTTTACAAACGAAGCAAACTCTTCCAAATCGTCGCCTGTATAACTGTAATTCAAGGTGTTTTTATCCACTGTAGCAATGCCTTCACACTCTCCACTCACTGCAGAATATTGTCGCAGAGTGGCGTCGTCTTCAATCCTGCTCAAAGTAATAATCTGTTTATCAATCTTCGCCATTTTCACTTGCCTCCTGATAATTAAATTTTATGTTAGCTTTTTTATGAGCTTCATCATAATCCATTTTTTTATGATTCATGTAGTACGACTCAAGACTCTCGTGTTGTAGCATTATTATATCACTCTCTTTTGGGTTGCCCGTGTATAACCTTTGGAAACTTTGAGCCATATCATAATGTGGATAAAAGTTCATCATTCTTTCTTCAAAGGCTTCATAATCCCACAATAAATACTTATTGTCTAGGATGTGTTCTAATGCTTTTAACACTGTTGAATATGGTAGTTTACTGCTTTTTACCATTTTTTTCACAACGTCTGCTCTGTTCGAATTTCTCAACTGATTGTAGTATCTTACTGCGAAGTCATTCTTTTGTTTCTCTACGTCTCCACGAGCAGCGCTTATTGAACCGCTAGAGACTAAAGAATCCAACTTATCCATACCCTGATTATACATCTTTTCCCCGTCTTTCGCAACATACTTGTTGTTCAAAGCTTTATAATCCGTATCATCACGTATTCCATAGCGCTTTGAATCTTTCCTAAAATGCGGTACTGTCGTACATCGACAGTTAGGATGAAACGGTGGTGCGTTCAATGCTGGAACCAACTCAGATACTTTAAATATCTTCCCATTGAACGGTTGGCAAATCTGACACGCTTTTAATTCTGTCATGATTTCATATTCTTCGACACCATTAGCCTCATAGTTAGTTTTCTGTGCTTCTGAATAAACCCTTGCTGACTCTGTAACTGCCAACCGTCTAGCGTAGCCATACGAAACATCAAACTCTTTCCTAAGGTTGTTAATCAGAACATTTGTGCCTTTGCCTCTCAAAACGGTATCAGTAACACCTTTCTTGACGATATCTCTCAACTCGCTTTGCCTTTCCCAAATTCTAGAAGACCACGTCGCATTATTGAAATTAGCGTATATAATCGTATCTGCTGATACTTTTGAAGCTTCAAAACTTCCGAGCGTCATATTCAAGACACCAGCACTAAACAGATTCTCTCGTCTGATTGATTCAGTCAAATGCTTATCTATGATTTCAAACTCACTCAAAGCCAAATCATATTGATGTAGTTTGATATTAGCTTGCAACACTTCAAGACGACTTGTTTTCATCTTAAGATTATACAATCTCATCAAGTCGTTTTCTGCCTTTGTGAAATCCTCGCTCGTTACTTTCTGACCACGTTCCCTTATGCGATTGGCACGTTCAACTAACTGTCTAGCCTTAAACTCAACATTGACCATATCGAGCCTATCAGCTCTCTGTTTAGCTTCTAGCTTCGTGATGCCTTCTTTATCAGCGTACCTTTGCCAAAAACTATCTATTTCTTTCTGAATATTGTTAGCGTGTTGTTGATAGACACCGTGCAGTTGATAAGCTACTCTCTTATCTGCTAGTTCCCTAGCCTTTTCTTCAGCACGATACCTATCTTCCCAATACTTATTGGTCAACATCTGCTATAACTTTCTGACTTTCATCTATTTCAGCGTCTGAGTAGATTTTTTGTTTTTCTAAACGAATCTCAAGATTGCTCATAGATTCCTCTTCTTTTCCCATTTTTTCGATTTCTTTCTGCGGATCATCTATGATAGATAGGACAGATAGCTTAGTTTCTTCTGAAACTTGTCCAGATAACTGTCCTACAATCTGCGCCTCTTCAAGAATGTTTCTTGGTACATTTCTAGTAAATGTATAGGTCAAATCTGTCCATGCATTTTCATAGACCGTTGTCAAAGGCACGCTAAACACAATCTGATACAAGCGATTAAATGCAGATTGTAGCTTTCTATCTTTCATGCGAGCTAGATTGTCCATCGCCTGCAACTTAAACGCAAGAGCAGTGCCGGATGAATTTCCAAATTCGGATTCAGACATATTAGCAACCATTGAAATAGCAAAAATAGACTCTTTCAATAAACTGATAAAGTTCTCTTGCGTCGTGTCTGAACTTGGTTTTTCTAAGAAATTAACCTCAGGCAACGGTCCGTCACCATTTTTCCAAAGATTGAAAATCCTGTTCTCTCTGATTTGGCCAGCATCTTCTTCCTGTAATTCAACGCCAAGTACCTTCAAATAAGCGTCTGCGAAATAATCTACATCATTCGCTTTCTCGCTTGCTGCCTTGTTTAAAGCATTTATCAAGGTCTTGACGCTTTCAAAAATACTTTGCCGTTCTTCGTTCTCAATCACTTCAACGACTGGAATGGAACTATAGATGTGTTGAGTACGCTCACCAAACCTTGCTGAACCACCAGTTGAGAATGTAGCGTCAATCACTTCATCATTCGTGATAACTTGTCCGACACCTGTTTGGCTATTCTCGTTAAACGTGTACCTTACTGCAAACAGTGGTCGCTCTTCAATGCTATTATCATGCACGATGAACATATTGATTGGACTGTTATATGTCGCTCTAGTCTGCTTGTATTCGTCTTGATAAACATAAATGAACGCATGACCAAATACACTAGACATCTTAGCAAGTTCAAACTCTGAATCTTCCATATCGTTGATCTTACGGAACTTGGCAACAAATTCATTCACGCCTTCGTCTTCATGCTTGATTTTAACTGGCACACCAATTTGGTAGCCTGTGAACGTGTCTACAATATATTTTGCGTAATTAAAAACCAGGCGGTTGTCTGGTTTCCAACTATCTTTTTTAGGCATTTTCAAGACTTCATGTTGTGAGAGATACATATCCTCACTTTCAACATAATTCTTGACTAGTTTGCTCATGTGAAGCCTAATCGCCTTGGTAACGATTTCTTCATTCACTTTCTCACTCGTTGTCGTGATGACTTTTCGTTTATTAACAAAAACTTTTGCCAATTTTAAAAACCTCCTTTGAATAGTTTAATTTTGGTTTTATATATCCTGTCTTGCAAAGCGTATCTTATAGCATCGATGCAGTGGTTATAGCTATCTACTGGCTCATTTATGTATTCGTTCGTCTTCTTATCTTTCTTCCAGGTATAATTTTCAAGTTCTTCAATCAACTTTACGCACCTTTCATCTACTATCCAGTCGTACTGTAAGAGATACTGGATCCCTTGCATAACCGATCCAGGACCTTTCTGCACATCGATAACCCGAGGAATTCCAAGATTTCGCAATTCTTGGTTCGATTTCTTTTCTGCTGAGTCTGCTCTGATTTGCTCTTTAGCATACCCAAGGGCCTTGATACTTTCTGCGATTTTGTCATTCGTCAATCCCTTTCTTACAAATTCCTCAACGACGTATAAACGCTTGTTAGTATCGTCTATTCGTACATGAAGCAAGGCTGACGGGTCATTGATAAAACCGTAGTCAAGACCAAAATAAGCCGGCAGATGCTCCCATTCGCTTTTATTCAGTAACCGCTTCTCGTATTTCGGAAAGACTAGCTTGTCCAGAGTTGCGAACTCACCCAGAGCGTAAATCTTGTAGTACGCTTCATTCCTGTTGGCCAGTTCTTCGATATTCTCGATTGTAACCTGGTCTAAAAAACGATTATCTTTGTATGACGTATGATAAACAACTGTATTTGTTGGCTTCTTCACAAAAAAAGCGTTATACGTCCAGTTTACTTTCGATACCGGGTTAAACATCAAAAAAATTTGCTTATTCAAGTGTTTCTTATCCCTTAAACGCAAAGTCAACTGCGTGTAATCATCTAATGTGAACTCAGAGGCTTCTTCCATAACGACATCAGACACACCCTTGATTGACTTTATTTTCTCTGGGTTGTCCAGCCCTTTGAAAATAAACTGAGCTCCGTTTGGCAATTCTATTCGGTATGCTGAATTGTTGACCTTGCACTTGTCGAGTAACTGCCAATTATCCAAACATTGTTTCATATCCTCAAAAATCGAGTCATACACAGTAGATCCAACTTTACGCAAGAATAGAACCTTGCGTGGATGCTTCCAATCTTGGCAAGCCTTATATACTACTTTCTGAATAACCCCATGGCTCTTTCCGCTTGAAGCTCCACCGTAGTGAACTTCGGTAAAAGTTGAGTAATCGTTAAGCTTGTCGTAGATATGCTTATTAAAAACTCTGCTAGGATATTGAATGACAATATTGATTTTCGGCCTAGTCTTCGTCAGCATCCCAATCACCTACCTTAATTTCGATCACTCGTTTATTAGCTATATCACTATCTAGTGTTCTTTCGTCACGTTTATTTCTAATCTGCAAAGCTTTAATACGCTCTTTTTGTTCTTTCTTATCAAGGTTATCTTTAGCATCTGTTGTAGTCAGCTTGCTAATTTGTTCAAACGCTCTAACGTTACCTTTCATAGCCTTCTGCATCATAACCATAGCTAGAGCCATTTCATTAGTTGAGTCAAAACCTAATTCTTCAAGTTGTTTCTTCACGTTTGGACTTGCAACTTCGGCTTGCAGGATTGTCTCAAAAGCCTTTTTTAGGTTCGCTTTTTTTCTACGAACTTTGCCTGAAGCCACTCCCGCTTTTTTTGCATTTTCTCGGCGTTCGCTCGGAGTTCGTTCTGAATTTTTTATCAAGTTTTGCTCATTAGCCATCGCCTCACTTCCTTTTCAAAAAAATAGAATCAATTCAATTTAACAGCTTCTCTTCCTGTCTCTTTTTCCCAACGTCTGATAATCAAATCGACGTATTTGGGTTCTAATTCATTGATATAACACGTCCGTCCTAGCCTCTCGCAAGCGATAAGAGTTGAACCGCTTCCTCCGAAAACATCCAAAACAACGTCGCCTTTCCGAGTTGATGACTTGAGCATAAGCGCTACTAGCGCGAGTGGTTTGGAAGTTACATGTCCACCTGCGCGCTCTCTCTCATCCCCACTCGTTCTACTAAAATGTAATACATTATTGAAATTCGCATGTGTCGCGTCAAAGAAAGCGCGGGTCGCGTAGTAGTCCTGTTTGATACGGTCGTAGTCCTGTTTGATACGGTCGTAGTCTGCCGTCCATTCTTCACCATAGTATTCAGCTAGTTTCTTGTAATGTTCAAACGGTATGAGCGACCATTGGGATTTTGTAAACCAATGCGAGTACATTGTTACACCTGTTATCTCTTTCAATTTCTTCGATGTCAATCCTACGCGCTCAGCGGCTTCTGCTAGCGGCTTCCTGATTGCCTCGTAGCCTTCGAATTAATTATTCAAGTTCGTGTTAAAACCTTGGACACCTTTCATGACAAAAAGACACTTTTCATCTGCTATTGGGTACATTCTGGCGTACTTCGACATTTGACCTTGAGCATTTCCTTTGTCCCAGGTCAGAAGGTTTCGGAAGGTGATTTCCTGCGTTTTTTTCATCGGACGCAAGATATTGCTGTATAAATCCATGAGTGGCTCGTCTATCCCCCAACAATACCAGCTCCCAACTTCTCGCATAGCGTCGAACGTGATGGGGACCCATTTCTTGTTGAATTCTAATAAGTCATCGTAATTCAAATTATCATTTCGCACCCCATCCTTTTCCTTTTTCATTCCATAAGGAGGATCTGTGTAGACTGTGTCAACCTTGACACCATCTAGCAACTTCTGAATATGCGTCGCATCTGTGCTATCTCCACAAGATAGTCTATGCTCCCCTAATTGGAAAATATCGCCTGGTTTAATGTTTGTTTCTCGTAATTCCTCGTCATATTCATCTTGTTCTACGTCTTCGATATCTTCTTCTATTTCTTCAATATCTTCAAAATCAAAGCCAAAATCTTCCATATTGATATTCGTGATATCTTCGAGTTCTAACTCTAAAATTTCCATATCAAAGCCTGAATTCATCGTCAACTTATTGTGGGCCAAAATGTACGCTTTCTTTTGCTCGTCAGTCAAATGAGATAGACGAATAACTTCGATATCTGTATAACCAAGTTCAGACAACGCTAAATACCTGCCATGTCCTTCGATGATAACGTTGTTTTCATCGACTGCTATCGGGTCATTATTCCCAAACTCTAGAATAGACTTCTTGATCTGTTCAATCTGTTCACGAGGATGTAGCTTCGCATTATTCTCATACATTTTGATTTTATCTATAGCTAACAATTCAATTTTCATCATTTCCTCCACAAACAAAAAAGCCACACGCTTGTGTGACTTAATGAAGACCTCTCTGCGAATTAAAATCGCAATTGGAACGACAGGACTCGAACCTGTGACGTCTCAATTTCCTAAACAGGACTTAATCCGTCTACCATATAACCATTAATCAGCATGAGACTACTGCTTTAAGCGAGTGACTTTTGACAACTTATAGTTTATTATCTTGTCCACAAATATTCCTACTTGTATCACTCATGCACGATTGGTTAGACCAATCACTCCTTACATCGCAAACTACTAAGCCATTTTTCAATTAACGAAGACCCCGCTAAAAGTCTAAGCTGCTTTACTCTTTGACTTTACTCTTATCCTTGCGAGACTTGAGCAGGCAATCTAATTGCCGAAGTACACTTTCGTTTGTGACGGGCGATGACTTTTGCTTTTTTGAGTTTTTTTCTATCTTGAATAGCCTTAAAATATAAAAATCATCTTTCATCTATCACAGACACGCATCGCCATGTGTTTCATTCTCTTTTGAAGAACAAAATGCACAGCGCCTGCTTGTTATCGATTGTTTTGCGGACAATCGACTCACCTTACATACTTTTGGGAGGCACCCAATTTTTGTAAGATATGGTATTAAGCTCTTGTTGCACCTCGAACCAAATACCTCTTTCCTCTTATAGACTCGTTTCACAGCCAAACTGCCACGTTTGCATTTCCTCAGCACCTTGCCGTTGGAATCTTTCTGCTTTAACTTCGCCCACCTATTCCAAAACTGAAATAGTTAAGATTAAATTGCTTAGATTGACCATTGCTGGCAGGAAGTTTGATAGATTTAAAAACATCCTTTTCCTGAGTTACCACAGATTATCTAGGCTAAGCCCTAAAAGTGCAAGGCGACTACTACCTCGTTTGTTAATTAGAAATAAAATTTCTGATTTTTTTGTAGTCTTTAACGGCGGTGTTCGGAGTCGAACCGAATAAAAGAAGCTTATTAAAATTAGGAGACAAAACCACTTACCCGTCACCGCCTTAGAGAGGCCGTAGCCTCGGTTTTCATAAAGGAGTATCATTTGCTTCAGCATTTGATACTACCATTCTAACAGATTTTTAGAACCGTGCCGTCCCAAATAGTCCCATTTTGAACCTATAACATCAGATGACTTCTTCCAGGGCTAAAATAGCCTCGTTTTTTAATCTGTAATAGGTTGTACGGCTCATTTTTAAATCATAGCAAATACTATCAGCCGTACCTTTATTGATATAAGTCATCCTCAGGATTGTCCTATGCTTTGGATTAGTCAGCTTGTTAATCATGCGGCCTAGTTCCAATTTGCGATTGATTGCAACATTAGTATCTTTCTCAATTTCATCCTTCATCGTGATAAGTTGAACATATACATCATCAACTTTTCTGGTCTGACTGCTCTTAACCTTCGCATCGGCCCACTTAGGACTTGAGAGCAGACCAGCCTCAAGCTCGTTGATTTCGTCGATACGACTCTGGATATCCATGTCAAGATTTTGCAATTCGCTTAAAAGCTCTTTAGCCTTCACTCTCTATCTCCTTTTGTGGTATAATAATATTATTGAGATTATAGCTGAGACAGAGAGTGTCTTGGCTTTTTTTATTTTTCCCCGACAAAGACGTTCATCGGCAGATTGAAATAAGTAGCTACATCTTCAACGTTGTATAAATCAGGCACAGCCTTTAAATTCTCCCAATTCGAGATTGTTGCAGTTGAATAACCTAACTTATTTCCTAATTCTTTCAAAGTAATCTTATTGTCTTTTCGTTTTTGCCTTAGCATGAATGCAAATAACTCGCATTGTCTTTTGGTTAGTGGTTGTTCATAGTCCATGTTCCATCTCCTCAATCAACCAATCAAGGTTCTTGCGTGCTTTCTTCAGGTCTTCAAGACCGTTTTTCTTCTGGAAGCGTAACATATACTTGATTGCGTTGCCCCAGTAAAATCCTTCTACTCCTTCTAATCCAAAAGCAAAATTCTTAACAACTTCAATGGCTTCAAGCCCGAATTTCCCCTTATAATGGCTAGGGTTGTTGATTTTATCAACATCGTTAAATTCTTCCAAAACTTGTTCATAAGATTTTTCTTTCATTTTAATTCCTCCTCATAAAAATCATATCATTGTCAAAATTCCAAGGATGATGTTGAATTTCTTCTTTTCCGACAGGTATTTTATAATGATAGACCACTGCTCTAATCAGATGAAGCGGTCTGTCTAATTGGCATGCTATTTGTCTACAGCTCATACCCATTTCCCCAAGTGTTTCTATATCGTGTTTTGACACATCCCATTTCTTTCTTCTGTGAGGTAGTCCTAGTTTGTTCGCTTTTATAACCACTGCATCTAAACTGCGATTTAATATTTTAGCTAGCTGGTTTAAATCTTGAACTTTTTGATAATAGCGCCGTAAAATTCTTATTTCTTCATCCTGCCAATGTCGTTTTGTAAACTGGCCTTTTCCTTTGTTTATTATCTCAGACTTACATCGGACAGAACTAACTGTACGACCTAAAAATTCAGCGACCTCTTCAACCGTACTCTCATTATCGTTGTGGGCTAGTAAAATATAATCAACCTCATCTTCTGTCCATCTACGTCCTGCCATAATGTTTACTTGCCCCATGTAAATAATACGTTCCATCTTTTCGCTTGTTGATGTAATACGTGTACTGCCCATCCGGACTAGCGTAGGAAATCTGCTTCTCTCCTCCCCAACAACCATTGTCGCGCATCATATGGCAATGCTCCATAATCCATTCTACGTCAGGCATCTAGTAACTCCTTATTTTCGTAGATGTTGCCGATGATTTCTCTATCGCCAGCTATATGATACAATCTCTCAAAATTATTGTATCTGATTAAACTATTAGTCCACATTCCTAAATCAGTTCTGTACTCGACTACACCATTCAACAATCCATTTTTTGTACCAAGAATATCCCCCTCAAAGATTTCCTTGCCGTTTTTGTCCTTGAAGCCTGTTGATTGCATGACGACCAGATGATCAACAAAAACATAATCTGGACTAACAAAGACAGAGGATTGGTCAACTACTACAACCTGTCCACTTTCTGTTATTGCGAAAGTATCTTTAAACATCTCTTTATTTGTGGTATCCCACGCTCTAAATTTTGGCATCATAATTTCACCTCATCTCCAATTCTAAACTTGTTATAGACTTCTTCCGTAACCACGAACACCCCGTAATCACGAATCGTAAGCGTGTATAGCTTTCCATGTCGTCCTTTCTCGACAACCTTACCGAATATCTCGGCGCCTGCGTTATCAGCTTTATAGATAACCATCGGCTTCTTCTTTTCTAAATCTCGAATCCTGTCCATCTGCCAGATGTTCAACCCAGCAGATAGCAGGATCCAGCCAGCGATAAATCGTTTCATTCTGTAACCTCCCCTTTTAAATATTTATTTTACCAAGATCGATCGTCGATAAATAGCGTTTTACAGTCTAAGCATAGCACGACGCTGACCGGTTTCAATCGACCGGTCGAATTATCGAAATGTCGCCAATCAGTATGGTGATGTACTGAAGACGTTGAATTACAATTTGGGCAGAATAGTTGCTTCATCCTTCCACCTCTTCAATCTGTATCCCTGGGCAATCAAACACCCAGCCGAAGCCATTCGAAGCTACTTCCTTTTTCGTGAGTTCATAGCACTGTTCTGAAAAATTAGTCCCTTTTGTAAAAAGGAGTACTACGGGAGAAAAATGTCCATATTTATCAGATACTCCTGCATTTTGGTTGATGAGATATAAGTCCCCGTCATTTCGGTTTAGAAGTGTAATTTTATATTTTTTCTCCTCAACCTCGTAGCCGTCAAGCCATGCACGAGCGAATGTTTCTTGGTTTACAAAAGCACCATCCGCATCAACTTCCGTCAACCAATCATCAACCTCATTGCTCACATACACTTGCGATATCGCTTGTCTTATACTTAATCCTCTTTTACAGTATTCAATCCAATCCGCCACAAACTGAGGTACTTTGACTGGTTGCGGTTCGTTTAATAACTTTATCAATTCCAACGTTGTTAATTTATCAATCTTAGGTCTAAGGCCACTGCAATCTACTGGTAACTCAATAACTGCTTTAATCAATTCCTGCTTATTCATCTTCCAACTCCTTCACTTTATGTCTCAGTTCTTCGTTCCTCTTGATTGATTGCTTGTAGCCTTCGGGTAACGTCTGTTTTAAACTCATTATTCCACCTTTTCGAGTTTGACTCGATACAATCGCTCTCCTCGATACTTGCTCTCAAGCTGAGCCTTGCATTTAGCAGCATCTCCCTCTTTCTTAAAGAAGTGGGTCTCATCTACCATATTGTCAAAATATAGTGTTACAGTATAACTCATATTTCTACCTCTCAACTTATCTTATGGCTTTCCAGGCCTCCAAATTCGTGGCCATGGTTTACGAAATACGAACCAATCAGAATGGCATCAGCCTCGTCGTCTTTGACGTTCAGGTTGAATTCATCCGAAACCTTAGCAACGGCCTGCAGCTTCATTGACTTCTTGCTACGGTCTTTGTAGCTGAACTCCCAATACTTGCGCCAGGTCGACACATTCACGAAATACACATTATCAGCAACCAACCGTCCAAGAATAATTCCTGTCACAATTCCAATACTGATCATAGATTGTTGATTTGGCCCCATGACCGAGTTCTTCTCGACCACAATCGATTCAAAATGACAGTCGTACTTCTGGAGCGCTCTCGATTGAATTGCTCGCAATTCGCTAGCCATGAAGCGCCCACGTTCAAAGAACGATTTACTTTTATGTTTTAAGACACCACTCTGGACAAGGTCAGAGCCGTGAAATACGGCCCATCCTGTCGCAGTAGTTGAAACGTCTAACGATAATGTCAGAGATTTCATTGCAGTTCTCCCTTGATACCGCAAAGATCAAAGAGATTCCTCTTGTTGTTTTCTATGAACTCAAAGAACTTCTGAAGCTCAGCCAAATTCCGTTTCTCTGCCTTGACTCCTAAGCTAGAATGGTATTCTGTTGGCTTCTTCGGCGTCGCCTTAATATCTAGCCAGTAGAGAGGCTCGAACACGTCGCCACTTGTATCAAGAGAAGCATCTGCGTCCGTATTTCTGAAATGCATCTGCATATCATATTCAATTTTATTTGTGATCGTGATGGTCTTGTCCACGATTTCGAGTGTGATAGTTGTTCCTGGGATGTCGATTTTATTTAGCATTTATTCCTCTCCAAAAAAATGCGACTGCCTTTGTGTGTGAGTTTGGCTAAATACGGGCAGTCGCTCGTCCAAGGTCACATGACCTTTACTGACGTGTTTCTAGTTCGCAGTTTTACAAGAATACACGGCTTGTTTAATTTTGAGTTGTTTCCAAAATGGAAACAGTTGGTTTTGGGTTATTTTGATTTTTCAACAGCAAACATATCCTCGAATTCATCTGTCTGCTCTTTGAACTTCATCGGGCTGTCCCCTCTGAAATAAAATCCATTGTCATCCAATTCGCCTTTGACTCCTGTCGCCCAAGACAAGAAAATTGAGCCTTGGCAGTCAGGACAATTCATAAAAGTAAAGTAAGGTGGGACTTTCCACCGCTTCGCACATCCGCAAAACGGGCATTGCAAATCAACATCTACCTTCTCACTTGGTTTCTGCGAAACCGCTGTACTTCCGATAAATTTTTCTGATAACTTGTCCTTTACTTTTCTGATATCGACAGCATCAATTTCAGTTAATTTCCGCTTGAATTCATCATCAATTTTTAAAACAGTCCCCGCACTCTCAGGCTCTTTCTGAGTTAAATCCTCAAGGATTTCATCAGCCCCTGTAACCATCTGATAGGCTTTGAATAATGTTTGATAATCAAGTTCCTGCGCTCGCTCAAAACTCAATTTTACGTCATCTTGTTCAATGTAGATTTTCATTTTTCCCCCACTTTTTCAAATTTAACAATCATTTTCAATCCAGTTGTTCGCCGGATTTCCTTGTCTGAAGCACCCTCTTTCAATAGCTTCAGAGCAACATCTTCCATGCTACGAAATGAGCCGATGTACTCATCGTATTCCCCGCATGTTTCGCAGTAATCTGGCTCTTCGTAGCAATCTAGAGTGTACCGGCCGCCTAGGTGGTTTTCGTAGAGATAGATCACTAGAATCCTCCAATCAGATCGTTCAGAGTAACGACTGCATTTAGTTTCTTCTGGCTTCTGCAGTAGTCACAATGCCCGCAATTTGTAGGCTTCTTTTTGCCCTGAATCACGTCCCAAACTTCGACGATTTCGGACTTGATTTTTTCCAAACCTTCCTCAAGCCATTCATCATCGATTTTCAGAATTTCACGGTCTGGTACGGTTTCTTTGCTGACTGCCACGATGTAAGGTCTAAAATCCTTACCTGTCATTTGTTTTAAAAGTTCACGATACAGACCAAGCTGCCCATGATACCCAAAATTCAAAATGTTATTGACTGCAGCGGGAACTCGCTTCTTGAGTTCTGCGCTCCATTCTTCGGCATAGATAGACTTCATGGTTTTTAAATCCACAAAGTAGCCACGGCTCAGATTAACACTATCTAGCTTACCTTTGACTGGCACTCCTTCAATTTTGCCATAGACAATCAATTCTTTTTGAACTTCATCCGATGAGTAGCCATGATACAAGCGGTTGAAGCCTTCATCGTCTTTTAGGCTCTCAATCATCTTGTCGCCAATTAGAAAATCGGATTTGAGGTTTCCTTTATTTTTTCCAGTCTTGGCAAGTAGCTTCTCGCCATTTTCATCCATGAACTGCTGATGCGCTTCTGGACTTTCGAAATAGCTGTGAACGTAGTTTCCGAGGAGCAAGGGCGTTTCATCCCTCTCCTCGGTCCATTCGCTACTATCCAAAGCGAATGCCTTCGCTTGGCATTGCTGATACCGTTTGAAGCGTGAGTTGGTCAACCAGCTTGTGTCTCGGTAGTAGTTCTCTTGTGTTAGTTCTTCCATGGCTACTACTCCTTAATATTGGTCGTATTCCCCTCAAAGAAGCTGAACTCTTCCAAAACTTCGCCCGTTTCTTCGTCAAAATCTGGGATCTCATCTGCTGGGTATTCGGTAGAAGCTACCTTGTCAGGATTTGCCGTTTTTTTAGCCGTTTTTGGGGGTGTTTTGGTTTCTGCGGTAAATTCTCCATCTACCACATTATCGCTCTCTGTGGGCTCGCTAGGAGTTCCTAGGATACCGTCCAATGTTTCAGCAACTGGTTCTTGAGTGACGTCTTTGATTTCGTTCTTGTTTGAAATTGTACTGTCTGTGTTATCTGCAGCGATAGCTTCCTGCAATTCAGTAGAAAGAGGGGCGTAGGTTGAAAGCATGTGCTTTAATACAGTTTTACGAGCCATGGCATCAAAATCAGACTGCCATGGACTATATTTACTAGAGAATGACTGACTGTACTTCTTGCCGTGAGCTTGGACTCGTTCTTTGGTCCAAAAGACAGTCTTTTCAAAACCATTAGCCAATCGCATGAATGCAAAGTAACCAACGACTTTTTCGTTTTCTTTTGGAATAGCAGTCATGTCCACTTCAAGATCTTCAGTCAGAGGATTAAACCCTTTATACTGGCTTTCGTAGACCTCTCCAGCGTTTAAACGTGTGACTTGTCCGCTTCGTTGTGCAAGCTGAATCAATCCTTTATACCCAACTTGGAACTGCGCCTGGTTCTTGTAAGGTACGATGTACGCATAACCAAGACTAGGTTCGATTGGCAAGTTAAGGACTGCAGCTTTCATAGCAGCGGTCATGATGCTTTCATTGGTAGCTTTAGCTAGTAGGTTGTTATTTGTTACGATGCTAAGTAGACTGGCCACGAATTGCTGACCGTTGCCATTTACCACTTCTGAAAATTTCTGTTTCACTGCTGGTGAGTTAAAAAATTGTTTGTGTGTTAGTTCGTTTGTCATTTCTTTCTTCCTTTCGTCTTCTTAAGGTTCCAATTCTCACGTTTTATACGTCTGTTTTCGTTTTGCAATTTTAAAATAATATTTTGTTGTTCGTTGATAATTTCTCCGAGTTCTCGGCCGAGATGCATATACTCAGATCTCCAATTGTCGATTTCTTCGTGTAGCTCCTGAATCATATTTCATCACCTACATATCGATACTGACCACATCCAATATAGATGTACTCGCTAGGGTCAAGTTCTTCTCGTGGTTCAGGCGGTTGCATCATATCTCTATCGTAATCAAACATGAGCGTACACCTTCCCAAGTTCCAGAACTCGCTTCACATATCTGGCCTTTGACGTTAGCCCGAGATCCAGCAATTCGTTTTTTTCTTCATGATTAGCCAAAAGCCATACACGGTTTTCGAGTTCAATCTTGGTCATCTTCCTGCTCCACTTCTTCATCTTCGTTGGCTTCAACTGTGATTTCTAATCGTTCCATGGCTTCATCTACCGACTTGCCGTCTAAGACGTCCTTGATCATGTGACTTACATCGTGCAACGCTTTAGCTTTAGCTCTCCCTTTTTCACTATCAGGCACTAATCCGATGTCTTGCATAAGTAGGAATGCTACGCTTGCGTCGTGCATTGCTTTCTGAAGTTGTTTGATTTTTTTGATTGTGCGAATTGCTTTAAACATATTTTTCTCCTTGTTCTTTTTCTTTATAAACTGCCAACTGTCGCTTTAAATCATAGTTTTCTTGCTCGAAAGCAAAGCGACGCTTGCGCTCTTCAAATAGATCGTTCATGAGTTCAATCGCTACCTCTCGCCAATCAAGGTTGACTGATTTAATAACCCCTTCAAGTCTGAGTTTTAATTTAGTAAGTAATTTCATTAAGCTACATCCTCCTCGTTAGATCGCTTGTTCATGCCTAGAATGATGTCATAGTACAAATGACCAGCAGGGATGACATATCCTGTTAGATCTTCAACGATTGAGCCGTCTGCCATAATGTTTACAATTTTTGGTTTCCATTGCTCTTTTTTATTTTTCATGTTATAATTTCCTTGAATAATTTTGTTGAGCGCCTGATTGCCGTCAGGTGCTTTTTGTTATTTTGAGAATGTATAAACACATCCCTGCGTTGCGTAATTCATCAACTCGTTCATTTTTCTTGTGAATTGATAATCGTCTGTTTTCAGCAATCGCTCTTTCAGCAAGCTAGATAGTTGATAGTAATTACTTTCAAAATCATCTATCTGCTGCTTCCGTTCTTCTTTTGTCAAAATGGTAAGGTCCTCCTGTCCTCTGCGCTCTCTGGATATTTAAATATTAAATCCTTCGCGCCCTTCGCAACCCTACTAATAAGACTCGAATCAAACACTTGTTTCATACCATCACCATTAAGGTTGGTTGTGAAAATCGTCTTATCCCTTGCATCTAGCAGAGTGTATAAGAAATCCTTCTTCCATTGAGTTTGATCGCCCTTCCCAAAATCATCCAGAATCAAGTAATCAACCTTTTTCAGCAAGTCTAGCCATTCGTCCGTTGTCCGTGCATCTGTTCGATTGAAACCACTTTGAATTTTCTGAAACATGGTAGGAACGTTCATAAAGAGCACGCTCTTAGGATTGTTATTTGCTTTAAAATCGATATTCAACTTCTTAGCAATAGCAATCGCTAGATGTGTCTTTCCTCGGCCTGGTTTGCCAAATATTACCGTATTCCCTTTGCCGTCTTGAAAATAGTGCCTTGCCACTCTAAGAGCGAAGTTCCTCGCTTCTTCATCCGTCTTATTTGAAACCGTGAAGGTCTTAAAACTTGCATCCATCATGTCACTTGGCATCAAGCTATTGCGTGCTAACACGTCGAATGTGCTGCTTAGGATTGTCGAGGTGTAGGCTTCACCGACTTTCTTTGCTTGTTCCCTTGCCATATCTTCACGCTGACATTCAGGGCAAAACGTAGGCTGATAAGGCCCTTTCCGCCCTTTAGCCTTGACTGGTTGTTTGAGCGTCCACATGAAGCAAGAGTGTTTCTGGCAAATCTCCTTCTCATTCACATAGTGGATAGGCTCAAGTCCTAATTTTTGCATTCAACACCCTTTCTAAAACGGTAACGGATCGTCGTATTCCTGGAATACAACTCTGTCGCTTCCTGCGTTTGTTCTTCTCGTAGGCTTCTGCCTATTTTCGACCAACTCAGCAGTGACCAGACCTTTCTGCTTCCAGTCCCTCAAGATGCTGCTGAGATACTTGAAATAAGGCTTACCATTGCCTACACATTCCTTGATTGCTAACTTAATGACTTCTTTGCTATGATCTTGCAAGAATGACTTCAAATCCTCAATTTCAAACGGTGTTGGATAACGACCGAACTCTGAAAAAATCCAATCGTGAACAATTCCTAAATCATTCTGTGGTGGTGCGTCCTCTATTCTATATAAAGAGTTATCACCAGCACCATCTGGTTCATTTAGTCTTGATATATTAGTCTTGATATTATCAGTCTTGATTGACTGTAATTTTTCCAGTTCTTGACCTGTATTTTTTACAGTTCCGTACTGTAATTTTTCCAGTTCTTGACCTGTATTTTTTACAGTTCCAGAAATATATAATCGATTAGGTTTATTTACTCCTTGTCTTTCTTCTTTAATCAATCCGAAGTCTTGTAGTTCTTTCTTTGCTTTAATTACAGTTTTTTCATTGCAATTAAGCAATTCCATGAACTGCTGGTTTGTAAAGTAGATAAAGACATCTCCGTTTTTGTCATGCCATTTATTTTGAACAGACAATGTACGTCTATCAAAAATCAGCATGTACATAACTTTCGCCCTCAGACTCAAATTCTTGTATTCTTCATCCAGTAACCACTGCGGAAACTGATAGAAAGCGTTGTTCTTTACTTCGCTTATTTTCAATCATTCTTTCTCCTTTACTCTTCAAACTTTTCCCACGACTCGCTGATTCGCAACTTCTTATTAATACGAAGCTTCAAGTCATCGCTCCCTTTTCCATCTTTCAGCAACTGCGTGATGGCTGATGGACTAACACCTACAACAATGGCCAAGTCCGTCTGCGACCATCCACGTTGTTCAATTCGCTCTTTCACAAGCTCGACCCATTTACGATGTTGTTGGCTCATGCGACCTCCTCCTTTTATTTTTAATAGAGTTAAAGAGTTAGTAAATTATTTTATAAAACGCTTGACAGTTTTTAGCGTATCTGCTAAAATGAAAGCATAATTAAAAACCTTGATAAAACGTTATATCTATCAATTTTCTTGCTCGCCAAAGCTATTTATTTTTAGATAAGTTTTAACTTCGTTTTTTACTAACTCATTAACTTACAAAAACTATTTTAGCGTAAACGCGAAATAATGTCAACTACTTTTTGCGTATTTTGTAAAATATTTTTTGTCATGTCTTAGAAAGGCTGATAAATCAATGTTTTCTACTTTTGAAATCGTAAAAGATTTATGTGAAAAACAAGGGATTTCGCTAAATGCTTTAGAAGATAAGCTAAAGCTAGGCAAGAATTCTTTGTATGGGTTGAAAAGGAATCAACCGTCTGCTGAACGGCTGCAACAAATCGCCGACTACTTCAACGTATCCACTGACTATTTGCTTGGACGGACGGATAATCCTGCTATTGCTAACGCAAAAGAACAATTCTTTTTTGAGGGCAAAGAGGTGGATGTTGAAGAGCTCGCTTCTACTGCTATGCGCTTCAATGGTAAACCGCTAACTGAAGAAGACAAAAAAGCAATTCAAAACATAATAGAGATTTATCTTAGAAAACAATAATAAAGGTCGGATTGTTTATGACTGAAAAAGAATTTTCTCAAAATCTAGGTATAGATATAGAGATTTTTGAAGATGGTCTATTTCCAGATGAAGCTTTTTACATTCCAGCTCTCAAAACTATGTTTTTGAGCGATTCTATATCTGATGAAAAAAGGGTACAAGTCGCTTTACATGAGATAGGCCATAGAGGTCACACTCCAGAAGCTTATCATCTCTTTAGGGAGAAATGTGAGCTGGAAGCTAATAGAAATATGATTCATCATCTTATGAAAGCTGAGTTGGATATAGCCGAAGACGCCAATGCATTTAATTATCTAGTATTTATGGAAAAGTATAATTTAAAAACCATTGCTGATGAAACAATGGTCAAAGAAGAATATTTAGCATTGGTGAATTAGAAAAGTAAAAAATATGTGCAACAACCGAACCACAATAAAAGCTGTTAGGAGGTTTCTTATGAAACAAGAAAGTAAAGTTTTAGGGATTTTAGCCATTGTTTTCGGAGCAATCGCTCTTCTAGGTTCATGGGTCCCGATTATCAATAACATATCGTTTCTATTCGCTATCATAGCCCTTGTATTCGGTATCGTCGGTCTCTTTGTTAACAGAAAAAGAACAAAGACACTCGCTATTATCGGTACTATTATTTCAGTAGTATCAATAATTATTGTCCTTGCGACTCAAGCTATGTATGCTAAATCTCTCGATAAAGTTAGTAAAGATGTAGAACAAGCAGTTAGTTCAGCAAGTTCTTCAATCGAGTCTTCTCAAAAAGAAAAGGACGCTAAATTTAACTGGACAAAAGAGCAGTTTGATGCACTTGTGACTGGTGATATTGCTAATAGAGGCGCAGGTGGTTCTAACTATGACGATATTGTTAAAGAACACGGTGAACCAAACGATACTACGACGAGCACAGTTAATGATCACGAAAACAAAACAATCTCTTACACTTCGATTGGTACTAAATACAAGACTGTTATCCTAACATTTGCAAAACAAGATGACGGAACTTTCTTGTTGATTACTAAAGTTGGTAACGGTTTGGAATAAAAAAACAACAAAAAAGCCCCACGCTCTCAAACTTTGGCGAGTCTGAGCGTGAGGCAATTAGGATAGTAAAAGGCATTAAAAAGCCCTTTTTACTATACCCTATTTTATCAAAAAGGGGGTATAAAATCAATGAAATCAACAAATAAAGTAGCCATCTATGTCAGAGTATCCACTACCAATCAGGCAGAGGAAGGATACTCGATAGATGAGCAGATAGACAAGCTAGAGGCTTACTGTAAAATCAAAGACTGGACGGTCTACAAGGTATACACTGATGGAGGTTTCTCAGGTTCTAACACTGACAGGCCAGCGCTAGAGAAAATGATAAAAGACGCTCAAAAAAAGAAATTTGATACAGTTCTAGTCTATAAACTAGACCGTCTCAGCCGTAGTCAGAAAGATACACTATTCTTGATTGAGGATGTATTCATCAAGAATGGTATAGAGTTTTTAAGTCTGCAAGAGAATTTTGACACCTCTACTCCTTTTGGAAAAGCTATGATAGGGCTTTTGAGCGTGTTTGCTCAGCTTGAGAGAGAGCAAATCAAGGAGCGCATGCAACTTGGCAAGATAGGACGTGCCAAGGCTGGAAAATCCATGATGTGGACTAAGACCTCCTATGGTTACGATTACCACAAAGAGACAGGTACGGTGACCATCAATCCAGCCCAGTCACTAGCTATCAAGTTCATGTTCAAGAGCTATCTATCAGGTAGGTCTATCACAAAATTAAGAGATGACCTAAACGATAAATTTCCCAAAGAAATACCTTGGAACTACAGAGGGGTCAGGATGATTTTAGGAAATCCCGTATACTGTGGATATAATCAATTCATGGGAGAAATATACAAGGGTACTCATGAACCTATTATCTCTAAAGAAGATTTTGATAAAACTCAGGAAGAACTCAAAATCAGACAAAGAACTGCGCTTGAAAATAATAACCCTCGGCCATTTCAAGCCAAGTACATCCTATCTGGTATTAGTCAATGCGGCTATTGTGGTGCGCCCTTAAAACTATTGATGGGAATGGTCAGGAAGGACGGCACTAGGTTCATCAGGTACGAATGCCACCAGAGACACCCTAGGAAAACTAAGGGCGTGACTGTATATAACAATAATGAAAAATGTGACTCAGGATTTTACGAAAAAGATGCCCTGGAAAACTATGTGCTGACAGAGATTAGTAAGCTACAAGATGATACTGGTTATCTAGATAAAATATTTTCAGGGGACAATGCTGAAACCATAGACCGTGAGAGCTACAAGAAACAAATAGAGGAGCTCTCGAAGAAACTGAGCAGACTTAACGACCTCTATATAGATGACCGCATTACTCTTGAGGAGTTACAGAGTAAGTCGGCTGAATTTATAAGCATGAGGGCGACTCTTGAGACTGAACTGGAAAACGATCCAACACTCAGGAGGGACAAAAGAAAGGCCGATATGAGGGAGCTGCTAAACGCTGAAAAAGTATTTTCAATGGATTACGAGAGACAGAAGATACTAGTTAGAGGAATTATAAATAAGGTTCAAGTCACGGCTGATAAAGTTGTCATCAGATGGAAAGTATAAAGAATTTTAGTGACCAACATTTCTACCAGTGTAAAAGCTTTTGCCTTGGCTTTCTTTAATTTCATCAACATTTTTTTCATCTAAAAATTTACCTCCATATTTTGATACATAGGCAGCAACATAGCTGCGTACAATAAAACGATTAGCAGAGCTACAAAAATAAAGACCAGGGGTTGAACTAAGTTCATAGTACGATTAACTCGAGTAAAGAAGGATTCCCACGTTTTTTCTGCATAGATTTCCAATTCGCTTCCCAACTTGGACTTGACCTCTCCATATTCAATGATTAGTCCCAACTCTCTTCTAAAAAAAGGATAATTCCGCACAACCATAGAAAATTCATGCCCATTTTGCAAGGACAGGGATAAATCATGTCCGATTTCCTTAAAAAGAGGATTTCCTTGCTCCTGCATCATCTGAAAAATCTGTGATAGCTCCAGACCTTGACCAATCATATTACCCCATTCTCGAGCATAATAGGCCGTCAGATAATACTGAACAAATACACCTAGAAAGGGAATTTTAGCTAGAAAAGAAAAGACTTGTATCTTCTTAGATTTTCTGTAAAATATCAGTCCTGTTAAAGATGCAAGACTTAGTGTTAGAGTAATCCCAAGAAAAATCTGTGGTAGATTGCTAATCACTAAGGTAGCTATGTTGCTACTATCCAGTTGAGGCAAGAGATAATTTCGCAAACCCATCATAATGAGCAGTAAGAAAGCTAGCAAAATAAGTGGGTAGGTCGCAACTTCAATTAACTTCTTCTTGACCTTAGCAAGATTATCCAAATATTCTTCAATTTTCCCCAAACTCAAATGGAGATTTCCATGAACTTCAGCCAATGAAAGTTGCGTGACAATCGCACTCGAGAAACCTAAATGACCCATCATTTCCGAAAAAGACTTTCCCTGCGCAAGTCCTAGTCGCATCTGCGATACATATTCCTTTTCCAACAAGAGACTTCTATCTAGAAAGGAAATGATTTCTACCAGATGAAAACCACTCGAAAATAAATTGTTAAAGAGAGTGATGATTTTCTTCTGCTTACTGGTAGCTAATTTTCTCCGTTTCAGCTTGAAGGGCAGTGATATGTCCTTCTTTAAGAAGCTGGTCAATTTGTCCATTCCACTTTTCTGCCTGGTGTTCTTGATAATTTCCATTTGCAAAATCAATAATTCCTCCTCCTCCGATTAGTCTCTGGTAACAAACACCTTGTAAAACAATTGCAAGTTCATCTTCACTAACACCAAGTTCTAAGAGGCGCTCATAAACCCCACGAACACTCTTGGCATGGATTGTCGAGAATACCGTGGCACCTGTCAGACTAGCTCGTACAACAGCACGGGCTGTTTCACTATCTCGAATTTCTCCAATGATTAAAAGATCTGGACGATGTCGTAGGGAAAGTTTTATCAAGTTTTCATAGCTCAGTCCGATAGCTTCATTGAGCTGTAATTGAAGCATCTCTTCCTGCTTAATCTCGACCGGATCTTCAATAGACATGACCTGTTGTCCCTTAAACAATGACTTGGCTAATTCATGCATCAGAGTTGTCTTCCCACTTCCTACGGGGCCTGCAAAAAGATAAAGCCCACGTTGCCTAAAGCCCTTTTCCAGTTCCTTAAGGTCCTGAAACCAGAAGCGCAACTCTTGTTCTTGATCATGCAAAAGCCGGATAACTAGACTCTCATAACCACGATAATCTCCCACCGTCGATAAACGTAATGAAGAAACCTTGTCTCCATGCTGATAATCACAGGAACCAAGCTGACTACGGCGTTTTTCTCCAACGTTCATCCCCGCAATAAACTTAAAATGACTAATGACAGCCCCCAACTTTTCAAAGTCATAGGTGTTAATCAAATGTCTCTCATCTCCAACTCGCATATGTAGCTCATAAATCTTTTCTTTAGGAACAAAATAGATGTCCTGAGCTCCTTGTTTTTTGGCCAGTGTAATCAATTCTTGTGCAAGTGTTTGTACCATATCTTCCTCCTCACTCTTATTATTCGAAGAAAATATAAAAAAAGAAGAAACAACTTCATTAAAAAGTTGTTTCTTCTTTTTTTATGCGACAAGTACGGTGGATTTCTAAACCAGTCTGCTTTTCGTAACCAGGTCTAAATTTTTCATCAGGAATGACTTGACCATCTTCCAACAAAGCCAAGGAATGATATTGCTGAAGAAATTCATCGCATTCTTCACACCAGCGTTTATCTTCTGGATCCCAAAAAATAGTCATCAAATCTCCTCTACTTTTGTAAAGGGGAATCTCCTTTTCTAACTCAAACCAACAAGACTTATAATATTTCAAGGCGTCATAATAGTTATCAAATTTTTTGCTCGCAATGACGTCGTCTTCCCAGCCTTCTATAAACCACCACGGTTCAAAATCTCCGTACATTTTTATAACTCGATACATAGTTTAACTTCCTTTGTACCGTATATTATAGCGAAATTTTAAGAACAATGAAAGAAATTTGCTCGTTTTCAACAACAACCTTAGAATATTTTTCTTCGACTAAATCAATCTATAAATTATCAAAATAAAAGCAGCAACTAAGACTAGTCACTGCTATATATTTTTATGCTTGATAACGTTTTTCACCATCAAGGTAAGTTGCTACCAATTCCAAATCCTTATCAAGAACGATAAAGTCAGCATCATAGCCTTCACGGATTTGTCCGCAAACGTCATCAATATGAACTGATTTTGCTGGGTTCAGACTAGCCATCATGACTGCTTCATGAGGATTTGCAATTCCCCACTCAACAACATTTTTCAAACCATCTTTAAGTTTGAGAATGGAACCTGCCAAGTTACCTGTAGATTTAAGGCGAGCAGTCCCATTTGCAACTACAACTGGAAATTCACCTAACATATAATCGCCATCTTGCAAACCACCTGCTGTCATACAGTCAGTGATAAGGGCAATATTTTCAGTTCCTTTTTGTTTAAGAAGAATTTCGCAAGCCTTAGGATCCACGTGATGACCATCACAAATCAATTCTGCATAAGTGTGTGGTAATTCATACATCGCACCAACCATACCAAGTTCGCGGTGTGTTAAGCCACGCATTCCATTATAGGCATGAACCCAAACACTAGCCCCGGCATCAACAGCTTTTTTAGCTTCATCAAAGGTAGCATTAGAGTGACCAAGAGCAACAGTTACACCTTCACCAGTAATTGTACGTACAAAATCCTCAACACCTTCACGTTCAGGTGCAAGAGCAATTTTATTTAGAAGACCATTAGCAGCCTTCTGCCAAGAGCGGAACTCATCCATACGTGGATCTTTCATATAGGCAGGATTTTGAGCGCCCTTAAATTCTTCGGTGAAGTAAGGTCCTTCAAAATAAATCCCACGAATCTTAGCACCAGATGCTTCTTGATAGCGTGCACCAATGTTTTCAGTAACAGCCAGCAATTGTTCGTATGATGAAGTTAGTGTAGTTGGTAAGAAACTAGTAACACCTGTGCTAAGAAGGCCTTCACTCATCGTATGAAGTGTACCTTCGATATTATTATCCATAACGTCGACACCACCAAAACCGTGAATGTGTGTATCAACTAGACCCGGTGCAATGCTGTAACCAGAGTAGTCTAAAATTTCTGCATCATCCGAAATCTCTTCAACGTGCTTACCAAACTTGCCATCAATAAGTTCCAAATAACCTCCACGACGAATACCATGTGGATAGAAAAATTGATCAGCTTTAATATACTTAGGCATAATGATAACCTCCTTAAGAAATAATCTACTATTTATTATGTCAATTACATTATAAACCTTTCAAAACAATTTGTAAATGGTATAGACCTTTTTTAGTGAAATTTTAATAAATTGTTCAACAAAAAAGACAAGGTCTAAAACCTTGTCTCTAAAACTATACCGGCGGCCGGGGTCGAACCGGCACGTCCTTGCGGACACTGGATTTTGAGTCCAGCGCGTCTGCCAATTCCGCCACGCCGGCAAATAGTAACTGGGGTAGCTGGATTCGAACCAACGCATGAGGGAGTCAAAGTCCCTTGCCTTACCGCTTGGCTATACCCCAATAATATAAAATAGGCGAGTGATGGGGATCGAACCCACGCATGCCAGAGCCACAATCTGGTGTGTTAACCACTTCACCACACCCGCCATAATTTTAAAACACGGGCAGTAGGAATTGAACCCACACTGAAGGTTTTGGAGACCTTAGTTCTACCTTTAAACTATGCCCGTAGTTAAGGTTATGGAAGGGGAGGGATTCGAACCCCCGAACCCGAAGGAGCGGATTTACAGTCCGCCGCGTTTAGCCTCTTCGCTACCCTTCCAAAATATTTAAATGGCGCGAGACGGAATCGAACCGCCGACACATGGAGCTTCAATCCATTGCTCTACCAACTGAGCTACCGAGCCTTATTGCGGGAGCAGGATTTGAACCTACGACCTTCGGGTTATGAGCCCGACGAGCTACCGAGCTGCTCCATCCCGCGTTAATAATAAAGGAGGATGTGGGATTCGAACCCACGCACGCTTTTACACGCCTGACGGTTTTCAAGACCGTTCCCTTCAGCCGGACTTGGGTAATCCTCCA
>NZ_JVFV01000024.1 GCF_001073085.1 Streptococcus pseudopneumoniae
CTTCGTACTCTTCATCTCCGTCTAAAACCAAGACGGTTCCATGCTCAATCCCGATATCAGCTGTACGAGGGAAAATCTGCTTGGTCTCTTCTGGATAAGATGACGTCGCGATATCCACATCATGAATGGGACGATTGAGTAGAGCATCCCTAACAGAGCCCCCAACAAAATAGGCTTCAAAGCCAGCTTCTTTAATTTTTTCTAATACTGGTAAAGCCTTCTGAAATTCAGAAGGCATTTTTGTTAATTTCATAGTAAGTGTTCTAATCCATAGACAAGCTCATGACGCTTGACAACTTCTTTGATTCCCAAATTCACCCCTGTCATGAAGGAGCTACGATCATAGGAGTCATGACGTAGGGTCAATCCTTCTCCCTGATTTCCAAATATAACTTCCTGATGAGCTACCAAACCTGGCAAACGGACTGAGTGGATTCGCATACCATCAAAGTTGGCTCCACGTGCCCCTGAAATGAGTTCTTCCTCATCACTAGCACCTTGTTGGATAGACTCACGAACTTCTGCCATCAATTCCGCTGTTTTGATAGCTGTTCCGCTCGGAGCATCTTTTTTCTTGTCATGGTGAAGCTCAATAATCTCTACATTTGGGAAGTATTTTGCAGCTTGTGCCGCAAATTGCATGAGCAAGACAGCACCCAAAGCAAAGTTAGGAGCAATCAAGCCACCCAAGTTTTTAGAACGAGAAAATTCTTTTAGTTCTTCAATCTCTTGACTAGTGAAACCTGTTGTTCCAACTACTGGAGCAAAGCCATTTTCAAGAGCAAAGCGTGTATTCTCATAGGCAACAGCTGGTGTTGTAAAGTCAACCCATACATCTGCCTCAAAACCTGCCAAGTCATTCTTATCATTGAATACTGGAATTCCCTGCCAGTCAGATGCAGACTCAAAAGGATCTAAAACCGCTACCAGTTCAAGTTCAGGATCAGACAAAACCATTTGACAAGCAGATTGGCCCATTCTCCCCTTAAAACCAGCAATAATTACTCGAATACTCATCTCAATCTCTACTCCTATTTAAGATACAAAGGACCTTAGCTGCCCATGAAAAATAGGGAATGGCGCTGACTTTCCATGAAAGGCAAGACAGGCAGCTTTTTTCAAGAGGCAGGTAGTCCGTGTGCAATTTCTAAGATACAAAACCTGTAAGAACACAAAGTGAATTTGGAGTTCTGATCAAGGAGTGTATACTTCTTGGAAGAACTATCTTTTTCAAACAGGGTTTCAGGCGTGTTCAATTTTCAAGATCCAAAGGACGTAAGCTATCCATGAAAAATAGTCTAGATTATTGGTGTATAGCCCAGAGCAATACTTCCTTCTCCCAGGTGAGTCCCAATAACACTACCGAAGGTTGCAATTGAAACATCTGTAGCCACTCCACCATAGATTAAAAGCTGGCGCAAATCTGCTGCTTTTTGAGGAGCATTTCCGTGAATGACAGTAATCTGGTAATTCCCATTAGCTGTTGCTTCTTTAACAATTTCAACTAAGCGTTTTGTAGCCTTTTTCTCTGTACGAACCTTTTCATATACTTCTATCACACCTTGGTCATTGAAGTATAGGATTGGCTTGATACTAAGGAGATTCCCCAAAATAGCCGCACCATTAGAGAGTCGTCCCCCCTTAACTAGATGGTCAAGATCATCCACCATGATAAAGGCTGAGGTATTTTCAATCTGTTCAGTTACTTTATCTAAGATAGACTCAAAGCCATCTCCTTGCTCTGCCCATTTAAAGACACTCTCAACCATATAGCCTAGGGGAGCGCTTGTAATACGGGTATCAGGAAAGGCAATGGTTAACCCTTCATATTCATCCTTCATAAACTGGATGTTTTGGTAAAATCCTGAAATTCCAGAAGATAGGAAAAGACCTAAGGCATGTGTATAGCCTTTAGCTTTTAATGATGATAAAATTTCATCCAACTTGGCAATACTTGGTTGGCTCGTTTTTGGCAATTCGCTTGCTGAAGCCATTTTTTCATAAAATTCTTGAGCGGTTAGATTTACACCTTCAACATACTCCTGTCCATCGATATTCACAGGAATGTCTAGCACAAATAAATCTTCTTTCCGCAAGGTTTCCGCTTGTAGAAAAGCAGATGAGTCTGTTATGACCGCTAACTTCATTTCTTAAAACTCCAAATTAATTCCCGGTAAATCAAGGGCAATTTCTGTTACTTCATAAGTCAAACGATTAAGCATATCCAAACATGGACGAGCTAGTGTCTCAACCTCTTCTTGGCTGAAATCACTTGGTTGATCGATAATTCGACCTTCAACATGGTTGACTTGAGAAATCGTTCCACTAATGACAAATCTATCAAAGACAATCATAAAGCTCAAAACAACTACTAAAGAGGTAACTTGATTTTCTTGATCATGCTGAAGCAACTGGAAGTTTACATCTACCTTAGTTTCAGGTGCTCCATTTTCATTTTCCCATTCAAAGTTACGCGCATCGAAGTGATACTGGCTAACAAATTCTTGTTCACGTTTTAAATTCATTTTCATCTCCATTGGTACAATATAGTTGTCATTGTACCATATTTTTTTATTTTCTGCTAGATTTACTAAATACCAATCTCAGTTTTAACAACTTGGACAATAGTGTCTACATAGTAGTCTACTTCCTCAGTGGTTGGGGCTTCAGCCATGACACGCAAGAGTGGCTCCGTTCCACTTGGGCGAACGAGGATGCGACCATTTCCTGCCATTTCTTCTTCCATCTTCTCGATAATAGCTTTGATAGCAGGAACTTCCATAGCTTTTTCTTTCATGGTATTTTCCACACGGATATTGACCAATTTTTGTGGGTAAATTGTCACTTCTGAGGCCAATTGAGACAAACTCTTACCTGTTTCTTGCATGATCTTCGTCAATTGAACAGCTGAAATCTGACCATCACCAGTAGTATTATAGTCCATCAAGATAACGTGACCTGACTGCTCACCTCCGAGATTGTAGCCAGATTTTCTCATTTCTTCAACTACATAGCGGTCTCCAACTGCAGTAACTGCCTTATTGATCCCTTCACGATCCAAGGCCTTATGGAAACCGAGGTTGGACATAACTGTTGTCACAATCGTGTTTTGAGCCAATTGACCTTTTTCAGAGAGGTATTTCCCAATGATGTACATAATCTTGTCACCATCGACAATTTCGCCATTTTCGTCAACAGCAATCAAACGGTCGCTATCACCATCAAAGGCTAAACCGATAGCTGACCCGCTTTCTTTTACAAGTTCTTGCAAGGCTTCTGGATGAGTTGAACCAACGTTCAAGTTGATGTTAAGGCCATCTGGTGTTTCACCGATAACTGTTAATTGAGCACCTAGGTCTGCAAAAATTTGGCGAGCACTTGTTGCAGCTGCTCCGTTAGCAGTGTCCAAGGCAACCTTCATCCCTTCAAGAGGAGTTCCAGTTGAAACAAGATAGGATTCATACTTACGTAAACCTTCCGGGTAGTCAACAACCGTACCCAAGCCCTCTGCACTTGGACGCGGAAGAGTATCTTCACTGGCATCAAGCAAGGCTTCGATTTCTGCTTCTTTGTCATCGTCTAGTTTAAAGCCATCACCACCAAAGAATTTAATTCCATTATCAAGGGCTGGGTTGTGACTAGCTGAAATCATGACACCTGCGCTCGCACCTTCTACTTTAACAAGATAAGCTACTGCTGGTGTTGCAAGAACTCCTAGTTTATAAACGTGAATTCCGACCGAAAGGAGACCAGCAATCAAAGCTGCTTCTAGCATTTGACCTGAGATACGAGTGTCACGTCCTACAAAAACTTTTGGTGCTTCAGTCGTATGTTGACTGAGAACATAACCTCCAAAACGTCCCAATTTAAAAGCTAATTCTGGCGTAAGTTCTACGTTTGCTTCTCCACGGACTCCATCCGTTCCAAAATATTTACCCATGTTATATCCTTTTCTAATTTTTTAGTCTTTATTTGAAGAGTCTGGTTTGGTTTCAGACCCTGTAGTAGAAGATTTCGTTGAAGATGAGCTAGTCGTTGAAGAGGTAGAACTACTTGCTGATCTAGCTTGTTTCGTTGTTATCTTCATGGTTGTTTCATACGGTGTAATCACCGTTGGTAAAACTGTTCCATTCTTATCAATAGCTTGTAAAGGAACTGAACCCGTATAATTTCCAGTAATTTTTTCACTCGTTGGTAAGACAGCTACAATCTTATCAATCTTAGATAAGGTATCGGCATCACTTGTAACTGAAACGCGTTCATCTGAAACGGTCACACTATCAATGAGAATTCGTTCATCAACCTTACCAGAATCAATCTGTGGAGTGACTGGTAAATTATCCCGTGTTGCCTTCTTCCCAATTTTAACGGTGATTTTTTGTGGTGTTGCTAGAGCTGTTAAACCGTTTGGAAGATTCTCAATGGTCAAGGGAACTTCAATGGTTCCTTCGGTAGCTTGTGTCAAATCTGCAATAACCTTGAATTTACGAGTACTTTCTTGCATCTCACTAGCCAAGGTCACTCGATTAGATCCAGTTAAAAATACCGTTACTTCTGAACTAAAACCGCTAATAAAATACTGCTCACTATCGTACTGAATATCAATCGGTACATTTACGACCGTATTGGTATAGGTTTCTGTTCGAGCCGGTCTTGCATTATTATTATTTTGGTAATTAATAGAGGTAGCGTAGATAAATAAAACGCAAGCAAAGAGGAGTGAGGAGATGATATATAAACTATTTTTTTTCATTCTTCCAGCCTCCTAATATACGCTCTGTTAAGCTTGGCTCTTGTGAATTTTCCGGGATCAGTATACGACGTAGTTCTTCCTCAAATTCTTCCATCGTTAAATCATGCTTAAAGACGCCATTATAGGTAATGGAAATGCCTCCAGTTTCTTCTGACACAACAAATGTTAAGGCGTCTGATACTTCAGATAAACCAATAGCTGCACGGTGTCGTGTTCCAAACTCCTTAGAAATACCAGTGTTCTCAGTAAGTGGAAGATAAGCAGATGTTACAGCTATACGATCACCTTTTATAATGACTGCACCATCATGTAAAGGTGTGTTTGGAATGAAGATATTGATTAAGAGTTCTGCAGAAATTTTAGCATCTAAAGGAATCCCCGTGGAAATATATTCCTGCAAGGTTCTGACACGCTGAACTGATACCAGTGCTCCAATTTTACGCGGGCTCATATATTCTACCGATTTGACAAAGGCCTGAATCATCTGTTCTTCTGAACTTATTGGTGTACTTGAAAAGAAATCAGTCGCACGTCCTAAACGCTCTAAAACTGTCCGAATTTCTGGGGAGAAAATAACTACCGCTGCGATAACACCGTAAGTAATCAATTGATTGATCAACCAAGAAATAGTCGTTAAGCCCAAGGTATTTGCTGCTATCTGAGCTAAGATAAAAACTAAAACACCTCGAACCAGGATCATAATCTTGGTTCCTGCAATTGATTTTGTAAATTGGTATAAGATATAGGCAACGATAAGAATATCAATCACATTTATCAGAATACTCCAAGGACTGGAAAATAAACTAGACCAGTATTGAAGATTAGATAATTGCTGAAAATTCATTCTGGGCCTCCTCTCCATAAAAAAGCTACTCTTCATTATATCATTTTATATGAAAATTTTCTTCCCCCTACTTCATTTTAAATTGGTAGAAAATATGATAGAATAAAATGATAGAAATGAATTAAGGAGAAACCATGTCCGAACTATATGATATTACCATTGTAGGAGGTGGACCTGTCGGTCTTTTCGCAGCCTTTTATGCTCACCTTCGTCAAGCCAAAGTACAAATCATCGATTCTCTTCCTCAACTAGGTGGTCAGCCTGCTATCCTATACCCTGAAAAACAAATTCTCGATGTTCCTGGTTTTCCAAACCTCACAGGGGAAGAATTGACTAACCGCCTTTTGGAACAACTTGAAGGGTTTGAGACACCTGTTTACCTCAATGAAACTGTTCTTGAGATTGAAAAAGAGGATGATGTTTTTAAGATTACAACTAATAAGGGAAATCATACTTCTAAAACCGTTATTATTGCTATGGGTGGTGGTGCCTTTAAACCACGTCTACTCGAATTAGAAGGTGTTGAAGGCTATGATAATATCCACTACCACGTTTCTAATATTCAACAATATGCTGGTAAGAAGGTAACCATTCTGGGTGGTGGTGACTCAGCCGTTGACTGGGCTTTAGCTTTTGAAAAGATTGCTCCAACTACACTTGTTCACCGTCGCGATAACTTCCGTGCACTTGAGCATAGCGTCCAAGCCTTGCAAGAGTCTTCTGTGACTATCAAAACACCATTTGTGCCGAGTCAACTTCTTGGTGATGGAAAAACTTTAGACAAGCTTGAAATCACAAAAGTCAAAACCGATGAGACTGAAAGCATTGAACTCGATCATCTCTTTGTCAACTATGGCTTTAAATCTTCTGTAGGTAATCTTAAAAAATGGGGATTAGAACTGAACCGCCATAAGATTATCGTCAATAGCAAGCAAGAGTCAAGCCAAGCTGGAATTTACGCTATCGGTGACTGCTGCTACTATGAAGGTAAGATTGATTTAATTGCCACTGGTCTAGGGGAAGCACCAACTGCTGTTAATAATGCTATCAACTATATCGACCCCGAACAAAAAGTACAACCAAAACACTCGACAAGTCTATAAGAAAATGAAGTTGGTCAAAATCAAAATTTGATGAAAAAATCAAGTAAAATTTCATGATAAAACGCATAATAACAAGTATCTAAAGAACTTGCTATTATGCGTTTTTATGATTTTAAAAACTTTTCCACTAACCACCTTTATTTGCTTTTTATAGAAAGTTTAATACTTATTGATTAGTTTTTTTAATATTTCCCCTCATTCCGACATATTCAGACTAACAAACTCTGTGCACCGTATGAGTAATACTAGATAATATTCTATCTTAGTGTAATTTGTAGTGAAAGTTCGAAGTTAACATTTACAAATTGACGTTAAATACAGTTATGAACATGTTATAAAGTTTGATGTTAGTGGCTGTTATACTAATTATTACATAAGTCAAATGTTAATCTGGGCTCATTTATTATTCTGTATCGGTAATCTAAATATAACTTCAGCACCACAACAAGCTTCTCTATTTTTCAAGATTACTGATCCACCATGTAATTTAATTATTTGTTCAGTAATAAATAGTCCAATACCATAATTGGTTGTAGAATGCCTACTATAATCTCCACGATAGAACTGTTCTTTTGCGTGAATTAAATCGATATCAGAAAAACCTTTCCCGTTATCTAATACTGATATTTCTAAAAATTCATCTACAGTTTTTATATTCAATTCCAATATAACTATTCCATTATTATTTTCAATTGAATTCGCTAAGACATTTTGCAATGCTCTCTCTAAGAGTTTCAAGTCTACACTCATTATACCATCTTCAACTACTACATTAGTTTTTAGATTGTTAGAATTAATTGACATTAGTTCTTTAGAAACTGTTACCAATTGTTCTGATACAGTTTTTACTGCCAACGATTGTGGCTGGTATTCAGTGGCATTAGAATTCTTATTCATGATTAGAAGTGTTTTTATATATTCAGATATTCTATTGCTGTTCCTCAGTATATAATCTATATAAATACTCTGGTCCTCTGTCACAGATGTCTTTTTAAGCAACTCAGCATTTCCTTGAACAATAGATACCGGAGTTTTCAAGTCATGTATCAAAGCAGAAATCTGTTTTTGCTTATTTTCTTCCTGTAGCCACTCTTTGATTAATGACTCTTGCAAAGCATTTCTCATTTTCTCCAAGCTAAATAGAACTTCATTAAATTCTTTGACTCTTGAATAATGCAGTTCAAAATCTAAAGTTTGTTCTGATATTTTTTCGGAAGCGGCTAATATAGGTGAAAGCTGTTTTACAAGATATTTAGCCCATACTATTGTAACAACCAATGTATTTAGTAAACTAACTAAAATAAGAATACTGACATACACTGTATTGACATTAGGAAAATATTTTGCCATGAAGTTATTTGTAAAATAGGGTTTTACTGAATATTGAATAATACAATAACCGTCATTTCGTAAAATTTCTATATAGCTATAAGATGGGGTATTATATACTTTCTCATTATTATAGTATCGAATTGCTCTATCTTCTTCATCTTTACTCATTGAACTAGAAATGATATTCCCATCCTTTGAAATTAATAGATATGAAGCATTATCTGGTATAAGATTTTTATCAAAAGTCTCTGTATTGGCTATCGCATTCTTCCTCTCATAAATCTGATTTTCTGTGTAATCGGCAGGTAAAATAAATCCTAATGAATACATGGTGTTGAACATCAGAATTACTAAACCAAGTGAAAGAAACAGTACAATTCCTACACTTATTAGATATTCTAAAAATATTATTCTTAGCGATTGCCCTTTTAATTTTATTCCCATTTATATCCAATTCCCCATACAGTTACAACTGGAGATACACCTTCCTTCTGTAATTTTGCGCGAATATTCTTAATATGTTCTGAAATAGCTGAAGAATTACCTATTCCATCATATCCAAATATCATCTCATAAATCTGTTCTCTTGAAAATACTTGCCCACGCCTACGAGCTAGAAGTTCACAAATTCGATACTCAGATTTTGTAAAAGGAATTTTCTTATCATTTACATAAATCATATTCGCTGATAAATCAAATCTAATTTCTCCAAGATTTAAACTTAAATGTCTCTCTCGGTTTTCTCGACGTAAATGAGCATCAACTCTCGCAATTAATTCGTTTACCCCAAAAGGTTTTAGAATGTAATCATCAGCTCCTGTTGATAAACCCGAAACAATGTCACTTTCCAAAGATTTTGCAGTTAAAAATAAGATGGGACAGTCTACTCTATCTCTAATAGATTTACAATAAGATATACCATCTATCTTTGGCATCATTATGTCTAATAAAATTAAATCATACTCTGATAATTTAGAAATAGGCACCTCTGTTGGATTTTGAAAAATATCTACATGATATAATTTTTGCGTTAAAATATTTTTGATTAAAACTAAGAGATCCATTTCATCATCTATAGCTAATATTTTCACCATCCTATTACCACCTTCATTTCTATTCCATATTAGTTCTGCCGTTCCATTTATTAAACCAAATCAAACTTACAAATAAAATTACAACTATCATTGGTGTTGCAACTAAAGACCATTTAAAAAATTCATAATAAAATAAGTTTTCACCAGATATTTTATCTACAAAATAAAGACCACAAAGTCTTGAAGACCAAGAACTTGGTATGTAATACCAAATCTTATCCCCCATACTTGTAACAGCAAGCAGAGCTATCAATGTTTCAAAGAAACCAAGACCAATAGAGGCACCACTCCCAAATCTGAGGCTAATAACCAGATGTATTAAATATAACGGAACAACTCCTATAATCATTAAGACTAATTCCAATACCAAATCATAAAATTCTTGATAATTAAAAAACATCCAAAAACTACTTTGGAGTAAAACAAGTGATAGAGATGCACACAACAATAAGGATAATAACTTACCAATATACATACTAGTTCTTGATTGCGAACCAGTTAACATTATCTGAAAACAACCTGCTTCTGCTTCCATTTCTATTACCTTTGCAGTAATAAAACCAATAATAATCGGGAACAATGCACCTAACGTAATCAAATAATTTAATGTGACATCCTCAATTGAATACCTACTTAGGCTTGTAAATTTAAAACCAGCATATATCATAATCACAAATAGTATTGGGAGAAACAGATATAACCAGGGTAACCAAGTATGTTTTATCTTATATAGTTCAGACTTTAAAATATTTATCACTATCCCACCTCCTGTTTTGCAAACCAAATAGATGATAAGTAAGATAATAGAAGAAATAACAGAATTGAGAAGATACATGGAGGCAAAATGGATGTACTTAACATCATATTTCCTGAATCTGCTGGTAGTCCATTTGGCATAATTTTCAGCATTGGAACCATAGCTCTTATACTCCAACTATATGGGGAAAACAACCAATAATCTCCAGCAGAAAACATAATTCCAAGTACAACACCTAGTAAACCATTTATCATAAGACTAATAGAAAAACCAAACTTTTTAGCTAATAGTAGGCAAAATGGAATTTGCCATATGCTTGATACCACTAATACTATACTCGAAACTAATAAAGTACTAAAGCTATAGCTTAAAAATATTTGTTCTCCAAAAATAAATTGCACAATTAAAACTGCTATCAAATGAACCAAACTTGTCATTAGAATCAAACAGCTTGCTACAATAATTTTTGATATCCAAATCTTTCTTAAATCAATACTAAGAGGATAAACTGCCCTATATTTTATTTTTTTATCTTCGTATCGATTCATTAAAGCAGGAATCAGTGCATAAGTAATTGGCATAATTAGAGTATACCACCAATTATATGAATCTACTGTAAAATATGGTGGTGCCAGTATATAAGAAAGAATTATCAAAGATATAGGTATTATATAGATTATTTTTTTTAAAAAAGTTCTTTTATATTTTAAATAATCACTAAGGATATAATTTATCATTTTTAATTCTCCTTCTTTACTACTTCCAAAAATAAATTTTCTAAACTTTCTTGAGAGTTTTTTATATCTTGGTATTTTAATTCACCTTCACATATTATCCCGATATAATCTGCAACTTGCTCAACTTCGGAAATATTATGGCTGGATAGAATTACTGTAATGCCTTGTTTTGGAAAGCCAAGAATCATCTCTCTTAATTCTTGAATTCCCAATGGATCTAAGCCGTTGGTTGGCTCATCTAAAATTAATAATTTAGGATTATTTAACAGTGCTATTGCAATTCCTAATCGTTGTTTCATTCCCAAAGAAAATTTTCCACTTCTTTTTTTACCTGTATTTGATAGACCAACGATTTGTAGAACTTCATCAATTCTTGATTCGGGTAATCCAAGTAACATTGTTCTTACTTTTAAATTTTCTCTTGCACTTAAGTTCTCATATAACGGAGGTAGCTCTATCAAGGCACCAATTTGTTCGAGATCCTTTCTACTCCATGTATGATTATCAAAGATAATATCTCCGGACGATTTGTGGAGCATTCCTGTTATCATCTTTAGTGTAGTTGATTTCCCAGCACCATTTGGACCAAGTAATCCGTAGATACAATTCTCTTTCACTTGTAATGAAATATTATTCACTACAAGTTGATTCCCAAATTTCTTTGACAAATTCCTTGTCTCTAAAATATTTTTTTCCATTTTGATCCTCCTTAAATTTACACTTCAATAATAAAATATAAATTTAAAGATTTTATAAAGAAAATACATAACTATCTATTAATTTTTTAAAAAACTATAACTACGCAATTTAATGAAGATTAAAAATAAAAATTTGAAATTTTTAGTATTCTATCTAGAACCTTAATCTATTAAAACAACGAATCCTCTGAAAATGAAAATTCTACTGAATGAAACTTCAGTAGAATTTTTAGGATTTGAGGTTATTTTAAAAATTTTTCAAACATCTATCTCAATGCATCTTTTTTGAACATCAATATATTATGTTTCACAGTTCCTCTGCAATTTTGTTAATCTTTCTCAGTCGATGATTGACACCACTTTTGGTGAGTGGATTTGTCAGACTATCTGCCAACTTTTGAATAGAATAGTCTGGATGCTGAATACGCAGACGGGCAACTTCCTGCAAGTCTGCTGGAAGATTATCCAAGCCAATTCTATCTTTGATTTTACTGATATTGTTAATGGTTTTCATACTCGCTGAAACCGTACGAGCAATATTAGCCGTCTCTGCATTATTGGCACGATTGAGATCATTACGAGTTTCTCGGAGAATCTTGACACCTTCAAAAGTATCTCGCGCCTGCATGGCTCCCACCAAAATCAGGAAATCCATAATATCTTCTGCTCGCTGGAGATAGGTCACTGCACCTTTTTTTCGTTCAATCACCTTGGCATCTAACAAAAACTGCTGCAAAAGCGAAGCAATCCCTTGAGCATGATCTAGATAAACTGAACTAATTTCCAGCTGATACTTGCCTGACTCGGGATCACGAATGCTACCATTCGCTAAGAAGGCTCCACAGAGATAGGCACGTCCTGCTTCTTCATCTCCTAAAATATCTGGATCAATTCCCGTCTCCAGACCAAAGAAAGAATCGGCCAAACGCAAATCCGCTAAAAGTTCTTGAACTTGCTCATCAGTAAATACAGTATAGACGCGATTTTTCCGTAGATTACTTCTCTGGTGGTGACGAATCTCCGACTTGATACCATAGAAGTGTAAGAAAGATTCATAGAGATGGCGGGCAAGCTTGGCACTCTCTGTAACAACGGACAAGGTTAAGCCAGAACTCGACAAACCTACGCTTCCAGACATCTTGATAATGGCTGATAACTCATAGCGACTCAGATGGTGCTGACCTAGGATTTCTTCTTTTACTGCTACTGTGAAACTCATTTTCTCACCTGTATGATGTGCATCAATTCATCAACGATTAAATCCCCATCGTGGAAGGCGCCACCATTTTCCAAACGTAGGAAGTTGGATGAAATGACACGTGGGACTTGCTTACGTAAGCCTTCAAAATCATGCTCAACCTGAACTAGATACTCATCAAAACGGTTGGTGTCCATATAGTCTCTTGGAACCTTTTCGATATTAACTAGTACGGTATCAATAAAGGGACGGCCAAGATGACGATGCAAGACTTCCACATGATCACTATCTGTAAAATGCTCAGTCTCACCACGTTGGGTCATGATATTGCAAACATAAGCCACCTCTGCTTTGGTTTCAAGAAGGGCTTGTCCAATCTCTTCAATGACAATATTCGGCAAAATGGAAGTAAAGAGGGAGCCTGGGCCCAAGACAATCATATCACTCTCAAGAATGGTATTGACAACTCGACGGCTAGCCTGCGGTTTCTCATCGTCTAGAGTGTTGGTGACATAAACATGGTCAATCATACCTGGATGGTCTGCAATGTGACTTTCCCCAGATACTTCTGAACCATCTTTAAAGACTGCGTGCAAGGTCAAGGGATGATCGCTGGATGGGTAGATTTTTCCTGTTGTGTGGAAAAAGAGACTTAGCAGCTGCATGGCATTATAAGTGGACCCTTGCATTTCAGATAGGCCGGCAATGATAATATTTCCTAGCGGATGACCCGCAAAAGCACCAGCGTCTTCTGAAAAGCGGTATTGAAAAACCTTCTCATAGAACTTTGGCATGTCAGACATGGCCACAAGGACATTGCGTAAATCCCCAGGTGGTGTCAACTGCTGCATATTTTTACGCAGTTCACCTGAAGACCCTCCATCATCAGCTACGGTTACAATAGCTGCAATATCGACATCTCTTTCCCGCAAACTTTTTAAAATAACAGGGATACCGGTTCCACCACCAATCACCGTAATTTTTGGTTTTCTCATGAACGGTTTACCGTTTCCTTTCTTCGGTCTTTATCACGATGACTTTCATTTACAGGCCAATTCTTAGACAAATCATTGGCTAGTCGTTTGGCAAATGCAACACTCCGGTGTTGTCCACCTGTACAACCTACTGCAATGGTTAAAACAGATTTTCCTTCTTTCTTATAGCCAGGTAGGATTGGTTCAATCAAGGCCAACAAATGGCGGTAGAAATCCTCAGATTCCTCATGATTCATAACATAGTCATAAACGGCCTGATCTTCACCTGTCTGATTGCGAAGTTCTGGTAGATAGTAGGGATTTGGGAGGAAACGAACATCAAATACCAAGTCAGCATCAATAGGAATGCCATATTTAAACCCGAAAGACATAACCTCAATACGGAAGGACTGAGCCTGTTCTTGATCTGAAAACTGCTCTGCAATGGTCTTACGGAGTTCACGAGGCGTTAACTCTGTTGTGTCAACCACGTTTTGACTCATATTTTTCAAGGGTGCCAAGAGTTCGCGTTCCAACTTGATTCCGTCCAAGATACGACCATCTGCTGCCAGAGGATGGTTTCTTCTTGTTTCCTTATAGCGTGCCACCAATTCCTTATCTGCCGCATCCAAAAAGAGGATTTTAAAGTCTAAATCATCTTGGTTTTCTAATTCATCCAAGACAGCCTGAATCTCTGAGAAGAAAGAACGACTACGCATATCAACCACTAGGGCCAACTTATGATCATCATCCTTGGTCTCAACCAACTGTAAAAACTTTGGTAAGAGGGCAGGCGGCATATTATCAATGGTAAAATATCCTAAATCTTCAAAGGACTGAATGGCTACAGTTTTCCCTGCACCACTCATCCCTGTAACAATCACCAGGTGAAGTTGTTTCTTTGTCATCTTTGTCTCCTTATATCAAAAGAAGTTTGGAAGAACCAAACTTCAACTCGCTTATCCAATCTCTGCGATGACTTCAATTTCGACTTTTACATCGCGAGGAAGACGAGCTACTTCCACAGCTGAACGAGCTGGAAATTCCTTGTTAAAGGCTGTTTGGTATACCTCATTGAAAGGTACAAAGTCGTTCATATCACTCAAGAAGCAAGTTGTTTTAACAACATGGTCAAAATCTGTTCCCGCTTCTGCCAAAATAGCTCCAATGTTTTTCAAAACTTGTTCAGTCTGTTCTTGAATCGTTTCTCCTACGATTTCTCCAGTTTCAGGAGATAGAGGAACTTGACCACTAGCAAACAAAAGGTTGCCAACGATTTTTCCTTGAACGTAAGGTCCGATTGCCTTTGGAGCTTTATCTGTATGAATTGTTTTTGCCATATGTATTCCTCACAATTTTTCTAAAATAGCATCCCAAGCTTGGTCCATTCCTGCTTTTGTCACGGATGAAAAGAGGATGAAATCATCACTTGGATCAAAGTTTAATTTCTTTTTAATAGCTGATTCGTGCTTATTCCATTTACCACGCGGAATCTTGTCTGCCTTAGTCGCCACTATGATGACAGGAATCTCATAATACTTAAGAAATTCGTACATCTGCACATCATCTGCTGTCGGGTCATGACGAAGGTCAACGAGACTAACAACTGCCCGAAGATTTTCTCGATTAGTTAAATATTCCTCAATCATACGACCCCATTTTTCGCGTTCTTTTTTGGAAACACGGGCGTAACCATAACCAGGAACGTCTACAAAACGCATCTTATCATCAATATTAAAGAAATTGAGTAGTTGTGTTTTTCCTGGTTTCCCAGAAGTACGAGCTAGATTTTTTCGATTGAGCATGGTATTGATAAAACTAGATTTACCAACATTTGAGCGACCTGCAAGAGCAATCTCAGGAAGTTCATCCTGCGGATAGTGGGACTTGTTGGCAGCACTCAGTAAAATCTCAGCATTGTGTGTATTGATTTCCATAGTCACCTCTAGGCTGTCTCTAGGATTGGCTTAGCCGTTCCGTCAACCGCTTCTTTTGTGATACGAACTGTTTTCACATTTTCTTGACTTGGAACTTCAAACATAACGTCTAGCATGGTTTCTTCAATGATTGAGCGAAGACCACGCGCACCAGTTTTGCGTTCGATAGCTTTGTTAGCAATTTCCTGAAGGGCTTCGTCGTCAAATTCTAACTCAACATCATCATAAGAAAGCAAGGTCTGGTATTGTTTGACCAAGGCATTTCTTGGCTCTTTCAAAATGCGAACCAAGTCATCTACTGTCAACTGCTCCAGAGCTGCAAAGACAGGCAAGCGCCCAATCAACTCAGGGATAATACCGAATTTTTGAATGTCCTCTGCAATGATTTCTTGCATGTATGAGCTGTTTTCGTCAATAGCCTTGTTATTTTGTCCAAAACCAATGACTTTTTCTCCCAAACGCTGTTTGACAATTTCTTCGATGCCATCGAAGGCACCACCCACGATGAAGAGGATATTCTTGGTATCCACTTGAATCATTTCTTGTTGAGGATGTTTGCGTCCTCCTTGAGGTGGTACGCTAGCTACAGTTCCCTCGATAATTTTGAGGAGGGCTTGTTGCACCCCTTCACCAGAAACATCACGTGTGATGGAAACATTTTCGCTCTTCTTAGCAATCTTGTCAATCTCATCCACATAGATAATTCCACGTTCTGCACGTTCGATGTTAAAGTCAGCTGCTTGCAAGAGTTTGAGGAGGATATTTTCCACGTCCTCACCAACATAACCAGCCTCAGTAAGTGCTGTTGCATCTGCAATGGCAAATGGTACATTCAAACTTCTAGCAAGAGTTTGAGCAAGGAAAGTCTTCCCTGAACCAGTTGGGCCAATCATCAAAATGTTTGACTTTTGCAAATCCACATCTTCAGTCTCTTCACGAGTGTCATGGAAATTGATGCGTTTGTAGTGGTTATATACAGCCACTGCCAAGGCACGTTTAGCACGATCTTGACCAATCACATAGTGGTTCAAAATATTCAGGAGTTCGATTGGTTTTGGTACTTCAGACAAGTCTGCCAAGACTTCCTCAGCCAACTCCTCACGAATAATCTCCTGGGCCAACTCCACACATTCATTACAGATAAAGGCATTGTTCCCAGCGATTATTTTTTTAACTTCTTCTTGGCTTTTGCCACAAAATGAGCAATAAACCATCATATCATTTTTCCTATTTGTAGGCATGATTCCCTTCCGTTCTAAATGATTTTTCTATCTAAAATAAGGTCATATAAAAAGCATGAATGCTATTCACCAAGTTTGTAAAAGCATTAAGCCAAAGCAGAGTAGCAAGTCCATAGCGCTTTTTACGAAAAGCGTGTGATCCAGCCACAAGACAGACAGCACACAAAAGAGCTGTAAAAAATCCAAAAATACTGCGCTCCATTAGACTTCCTTTCTCTTTCTATATTCGATGGTAAAATCATAGGCATTTTTCTCATCCTTGATATAAGATTTGCTTGCAACAGTCTCAAAAACAGTCAAGTCGAAATCTGATGGAAAAAAAGTATCCCCTTCAACTTGAGCATGGATTTGTGTCACAATAATCTCATCGAGATAAGGTTCAAAAAGCTGAAAAATCTGCTTGCCACCAATGATATAGAGATTCTTAGCCTGATGATGATACCAACCTAAAACATCCTCAACATTTTGGAAGATCAGAGCACCATCGATTGCTTCTTCAGGATTTCGAGTCAAAATTAAGGTTTCACGTCCTGGAAGCAATCGTCGTCCCATTCCATCAAAGGTGACACGTCCCATCAAGATGGCATGATTCAAGGTTGTTTCTTTAAAATGTTTTAACTCTGCTGGCAAATGCCATGGTAAGCGATCCTCTTTTCCGATTACACCCTTTTCATCTTGTGCCCAGATGGCTACGATTTTCTTTGTCATGCTTTCATCCTTTTTATTGATAGTTCTATTTTATCAAAAATCTTGAAAAAAGACTGTTTTGGAACGCCCTCCGAAATAGAAAAAATCCGTAGAAACTTTCTACGGATTTTTGACAAAATAGAGTATCTTACAAACCAGGTGCTTGTCCTAATTCTGCTGCAAGCATCCAGACAGTTTTTTCAAGGTCTGCCTTAGCACCAACAAAGATATCATTAGTTACATCATCGCCTTCTTCATCAGTCACATCCAAAGCTTTTTGGAAAAGAGTGATGAGGTAACGATAAATTTCAAGAACACGTTCCAAACTTTCTTCTACATTGCGGAACTCTCCAACTTCTTCTTCGATTTCACTGTGTTGAAGGAATTCTGTCAAAGTAGAGTATGGTTTTCCACCAAGTGTAATCAAGCGTTCGCTGATTTCATCTAGGTAACCATCAAGGCTATCCATGTATTCATCCATCTTAGGATGCCATACCATGAATCCACGTCCACGCATGTACCAGTGTACTTGATGAAGAGCGATATGTGCTACATACAAGTCTGCTACTGCTTGATTCAAAACTTCCTTTGTATTTACTAGCGCTTCTGCCGCTGGTTTAGTTAATGTTGCTACGTCTTTTACTGCTTCTTTTTTCAATTCTACCATTTTTCTCACCTCATAATTATTTTTTGTAACCATCTTTATTGATTACTATTTTAGTATACTACTCCCAGCATACGATAGCAAGGAAAGTGTACTATCTGAGAAAAGTTGTAATTGACTGATAATTTAAGAAAATGAGTGGCTATTTATCCTAGCTATTTTCTCTGTTTTTATTCGAAAATTGACTTTGATAAAGATCATAATAGAAACCTTTTGCAGCTAAAAGACTTTCATGATTTCCCTGTTCGATTATCTGTCCATCTTTAAGTACCAATATCTTATCAGCTTCCTGAATAGTAGAAAGTCGATGGGCAATGACAAAGCTGGTTCTTCCCTTCATCAAACGTTTCATGGCCTTTTGAATCAAGAGCTCCAAGCGGGTATCGACTGATGATGTCGCTTCATCAAGGATTAGAATTTTAGGATCCGCCAAGAGAGCACGCGCGATAGTTAACAACTGTTTTTGCCCAAGAGAAATATTACTAGATTCTTGATTCATCTCCATGTTATAGCCACCAGGAAGAGTGCGGATAAAGTGGTCAACATTGGCCGCCTTAGCAGCTTCAACGATTTCTTCATCTGTTGCCTCAAGATTTCCAAAGCGAAGATTTTCCTTGATACTGCCTTCATAGAGCCAGGCATCCTGTAAGACCATACCAAACTGTCGACGATAGTCCTGACGAGACAGGTCACGAATATCTTGGCCATCCACTAAAATGGCACCAGCTGTCACATCGTAAAAACGCATGAGAAGGTTAATCAAGGTTGTTTTCCCTGCTCCAGTAGGTCCTACGATAGCCACCATCTCTCCAGGTTCAACATCTAGGTTGAAATTGCGAATCAATGGTTTGTTTTCCACATATTGGAAATCGACATTTTTGAAACTAACTTGACCTGTCAATGGTGCCAAGTCTTTTACTTCTGTAGTTTGAACTTCTTCCTGTTCATCTAGAACTTCGAAGACACGGTCAAGCGAAGACTTAGCACTTTGCATTTGTCCAGCTAATTGAGTGATATTTTGGATCGGCTGGCTAACTTGCCACACATACTGAACGAAAGCTTGCATATTACCAATCGTCAAGCGCCCTGCAATAACCTGCAATCCACCCAATACTGCAACAATCAGGTAGGTTAAATCAGATACGATGTGAAGGGCAGGCATCATCAATCCTGAAATAAAGCTAGCCTTAAATCCGACTTGTTGCAATTCATCCGTAATCTTTTCAAATCTCTCTTGAGAGTTTTCTTCACGTCCGAAAAGTTTTAGAACATTAAAACCTGTTAAGCTTTCCTGTACAAATCCATTCATTTGTCCCAGAATAGCTGCTTGCTGTTTAAAGTACGGCTGCGAACGATTCAGAATCGTTTTAGCACCAAAATAAGTAATCGGAATCGACAAGATAACAATGATAGCCAATTGAAGATTTAGATAGAGGACCATTCCCATAACAAAAAGAATGGTAAAGACTGCATTAACAATCTGTAAGAAGGATTGTTGTAGAGCGTTCGAAACAGTTTCAACGTCACTGGTAAAACGACCTAACAAATCTCCAAACTGGTGCTTGTCAAAGTAGGACACAGGGATGCGATTGATTTTTACGCTCATTTCATTTCTCAAATCCTGTATCATGGACTGCACCGCATTGGTCATAAAGTAGTTTGAATAATATGACCCCAACTCATAGAGAAGACCACGCAAGAGATAGATAACCAGAATCATTGCGATATAAGGGGTATTAATACCTGCTCCTGCAACACCATTTGCCATGGCAAGGAGGTTGCTGGTTAACTCAGTGATAGCAAGCCCCAATACGAATGGCTCGATAACACTCATAATGACGCTGACTATTTTCAAGAAGACTGCAAAGAAAACAGAAAAACGGTAGGCTTTCAAATAGCTCCATAGACGAGCTAGACTAGATTGTTGTTTCATCTTTTACCTCCTATTATTCTGTCAGAGACGCATTTTTCAGTTGCGACTCAGCAATTTCTCGATAAATGTCATTGGTTTCCATCAATTCTTCATGACGACCACGACCAACAATTTCACCCTTATCAAGGACGATAATCTGGTCAGCATCCATGATAGTTCCAACACGCTGCGCGACAATCAATACCGTAGCATCTTGTGTCACTTCCTTGAGACGACGGCGCAAAATAGCATCTGTACGGTAGTCCAAGGCTGAGAAAGAATCATCAAAGATATAGATATCTGGACCCTTGATGACTGCTCGTGCTATCGACAAACGTTGTTTCTGACCACCTGATAGGTTGCTTCCGCCTTCTGCCAGATGCGTCGCAAAACCTTCTTCTCGACTTTCGATAAAGTCTTTGGCTTGGGCCACATCTGCTGCTTGGTGCAAGTCCTCATGACTGGCATCCTCTTTCCCGTAACGGAGATTGTCTGCGATAGTCCCAGTAAAAAGCAAGGCCTTTTGTGGAATAAATCCAATCTTCTGACGGAGTGATTTGAGACGGTAATCCCGAACATCAACACCATCGACCTTGATTTTCCCTAGCGTAACATCGTAGAAACGAGGAATCAATTGAACTAGAGTAGACTTACCTGACCCAGTTGAACCGATAAATGCAATGGTTTCACCCGGTTTAGCAGTGAAGGAAATATTATGCAAAACAGGGCTTTCTGTTTCCCCAGGATAGGCAAAGGTCACATTATCAAATTCTAGATATCCATGAGTTTCTGTTTCTTGAATTCCATCCTCATTTGGATCAATGGAAATGGGCATGTCCATGATTTCCTTCAAACGCTCACTAGATACAGCCGTACGTGGATACATGGTAAAGAGGTTTGACAAGAAGAGGAAGGACAAGAGGGCGTGGAAACTATACTCGATGAAGGCTACCAAATCCCCAATCTGCAAACTTCCTTGCTTGAGAGGATCCAAAGCAAACCAAACGATAGCCACAATCATGGCAATAATGATTTGCACAAAAAGTGGTTCTGTCAAACCAGTTAATTTGAACAAGCGATTCGAATTATCCGCATAGATTGCATTTTTCTCTTCGAAACGTTTTTCTTGGAAGTCTTCACGAGCAAAGGCACGAATCACTCGTAGCCCCATCAAATTTTCACGGACATACTGGTTAATCTTGTCCAGTGTTTTCTGTTGCTTTTCAGATAAAGGACGCGTTTTGACCGCCACATAAATGACTACTACAGCTAGAAAAGGAACGGAAAAAGCGACAATCCAGGCCAGTGAGGGACTCGTCAAGAAAATCATGAGAATACTCGACAGCATCATCATGGGAGTGATGACACCCAACTTAAGCGTCTGTTCTGCAAACTGCATGAGGACAAAGGCATCACTCGTAATACGAGTAACTAATGAGGATACTCCGATTTGTTCATACTCATGATGAGAATACTCTTGTAATTTAGCATAGACATCATTTCGCATATCCTTGACCATATTGGTGGTCAATTTACTAGCCGCATAAGATAGCACAATCCGTCCACATGTTCCTAAGACGATAATAACCAACATGATAACAGCCCAAAAATAGAGTTTATCCTTATCGCCTTGGTTGATTCCTTGGTCAATCATGCGAGCCAGAACAGTTGGTAGACCTAGATTGACAATGACAAAGAAAATAGCTCCGAGGAAGTCTAAAACTAGCCACTTGGGATAGCGTTTGAGATAAGACCAAATATACAGCATGATTCTCCTTTCTTTTTCTTCTAATACTCTTCAAAAATCAAATTCAAACCACGTCAGCTTCGTCTTGCCGTACTCAAGTACAGCCTGCGGCTCGCTTCCTAGTTTGCTCTTTGATTTTCATTGAGTATAAAATGCAGAAAAGAGCGTGCTTTCGCACGCCTTTTTACTAAAAAGAAGACAGGCAGTCTTAACCTCGAGGGAGGGAACTGTCTGTCTCAGATATTTGAAGCTTATTTTACAAAGTCAAGCAACGCCAAGAAGCTTTCTGGATCAAGTGATGCACCCCCAACAAGAGCTCCGTCAACGTCTGGACAAGCCATGTATGAAGCAACGTTTTCAGGTTTAACTGAACCACCGTATTGAACACGTACTTTGTCAGCTACTTCTTGACCGAAGTCAGCAGCTACAACGTCACGAACAACTTTACACATTTTTTGTGCGTCGTCTTGTGAAGCAGATTTACCAGTACCGATAGCCCAGATTGGCTCATAAGCGATAACTGATGAAGCTACTTGTTCTGCAGTCAATCCAGCAAGAGCAGCTGAAACTTGAGCACCTACGAATTCTGCTGCTTTACCAGCTTCGTAAGTTTCAAGTGATTCACCACAACAGATGATTGGAAGCATGCCGTTAGCAAAGATTGCTTTTGCTTTTTTGTTGATGTCTTCGTCTGTTTCGTGGAAGTAGTCACGACGTTCTGAGTGACCGATAACAACGTAGTCAGTACCGATTTCTTTCAAAACTTGTGGGCTAGTTTCACCAGTGAAAGCACCAGCATTTTCAAAGTAGCAGTTTTGAGCAGCAACTTTAAGGTTTGAACCTTTAGCAGCAGCAAGAACAGTTGTCAAGTCAAGAGCAGGAGCTGCGATACCTGCTTCAACAAGGTCTGATGAAGGAAGTTTTGATGCTACAGCTTCAACAAATGCTTTTGCTTCTTCTGGGTTTTTGTTCATTTTCCAGTTACCAGCGATAAATGGTTTACGTGACATTTCACATACCTCTTTTTTCATTTTATTTTCTACTTATTTTATCATATTTATAGATAGCTTGCAAATCTTACTCTGTAACTAGAAGTCTTCTTTTCAAAAACTTTCCAGTTGCCATTTCTATTTGGAAGCTACCTTGCGCCTCGTTAATTTGACCACTGCTTCTGTTCTAGCCGTGTGTGGAAACATGTCAACGGACTGGATATAATGCAGGTCATAGATCTCTACCAAACGGACTAAATCACGCGCCAAGGTAGATACATTGCAGGAAACATAGACCATCTTTTCAGGAGCGTATTTGACAATGGTATCCAAGAGCTTATCATCTAAACCAGTACGTGGCGGGTCCACAATCAAAGCATCTGCACGATAGCCTTCCTTGTACCAGCGGGGGATGATTTCTTCTGCAGTTCCTGCTTCATAGTGAGTATTGGTATAACCCATGCGCTTAGCATTTTCTTTGGCATCCTCAATAGCTTCTGGAATAATATCCATCCCTCTCAAGCTTTTGACTTTCTTAGCAAAGGCAAAACCAATGGTCCCAACACCACAATAGGCATCAATCAGATGGTCATTCTCATTTACATCTAAGGCCTTAACGGCTTCACTATAGAGAATTTCTGTCTGTTCAGGATTGAGTTGGTAAAAAGCTCTTGGTGAAAGAGAAAATTCATAGTCTAGAACACCTTCGCCTATACTATCTTGACCCCAAATAATCTCGGTCTTGTCTCCATAAATCTCACTGGTTTTTGCAGTATTGGTATTGACTGCGACAGTCACTACTTCAGGATAATCCTTGACTAAATCTTTCACAAATTGAGTCAGATTTAATTGACGATTGGTCACAATGATAATCTGAACTTGCCCAGTTTTCCGTGCTCGACGAACCATGATGGTTCGAACTCCAAGAATTTTCCGTTCATCTGTAATCGGAATTTGATGGTAGGTCAAGAGTTCAGCAATGCGATTGGCAATAATTTGCGTCTCCTTGTCTTGAACCAGACAGTCTTTTAGCTCAACCAAATAATGGGAATTTTGAGCATATAATCCTGCCTTGACCTGGCCCTTAAACTTTCGCGTTTGGAATTGTAGTTTAGCTCGATAATACTTGGGTTCCTGCATACCAATGGTTGGTCTGATTTCATAGTTTTCATAGCCAGCAGGGGCAAACTTTTTCAGAGCTTGATGGAGGAGATCCGTCTTAAACTCCAGCTGCTTGTCGTAATGCAGGTGCATGATTTGACAGCCTCCACACTCATTATAAATGGTACAGTCTGGAACCACTCGAAACTTAGATTTTTTATTGACCTCAAGGAGTTTAGCCTCAACAAAGTTACGCTTAACAGAAGTCACCTGACAATAGATATCTTCACCCTTGAGGGCACCAGGAACAAAAACAAGGGTTTTCTGGAAAAAACCGATACCTTCCCCGTTAATCCCCATGCGCTTAATTTTTAATGGAATTTTTTGTTTGACTTTTAGATTCATAAGTCTATTATACCACGTAGTTTCTCAATGGTTAAGAATATGTTACAATAAAAGCATGAATACAAAGATATCTTTTTCCTCATTGATTTTTCCTGAGCAATTACGAACTTATATAGAGGGGGCAAGCCTTTCTGACAGCTCTTCTCATTCAGGCGCAAGGGTCCTTTATCTTGACTCAGGTTACTATTTAAAAATAGATCAAAAGGGAAGATTAGAGCGAGAAGCTAGCATTGCAAGGTGGTTTGAAACCAAAGGACTGGGAACTCCGGTTATCGAATATCTATCTAAAGATAAAGACTACCTCCTGACTAAAGAGGCTATTGGTCGTAATGCTCTCGCTTTTTTAGATCAGCCAGAAAAAATCTGCCGAACAATGGCAGAGGCTCTTAAAAAGCTTCACAGCTTAAACCCACAAAATTTTCCATCAGAAAATCATTTAAAATCCTATAAAGACAGAGCCTTTAAAAACTATGAAAAAGGGGAGTTCTATGCCAAGGCGCTCCTACCCCAATTCCAGATTAACAGTCGCGAAGAGGCCTTCCAACTCATCCAAGAACAAGGGTACCTTTTAGAAACAGATGCCTTTATTCACGGGGATGCCTGTCTACCAAACTTTATTCTCAAAGATGCTAGCCATTTCTCTTGCTTTATTGATCTTGGTTTGGCTGATTTCAGTGATCGGCATATCGATCTCTTTTGGGCAATTTGGTCCCTCAATTACAACTTAAAAGACCCCAAATATGCTGAACTATTTCTCGACTGTTACGGGAGAGAGCTAGTTGATAGCAACAAACTTCGACTCGTTGCCGCCTTTGAAGCATTTGGGTAAGAGGAAAATATGAAAATCACAAAACTGGAAAAGAAAAAAAGACTCTATCTGCTCGAACTTGATATCGACCAAACCTGCTATATTACAGAGGATACCATTGTTCGCTTTATGTTAACAAAAGGGAAAGAGATTTCAGCTGAGGAACTAACTGAGATTAAATCCTTTGCGCAATTTTCCTACAGTAAAAATCTAGCTCTCTACCACTTATCCTTCATGGCCCGTACTGAAAAAGAAGTTAGAGATTATCTTGCCAAACATGAAATTGATGAGAAAATCATTCAACAAGTCATTCAGTCTCTAAAGGACGACAATTGGATCAATGATCGTCAGTATGCCTACGCTATTATCAATTCCAATCAACTTTCAGGAGATAAGGGAAGCTATATGCTGATGCAGAAGATTTCTCAAAAAGGGGTTGCTAAGTCTATCATCCAAGAAGTTTTACAAGAATTTGATCTGACGGAAGTCGCAGAGCGTACAGCCGAAAAACTACTGAAAAAATATCAGGGTAAATTGCCTGCTCGCGCTCTACAAGATAAGATAATCCAAAATCTTACTAACAAAGGGTTTTCCTACTCGGAAGCTAAAACAGCCTTTGACCAACTGGATAACCAGATAGAAGAGGAAACCGTTCAGGAGCTAATCTTTAAAGAGTTGGATAAGCAATATCGAAAATATTCGCGGAAGTATGAAGGATACGAACTCAAGCAGCGTTTGACCCAAGTTTTAGCACGAAAAGGCTACGATTTTTCGGATATAGCCAGCGCTCTCAGAGAATATCTTTAATTTTTTCATAAAAAAACTAAGAACTTTAAACAAAAATGTGATACAATAGTAAACGATAAACTTATAAATTGTAGAAAGTTGGTTAGTTATGAGACTTCCAAAAGAAGGCGACTTTATTACAATTCAAAGTTATAAGCATGATGGGAGTCTTCACCGCACTTGGCGAGACACCATGGTACTAAAAACAACAGAGAACGCTATTATCGGCGTCAATGACCATACACTCGTTACCGAGAGTGATGGTCGTCGTTGGGTGACTAGAGAACCGGCTATTGTTTACTTTCACAAGAAATATTGGTTTAATATTATCGCTATGATTCGTGATAATGGTATTTCCTACTACTGCAATATGGCAAGTCCTTACTATCTGGATGAAGAAGCTTTAAAATACATTGACTATGATTTGGATGTTAAAGTTTTTACAGATGGTGAGAAACGCCTCTTGGACGTTGAGGAGTATGAACGACACAAGCGAAAAATGAAGTATTCTTCTGATCTAGACTATATTCTGAAAGAGCATGTTAAGATTCTTGTTGATTGGATTAACAATGAGCGAGGTCCTTTCTCAGAAGCCTATGTCAACATTTGGTACAAACGCTACGTAGAACTAAAGAATCGGTAAAGTTGTCAGAGGTCAGGATTAAAATCCTGACCTCGTTTTTTTATAAGCAAAAAACCTGCCACATTGGGCAGGTTTTCGTCTAAATATCTAATTTCGTAACAGTAAATTTAATATGGGAATAGTCTTTCTCGATATCCTTATCTACCATAAAGGCGGTTGCATCCTTTTTGACCTGTACCAAGTCAATATTCTGTGCTTGAGCTGCATAGACACAGCCACAGTAGCATTGGCGATAGATGTCATACTCTTCACACATCTCTACAGAACGTTTATAGCCTTGATTTTTCTTAAAGTCGCTCGGAAGATAATGAGTGGTGTAAATTTTCTGCACATCAATCCCGATACTATTGATGGTTTGTGAATTTTTGTGAGGACTGATAGTCAGGGCTGAACCGAAGTAGTCAAATCCTAAGTCCATAGCCACTTGGGCTGTCTTGTCCAAGCGATAGTCAAAACAAACCTTGCAACGATCGCCACCTTCAGGTTCTTCTTCCAAACCTCTGACCAGCTGACGGTATTCGTTGGGTTCATAGGGTGCTTCTAGATATTGAACCTTGTTGCCAGTTCGTTCATTGAAATCACTGACAAACTTTTTTGTCACATAGGCACGCTTATGATACTCAGCTTTAGGATGGATATTTGAATTAGCAAAATAAATGGTTACATCTGCATACTTGGTCAAATACTCTAAAGTATAGGTGCTACAAGGAGCACAACAGACGTGCATGAGAATGGTTGGTCTTTCTTCATTTTTTTCCCAAACTTGAACCATCTTTTGCATGACACGGTCATAGTTGATCTTTTGATTGGGATTCATCTTACTTAGAATTTCTTCTACATCGATCATACTCTTCTCCTTTTCCTCTTGCTATTGTACCACAGGATAATTCTTTGGGCAAATAGGTTTTCGTGCTTTACTAAGTTTTTAAGTCCTTATCTAATAGCTTGCCCATCCTTGTCAGACTGATTATTAATATAGGATAAATTAAAAGCAAGATAAGACCTAGAACTAAAAAGACCGCTACAAGACCCCAACGATCAATCATCCAGCCTGTCAACGGGAAAATGACAATCATAGATAAACTAAAGAGCATGGAATTGATACTAAGCATAGTTGCTCTTACACTGGAAGGTAAATAACCTTGTAAGTCATTGAAATAGATTGGCTGATAAACTGCATAAAATGTATCAGTTAAAAGATATACAAGAAGAAAAGCAAAGGGGGTTCCTGAAAACACCAACAACAAGGCCAAGCCCGTTAGTGCAACAAGAGTCGGAAAAACTCGATTACTATTCCATTTTTTACCGATTTGACTAGCTACATAAACCGCTATAAGATTTAAGCTACTACCAATAAGCATAACCAGTGAAACCTGCCATCCTGCTAAGTCACTTATTTTCTGCTGATAATAAAAGTAAAACATACACATGAGTGTCCCTACTAGCTGATAAGTCAGCATCCAGTAAAAGAGTATTGGTTTTTCCTTCCATTCTTTACGAACTTGCTGGACAATCATTTTAAAGGTTAAGACTTCATTTTTCTCTCTCTTAGCCATTGGTTCTTTCATAAAATAAATCAAAATGATAGAAAGAAATGAAAATCCTATAGCAATCAGATAGGTCCAGGCAAGTGCTCCGTGAATGAAGAAGCCTGCCACAACTGTACCTAGGGTTCGGGTGACTTCTGCCACACCAGATAAAAAGCTAGAAATCTGAAGATATCGGTCCTTTTGACCCGCTTCAACCGCCGAATCATATAAGAAAGCGGTACTGGTTCCCGAGTCAAAATTATAGGACCAAGCACTGACCATCATGGCAAGAGCATAGATCCAAAAATTCCCCTGACCAAACAAAATCAAGATAGAGGATACAATACTAGCCAAGCGAGCCAAATAGAGATTGGTCTTGTAACTAAATCGATCTGCTAACATACCAGATGGGATTTCACACAAGAGACTTGTCCCATGAAAAATACTCTCTAATAGACCGATTTGAAGTAAGGAAAGACCATTCTGAATAAAAAATAAAATCCAAAAACTGGTAATCCCAAAATAAGAAGTGAATTCCAGACCTGCTAAGAGTGGAATATTGCGTTTGTAAGTTCTTTTAAACATTGTTTTCTCTCTTTCAATATGTAATATGAGTTTTTCTAAAAGACTTACTTAAAGTTGCCTACATTTTCTCCACCTCTTTCATTTAAAGTAATACTCAATGAAAATCAAAGAGCAAACTAGGAAGCTAGCCACAGGCTGTACTTGAGTACGGCAAGGTGAAGCTGACGTAGTTTGAATTTGATTTTCGAAGAGTATAAAAACGCCAGACGGCGTTTTTATGGCTATTAAGGTTTAATACGGTGCAACATACGTGGGAATGGAATAGCTTCACGGATGTGTTTTGTACCTGCTGCGAAGGTTACCATACGCTCGATACCAATACCAAATCCACCGTGTGGTACTGTACCGTATTTACGAAGATCAAGATAGAATTCATATTCTGTACGATCCATACCAAGAGATTCCATCTTCGCTACAAGGGCATCGTAGTCTTCCTCACGCATTGAACCACCGATGATTTCTCCGTAACCTTCTGGTGCGAGCAAGTCTGCACAAAGTACGCGATCTGGGTTACCAGGAACTGGTTTCATGTAGAAGGCCTTGATGTCTGCTGGGTAGTTAATCACGAAGGTTGGTACACCAAAGTGGTTTGAAATCCATGTTTCGTGTGGTGAACCAAAGTCATCACCATGCTCGAGATGTTCGTAGTCTGCATCTTCATCATTTTCATGCTCTTGCAAGAGATCAATGGCTTCATCGTAAGTGATACGTTTGAATGGCTCTGCAATGTAGCGTTTCAAGAGCTCTGTATCACGTTCCAAGGTTTCCAAGGCTTGAGGGGCACGATCAAGAACACCTTGAAGCAAAGCTTTGACATAAGCTTCTTGCAAGTCAAGTGACTCATCATGTGTCAAATAAGAGTACTCCGCATCCATCATCCAGAACTCAGTCAAGTGACGTCGAGTCTTAGATTTTTCAGCACGGAATACAGGACCAAAGTCAAAGACGCGACCAAGAGCCATAGCACCAGCTTCAAGATAAAGCTGACCAGATTGACTCAAGTAGGCTGGTGTTCCAAAGTAGTCAGTTTCAAACAGTTCAGTTGAATCTTCTGCAGCATTTCCTGAAAGAATTGGGCTATCAAACTTCATGAAGCCATTTTTATCAAAGAACTCATAAGTTGCATAGATGATAGCATTACGGATTTGCATGACAGCTACTTGTTTGCGTGAACGAAGCCACAAGTGACGGTTGTCCATCAAGAAGTCTGTTCCATGTTCTTTTGGAGTGATTGGGTAATCTTGAGATTCACCGATAACTTCGATGTCTGTAATATCCAATTCGTAACCAAATTTAGAACGCTCATCTTCTTTAACAATCCCTGTCACGAAAACAGATGTTTCTTGACTTAGACGTTTGATGGTGTCAAATTTTTCAAGACCTACTTCTTCTCCAAATTTTTCGATAAAGTTTGGTTTAAAAGCCACACCTTGGAAAAAGGCTGTTCCATCACGCAATTGCAAGAAAGCAATTTTCCCTTTTCCTGATTTGTTGGCAACCCAAGCACCGATAGTGACTTCTTGACCAACGTAATCTTTTACTTCGATAATTGTTACACGTTTTGTCATCATTTATCTTCCTTTTTTCGTTTAACTTGTCCAAAGACATTATTACCCACTATTGTACCACAAATAATGGCTGATAGCTAGCTTGTTTGATAGAAATTCATAAGTTTTTAGCTACAAAAACCTCCGCCAAAAGGACGGAGGTTTAACTTCTTATTTTTCCATAAATTGGTGCAAACGACGAATGGCTTCTTTTAGAGTTTCCAAGTCTGTTGCGTAGCTGAGACGAACATTTTCTGGTGCTCCAAATCCGGCTCCTGTAATCAAGGCCAGACCAACTTCCTCAAGGATAGCCGTTGTAAATGCTGTTACATCGCTATAACCTTTCATCTCCATAGCTTTTTTGACATTTGGAAAGAGATAGAAAGCTCCTTGTGGTTTGACAACTTCAAAACCAGGGACTTGGCACAAGAGAGGATAAATGGTATTGAGACGTTCCTCAAAAGCCTGACGCATAGTTTCTACAGAGTCTTGCGGTCCAGTTAGCGCTTCAATCGTTGCATATTGAGACACTGCTGTCAGATTTGAAGTTGTTTGACCTGTCAATTTACTCATGGCAGCAATGATTTCTGGATCACCCACTGCATAACCTACACGCCAACCTGTCATTGCGTAGGCTTTTGATACCCCGTTAATGACAATGGTTTGCTTGCGAATGGCTTCTGATAGACTAGAGATTGGGACGAATTCATTTCCGTTATAGACCAAACGACCATAAATATCATCTGCTAGGATGAGAATGTCATGTTCAACAGCCCAATTTCCAATGGCCAAGAGTTCCTCACGAGAATAGATCATACCGGTAGGATTAGATGGTGAATTAAGAACCAAGACCTTGGTCTTATCTGTACGAGCTGCTTCTAATTGCTCAACAGTCACTTTAAAGTGATTGTCTTCCTTGGCTTGAACAAAGACTGGAACACCTTCAGCCATTTTCACTTGATCCCCATAGCTAACCCAGTAAGGTGTTGGAATGATAACCTCATCTCCAGGATTAATCACAGCCATAAAGAAAGTATAAAGGGAGAACTTGGCACCAGTAGCAAAAGTGACTTCATTAGCCGCTACAGAATAACCATAATAGCGTTCAAAATAGGTATTGACCGCTGCTTTTAATTCAGGCAAACCTGAAGCTACCGTATAGAAAGAAGCACGTCCATCTCGAATAGCCTCAACAGCAGCATCTTGAATATTTTCAGGAGTATGAAAATCGGGCTGACCTAAAGTTAAGAAAAGAACATCTTTTCCTTCAGCCTTTAACTTCTTTGCTCTTGCATCACTAGCCAGAGTGACGCTTTCTTCCATTTCTAAGACACGTTTAGATAATTTCATAGTTTCTCCTTTTCAATTAGGGCACCAGTTTCAAAATCCACTAGATAATAGTCTCCTCCAGACTTGATTTCCCAGACAGGCTTATCAGCATACCGCCCAAAGGTAATCGTGTCAATCTCAGTTGCTCCTTTTTCTCTGACAACTGCTTCTGCTTTTTCTTGTGAAGTGCCACTTTCTAGTTGATACACATAGATTTTTTGACTATTTTTCTCAATTAAAACAGCTACTGGTTTTTGATTCTTGTCTTGGCCAAGGACACTATAATAGCTCTCTAAACCATTGAAGAAATCAACCTGGCTGACCGTTTTTAGATTCGCATACTGCTTGGCAAGTTTTTCCCCTTCTACCTTCGCTGTCTGATAAGGCTTCATGCTAAGCCACACCAAATAGAGAAAGGAAGAAGTCACAACTAGTACCAGCAGGGTCATACCAATACCGTACTGAATTAATAAGGAATTTTTTTCTTTTTTCTGTCTCATTTTCACTCGTCTATTTTACCATCTATCCAAGTGAATTACAAGTGAATAAAGGAGAAGGATTTGTCTCGGAACTTCTCTTATGACAGGAATATATGACGCTTGAATCATTGATTTCACAGACTTTTCCTAATCTCTACTCCTAAAAATAATCTTGACTATCATCGATTTTTATTTTCTGGGCAAATTTCTTGCAAATGATTTCGTTTTGTTGTAATATTGTTTATAACAACAGAGAAAGCCCTGATTAAAATATAAAGGAGACTCCCTATGTCTAAAAAAGTATTATTTATCGCTGGTTCACTTCGTGAAGGTTCCTTCAACCACCAAATGGCGCTAGAAGCCGAAAAAGCTCTTGCAGGAAAAGCTGAGATTAGCTACCTTGACTACTCAGCAATCCCACTTTTTAACCAAGAACTTGAAGTTCCAACTCTTCCAGCTGTAGCAGCAGCTCGTGAAGCTGTTCTGGCTGCTGATGCTATCTGGATTTTCTCTCCAGTCTACAACTTCTCAATTCCTGGAACAGTGAAAAACTTGCTTGACTGGCTTTCACGCGCAATTGACTTGTCTGACACTCGTGGAGCATCTGCTCTTCAAGATAAAATCGTTACTGTGTCTTCAGTAGCAAATGCAGGTCATGAACAACTCTTTGCAATCTACAAAGACCTCTTGCCATTCATCCGTACACAAGTTGTAGGTGAATTCACTGCAGCTCGTATCAATGATTCTGCTTGGGTAGATGGTAAACTAGTCCTTGAAGACAGTGTTACTACTTCACTAAAACAACAAGCTGAAGACTTGGTTCAGGCTATTCAATAATTGAATTGAAAAAAGATAGTAGAAAATGTTAGTTTCTACTATCTTTTTCTTAATCAACTAATTCATCAATCATACTATGTTTTAGTGGTAAACTACACATCACTAACAGGAAAATAAAAGATGATTGAATCCAAAAGAGAGCCAAATCAAAAATTCCGTGCACAGCTACTACTGTCAAGAAAGAGAGGTAAAGTCCAAGGATAGGACGCTTACTAGGTACTTGACTCATATCAATCAACATTCGTACTGGAGTGGCAGAAGCAATCCCCAAGAGAACGGTACCGACAACTCCATAACTCAAAATCGTATCTATATAAATACTATGAGCATGTTCATGATAAGGTGCTCCAATACGGGGATAAGAATGCATATAGGTTAGTGGCCCTTCCCCCCAGAAGGGATTTTGTTTAAACAAGGCCATTCCAGCATTCCAGATAGAAACACGTTCTTCCATAGATGAATCTAAGGTTCCCATTCGAACACCTAAATCACTCGAAAATAGAAAGGCTAAACCAACACCAAAAACTCCAATACTAAGCCAGAATGCACGCCAGTTTTTAATGGTCGTGAAGAGGTAAATGATGGCTCCAAAGATGATGGCTGGAAAAGCTGTACGATTCTGCGTAAAGTTTAAACCGAATAAATTAGCAAAGATGGCAATCATAGAAAAGATTCGTAACCACCTTAACTTAGTTGTGCTAATCAGGTAAAAGCCAATCATGATACAGAAACAACAGATAATTCCATAGTAATTGGGATTAAAGAAGGCAACCTCCGCTCGGTTTTGATGCCAAACTTGCATTCGTGGTGAGAGGAAGGTATAATCAAATTTCTTTACAATTTGGAAATGTTCCAAGGCTGCAAAGGCTGCTGCCAAGACACTCGAGGCTAAAACTCCTTCAATCGTCAACCTAAAAAATTTAGGAGTCAATTGAGCTTGGTAATAGTAAAAGAAAATGGCAAACAGAAACATGGCCACCGAAGAAACTACTCCCATCACATTTTGTGCTAGAAGAGAAATTGCAGTGCTATAGGCAATAAAAAAGAGTAAGACCGGATGTTGAAACAAACGTTTCAAAATCCCCTTCATCTCCCCGGTATATACTAACCAAAGTAAGTAAGAGATAAAAATAATAACAAAAAGATAAAAAGGAAGAAAAATACTCAGAATAACTCCCAAAAGAAGTCCTTCTTGTTTCGATAAACTTTTTAACTTTTCAATGACACCTATTGATTTCACAACAGATCCTTTCCTTCTGAATATCACATTCAGATAAATAAGTTATTAAAACATTTTACCATTTTTCAAGCGATTTGAAAACCTCTTTGCCTCTATCATCCTAACTAAAACTGGGTAAAATTTTATAGTTAGCTAAGATTACTTGAAAATCACTCTCCCTTTTTTAAAAATATGGTACAATAAATCTAATTATTCCAGAAAGGGGCTAGCATGAAATCCTATCAAGAAGTCTATAAAATACTAGCTACTGAGACTGATTATCTAAGCGGAGAAAAAATAGCTGAGAGATTAAACCTATCTCGAACTTCAGTATGGAAAGCTATCCAACGTCTCCAGCAAGAGGGACTGGAGATTGACAGTATCAAAAATCGTGGGTATAAACTTCTGGACGGTGACCTTATCTTACCTCAGGAAATCGAAGCGAATAGTCCCATTACTGTCCTGTTTAAACCATCGACTAAATCTACCCAAACCGATGCCAAAGAGGCTATGGAAGCTGGTGCAAAAGGAGATAGGCTCTACCTTTCCACTAGTCAAACCATGGGACGTGGCCGTTTTCAACGTCCTTATTACTCACCTGATAAGGGGGGAATTTACATGTCCCTTCACCTACAGCCCAATCTCCCTTATCAGAATCTTCCTGCCTATACACTTCTAACAGCTGGAGCTATCTACAAGGCTATCAAAAACCTTAGTTTAATCGACGTGGATATCAAGTGGGTCAATGACATTTACCTGAACCAGAAAAAAATTGCTGGTATTCTAACCGAAGCCATTACCTCCGTCGAAACTGGACTCGTTACAGATGTTATCATTGGGGTCGGAATCAACTTTTCTATCGCTGAATTTCCTAAGAATCTACAAACTAAAGCTGGAAGCTTATTTTCTCAAAAGACTCCCATTACTCGCAATGAATTGATTGCTGAAATCTGGAAATGTTTCTATGAAACAGAAGCCGATGAACTCCTCTATCTCTATAAAAATCGCTCAATCGTTTTAGGAAAAGAGATTTCCTTCAAGAAGGATCAAGAAATAATCACAGGAAAAGCCTGTGACATCTCTGACCAAGGACAACTGCAGATAGAATTAGCAAACGGTGAAAAGATTTGGCTCAATAGCGGCGAAGTTTCGCTGACTAAATGGTAGTTTTCATGGTAGTTTTCCTAGATTAAAAAAATCGACCTTTATTATTGAAGGTCGATTTTTTGATCTGTTATTTTTTCAAACGTTCAACGTCACGTGCAATGACTAATTCCTCGTCTGTTGGAATTACCAGTACTCGGACACTTGCTGCATCTGTCGAAATATCTCCGGTTGCACCAAAGACATTTTTCTCTGGATCTACATCACAACCGAACCAAGAAATCCCTGAAATGACAGCATCACGTACATGAACAGAATTTTCACCGATACCTGCCGTGAAAATAATGGCATCTGCTCCATTTAGGACAGCCAAGTACTGTCCGATGTGTTTTTGGATACGATCAACATACATTTCATAAGCCAAAGTAGCATCGTGATCTCCTGCCTCCATAGCAGCAATCACATCACGCATGTCACTAGATTTACCAGAAACACCCATCAATCCTGACTCACGATTGAGAATACGACTGATATCCTCAGGCTTGTTAAAGTCCTCTGTATATTGCATTAAATAAGGAATGATAGCAGGGTCAATATCCCCTGTACGAGTTCCCATCATTACACCACCAAGTGGAGTGAATCCCATTGAGGTATCAACAGATTTCCCATCCTTAACAGCTGTAATAGAGGCACCATTACCGATGTGACAGGTGATTAACTTCAACTCTTCAAGTGGACGCCCCAAAAGTTTTGCTGCTTCTTGAGCAACATACTGATGGCTAGTTCCATGGGCTCCGTACTTACGAACCTTGTTTTCTGTGTAATATTTTGTTGGTAGAGGATAGCGATAAGCTTTCTCTGGCATACTTGTATGGAAGGAAGTATCAAAAACAACGACACTCGTAATATCTGGCAATAATTCCTTGAAGGCACGAATACCCGCAGCATTTGCAGGGTTGTGCAATGGAGCAAGAAGACCTAACTCTTCAACTTTTTCAATTACATCACCTTCAACAACTGTAGACTCTTTAAAGTACTCTCCACCTGCAACGACACGGTGTCCTACACCAGTAATCTCATCATAAGATTTAATAATATCAAAACGAATCAAGTCATCAAGTAAGATTTTTACAGCCAAAGTGTGGTTTGCAATATCAAGAACTTGTTGCTCTGAACGACCATCAAATTTAACTGTAGAAATAGAATCTTTCAATCCAATTCGCTCAATCAACCCTTTTGCAAGCACTTTTTCTTCTGGCATTTGGTAAAGTTGCCATTTCAAGCTAGAGCTTCCAGCGTTAATTGCAATGGTTTTTGTCATAATGTTTCCCCTTTTTTAAGCGTTTTCAACTATTATATCAAAATTTATACTAGATTTCATGTTCTTGACACCAATTTTGAAAATTTTCCTTAAATTCCAACAAAATTTCAGGATCCCGAAGGCTAGTAAGTGGATAAACAAAGGGCTCTGTCCCTTCTCCCACCTTCTTTTGCAAAACAAAAATGGTCTTAGACTGGGCTCCTTGAGCGAATAGATCCTCTGGTAAAGCTACGATAGCTACTAGTTGAGCCTGATTAGTCAGCCAGGATTTCAAGAGGACACTCTGAGGACTCGTCAAAAGATCTGTTGGAGCAAGAAAAATAGCATAGCCTCCCGTCTTAAGATACTTGAGAGATTGCTCCATTAATAGATGATGAGCGTAAGTATGTTCATCCTTTGCTGCCACTTGGTAACGTGAGGCAATCTGATCGTCTGGGTAGTAGCCAATCGGGAGGTCGCTCACAATAATATCACTTTCTTTTAACACTTGTGGACGTACTGCATCTCCTTGGACAAAGCCCATTTGCAGATCCATAACTTCAGCCATACTTGCAGCCAGATCGATCAAGAGGTCATCTAGCTCAATCCCAAGGTAATCTACCTTTTTGTTCATGGACGTTAAGAAGCTGGCACCTAGAATTCCCATCCCAGAACCCAACTCTAATAAACTTAGATTTTCAGCAGGCCACAGTTGCTCTATCAGAAAAATCATCAAGTGACCAATGGCGTCTGGTGTAAACTGGTGATTTGCTTGGAGAGGTTCTGTTTGCGCTGCCTTCATTAATAAAAATTGGTAGGTTCGTAACCACTCTTCTTTTCGAAGAGCCAATCGTTTTAATGCTTGATTATTTTTCTTGACATCTTCCAGATTTGTCTGACCATCCAGATAGATTCCATTTTGCTCAATCAAGGCATCGTAAAAGTTTGTCGTCAAATCATTTTGAATGATTTGGACATTTTCTAGTAAATAGGTATATGCTTGTTCAATTTTTTCAAAATCCATACCCTTATCTTACCAAAAATAATGTCCTTTTTCCAGATTTTCATAATTGTGAAAATGAAAAAAAGAAAATCTACCTCCTCAGTAGACTTTCTCTGTTTAACATTTATTTCCAAACGCCATTGGCATCTACATAATAGCCATCTGGTGTGCGTGTTTTGCTAAGCATATTACCAGATGAAGCCAGATAGTACCACTTACCATTATCTTTGATCCAACCTGTTGCCATCGCACCAGAATCTTTTAGGTAATACCAAGAGCCCTTATCTTTGATCCAGCCTGTTGCCATGGAACCTGAGTCTTTTAGATAATACCAAGTACCACCATCTCTAAGCCAGCCTGTCGCCATTGAACCTGAGTCTTTTAGGTAATACCAAGAGCCGTTATCATATAACCAATCAGCTGAAATCATAGCTCCTGATGATTTAAAGGCATACCAGCTACCACCTTGATGAAGCCATGTTTGATTAAACATAACCCCTCTATCATCCATAAAATACCAGCTTCCCTGATCCTTAATCCAAGCATTTTGAACTAATTGACCTTGTTTTTGATAATACCAGTTTTGGTTTGATTTTAGCCAGCTAGCAGTTTCAAAGATTGGAGAAAGTTCTACATATGATCCACTGCTATTATATTGTCGAGCAATTTTTCCTGGTTTAATTAAATTAAGAGTTCCTTCTTCTTCACGCCAAGCAACAACAGATTTTCCTGATGTTACAGTTGGGAGCGTTGCAATATAAGACTCATTTACAGAATCCCATGAACTTTCTAAGATTTGGTCACCATCTAAAACAAAGTAGCCACTCTTAGCAGTATCTGAATCAACATCGTCAACTACTTTAGTCGACCAGGTCTTTACTTCATTTCCACTCTTAGCCTCTACTACAATATCCCCACGATATCCATAGGGGATATAAAAGTGCAAGAAACGTCCCTTATCTTCAGTTTTAGATACAGTTCTTTCCTCCGCTAAGAAGTTAGTATTTTGTTTTTCTCCATTCAATCTAACTGTCCATTCGATTTCGCTAGTACTAGGTAAATCTAACACTTTAATATTTACTTCATATCCATTATTAATCTTGCTGACTTTCCCATTCTCGTATCGAATGCCACCTTTAAATGCCCAGTCTTCTTTAAGTTCAAAAGCCTTTCCTGAATGAGGAAAAGCTAGTAAAACTAAACCTGCTAAAGACAAACTCAATAGTGTAATTTTTTTCATGAGATTTCCTCCTGTTTTTATCCATGTTAATTATATCACTATGTTGTTTTTTTGCAAGAGATATCCTAAATGTATATAGGAAAAACCTCTGAGATGACTCTCAAAGGTTTAATCATGACTATTTACTATTTTCAACCGCTGCTGTTACAAAAGCAGTGTAGAGTTCTTCTGGGCGGTTTGGACGACTTGAAAGCTCTGGGTGGTACTGACAAGCCACAAAGAATTTGTTTTCTGGAATTTCCACAATTTCTACCAAGCGGTTGTCTGGTGAAACGCCTGAAAAGACAAAACCTGCTCCTTCAAACTGTTCACGGAAAGCATTGTTAAATTCATAACGGTGACGGTGACGGCGTTGCACCACCTCTTTGTTATGATAAGCTGCCGCTGCCTTAGAACCACGTTTTAGCTTAGAAGGATAAAGTCCCAAACGAAGGGTACCACCCATGTCCTCAACATCAATCTGATCACGCATGATATCGATGATAGGATATTTGGTATCAGGATTTAGCTCTGCTGAATTAGCTCCTTCAAGTCCTAAGACATTACGGGCAAACTCGATACAGGTCAACTGCATACCCAAGCAGACTCCCAGCATTGGTACATCATTTTCACGCGCATAGCGAATCGCTTCAATCTTACCTTCTGTTCCACGTTGACCAAAACCACCCGGCACGATGATTCCGTCAGCGTCCGATAGGAGTTCTGCCACATTGTCAGCTGTCACATCGTTAGCATTAACCCAATCAATCTTGACTTCTGCATCATTGGCATAACCAGAATGTTTCAAAGCTTCAACAACGGAGATATAGGCATCTTGCAACTCAACATACTTACCGACAAGGGCAATCTTGACTTGTTTTTCGAGGTTCATGACCTTGTCAACCATAGCTGACCACTCTGTCATATCTGCTGCAGGCGCATCAATTTTCAAATGGTCACAGACGATTTGGTCCATACCTTGTGCTTGCAGATTCAGTGGAATTTGGTAAAGATGATCCACATCCAAGGACTCGATAACTGCTTCTGGCGCCACATCACAGAACTGGGCTAGTTTATTTTTAATCCCTTGTCCAGCTGGCTTTTCAGTACGGATGACTAACATATTAGGCTGGATTCCCAGACCACGCAATTCTTTGACAGAGTGTTGAGTTGGTTTGGTTTTCATTTCACCAGCTGCCTTGAGGTAAGGAAGCAAGGTTGTATGGATATACATGACATTATCAGCGCCGACATCTGCCTTCATCTGACGAAGAGCTTCTAAGAATGGAAGAGACTCGATATCGCCAACAGTTCCCCCAACCTCTGTAATAATAACATCAGAGTCAGTCGTAAGAGCAGCACGCTTGATTTTTTCTTTCAAAGCATCTGTAATATGAGGAATAACTTGGACAGTTGCACCAAGATATTCTCCACGACGTTCCTTGCGAAGAACTTCGCTGTAGATTTTACCAGTTGTCACATTTGAATATTTATTGAGATTGATATCAATAAAACGTTCATAGTGTCCTAGGTCCAAGTCTGTCTCAGCCCCATCATCAGTTACAAATACTTCCCCGTGCTGATATGGGCTCATGGTTCCTGGGTCGATATTGATATAAGGGTCAAATTTTTGAATGGTCACCTTCAAACCACGGTTTTTCAAAAGACGCCCAAGGCTCGCTGCAACGATCCCTTTCCCAATAGACGATACCACACCACCAGTGACAAAAATATATTTTGTAGACATAGATTCCTCTTTCTAAAATGCTCAAGGTCTTGTTCACTAACAGGGGATTGAGAAAACAAGACCTTCATCAATAACTACACCCCAAGAAGAAAAGCTTCCTGGAAAAACAAAAATAGCTCCCTAATAACTAGGGAGCTCCGACCTCTAAAAGAGGTGCCCGAACAATATATTACCTCAAAATGAAGCATTTGTCAAATAGAACAAATCGTTGACTTGCCATTCTATCTTGCAAAACTCATTCAAACTAAAAACTAAAAAAGAGGCTGGATCTAGGAAATCGAGACTTGATAGACCGACTCCAGCTCCAACCCCTTTTTATTTTTATTCTTCCTCTTCTTCAGAGTCTTCGTCGTCCTCTTCATTAAGATCGACTTCTTCATCTAGATCATCTGGGGCGATTTCATTAATTTCAGCATCGTAGGCTTCCACTTCATTCTTCTCATCATCTGGATTTTCATCATCATAAGAAAGAGCTGGATCTTCTTCGTATGCATCCTCGTCTTCTGGATCATCTGCACTGTAATCAATAGCATCTGCATCACCATCCATGAAGGCGTTGACACGTTTTTTCTTAGCCTTAGGTGCTACTTCTTCATCATCACTTTCTTCAAGAGCAATGATTTCCTCATCAATTTCATCGACTCCATACCATGAACGAAGCCCCCATTTGTTATCTCCAAGTGAGATAAAGCTACCGTCAAAGTTCAACTCTGTGTAGAACAAAGGCAAAGCTTCACGAATATCGCTATTAGAGGTACCGAGATAGTTTTGGATTTCATTAACCAAATCACTAAAATGCATTTCGTGATCACGACCACGGAGTTCCAAGATGGCACGAGCCACCTCAATCATAGATAGTTCACTTTTTTCTTGCCCAGCAAATACTTCTAATTCCAAAGCGTTTCTCCTCATTTTTTACTACTAACGCCAGAGTGGATAAACTCTGATCTCATTTTATCATGTACTCTTTATTGTACGATAATTTTGCCTAATAGTCAAAGGTTTAGAAGAAATAAATATGAAATATTTCAGCTAATTAATACTCAATGAAAATCAAAGAGCAAACTAGGAAGCTAGCCACAGGCTGTACTTGAGTACGGCAAGGCGACGCTGACGTGGTTTGAATTTGATTTTCGAAGAGTATAAAAGACCTGGGAGATACACTCACAGGTCTTTTGACTTATTTATGACTCAAGGATGCAGCTCCAATGCCAACCACAAACTGCAAGAGGATTCCTACCTAGATAAAGGATCATTTGTTGCGCCAGATTAAGTAAAAGGTCCCTTTCAGGTCCTGCCAGTAGTTCCGTTTCATAATGTCTCACTTCCATTCTATCATTCCCCTAGAATAGCGGAAAAGCCTCTCTCTATCAATCATTTATCACAAAGAAAAAAGGCTGGGAAAACCAGCCATTTTCACACTATTCTGCTAAGAGTACTTCCTTAATCGTTTGTTTTTGGAGTTTTCTGTTTGATAGATAAAAGAGGCTTTCATATACCAAAGCAAAACCGATCAAAGTCCAGAAGCAAACATTCCCATCAAAGTGATGCTCAATCTTTTC
>NZ_JVFV01000025.1 GCF_001073085.1 Streptococcus pseudopneumoniae
ATGGCGCGAGACGGAATCGAACCGCCGACACATGGAGCTTCAATCCATTGCTCTACCAACTGAGCTACCGAGCCTTATTGCGGGAGCAGGATTTGAACCTACGACCTTCGGGTTATGAGCCCGACGAGCTACCGAGCTGCTCCATCCCGCGTTAATAATAAAGGAGGATGTGGGATTCGAACCCACGCACGCTTTTACACGCCTGACGGTTTTCAAGACCGTTCCCTTCAGCCGGACTTGGGTAATCCTCCATAGTATTTAATGGACCTTGTAGGACTTGAACCTACGACCACTCGGTTATGAGCCGAGAGCTCTAACCAGCTGAGCTAAAGGTCCAACAAGATCATTATAGCGGCGAAGGGGATCGAACCCCCGACCTCCCGGGTATGAACCGGACGCTCTAGCCAGCTGAGCTACACCGCCATCAATCGGGAAGACAGGATTCGAACCTGCGACACCTTGGTCCCAAACCAAGTACTCTACCAAGCTGAGCTACTTCCCGAGTTAAATAGAAAAAATGCACCCTAGAGGAGTCGAACCTCTAACCGCCTGATTCGTAGTCAGGTACTCTATCCAGTTGAGCTAAGGGTGCTCTTTATATGCCGAGGACCGGGATCGAACCGGTACGATCGTTACCAATCGCAGGATTTTAAGTCCTGTGCGTCTGCCAGTTCCGCCACCCCGGCCTCTCTAAGCGAACGACGGGATTCGAACCCGCGACCCCCACCTTGGCAAGGTGGTGTTCTACCACTGAACTACGTTCGCATCGACCTCTTGGTTATATTAAAAAATGCCGGCTACATGACTTGAACACGCGACCCTCTGATTACAAATCAGATGCTCTACCAACTGAGCTAAGCCGGCTTATTTCTATGATGCGGGTTAAGGGACTTGAACCCCCACGCCGTTAAGCGCCAGATCCTAAATCTGGTGCGTCTGCCAATTCCGCCAAACCCGCAATGATGACCCGTACTGGGCTCGAACCAGTGACCCATTGATTAAAAGTCAATTGCTCTACCAACTGAGCTAACGAGTCTAAAATAACTTCCGTTATCTTAAACGGTCCCGACGGGAATCGAACCCGCGATCTTCGCCGTGACAGGGCGACGTGATAACCGCTACACTACGGGACCTATGGGAGTTAACGGGATCGAACCGCTGACCCTCTGCTTGTAAGGCAGATGCTCTCCCAGC
>NZ_JVFV01000026.1 GCF_001073085.1 Streptococcus pseudopneumoniae
CACCAGTTCTGGATGCTTTTCTAGAAGTTCGTAAAGGCAGATCAGTCCTTCTTGATCCCAATCCTCTTTCTCCCACAGGTGGAGATAATAATCTTTTCGGCATCTATGGACAATTCCTTTTACCTTCTCATAATTCTTTTCAAGCATTTGCTTTCCCCCTTTCTCTACTTGTAGTATAGCAGAGAAAGGGGGAAAGAAGGGATTTGATTTCTGTCTTGTGTTTTTTTAAGTCCAAGGTGTATCAGGAAGTATGAATACTGACAAGTGAGGGAGAAAAAAGACAACTGTCTCTTTTACAATTGTCTTTGTTTGTGATTTTATATTGATAATTTTTGATTAAAGCTCTGCAATCTGATTAAGATTTACTTCCGCTACTGTATCATTACCAAACATAGAAATAATCATCTTGACTTTGTTGTTATCAATTTCTGTAATCTTGCCTGTGTAATCTGCGAAAGCACCGTCAATGATGCGAACAGTTTGGCCAACTTCAACATCAATATCAAATTCTTGGACAGTTTGACCCATAGAAACTAAAATATCGCGAATTTCTTGTTCCAAAAGTGGAGTTGGCTTTGATCTGTTTCCGTGTGAGCCCACAAATCCTGTTACGTTTGGTGTGTTACGCACAACAAACCATGCTTCGTCGGTCATAACCATTTCTACAAGAACATACCCTGGAAAGCGATTTTCTTCGATTTCTTTTTTCTTTCCATTTTTTTCCACTTGCACTGTTTGTGTAGGAATCTCAACACGCAGAATATTTTCTAGCATATTGTATGTTTGTGCACGCTGCAATAGATTTTCTTTTACTTTATTTTCGTAGCCAGAATAAGTTTGTAGCACAAACCATCCTTTATCAAAACTATCCATGTTTTTTCCTTTCCTAACTGAAGAATTTCAGCGACTAGATCTTTTTCTTAGCTTATTTTAAAAAATATTAATAAAACGAATCAATCCGCTAACAATCAATTGGTCAAAAATATAAATCATCACTACAAAGAAAGCAGTGTATTCCATGATAGATTTAAAATCTAACCAACTTTCCTTGCGAGTCGGCCAAGTTGTTTCTTTAAGAAGTTTAAAAATGTCCTTAATAAAACGCATCGTTTTCTCCTATCTCGTTTCTCGGTGTGTGGTGTACTTGCCACAGTGTTTACAAAATTTATTTACTTCTAAGCGTGTTGGTTTTGGATTTCCACTAATCTTAATCGAATAGTTTCTAGAACCACAAACCGCACAGGCTAGACTTGCTTTTTTAAGTGCCATAACGCCTCCATCTTACCTATTATAACAAGAATCCTCTGCTTTGACAAGCTTAATTGTTTTTTGAATTCTTAAATCTTGAACTGTAATTTCTCAAAGCAACTTCTACTTGTACTAACGGTAAAACTTAGTTTGGGAATTTAGCAAATCTTTCTATTTAAATTTGCAAAATATGGTTTCTTTTAATCTCGCACGGTAATATATAGAAATTGAAAAAACCCAGGAATCATCCTAGGCTTTATGGTTCTTATTTACCAAGGTAGTATTCAGAAACTACGTTCAATTTTTCGTCAAATTCGAATACCAATGGTGGGAAGTTAGGGATTTCTACGTCCATGATTTCGTCGTCTGACAATTGTTTGATGTGTTTTACAAGAGCACGGATTGAGTTACCGTGTGCTCCTACGAATACGTTTTTACCATCTTTAAGAGCTGGAGCGATTTTATCTTCCCAGAATGGAAGGGCACGTTCCAAAGTCACTTTCAAGTTTTCAGCATCTGGGATAACTGAGTCGTCAAGTGAAGCATAACGACGGTCTGTGTGAGCTGAGTGCTCATCATCGCGATCCATTGCTGGAGGCAATACATCGTATGAACGACGCCAGATGTGAACTTGTTCATCACCAAATTGTTCAGCTGCTTCAGCTTTGTTTTTACCAGTCAAACCACCGTAGTGACGTTCGTTCAAGCGCCATGATTTTTCAACCGGAACCCACAATTGGTCAGATGCTTCAAGAGCCAAGTTAGTTGTTTTGATTGCACGTTTCAATACTGAAGTATAAGCTTGGTCAAATTCGATACCAGCTTCTTTGATCAATTTACCAGCGTCAATCGCTTGTTGTGTTCCTTTTTCAGACAAATCAACATCAGCCCAACCAGTGAAAAGGTTAGCTTTGTTCCATTCAGACTCACCGTGGCGAGCAAAAACCAATTTTACCATTTGATGGATACTCCTTTTATTTTCCGAGGTTCCCCTCGTTTATCTATTCTATTTTACACAATTTTTCACAAAAAAGCTAGTCAAAATCAATCAAAAAAGAGAAGAGACTTCTTAACTCTTCCCTTTATGTATAGAACTATCCTTCAATTTGGAAATGTTTTAAGCTCGACAAGTATAGCGCTCCACCAATGATGAGAATAATTCCACCGATCCATCCCAAGAACGGAATCAATGATACTACCGATCCAACGATAAATAAGATAGACGGAGCAAGTGAGATACGCTTGTCATCCTTGTAGTAGACAAGAGTGAGAATTCCTAGGATTAGAGTTGCGATTTTTACTAAAGTAAAAACAAGGAAAACAATTCCCAAAACAACTCCCGCAAAATCTTCATTTTCAGAAATAGCCGCAATCATAACTATAACGACTGGTAAGATTGCTAAAACAGCTCCTGCAATGATTCCAATAATTCCATCAACTTGTGCAAGTGTTTTTGTCTTCATAACTGTCTCCTCAAAATTTTATCTAATCGTTATTTTACCATATTTCAGTTTTTATTTAAAGTTTTTATCAGTCTGGTACGGAGTGATGATTTCTTTACTAGGCCTCTATGCCAAGTGAACTAGTGATATTTAAGTGCAATAGTTCTATTTTGGCAATTTGTTACTTTTGGTTCTTATTTTACATTTTGTTCAGTTCTTTAAGTAATCGTTTTTTCTTTTATAATCTCTTGAAACATGCTCAATCAAATCAAAAACTATATCTAATTTCCTTCTAATTAGAGGAGAAGCATTTATTATTTGATTTGTTATTAATCTTTAGTATTCCTAATTTTTAGCCTATTATACTTATAATTCTTCTTTAGTTTTCCCTATTATTTTTAACCTTAACTTTAGTTACAAGTCAGTTTCCTTCTCAATCTTGATCATCTTCTAGATTTTCTAACTGTTTTATATTTTCAATTTTTCGCCCTACACTCTTCTGTAAGGCTATCTGAGTTAAATATCCGTTTTCTTGTTCTATGCCTTACTCAGATTTAATTTTGTGCTCTTGATTGTTTCTAATAGAACTATACAACTAGTATTAATAAATTGTTGACTAATTTACATACAGCAATTTTTCCGAGATATCGTTATCAGGAAAAAATTTAATTTATCTGACTTCAAATAGTAAAACGAGCAATTGAACTCAAAAAGAGTCTAGGACAAAAGTCTAACCTTAAATATAAAAAGCGCAAAAAATCACTTCCTGTACTATACTGTAATTGAAAATTTTTTATTTTGGGCGTTAGAACTGTTTCCTCAGTCCTAGCGCCTTTTCTGTTTGATAAGTCTGCTTGGTGGAGAGTAGTTTGTAAATGATTCTGAGAATCTTATGAGCACAAGCAATGACGGCTTTCATCTTACTTCCTCTTGGGGAAATTCGATTGTATAGTTTATTGAAATAAGACATGAACAAAGAGGTTAGGAAAGTCAAGTTAATTTCTAAAAATGTTTTATAATCCATGGTGTACTACTCTAAGTTCAATCCACTATAAAAAGAAGAAAAAGATGGATCCTTAGAATGTGCTGCAATTAATCCCGACATGGTCAAAGCCTGTTTGATATATCGATTTCCTTGCGTGATATGTGAGGATTTTTTAATGCCAGCACTTTCATAAGACCCTGGGCAGAGTCCAGCCCATGATGCTAAGTGTGCATCGGATGGAAAGGCTGTAATAGTTGGTCCAATCTCAGCTAGAATAGTGGCAGCACAGTTTTCATTCACACCAGGAATGGTTTGAAGTATCCTATTTTCCTCAGGGGAACTCCTTTTCGATGTAGTGTTGAATCTCATCGGTCAGTTTTTCAATGAGTTCCTGATACATCTTCAAAGGTTACAACTACTGGACCATCATTATTAACCTTGATGTCTGTTGTTGGGTTAACTTTCTTAACTTTATCTGCTACTTTAGCTTTTTCGGCATCTGTAAGCGATGAGGGGGTTACAACTGAGTTACAGCTGAAGTCTTAACGCATTTTGAGTCAGCTTCTTGTGAAATACATAAATCATATCCTCAGTTAATTATAAAATATAGCATGTCTTTAACATACAAAATATATTATAAAAACAACTTTATTTTAGTAAATCATTTTGAATTATATATTTAAAAATTCTTTTCATACAAAAAAATTCTAAAATGACAATTTTTCTTATAAAATACAATATAATAAATGTAGGCATATTCTTTGTTTTTTTGATTTACTTGTGATATAATAACTAACATCTTGAAAAATATGATTTTTGTTTGTTATAATCAATTTTATTATAGGAGGAATGATTTATGAGAGCTCTATTGACTCAAAAAGAACAAAGGCAATTAAGAATTTTAGAATATTTATTTGAAAATCCAGACTGGATCCACTTAGATCCTCTAGCAGAAGCCCTAAATATCAATACACGTATCATTAAAAGCGATATTAAGGAAATGCGCGAGGTTCTATCATGCTTTGAAATCCAATCTTCCACAGCTGGTATCAGACTGGCTAACCCTAAAAACTTGGGCATCGAACGAATTTACCGCCACACTTTGCAAGATTCTTCTCACTTCCAGGTATTAAGAGCATTCTTTTTATTGACAGAACCATTTACCTACGAACACCTAGCCCAAAACCTTGATGTTTCTCTTCCTGCCCTTCGCAAAAAGGTTGCCGAGATTAACAATACTCTACAAAGTAAATACCGCTTCAAACTCAAGGTCACTCCAATCTCTATCATTGGTGATGAAAGAGACATTCGCTTTTTCTTCGCCCAATATTTCCATGAAGCCTATGGTTACTTCAAGTGGCCATTTCCTGAATCTAGGAAAGATATTGCAGAGTTTGTAGAATTTTTCCTAAAGCTAACAGGCTATCCTGCCAACTATACAAACCTACTACAGATAGAAACTCTAATCGCCGTTAATCTTCATCGTTTTAAAAACGGTATCACGATTCAAACAGTCAGTGATTCTGAAAAATTACTCCTTATCTACGACCAACTTCCAGAGCATCTGGAGCGACTTGAACCGTTGGCTAAGAGTCTGAATATTGAACTCAATCCTGATACCCTAGAACAACTTTTTCACTCCTTTATTCAAAAAGGAATCTTCTTTACAGTCGAAGATTTTCTAACTGCCCGCTCAATTGATCCACAAGTTGACAACTCTTACCACGCTGCCCGTGATGTCCTTGATAACTTGACACGTGATTTTGGCTTTCACTTCTCAAATACAGATGAGCTGGTCTGGCACTTACATAACACTGCGATTCTTGAACGTCAAGAAATTAACTCTGAATCCTTTATTTTACACAATAAATCATACTCTCTTAAAAAAGTTAAAAAGTTCTTCCCTAAATTTTACGAAGCAGCTGTTTTGGAAATGATGCGCTATAAGTCTAGCATTGGGCAGAAAGAACATGCCTATGCTGTTGTCCATTTGGTCTATACGCTCTTCACTCACGCTTCAGATTTGATGGAACAACTGTTAGAATCACTTAATAACATTCGTGTCCTTGTTTTGAGTGAGTTTGACTTTGCACATCCTCGATCGCTTATCTCTCTTTATAAATTCTATACCTCTAAGAATATCCAATTCGAAACCTGGGACAAAGAAACACTGAATGTTGATGAAATTATGGAGGCTGGATACGATGCCATTTTGACTAACTTCGATATAGATGGCCTAAAACATCCAAATCTAATCAATATCGGTCGCATGTCCAATCTTCAGGTTATTAATGTGCTTAACACCATTTCGATTGATAGGCTTTAAGGAAGGCTTCTTTTGAAAGATCAAGCATTCACAATTTTATTTCTATATGGCCACTCAGCTTAACTATGTAAAAACGAAAAAGCTAGAATTCTGAATATCAGAAAACTAGCTTTTTTTGTTTATTTTTTTATCCTACCAAAGAATTCCCTTGTATAAAAATAGCAGGGCTAAGAATAATAATCCGTAGAAGAACATAAAGAGCCACTTTAATTTCACACACAAAGCTACATATTCACGGATAAAGGCTGATGGAATGTAGTAGCCTGCTGTCCGACAACCTAGACCATCACCTTTCATTTTGAGCTTGCGAGCATAGGTACTTGTTCTAAAAACATGATAATCATTTGTCACAAAAAGAAATTGGGGGCTTGCTACCAGTTTCTCGCCAAGCTTCTTAGAATAAAGAAGATTCTCATAGGTCGTTCTTGATTGGTCCTCAAGGACAATCGCATCACGGGGGACATCTGTCTCCGTAAGCAGATAGTTTGTAATCGCTTGGGCCTCAGAAATCTTTTCGTCTACCCCTTGTCCACCGCTGGCTATGATTTTGATATGAGGATTCTTAGAATTGTGGTAAGCCTCAACTGCCTTGTCAATCCTACGCTTGAGCAAAGGAGTTACCTTTTCTCCATCCAACAAGCCTGCTCCGTGAATGATTATAAAATCATAATGTTTTTTCTTAGGAATAATGAGATATAAGATAGAATATAGCAGAAATCCTGCAAAGGCAAAACCAAAGATAAAATAGGAATAAAGAATGAATAGAAAGATTAGATTGATTAGATGATTAGTATAGAATAAATCACTCGTATTGGTTAATCTAAGCGCAACTATCCCAAAAAACAGAAGAATCAAAAAACCCAAGCCCATCGACAGATAATTTGTCTTGGAACGTCCTTCTCGTTTCAGTAGGATGACTCCATTATAGATTAAAAAGATGCCACTCAGAAAAATCAGCAAGGGGAGTACAATAAAGGCAAATACATAAAAAGCTAACTGAACATTCTCATACCCATTTTTATAAAAAAGGTAGGATAGATAAAAATAACTTGAAATGAGAGATAATAAAAATAATACTGGATTCCACAGACTTCTATTATCCTTCAAAAATGACAGTATAAATGCTAATACAATTCCTATAACGAGATACATCTCTTCCTCCTTTAATGATTCTATTTTATCATAATTATCCACATAAAAAAAGAGGAACTAAGGTCCTCCTATCCTTCTATCCTACTCTCTGCATCTGCCACTACTTGGGCAAGACTGGTTTTGCTCAGCTCCTGCTCCATGGCTAGCTGAATCTTTTGTAATTTCTCATCTAAAACCCCATGGATGTTAGCTCCTACTGGACAGGCTGGATTGGGATTATCATGAAAACTAAAGAGTTGTCCAGTCTTTCCAAGGCATTCAACTGCTTGGTAAACATCTAATAAGCTGATGTCCTCTAGGTCTTTGATAATCTCTGCTCCACCAGTTCCACGCGCGACGGAAATCAAGTCTGCTTTTTTCAGTTGGGACAAGGTTTTTCGGATAATAACAGGATTGACTCCAACGCTACTAGCAAGAAAATCACTAGTCACCTTACTTTCTTTCCCTTTTAAGGCTATGATAATCAACATATGGGTCGCGATGGTAAATCGACTTGAAATTTGCATAAGGTTCTCCTTTTTCTATTAGACTAGTTCGTTTTTTACTTATATTTATTATATCTCTTGTAGTTGTAATGTCAAGAGTTACCACTCAGCCAGTCATCTAGTTCTGCATCATGCCCTTGACTTTGGGCAATTTCATGAAGTAGTTCCTGATTATGGGTATGGTGAATCCCATTAACCAAGCTTTCATAATAAACTTGGTAGTAGGGTAATTGTAACTCTTTGGCTAGTTGTAATTCTGCATCAATATCATAATCAACCCGACGGAAATCGACATCTTTCAAGCCTTTTTCATCAAACTCTAAAATCATGTACTGAGCACGTAAGTCCTTGCGTAAATTTTCAGATAAAAAGAAGGGTTGACCAATGGAACCTGGATTCAGGATAAGCTGGCCACCACTACCATACCGAAGAAACTGTTGATGGATATGACCATAAATGGCAATATCGCAGTCTGGATTGGTGACAAGGCGGTCAAAGTCCTCTTGCTTTCCAAGATGAATCAGCTCTCGTCCCCAATTTTTATCAGGCAAGTGGTGGCTAATCCCTAGCTTCAAATCTCCAAACTGGCGGTGCACTTGCAAGGGATAGTTCTGCAGCGCCTCAATCTCCTCAACACTGAGTTCTTCCATAATATACTGACACTGGCGTAAGAGATAACGATGACTGGGTCTACTTTCATCTAACTGACGATGGCAGGCGCGCCATAAGCTCTCCTCCCAATTCCCTAAAACTCTATGGGTGATTGGTAAAGTATCCAAGATCTGGAGAATATTTTTTCGTCCTGTTCCAGGCATGAGGATATCTCCTAAGAGCCAATACTCATCAACCTCTGACTTCTGGGCATCTGCCAGAACAGCTTCTAAGGCTGTTGTATTGCCATGTATATCCGATAATACTGCGATTTTTGTCATATCTCTTCCTCTTAGCTTTTCTATTTTTATTATAACAAACTCCAAGTCAAAGTCAAAAAGCATCTATCTTCCTATCGTTTTTTACTTTACTTTTTTAGTGAAAAGGAATACAATGAATGTAATAAGAATGAGGAGGTTTTTGCTATGACACAACGTTATGAAAACATCATGGTAGCGGTTGACGGTTCTAAGGAAGCTGACTTGGCTTTCATCAAAGGGGTTCATTCAGCACTGCGTAACCAAGCAAAACTAACTATTGCCCATGTCATTGACACGCGTGCTCTTCAAAGCATCTCAACATTTGATGCTGAAGTTTATGAAGAGTTACAAGTCGAGGCCAACGATTTGATGGCAGAATATGAAAAGCGTGCAAGAGATGCTGGTCTCACAGACATTAAGGTTGTTATTGAGATGGGGAACCCTAAAACTCTCTTAGCTAAAACAATTCCAGACAAGGAAAAGGTTGACTTGATTTTGGTTGGAGCAACAGGGCTCAATGCTTTCGAGCGCCTGCTAGTTGGTTCTTCATCAGAATATATCCTACGCCATACCAGCGTTGACCTTCTCGTCGTTAGAGATAAGGACAAAACTTTGTAATAAAAAAGAAATGAGGTTGGGATTTTTCTCCTAACCTCATTTTTTTCATAAATTGTTGATGCAGTAGTTGGAGCCAGGAAATCAAAACAGCATTCAAGGCTTCCTTTTCTATCGCCTATTTCTTATCGGCTCTTTCCTTGTGGCGTTCATAGGCCTTTATCTGACGCTCAATCTCCTTTTTAATGGCTGGTTCTGGAGCATATCTCTCCTCCCAGTCATCTGGTTTTAGGATTTTGTGAGTGACCGGGTCAAAATGAGCTTTTCCATCAGGAAACATTTTACCCATATTGGCTTGATGGACAATATCAAAAATCCGTTCTGGATCCACCCCCATCAAAACAAAGCTACCATAGGTGAAATACAAGGTATCAATTAAGGCATCTACTTGCCCTACCAAATCTTGCTTAGCAGGTGTTTTCTTAGCAACTTTCTCTGCTGCTTTATCCAGCGCTTGGTGTAACTGTCCAACTGCCCGTTCGAAGTCTTCTTCAGAAGAGCTAGCAGCTCGAACAAACTCGACCAGTTCTTCTATCTTAAATCCCGCTCTATGGGTGGCACCTTCTAAATCCCAAGCTTGTGGCTCTTCTTGAGTTCGTTCATCCATCATGTGGTGGAAGGTTTTGACCTTATTGAAATGATAGTCACGGCTGACAAAGACTTTCTCTGAAGCCAAAACACCAAAGTGTTCCAAGGCCTTGTGAATCCCATCTTGCTGGTTGCTGGTTGTGATATGCTTCGCCACTTCCTTGACACTGCTACTACCATTGCCCATAGCGACTGACATCCCAACACCCGCCAGCATCTCTAAGTCATTGTCCGAGTCACCAAAGGCCATGACTTGATTGAGATCAAAACCATACTCTTTTCCGACTCGGCGAATGCCTTCTAACTTGGAATTTCCTTGGTTGATGACATCGGCTGCAAAAGGATTACTACGAGTTAATTTCAAGTCTTTAAAATCAGCTGCTGCTTTCTCAGATTCTTCTGGCGTCATTAGCATCAAAACTTGATAAATGGGCTGATTCATCAACTGAAGCAAGTCTTCTTCCTTCTGAGGAACAATCTTACTCACCATTCGATTAAAGGAATGACTAACTGTACGAGTCAACATAGAGGGGACAAAACGACTCACCCTTTGAGAAAAAGAACCTAGGCCAAAAGACATGATTTTCGAACCCAGCATGGCATCCTTGGTCCCTAGAGCAATCTCCTTGCCCTCTTTTTTGGCATAGGTGATCAACTGCCGTAAATGAGACTTGGAAAGAGGACTTGTAAACAAGACTCTGTCTTTATTAAAGATATATTGGCCGTTATAGGTTACGGCAAAATCCAGATCTAAATCTTCCATTAAATCCTTAACAAAAAAAGGTCCTCGCCCTGTCGCTACTCCAACAAGCACCCCCTGGTCCTTCACTATCTTAATCGCGTCCTTAGTGGATTTCAAAACACTCTTGCGATCGTTGACTAGTGTTCCATCGATATCAAAAAAAACAGCTTTGACTTCCATCCTACTTCATTCTCCCCTTTTGTGATACAATGATTATACCACATTTCAGAAAGAGTGAGTAAATCATGCCTAAGAAAATCCTTGTTTTACATACGGGTGGTACTATTTCCATGCAAGCCGATGACTCTGGCGCTGTTGTAACTAGCCAAGAAAACCCTATGAATCATGTATCCAATCCACTTGGAGGAGTTGAAGTTCACGCGCTCGACTTTTTTAATCTGCCAAGTCCCCATATTAAACCCAAGCATATGCTGGCCCTCTATCAAAAAATCAAAGAGGAGGCTGATCATTATGACGGTTTCGTGATTACACATGGGACAGATACCTTGGAGGAAACTGCCTATTTCCTCGATACCATGGAGGTTCCTCACAAACCGATCGTACTAACAGGGGCCATGCGTAGTTCCAACGAACTCGGAAGCGATGGTGTCTACAATTATCTCAGCGCCCTACGCGTAGCGAGTGACGATAAGGCTGCTGATAAGGGTGTCTTGGTCGTGATGAATGATGAAATCCACGCTGCTAAGTATGTGACCAAGACGCATACGACAAATGTTAGTACCTTTCAAACGCCGACCCACGGCCCTCTTGGGCTCATCATGAAACACGAGATTCTCTACTTCAAAACAGCTGAACCCCGTGTTCGTTTTGACCTTGATAGGATCCATGGCTTGGTTCCAATTATTCCAGTCTATGCTGGCATGACAGAAGAACTCCTTGATTTGCTTCCTGTTGACCAGCTAGATGGTCTTATTATCCAGGCCTTTGGTGCTGGAAATGTTCCCAAGGAAACATCACAAAAATTGAACGCCCTTATCCAAGAAGGACTCCCAATCGCCTTGGTTTCTCGTTGTTTTAACGGGATTGCTGAACCTGTTTATGCCTATGAAGGCGGTGGAGTTTGTCTACAAAAGGCTGGTGTCTTCTTTGTCAAAGAGCTAAATGCTCAAAAGGCTCGTCTCAAACTCCTCATTGCTATCAATGCTGGCCTTACAGGAGATGAATTACGAGCTTATATGGAAGGATAAAAAAGTCGGTGAGATAGAAATTACTAGATCAAGTCTTGCTTTCTAGTCACCCCGCAAGCCTTCTACCATCAACTTGATGCTTGAACCATTGACCAAAAAGTTTTTACTACTAAAAAGCGAGGTCGGGATTTTTATCCCGACCTCTTCTTGTTAATCTTTACGAGTTGAATGACGTTCTACCAAACCATGTGGCAAAAGAACTTCACGCTCTTCTAACTCTTCCTTATGCATAATCTTCGTCAACATACGCATACTAATAGCACCAAGGTCATACAAAGGTTGCGCAATGGTGGTTAGGTTTGGACGAGTATAGCGAGAGATTTGTGAATCATCACTGGTGATAATTTCAAAGTCTTCCGGTACAGAAACTCCCTTGTCAGCAAGTCCGTTCAAAACACCTGCCGCTAATTCATCACCTGTTACAATCGCTGCGGTTGCTTTGGAAGAAATCAAGCGTTCTGCCATGGCATAACCATCAACATAACGGTATTTTGATTCAAAAACAAGACCTTCACTGTAGTTAATTCCCGCTTCTTTCAAAGCATCTTTATAACCAGCTAAGCGAATCTTGCCATTAATATCATCCACTAATGGTCCACTAACGAAGGCAATTTTTTTATTTCGTTTCAAGAGATGGCGGACTGCATCAACAGTAGCATGTTTATAGTCAATATTGACACTTGGAAGTTGGTGTTCTATGTCAACTGTTCCTGCAAGAACCACAGGTGTGCGTGAGCGTGAAAACTCTGAGCGAATCTTCTCAGTTAAATGATAACCCATAAAGATAACACCATCCACCTGTTTAGAAAAGAGAGTATTGACCACAGATACTTCCTTTTCATCATCCTCATCACTGTTAGCAAGGACGATGTTGTATTTGTACATTTCCGCGATATCGTCAATCCCTTTAGCAAGGGTAGAGAAATAAGTGTTTGTGATATCTGGAATAACAACTCCAACTGTTGTTGTTTTCTTGCTTGCTAGACCACGAGCTACTGCATTAGGGCGGTAGTCAAGACGATCAATGACCTCTAGGACTTTTTTACGGGTGTTTTCTTTAACGTTCTTATTGCCATTGACAACACGACTGACAGTTGCCATTGACACTCCCGCTTCTCGGGCAACGTCATAAATTGTTACTGTATCATCTGTGTTCATTCCGTTTCCTTTCTACTTTGAAAATTTTGCTTTCATGATTCCACTGCTTTCATTTTACCACTAATTGTAAGCATTTTCAAGCATTTGATGAAGATTCGTTGAAAAAATTTCAAAATCATTCTCATCTTTTTAAAGGTAGTTGACTTTTCTTGATTTTTCTAGCAGTTTGCAGTATGATAATAAAAAAATCAATTAGGAGATAGGGATGGCTTTTACAGATTCTCATAGACGATGTGCTAGTTTCGGTGTAGTGACCAATTTACCCGACGATGTTATCAATTCAATCTGGTATATAATCGATCATTTTTTAAAGCATGTTTTTGATCTAGAAGATGAATTGGAATTTCGGCTTTTGAATAATAAAGGCTCCATCACTTTTCGTTTTTCTAGTCAACATCTTCCAACAACGATTGATTTTGACTTCAACCATCCCTTTGACCCACTCTACCCACCTAAAGTTCTGGTGCTAGATATGGATGGAAAGGAAACCATTCTCCTACCAGAAGAAAATGACCTATTTTAAAAACTCTAGTCTCCTCTGTAAATACTTAGGAAACTAGAGTTTTCTTTTTGCTAATAAATAGAACGACTGACTACTATACCACTTGGTTTGGTATATTCTAAATCAAGATAATCCTGATAAGTTCCTGGGACGATAAATCCTTGGGGGCTGAGAATGTCTGTTCCAGCTTTACCCACGATAGAGTCAGCCAATAAGACACAATTTGTGCTGAGAACAAAATAGGTCTTAAACTTGGACGAACTGAACTTATAAAGAGTGGCATCAGCCTCGTGTTTCAGCTGATAAGAGTAGGTATGCTTGATCTCCCCTTCTCTTCTCTTCATGAGTTGAGAACTTGGTTCCCAAGGAATTAAGAGTTCTTCAATTTCTCTCAGTTGTTCTTCTATAGCTTTTTTCTGTTGCTCAGACAAGCTTAATTCATAGGCAAAGAGAGTTTTCTGGCTTTCTCTCTTACAGAGTTCGATATACTTTTCTCGATTAGCCTTAAATAGAATCCCATCCCCAATCATCCCAAATAAACGCTCCGAGTGAGGATCATAAGAACCATAGGAAATAACCTGACCTTGATAGCAGATATCCACATGCCCCATGGCTAAAAAGAAAGAGGATTCTGAAGCATGGATAAAAATTTCCATATCAACTGTCTGGTCATTCTTTCTCTCTGAATGTACTTTCCCGTCTTCAGAACTATGATTAGAAAACCATTTGTTCAATCGACGTAAGGTACTAATAGGAATTAAAGCTGTTACAAAAATGGGCAGTGTCATTCTCATTCTGCGCTTCAGCTTGGGATTACTTCTTCCTTTTTCAAAATAGAAACCATCCCTGACACTACTCGCTCCCAACATGATTAAGTAAAAACCTAACAGGAGCAACTCAAAATTTGTCGCATCATGAAAAGGGGAGATACTATAGAGACCAAAACCCATCATCCACATTGCATCAAATAAGTAATTGACTCTCGGATGGGTATGATTATTTCGGTAAATCAACCAAGTAATCAGACTGATCAGACCTGTAAACAGTTGATAACCTCCGATAATCATCACAAGGAGATAGAGGGCTATCCCTTGCAGGATGACTGAATCAAATAGGATGACTGCAAGAAATAGCTTGGCTATGGTTACAAAAATATTTTCTCTACGGGACTTTTCCTGGAACCATCGTGTCAATAAATGCCAAATAGCCGACAAGGAAAAATACCCCATCAAGAGTTGATAACCAAGTCTCGGTACAATCTGCCCAAAACAAATCAAGAGAAGACCTAGGATAATAGCTAGCGCTCCCTCCCCTAGACTTCTCCATTTACTATAAGTTTCAGAAAACTTAGGCATCTTCTTTCTCCAATTGACGATACAAGTGCCGAATCGGTTGTTTCAGCGTTGGATGAATAAAATGCGGAGCTATTTCCTGTAAAGACTCTAAAACAAAGAGGCGCTCAGCAATATAAGGATGAGGCAAGATGAGGTCGTCTGTATAGATGACTTGGTCCTCTACAAAAAGCAAATCCAGGTCAATCAAGCGAGGTCCCCAATGAACCTCTCTGACCCGTCCCATTTCTGCCTCAATAGCCAACAAGGTTTCTAACAAGACTGGAGCTGGCAACCAGGTTTCCACTTCAATGACTTGATTGGCAAAGCTATCCTGCTCCACACCACCCCAAGGTTCGGTCCTAATCACACTAGACTCCTTGAGAATGTGGATGCCACGAGCTTGCATTTTGTCAATCGCTTGCTTGAGATTTGCCGTCTTATCCCCCATATTACTTCCTAAAGCGATAAAGGCACGCTGTTTGCGACGGTGGATGGTTACTGAACAAGTATCCAGCGGTAGATGAATAGGTGCCCAAGGTTTTTTAAGTTCCAGCTCAATCTCTTGAACGAGAGGGTAGGTCTCAAAAGTACGCTCTACTAGTTTGTAGGCTACTGTTTCAATCAAGTCTTCGCTTTCTTCCTGAAACCATGTCGTCCATTGCTGGCAAAGTTCTCCGTAATGGACAGAAGCCGTTAAATCCAAGTCTGTCGCAGCCTTGGTCATATCATAGGATAGGGTGGCTGAAACGACAAACTTCTGCCCCAGTTCCTTCTCACTAGGAAAGAGTCCATGAAAGGCGAAAATTTCTAGGTCTTTAATTCGCAGTTGATCCATAACTAGTCCTTTCTAGAAAAATCCGCTTGACGCGGATTTTTTATAGTCCCATCAGACGATAAGCCTGATCCCGAAGATCCTTATCTGTCTCAAATAGACCACGAGCTACTGTAGTCAAGGTCGCAGTTCCTGGTTTTCGAACACCTCGCATACTCATACACATATGCTCTGCTTCAATAACAACAAAAGCTCCCTTAGCACCCAAATACTCCATCAAGGCATCAGCAACTTCGATATTCAAACGCTCTTGAATCTGTGGCTTTTTAGAGTAAACTTCCACCGTACGAGCTAACTTTGATAAACCTGCAACACGCCCATCTGGGATATAGGCAATGTGCGCTCGACCATAAAATGGTAAGAAGTGATGTTCACACATGGTATGGAAAAAGATATCCTTTTCCACTACCATATTGTCATCGATAATCTCAAAGGATTTTGACAGGTGCTCTTCTGCAGTTTGCCCAAGACCTGAAAAAATCTCTTGGTACATACGAGCGACACGGGCTGGTGTTTCCTGCAAGCCTTCGCGATTTGCATCCTCACCAACTGCCTCGATAATCATTTTTACAGCTTCTTCAATCTTTTGTGTATCCATTCTAATTTTTCCCCTCCATTAGGTAGGCTCTCACTTGGGCTAAAAAGTATAATGAACCCGTGATAATCCTAACTGTTTTTTTCTCTTCATTTCCTGATAATTTTTGGTCTAGAAATTCTTGCCAATCTTGGTAGTTGAGATTTCTAGAATCAGCTAGCTCTTTCAAGACTTTTTCATCCGTCGCCCGACTATCCTCAAAATGAGTTAGCGTAATCTTAGTATCGGGCAAGGTTTCTAGCAAGTCCAACATGTCCTCCAAGGCCTTGGTTTTGATACAAGTAAAGAGGATTTCCTTCTGATAGTCCGTAAAGCGTTCTTTCAAGGTAGCCAACAAAGCTTTGATGGCATGTGGGTTGTGGGCCCCATCTAAAATCATCAAGGGACTTCTAGAAACAACTTCAAAGCGTCCAGGCCAACTTGTTTCTTCTACGGCTTGAGCCACTATATCATTTTCTGGCAATTCTCGTCCAGTCTCTTGACAATAGGCATCCAACAAAGTTAATGCCATCCCAGCATTCTCTATCTGGTGCAAACCAAGCAGACCTGTTTGAAAGCGACCTTGTCTAACAGCACTTGTATAGCCAAAGACCTCGCCAGTCACAATACTCTCATAATGACTGACTTGATAGGCATCTCCATAGGCGATTCTGGTAGCTTGTTTCTCTTTTGCAATCTGGTCAATAACCGCCAAGGCTTCTGGGACAATGCGACCAGTCACTAGAGGAACTCCTTGCTTGATAATCCCTGCTTTCTGCTCTGCTATGGCTTCCAAGCTATCTCCTAAAAGCGCTACATGATCCAACCCGATGGTAGTGATGCCTGTTAGGATGGGTTGACAGACATTGGTACTATCCAAAAGTCCGCCCATACCAACTTCCATAATCGCCACATCGACTTGCTCAGAAGCAAAATAGTCATAAGCTATAGCAGTGATAATCTCGAATTCTGTCGTTCCTTGCAAGGCTTGAGCATGCTCCCCTTCAAGTAGTAAACGATAATCCGCCATCAAGGACTCTAATCTCGCTTCTGGGATGGATTCCCCATTAATGGCAATCTGGTCGGTATAATGAATCAGATAGGGAGAGCTAAAGACACCAACTCTTAGTCCCATCTTTTCCAACAGATTCTTCAAAAAGGCTATAGTAGAGCCCTTTCCATTGGTTCCACCAATATGGATAACTTTGAGTTTAAGATGAGGATTGCCACGTAAGGCTAATAGCTCCACCATCCTCTCCAGACCAAAATGCGGTTGGTCTGTCCGGTAGTTTGCTATCCACTGGTTCGTTTCGTTTTTATTCATGTTATTTATATTGTTTCAAATCTAAATTTTCCGCATGGTCTGCCAGACGGATGGCTGATGCAATTTCGACTGCCATCTTGTGACTGGCTACATCATGCACGCGCACCACTTCTACACCCTGTCTAGCAGCAATGCTGGTCACATGAGCCGAAGCAATATCACGATTGCGGAAGCCAGCTTCAGTATCTGGATTGACTTCAAATCCATTTTCTTCAAGGATATTAATGACAAAGCGCTTACGAGAAACTCCTAAAAAGATAGGATAGCCCATTTTGTGTAATTTTCCAAGATCACGTAGAAGGATGAGATTTTCCTTTTTGGTCAAGCCAAAGCCAATACCAGGATCCAGCATGATGTTTTCTTTCGAAATTCCTGCTTTTTCCGCTCTTGCTAGAGCACGGTCAAAGAAGGCTGTCATCAATTCTTCTACTGGTAGTTGTTCAAAGTCTGCTAAGTCTTCCTTTGTAAAAGTCTCTCCAAATCCAAAATGAGGAAATATGAGTGAACTAGGGTGCTGAGGGCGTGCCATGACTGGATTAAACATGATGACTACCTGAGCTCCAATTCTGGCAACCACCTCTGCCATCTTCTCATCACCCATGAGACCCGTAATGTCATTGACTGTATTGGCCCCAGCTCGTAAAGCCGCTTCTGCCACCTGACTCTTCCAAGTATCTACCGAAATCCGAACATCACTTTCTTGACGAATAGCCTGAATGACTGGAACCACACGCTGGATTTCCTCTTCAATCTCAACGTAGCTACTTCCAGGTCGAGTAGATTCTCCACCGATATCTAAGATGGTGGCACCTTCAGCTATCAATTTTCGAGCCTGTTTCAAGGCTTCCTCAACAGCAAAAAATTGGCCCCCATCAGAAAAAGAATCTGGGGTGACATTGATAATTCCACAAATATCTGTTTTTGTAAGATTGTCTCTTTTTTCCACGATTATCACTCAAATTTCATTTAGATTGGTATTCCTCTATTTTACTGTTTTTTTTGGATTCTGTCCAATTATCCCTCGGTACTCCCATACTTTAAAAGAACGCAAAAAAAGGAGAAGCTGAGTCCTCCTTTACAATCCATGCTTATAATTAAATGCATGCGCTTCAATTTCTTCAATTGTGTCTGGGAAACGTTGTACCAGTCTAGCTTTTAATAATTTTTTCAGACTTTCTTGTGGTGTTAATTCTCCCATCTCTAAAGCATGTCTTACATACTCTCTAACTTTCCAGTATTGTTTAGCATCTTCTATCAATAGTTTTTCAAATTTTTTAGGTCGTATAAATATTAATCTTACAACAAAAACAATTGCTGAAAAACTTAGCACTGTACCAATATCTGACAAACCAATTGGTACACTTAATAACCAAATAATAAAAATTGTAAATAATGGATGTCTTTTAATAAAGTTTACTAATTTCTCAGTATTAAATTCTTTCGTTAGATGTTGAATATCCTTTTGCAAAACTGAAATATTTATTACACTAACTTTTTCAGGGAAAGGATAGCTTTTAGCTCTTAAATGACCATCGACTTCTAAATGACACAAATCTTCACGTACAATAGGGTCAAAAAATCTAGCTTGATAATTTTTAAACTTTGTAGCTGCTCTCTCCTCAGCTGCTGACAATGTTTTCTGAATACCTATTTTTGTCGCCGCATGCCCTAGTGTTAAGCCAGAGCTAACTTTTAGTGAGTCTGTAAATAATCCCATTTTTTATTTTCCTTGTCTTCTTTTTAATGCTATTCCTAGCCCTGATAGAATTGCTAAAACAAATAATGTTAAGTTACTTTCTTTCGTTCCAGTATTTGGTAATGTTTTTGCGCGTTCTACTCGTGAATAAGTTGGTTTACTTGATGCTTGCTGTTGACTTGTGTAAGTCTGACCTTTTGTGATAACATTTCCTTTATTATCGATAGTAACGTTTTTATCACTTGCATAATCTTTATTTGATTTATCATTATTGACTTGTGGACGATCAACGTTCACTGGTTTTTCATAAGTAGCTGGTTTTGTTTTACGTACAACAACATTCCCTTGAGCATCCAAAGTAACTTCTTTACCTGCGTCAAGAGCTTTCTTCAATTCATCAACATTGACAGTAGGAAGTGTTTCAGCAACTGGTGCATCTTTAGGAACAGCTACGATTGTTCCGTCAGGAAGTGTTTTAACAGTGCTATCTTTAGCATCTTCTTTAGCAAGTTCTTCAAGATTCAATTCAGGAAGCACTTCAGCAGTTGGAGCTACTTTAGGGATAGCAATTACTGTTCCGTCAGGAAGTGTTGCAACAACGTTTTCTTGAGCTTTCTCTGCAAGGTCAACGAGTTTAGCATATGTTGCTTCAAGTTCTGCAAGTTTAGCTTCTTCAGCTTTTTGTGCAGTCAACAAGTTTTCAAGCTTAGACTGTGCCATTTCTAGGTCAGCTTTAGCGAGTTCCAATTTGACACTAACGGCTGTTCTAGCTTGTTTTGCTTTAGTTAGAGCAACTGGTGCGTCCAAATATGCTTGCAATTGTTCAGCCAATTCTTTAGCTTCTTTAACAAGTGCATCTTTTTCAGCAAGAAGTTTTGTAACTTGTTTGTTCAAGTTGTCTAGTTTAGTTTCTTGGTCTTCAAGTTTAGCTGAAGCATTTTCAAGAGCTTGTGACGCAATTGTTTGAACAGTTTTAGCTGATTTAAGCGCGTCTTGAGCTTTTTCAAGAGTAGCTTTCTTGTCAGCTAGACTTGCTGAGAAGTTAGCGACGGCTTCACTTGCTGTAGCTTCACGTTTCTTAGCATTTTCAAGAGCAATGTTTGCCAAGCGTAGGTTGTTTTCAGCAACTTGTGCTTGCAATGGCGTAGCCATTGCGTCTGCCAAGACTTTTTCAGCTTCAGTTTTCAAGCTAAGTGCGCTTGCGTAATCAGTTGAAGCTGTTGTCAAAGCATTCTTAGCATTTTCTGATGCAGTTTTAGCTTGTTCAAGGTTTGATTCAGCTGTTGCGACTGCTTTTTCAAGAGTTGCGATGTCGGTTTTGTCTTCGATGACTGTATCGTTGTCGAAGTTATAGAGACTTCCGAATGTTGTAATCATCCAATATTTACCATTGATGTTAGCAACAGTTAGAGCAACAGTTTTGCTATTTTCATTAGACAAGTTGTTGCGTAGGTGTTCCCATTTAGATGGTTCATCTTCAAATGAAGATAGTTCGAATGAGCGCATTACTGATTGTTTGAGCGCATACATAGTAGTTACTTGATTACCGTTGCTCATTGGCATAAGGTTTTCAAGTCCACCTGGAATGTGACCAGCTACATTTGGGTCAAGTGCACGTTCTTCATATTTCTTAGCAACTGATTTTGAATGTTCTAAGATTTTTTGTGTAATTTGAACGTTTTTATTTACATTTTGACCAAAATTATGTTTTAATTGAGTTACAAGTTTAGCATAGAACTGGCTGATTTCTACCAATTGGTCATCAGTCAAGTTATTCAAATCGATTGAACGATTTTTATCAGCATCGCTGATTTTGATGGTTGATGCTTCAGTCATTCTAACGGCAGATGCACTTAGAATTTCACGGGTGGTAGCATTATCGTTCTTTTGCCACAATTCGTAAGCTTCTTTAAATGTGATATTATTTGAAGAAGCTCCAATTGCTTGACGTTCTTCGTCGGACAATGGGATTGTTGGATTTTGAATATCTACGATATCAACGTTTTTGAGTGCGTCTTGAGCTTTAGTAAGTTCAGTTTGAGCATCTTCCAATTTAGCTTCTACTGATTCAGCATGTTGGTTAGCTGTTGTCAATTTTTCTTTAGCTAATTTGACAGCATCATTTTTAGTATTTACATCAGTTTCAGCTGATTTGATAGCATCTTCACGTGTTTCATCAGCTTTTTTTGCTGTCTTGAAAGCATCTTCAGCTTCATTAACTGTAGCTTCAGCGTTTTTGACACCTTTTTGAGCGTCTTTTAAGTCGTTTTCAGCATTTGCAAGTCCAGTTCCGTCAAGTGCAGATTCTGCATTTGCGACTGTTTGTTCAGCTGTTTGTACATCTTTTTCAGCTTGGTCAAGATTTTCTTTAGCTGTTGCCACGTCTGATTGCTTTTCAGCAAGAACAGTAGTCTCATTTTTGATTTGTGCAGTTGTAGCTTCAGTTGCTTCTTGGTTAGCAGTTTGTGCTTCAAGGTTCTTAGTTTGAGCATTTTTGACTTGAGCAACTTTTGCAGGTGTTACTTGAGAAGCAATTGCTTCAGCATTATTAACAGCTTTATCTGTATTAGAATATTCTGTTTCAATTGAAGCAACAGTAGCTTCTTTTGCTTGAACATCAGCTTTAGCTGTATCAATCTTAGCTTCAGCGTCTTTTACTACACCTTTTTGAGCGTCAAGAGCAGGTTTCACTGTAGAAGGCGCAGGAACTTCACTCTTTTCAAGTGGTTTCACTTGTGACTTAGCAACAAGAGCTGGTTCATTGACAGCATTTGTGTCAGTAGGCACTGAAGTCGCTTGAGCTTCTTGAGCAAATGCAGGCGCACCAACTGATGCAAGCGCAATAGCTGTTGAAGTTGTGAGGGTTTGCAATTTTTTCATCAATTTCTCCTTTAATGGCTAATCATGACCACCCGTCAAACGGGTGGTTTGTACAAGGGTTATAAGCCCAGATAACTAGCCAGCGCCTAAAGACGCTGGCTTTTACTTTGTTCAAGCCTTATTGCATTTGACTCGTCACAACCCTCTCAAAGAGGCGTACGTACTACTTGCCACCATCCCTAAAGGGATCTTCATATTCTTTTACACTCAACTTATCTAAAGCAATATCTTTTCGCTCTTGTTCCTGAATGTATTTTTTTATTGTGGCTTCATTGAGGCCAACTGTACTAACATAATAGCCCTCTGCCCAAAAATGTCGATTCCCAAACTTATATTTCAGATTGGCGTGTTTATCGAACATCATTAGAGCACTTTTCCCTTTTAAATATCCCATAAAACTTGCAACACTAATTCTAGGTGGAATGCTTACCAACATATGAACATGATCTGGCATTAAATGGCCCTCGATAATCTCAACACCTTTATAACTACATAATCTATGGAATATTTCTCCCAAACTACTTCGATATTGATTATAGATCACTTTTCGTCTATACTTAG
>NZ_JVFV01000027.1:0-152500 GCF_001073085.1 Streptococcus pseudopneumoniae
CACCAGTTCTGGATGCTTTTCTAGAAGTTCGTAAAGGCAGATCAGTCCTTCTTGATCCCAATCCTCTTTCTCCCACAGGTGGAGATAATAATCTTTTCGGCATCTATGGACAATTCCTTTTACCTTCTCATAATTCTTTTCAAGCATTTGCTTTCCCCCTTTCTCTACTTGTAGTATAGCAGAGAAAGGGGGAAAGAAGGGATTTGATTTCTGTCTTGTGTTTTTTCAAGTCCAAGGTGTATCAGGAAGTATGAATACTGACAAGTGAGAATAAAAAAAGACAAAGATTTGAATCCTTGTCTTTTACCTTTTAAACGTTTTAGCGAAACAGATCTACAATGGTATCCCAGACAGTCTGAGCTTTTTCTTTAATTTTAGCATCCGATAACGCTCTTCCTGCTTCATCGACCAGATTTTGCGCCCGTCCACGAATATCTGATAGTATATCATCAGACTGTGCACTAGTATCACTTGTAGTTTGTTTAGGTGTATTTTCTGGTGCAATACCATTCATTTTATAAGCATTTTCAACTGTAAAAGTGCTACCTGGTGTATATGGTAGGATTGTTTCCGCCATACTTCTAAAAATGTGAGCAGCACCATTCGAAGTCGAACCTGCTAAATAGTGATTTTCATCAGTAGTCGGGAAACCAAGCCAGTGGCTAATGACTAAATCAGGGGTATACCCAATCACCCATTGATCACTCGTATATTCTGGATTGAAGGCAGCCTCTGTCGTTCCGGTTTTCCCAGCCATAACATAATCATCTGGAGACGAACTTATACCTGTGCCATTTGTAAAGGTTCCGAGCATCATACTTGTCATTTTATCAGCTACCGATTTGTCTACTACTCGTTTTTGAGTGTTTTTATGAGTAGCAATCACTTGACCACTAGCATTTTCAATACGAGTGATAAAGTGAGCATCCGGCATGAGTCCTTCATTTGCAAACACTGCGTATGCTTGGGCCATCTGAAGAGGGTTAGTTTCTACGCCACCACCTAAAGCCACTCCAAGCACACGATCTACATCGCTCATGTTTAGACCAAACTTTTCACCCGCTTCAAAGGCTTTATCTATTCCAAGCTCTTTAACAGTAGCTACTGCAGGTAAATTTAAAGATTTAGCCAAAGCTTGATACATGGGTACTTCTCGTGATGTCTTGATTCCTGCGTAGTTGTCTACTTTATAATCACCATATTGCATGGTATGATTATCCAACTCCTTATTAAGAGACCAGCCTGCCTCAACCGCTGGTGTGTACACTATCAAGGGTTTAATAGTAGACCCTGGACTTCTTTTGGATTGGGTTGCATAGTTAAAATTTCTGAAACCTGTTTTATCATCCCCGGCCACTCGACCAACAACTCCTCGAACTCCACCTGTTTTTGGTTCTAATGCTACACTACCAGACTCTGCATGTGTTCCATCTTCAGCTGTCGGAAAGAGAGAAGTATTTTGGTAGATAACCTGCATATTTGCTTGGTAATTTTGATCTAGCTCCGTATAAATTCGATAACCGTTATTAACGATTTCTTCCTCTGTTAGATTATACTTTTCAATAGCTTCATTGACAACTGCATCAAAATAGGAAGGATAACGGTAGTCTGATATTTTCCCTTCATAACTATCTTTCAATTGAGAAGCCATATCAACACTTGCTGCTTCTGCTTCCTTATTTTTATCAAGATAGCCGGCAGCCACCATATTTTGCAAGACAGTATCTCTTCGATTAGTTGAATGCTCAATAGAATTCAGAGGATTGTACAATTCTGGGCCTTTAAGCATACCTGCTAAAGTGGCGGCTTCATCAAGAGTTAATTCCGATGCCGAAACACCAAAGTACTTTTTACTAGCATCCTCAACGCCCCAAACTCCATTACCGAAGTAGGCATTGTTCAAGTACATAGTTAGAATTTCTTTTTTACTGTATTTTTTGGTTAATTCTAAAGCAAGAAAGAATTCTTTGGCCTTTCTCTGCACAGTTTGATCTTGTGAAAGATAAGCATTTTTCGCCAACTGTTGAGTAATTGTAGATCCACCACCCGAGCGACCAGCTGTTAGGATAGCTAGGAAAAAACGACCATAGTTAATTCCACTATTTTTATAGAAGCTTCTATCTTCTGTCGCAATAACAGCATTCTGCAAATCTTCACTAATTTCCGAGAGCTCAACATAGGTCCCTTTTTGGCCTGATAAGGCACCAGCCTCATTCTCTTCTCTGTCAAAAATCACTGTTCGCGTTTTCAAAGCATTCTGCAAGTCTGTAACATTTGTCGATTTAGCCAAGGCAAATAGATAGACCCCAACAAATAAGCTTGCACTTAGTCCAAGAATTAGAAAGATTTTGGTCAGATGATAACGACGCCAAAATTTTCGAATAGGTCCGACTTGCCCAACTTTCTTTCGCCCACCTCTTGATCTTCTTAAATTAGTCGAGGTATTTTCTTCATTATTAGCTTCGTCGATTTCTATTTCTTCCATTTCAGCTTCATCTTTCTTAAATAAAGAAAGAAATTTTTCAAATAATGTATCTAATTTCATGCGTTTATTTTATCATCTTCCCCATAGGAAGACAAGAATTTAGCTAGTTTCTCTATCCAAATAATCTATTTTTTGTTACAATATCTGTATGAAATTTACCTTTGTTATCCCTGACTCTCTTCCTGAAATGACTGTCAAAATCTTCTTGGAGGAGCAGCTACTCATTCCGAGAAAAATACGGCATTTCTTGAGAATTAAAAAGCATATTCTCATCAATCAAGAAGAAGTCCACTGGCATCAAACTATCAAATCCGGAGATGAATGTCAACTGATTTTCGATGAGGAGGATTATCCTACAAAAGAAATTGTTTGGGGGAATCCTAATCTTGTCCAAGAAGTTTACCAAGACCAACATTTGATTATCGTTAATAAACCAGAAGGTATGAAAACTCACGGGAATCAACCAGATGAGATTGCTCTTCTCAACCATGTCAGCGCCTATGTAGGCCAGACTTGCTATGTCGTTCATAGACTAGACAAAGAAACAAGTGGACTCGTACTATTTGCCAAAAATCCATTTATACTGCCCATCCTAAATCGATTATTGGAGAAAAAAGAAATCTCCCGCGAATACTGGGCTCTGGTTGAGGGGAACATAGGAACTAAAGAGCTTGTCTTTCGAGACAAAATCGGTCGTGATCGTCACGATCGTAGAAAACGGGTGGTGGATTTCAAAAATGGTCAATATGCTGAAACTCATGTAACTCGATTGAAACAATTTCAAAACAAAACTAGTCTCGTTCGTTGTCGATTAAAAACAGGACGTACTCATCAGATTCGAGTTCATCTATCTCACCACGGTCATCCAATCCTTGGAGACCCTCTCTATAATCCACATTCCAAAACTAGCAGACTGATGCTTCACGCATTTAAGCTATCCTTTATCCACCCTCTAACTTTTAAAAAATTAAGTTTTACTGCGCTATCAGATACATTTGAAAGAGAATTAAAACAAAATGGATGATTTCATCATCCATTTTTTCTTATAGATACCAAAAAAGCAAGGCCAGTCGGCCTTGCTTTGATTGACTCAGGAATTATTTAGCGATTTTAGCGAAGTATTCAAGAGTACGAACAAGTTGTGAAGTGTAAGACATTTCGTTGTCATACCATGAAACAACTTTAACCAATTGTTTACCGTCAACATCAAGAACTTTAGTTTGAGTTGCATCAAACAATGAACCGAATGACATACCTACGATATCAGAAGATACGATTGGATCTTCAGTGTATCCGTATGATTCGTTAGAAGCTGCTTTCATAGCTGCGTTTACTTCATCAACAGTAACGTTCTTGTCAAGAACTGCTACCAATTCAGTTACTGAACCAGTTGGTACAGGAACACGTTGAGCAGCTCCGTCCAATTTACCATTCAATTCAGGGATAACCAAACCGATTGCTTTAGCAGCACCAGTTGAGTTAGGAACAATGTTAGCTGCAGCAGCACGAGCACGGCGAAGGTCACCTTTACGGTGTGGTCCGTCAAGAACCATTTGGTCACCAGTGTAACCGTGGATAGTAGTCATCAAACCTTCAACGATACCGAAGTTGTCATGAAGAGCTTTAGCCATTGGAGCCAAACAGTTTGTAGTACATGAAGCACCTGAGATAACTGTTTCAGTACCATCAAGAATATCGTGGTTAGTGTTAAATACGACTGTTTTAACATCTGATCCACCAGGAGCAGTGATAACAACTTTCTTAGCACCACCAGCATGCAAGTGTTTTTCAGCAGCTGCTTTAGTAGCAAAGAAACCAGTTGCTTCAAGAACGATTTCTACACCGTCGTTAGCCCAGTCGATTTGTTCTGGATCGCGTTCAGCAGAAACTTTAACGAATTTACCGTTAACTTCGAATCCACCTTCTTTAACTTCCACAGTACCATCGAAACGACCTTGAGTTGTATCGTATTTCAACAAGTGTGCAAGCATAACTGGATCTGTAAGGTCGTTGATGCGAGTAACTTCAACACCTTCTACGTTTTGGATACGGCGGAAAGCAAGACGACCGATACGTCCGAAACCGTTAATACCAACTTTAACTACCATTAGTGATTTCCTCCTTATGAAAATCATGAAAATTTTATTGTGAAAAGAGTAACTTGAATCACTACAAATCACCTTTCAACGTTCTTATTATATAACTATTTAAGCTAAATTGCAAGCGCTGGCCTTGATTTTCTATGCTAGTTTCTTTTTGCGCTTATTCATAGCGTAAAGATTCTACCGGATCCATTTTACTAATCTTACGGGCTGGAAAGTAGGCTGAAATATAAGCAAGTAGTACGGCAAAAACTAGAGTGCTAAAAATAGAGAGGAAGTTTAATTCAAAAACTTTAGAAATAGACGGGTAGAAATGATTCACAGCTACATTCGCCAAACTTCCAAGCCCTTGTGCAATCAAAAATGCCATAAACAAAGCAATCCCTACAATCCAAATAGCTTCGTAGATAAAGATACCTTTCACATCATTATTTTGATAACCAACTGCCTTCATAACACCTATTTCCTTAGAACGTTGCATGATATTGATGTAGATAATAATGCCTATCATAACAGCGGATACCAAAATAGCTTGAGAAGAAAGTACTATCAAGAGCCCCTGAATAACACGAATAAAGGTAATCACAATATCAAGAACTGCCTGTTGAGAAAGAACTGTATACTTCTTATTTTTTTGCAATTCTTCTGTTACTGCTTTTGTCTGAGATGGATCTTTGAGTTCCAAAATGAAATAAGATACAGTCTTTGTAAATCCAGCTTCTTTCAAAATAGATTCCATTTGATAGGCTGACATAAAACTGTTACTGTCCTCCATGTCATCTTCATCATTTATCACACGTACAATCTGAGTTTGAAATTGAGAAGTCTTGCTACCTTCAGCCCCATTTTCTACAATGCTTGCCGATACTGTTTTGCCTATAACATCACTAGCTGTCAGATTTTTCCCTGTTTGTTCATTCCAATTTTTCAGTAGACTCATCGGAATCGTCAATCCCTGCTCTTTTGCATCAGTGTATATAGGCCCTGCTAGCACTTTTTCTTTCTCATTACTGCTAACAGAGATACTTGTATCCTCGTATAAACTCACAACCTGAGCATAAGAAGGCATGGTTTGACTAAAGTCTACTTCTTGTCCGTCTATGCTAATCTTTGACATGCTCATGCTAAAAGGACTTTCTAGATATTTAATAGCTTCTTTTCCAACCGTGTCCGTAATATAGTTCTTATCATCTTGGTTCAGAAAACCTCTTCCAGCAACACTGGAATTCAGTGCAATCTGCACTTGGGAAGGGAGCTTCCCTCCGTTTGTATTTTCATCAATCATAGAAATCAGAGCATTTCCCAGACCAAAAGAAATCAGTACGCCTACAAAACCGATTGAAGTTGCTACCGCAATCAACAAATTACGCCACTTTCTTTCCATAAAGTTACTTAAAGAAAGTTTGAATTTATTTTTAAAGGATAATCCTTTATTTTTTGACTTCTTCAACGACTTCACCATCCTTCATTTTGATAATTACATCTGCATATTCAGCCACTTCTGGGTTATGAGTCACAATCAGCACTGTTTTCCCAGATTTGGCCAAACTTTTAAATACTTCTAATACAATTTCTTGGGATTGAGAATCCAGAGACCCTGTTGGCTCATCAGCCACAATCATATCCGGTTGATTGACAAGAGCACGTGCAATGGCTACACGTTGCTTTTGCCCACCAGATAGCTGCTTGACATTCTTAGCCATAAAAGGCTCCATCCCTAGACTGAGAAGCTGCTCCTGAGCGATCCTTGTCATTTCTTTATCCGACAAATCTTTGACATAGAGAGGCAACTTGACATTATCCAGAACAGATTGATGGGGGATGAGATTGAAGTTTTGAAAGACAAACCCAATGTTGTCTTTGCGAAATTGAGTCAATTCAACCTCCGATAGTTCTCTAAGAGACTCCCCTTTAAAATCTAAAACTCCCTCGTACTCTCTATCCAGGCCACTGATGATATTCAGTAGACTGGTTTTGCCACAGCCTGACGGACCATAAATCGCTGTAATTTTTCCTTCAGCAATCTGCAGGTTAATATTTCTTAGAGCCTGCTCTTTATGTTTGCCGTCCAAAGCGTAAAATTTTGAAATACTTTTCATGGATAAAATGGACATTATAATCTCCTTTAATCACTTGTGTTATCGTGTACCGATACAAACTATATTTATCTATCAGATTCAAAAGGAATCAAAGAATTCCTTTCTCTTTTTACAAATTCATTGTAACAAAAAAGTGACATTTCACCAATGACAGAAATGTCACTCCTATAAACCCTTTAACAATATCTTTCTAGGTCCTCCGCCCATTCATTATCTAAACTAACGATTAACTGCTCATTACCAAACATTCTCGCCATCATTTTTGCTTCTTCATACTTTTGTTTGGCTGTATCATAATCTATCTGAATATAATATTTCCACTCAAGCATCAAGACAATAGGTTGTTTTTGAAAATCTCGTGTTTTTTGTCCTATTTTATTTAAGGCTTCAACCGCTCTCTTAAAATAATGAAACAGACCCATAATCTCTATACAAGTTAAAGAAGCTAACAAGGAGTCTCTAAGTAAGTCTAAACAATCGAACTCCATCTTATCAACCTGAGAACTTAGTTTATCATGAAAATAAAGAATGGTTTCATGCTCAGATTCTTTTATTTCACCCGCTTTCAAACCATCCATTAAGTTACATGCAAAATACAACCTCAGTCTTAATAGTTCCTCCGCTTTATATACATCTCTGGATAGTAAGTTCTGCAGACCATTTTCAAGCACACTGGTACCATACAAAGAATTACCAGTTGCTCTCACTGCATCTATAGCTTGAAGACAATCCACTACCACTTTCTCATCACGTGGCAAATCATCATAAAAACACTCAAAAATCTCATCAAAATAGTCTTCCTTCTGTTCCTGCAACTCTTTGTCTCCGTAGTCAGGATGATGAAGAAGAAAGTACTTTAATTCTTGATAACGCTTCGGTAATTCCTTATAGTCTGGCATCAAGACATAGGAGGGAATGTCTAGCCTATCTGCAATATATTCCAGTGTTTTTATAGTAGGACGAAATTCTCCTTTTTCAATGCGCACCAACTGACGGACTGATAGTTCGGACTCATCCCCACAAAAAACTGGACGACTTAGTCCTTTCTCCTCTCTAAGAAGCCTTACCTTTTCCCCTAGCTCATTTGTCTTGCTCATTTGCCCCTCGCATGATTATAAAAGATTTGGTTTTCAAATAAATATATACGATTATTATACCATTTCTCAAAAAGAATTACAAAAAAGAGACAGGATTCCTCCTGCCTCTGGCTGATAATCTATTATTTACGACGTCCTGGACGTTCTGCATAACCATAGTAAGCATCTGCCATGATTTCTTCCATGTCAGCTACCATTGGCAAGCGTGGGTTTGCAGGAGAACATTGGTCTTCGTAAGCAAGCAAGGCAATTTCATGCAAGCTATCTTTCCAAGCTTTTTCATCGATTCCTTGATCCTTGAAGTTCATCTTAATACCTACTGCAACACCAAGGTCGTAAACAGCTTTGGCGTATGCTTCAACTGCTTCTTCTGGAGTTGAGTGAGGCAAACCAAGCATTTTGGCGATGTCTTGGAATTTCTCATCAGCTTTCCAGTAGTTGTATTTAGGCCATGTAGTAGTCTTAGATGGACGAGTTCCGTTGTAACGGATTACGTATGGAAGCAAGATTGCATTTGTACGTCCGTGAACAGTGTGGTGAACCGCACCAATCTTATGGGCCATTGAGTGACTCATCCCAAGGAAGGCATTGGCGAAGGCCATACCAGCCATTGTAGAAGCATTATGCATTTTTTCGCGAGCTTCTGGATCAGCTGTCTTAACTGATTTTTCTAACCATTCGAAGACAAGCTTGATTGTTTGAAGAGCGATACCATCTGTATAATCATTAGCGAAGTTTGAAGTGTAAGCTTCGGTAGCGTGAGTCAAGACGTCCATACCAGTGTCTGCAGCGATGAAGTCAGGAACTGACTCAACCAAAGCAGGGTCAACAATCGCAATAGTTGGTGTCAATGAGTAGTCAGCCAATGGATATTTACGGTTGTTTTTCTTATCAGAGATAACGGCAAATGGTGTTACTTCTGAACCTGTACCTGAAGTTGTTGGAATACCGATGTATTTCGCTTTCTTGCCAAGTGATGGGAAGCGGAAGGCACGTTTACGAATATCCATGAATTTTTGAACCAAGTCACGGAAGTCGATTTGTGGTTGTTCGTAGAAGAGCCACATTACTTTAGCCGCATCCATTGGAGAACCACCACCAAGTGCGATGATTGTGTCTGGTTCAAATTTTCGCATCACTTCAGTTCCACGTTCTACAGTTGTGATATCTGGATCTGGTTCAACATCTGAGAAGACTTCGACAGTTACACGGTTGCTACGTTTGTTCAATTGATCAATAACACGTTGAACAAAGCCTAGTTTTTCGATAGATTTGTCTGTAACAATCATAACGCGTTCAATATTTTCACAGGTTTGAAGGTATTGGATAGAATTGCGTTCGAAGTAAATTTTTGAAGGAACTTTAAACCATTGCATATTATTTCTACGTTTCCCTACTTTCTTGATGTTTAGAAGGTTGATCGCACTCACGTTATCACCAACTGAGTTGTGTCCATATGAGCCACATCCAAGTGTCAATGATGGAATGAAGGCATTGTATACGTCACCGATACCACCGAAAGTAGATGGAGAGTTCCAGATAATACGCATTGCTTTGATTTCTGTACCAAAGCGTTTAGCAAGAGCTTCGTCTTTTGTATGGATGGCTGCTGAGTGACCAAGTCCGTTAAACTCAACCATTTGACGAGCTTTTTTAAGACCGTCTTCTGTATCTTCAGCTTTTAGGACAGCGATAACTGGTGATAATTTTTCACGAGTCAACGGTTCTTTTGGTCCTACTTCTGCACATTCTGCAGCCAAGATATTTGTACCTTCAGGCACGCTGAATCCTGCTTGTTCTGCAATCCATGCAGCTGGTTTACCAACGATGTTTGCATTTAGTTTAGCACCAGCACAGTTTTTGCTGTTAGCTTTCACACCGAAACAGAATTCTTCAAGAAGAGCTTTTTCTTTCTTGTTTACAAAGTAAGTGTGGTATGACTTTAATTCTTCTACAAATTCATCGTAAACTTCTTTATCAATGATAACTGCTTGTTCTGACGCACAGACCATACCATTATCGAATGATTTAGACATAACAATGTCATGAGCAGCTTGACGGAGGTCAGCTGATTTTTCGACATAGGCAGGAACGTTTCCGGCACCTACCCCAAGAGCCGGTTTCCCGCATGAGTATGCAGCTTTAACCATGGCATTACCACCTGTTGCGAGGATAGTTGCAACCCCTTCGTGGTTCATAAGTGCTCCAGTTGCTTCCATTGATGGTTCAGTAATCCATTGAACACAGTTTTCAGGTGCACCAGCTGCAATTGCTGCATCACGAACGATTTGTGCAGCATGAGCAGAAGATTCTTGAGCTGATGGGTGGAAGGCGAAAACGATTGGGTTACGTGTTTTCAAGGCAATCAATGATTTGAAAATTGCTGTTGAAGTTGGGTTTGTTGTTGGAGTGATACCACAAATAACTCCGACTGGCTCCGCAATCTTCGTCAAACCTGTAATTGGATCATCTTCGATAACTCCAGCTGTTTTAACTCCACGCATATTGTTCACTACGTGTTCACAGGCAAATAGATTTTTTGTCGCCTTATCTTCAAATACTCCACGACCAGTTTCTTCAACTGCATGTTGTGCAAGGATACCGTGCGCGTCAAGTGCGGCAACAGACGCTTTTGCCACGATATAGTCAACTTGCTCTTGATTCAATTTGCGCATTTCTTCAAGCGCAACCAAAGCTTTTTGTACTAATCCATCTACATGCTTTTCAGCAGCAAGTTGTTTTTCCTCTGGTGTTACTGTTTTTTTATCAGCCATATTATCCTCCATAGCCTTTAAGGATATTATCCTTTGTTAAATTTTTCACAAGTTTATTATAACTCTTTTTTTATACTTTGTAAACAGTTTCATAGATATTTCACAAAGAATTTTCAATTTATTGTGAAATTTTTTATCAAACTATTGTTTTTATGCACTCTTTTATCAATCTTTGTGAAAATAATATTGAAATTATTTTATTTCACAAACTTTTTTTATGATATTTTTAACGCAAAACCCAAGGAAGCGCTTTCTTATCATTTTGATAAAAGACCTCCTTGTTAGGAGGTTATTGTGCTTGTTGGAAGAGCCCTTGTTTAAAGTCGCCTTCATAGACAACTTCTTGCTCAGTAGTTAGTTTTCCTTTTCCTTCAGCTTGGCCGTTAACAAAATCACCTTCATAAACCCAGCCATCCTTTGCTTGGTAGGTACCTTTGCCATTGAATGTCCCATTTTTAAATTGTCCAGTGTAGGTGTCGCCATTTGAGAAGGTCATTGTTCCTTGACCGTTCATCTTTCCACGAACGATGCTCCCATCGTAGACAATTGAGTCACCATCCAGTTTTAAAACCCCTTGCTTTGGCATATTCCCTACAAATACAAAAATTGCACAAAGGACTATGACTACTACCGTCGCAATTTCTAAACGAGGGCGTGTTATATAAACACTGTATTTATCATAGAATTTCTTTAAATTATCCATTTTTTGCCTCATTTTCTAAACGTGTTAGCCATGCTTGGCAACCAGCTAAAACTCGATCATAAGTTTCGTCAAAGTCACCTGTATACCATGGATCTGGAACACTTTCAGAAGCGAACGCCTCTATCTTATGCTGTTGTTCTTGAGGACACATACGAGTCAAGTCAAGAAGATTGGACTCATCCATTCCGATAATATAGTCAAAATATTCAAAATCATCCTTAGAGATTTGTTGCGACGTTTTTGATGAATCATAAGGAATACCGTGAGTTTTAAAGATTTTCTGAGTCCCTTTGTGAATTGGATTGCCGTGTTCCCAAGATGAAGTTGCTCGACTTTCAATCTCACAATTATCGGTTAAAGATTTCATAACAAATTCTGCCATAGGACTTCGGCAAATATTACCAAGGCAAACAAAAACAACCTTTTTCATCATTACTCCTCATTATCATAGAAAAACGGGAATGAAATCCACCCCGTTTTATTCTTCAATCGCGCTTTCACCATCAACAACCGCACCTTCAGGTGTGACAGCTTCTTTAACTGGCAAAACTGTTCTAATTGCACCTAATTCGAAAGTCAAGTATACTCCGTCTACATCAAGTACAATCGTTTTGTTTTCAGTATCAACTTCGTCGACTGTACCGTAGAGACCACCGATAGTGATTACTTCGTAGCCTTTTTGAAGTTTGTTGAGGCTCTCCATACGTTTTTCAGCTTGTTTCTTTTGAGAACGTTGCATGAAGAACATCAAGCCAAACATCAAAACAAGCATAATCAAGAATGTTAAATTCCCACCCATTATTTTTTCTCCTTTGTAATTCAGATAAAACTACTATATCAAATTTCACTTGTTTTTACAAGATTGCACCTTGATTTTAGGTCAATAAAAAACCAGAGCAAACGCCCTGATTTTTCTTATTTCAAATTGTTTACAAGTTCTACTAAGTTTTCAACTGTAAAGCCATATTCTGCCAATACTTTTGGTGCTGGGGCAGATGCTCCAAAGGTATCAATACCGAGAACTGCTCCATCAAGCCCAACATATTTATACCAGTTTTGGCTAGCACCCATCTCAATTGCTACGCGACGACGAACTGCATTTGGTAGGATTTCTTCTTTATAAGCTGCATCTTGAACATCAAAAACATCCGTTGAAGGCATACTTACCACGCGCACCTTACCACCTTGACTTGCCAATTCTTTAGCAGCTGAAACAGCTAGGTTCACTTCTGAACCTGTTGCAATCAAAATCGTGTCAAAGTCTGCTGCATTTTCATAGACAACATAAGCACCTTTCGCAACCTTATTAAAGTCAGTTCCTTCCTCAACAGTCAAGTTTTGACGAGTCAAGACAAGAGCAGTTGGTGTTTTCTCACTCTTCACTGCAAGGTACCAAGCTGCTTGAGTTTCACGCGCATCTGCTGGACGGAAAACGTTGAGATTTGGAATCGCACGAAGTCCTGCCAAGTGCTCAATTGGTTCATGAGTTGGTCCATCTTCACCAACTGCGATTGAATCGTGAGTAAAGACATAGGTCACAGGAAGACCTTGTAGAGCTGACAAACGAACTGCTGCTTTAAGGTAGTCTGAGAATACGAAGAAAGTTCCACCGTAAACTCGAAGTCCACCGTGAAGAGTCATCCCGTTCAAAACAGTTCCCATTGCAAATTCACGAACACCAAATTGGATATTACGGTTCAAACGATTTGCATCGTCCTGAAGTCCGTCAGTTTTGATGTAAGTCATATTTGAATGAGCAAGGTCAGCTGATCCACCAAGGAAGGTTGGCAATTTAGCAGCCACTACATTTAAAGCATCTTGGCTTGAGTTACGAGTTGCTTGAGAGAAGCCATTTTCTAAAGCTGGGAAGTCTTCTGGAGTCAATTCAACTGGATCGCGTCCGTCGATGATTGCTTCCACTTCTGCAGCAAGCTCTGGGTAAGCTCCTTTATAATCTGCAACTAGTTTTGTCCATGCTTCATATGCTGATGCACCTCGGTCCGCAACATTTTCTTTGAAATCAGCATAAACTTCTGCTGGGATTTCAAATGGTTCGTAGTCCCAACCAAGGGCTTGACGAGTTGCAGCAGTTTCGTCTGCACCAAGAGGAGCACCGTGTACGGCATTAGTTCCTTGTTTGTTTGGCGAACCATAACCAATAACAGTTTTCACTTCAATCAAAGATGGTTTTCCTGAAGCCTTAGCTTCTTCAATAGCTGCTTGAATAGCTTCTAAGTCTGTCCCATCTTCTACCAAGGCTGTATGCCAACCGTAGGCATTATAACGATCGCGAACACTCTCTGTGAATGAATCTTTTGTCTCACCGTCCAAGTTGATATCATTTGAATCATAGAGAACAACCAATTTGTCAAGTTTCTGCAAACCTGCATAAGAAGCAGCTTCACTTGATACACCTTCCATCAAGTCACCATCTCCACAGATAACATATGTGTAGTGATCAAAGATGTTATAACCTTCGCGGTTATACTTGGCTGCAAGGAAACGTTCTGCTTGTGCAAAACCTGTCGCAGTCGCAATCCCTTGTCCTAGAGGACCTGTTGTTGCATCAACCCCTGCTGTATGACCAAATTCTGGGTGACCTGGAGTTTTAGAACCCCATTGACGGAAGCTCTTTACTTCATCCATGCTCACATCTTCAAATCCAGAAAGGTGAAGAAGGGCATAGAGAAGCATTGACCCGTGACCCGCTGAAAGAATAAAACGGTCGCGGTTAATCCAGTTTGGTTGAGCTGGATTGATACGAAGTTCTTTAGTGAATAGGCTGTATGCCATCGGTGCAGCTCCCATAACCACCCCTGGGTGACCTGAGTTCGCTTTATTGATAGCGTCAATACCCAAGAAACGAATAGCATTAACAGATAGATTTGACATAGAATTTCCTTTCTATTTAAGGTGATAAGTTTATCACATATCCTATTCTACTATTATATGAAAAAACAGATAGAATAGCAATAAAACAATTTACTATAAAATGACTCAGCCGATTATACTAATCTCTAGTCACTTGATAGTAAGGTGATAGTTTTTCAAAACCTCTATCAAGTTTTTCTAGAACTTTATCTATAGTATCTTCATCAGCTACTGGAATATCAACTTTTACTAAAACCTTACGAATCTCCTGATTGGATAATTGTTGTCTTAAAAGTTGTCTATTCTCCTCAGTAGCTTGTACTCTATAGCTTTCATCGTTTTTCTGAACCCAATAATAGATTCCATCAACCACCGGGATATCCAATATTTTAGCTTGTTTTGACAAGGTAGTCTCATCTTTCTTTCTCTCTACAAAGCTGACTTCTATAGAGATTCCCCAATTATTCTGATTTCCATACAAACGAAGAGCCATCATTGGCTCTGTCACTTTCCCCTCACGCTGTAGATAAACCCAAAAATGTGGTCGCAAGCGCTGCGCTTGGTTCATCCACTGGCTAGTCTGTTGGAGTTGCCATTCTGGATGGCTTGCTTGAAAAGCTTTAGCCAGTTCTGTAAAAGCCTTTCTAGCTTCCTGTCCCTTACTCCTCAAATATAGCATTTTCTCAGCATCTTGTCCTGCCTTCTCTGGTTTTTGATACTGTAAGCCAGAGTATGCAAGGTAGTCTCTCATTGTATTCAACATAGGATTAACCTCCCTTAGCTAGCAAAAAATCAGGGAAGCCCTGATTTTCTATTTTATTCTGTATCAACAACAACGTAACGATTTGGCTCATCACCTTCTGAATAACTAGTGACACCTTCCATACGTGAGATGATACGATGGATAATTTTACGTTCGCTACTAGACATTGGATCAGTCACCTGGCTTCGCCCCTCTTCTAGGACACGTGTAGCTAACTTCTGTGCATAGCTTTGCAAGACTTCTGCACGGTGCTCTACATAGTCATTAACATTGATGGTAATATAGAAGGTTCTTGAATAGCGGTTATAAAGATAATTTTGCGCTAAGAGCTGAAGAGATTTCAAGACCTTACCATGGTAACCGATAATACGACCCGGTTCATTGGTATCAATTTGCATATTGATAGAACGGCGATTTGAGGTACTTGAAATTGCTCCCTCAACATCCATATCATCAATAATACCTTGAACATAATTGGTTACTTCTTCGACCACCTGGTCAATATCATAGGTCGGTTCAATCTTCAAACCTAGATTTTCTAAATCATCATTCTGCTCGACTTCTTCCTGCTCTTTAGATTCTTCTGGCAGTAAATCTTTTAGAATGGCAATATGACCAGTCTCCTCTAAAATTGTACTAGCTTCTTTCTCATTTTTAAGAATTTCGGCCTTAACTTCTTCAGAGATCCCTTGTCCTTCTTCCTCGATTTTCTTAATTGCTTCAACAACATGGCCTAAGTCTACTGTTGCTTCACTAACAGTCTTAACGGGTTCGTTCTTAGCATTAACTTCCTTTGGAACTCCCTTCACTGCTTGCTGATTTGCCTTCACAACAGTTGTCTCACTAATTGCTTCGATATCAACTTGCGCTGGTTTCTTCCCAAAAAGGCCAAAGAAACCTTTTTTCTCCCTTGAGACAACCTTGATATGCGCCTTCATTCTAGGAATCCCCAATTCCTTCAATCCCGTTTGGATCGCTTCCTCAACAGTTGAACCTGTAAATAATACCATTACAAGATTCCTCCTTACTTTTTCTTTTTCTGTGCTTTCTTGAGAGCTTTTCTCTTCTTGATTTCTAAATCCTTCTTAGCCTGTACTCCTGCCTCACGCTCTGCAATAATCTTAAATGGATTGTTGAGCAGATAGGTTTGGAGCACCTGATAAGCATTGGATACCGCCCAGTATAAGGCAACCCCACTTGGTGAATACATGGCAAAGAAGAAAATCATGACTGGCATTGCATACATCATTCCTGTCATAGCACCATTTTTCTCAACCATGGCCTTATTGGATAACCAGGTGCTAAGGAAAGTAAAGATAGCTGCCAGAATAGGCAAAACAAAAGTCGTATCAACACCACCAAGGTTAATCCATAAGAAATGACCCGTTTTTAGAAATTCTACCCTACTCAAAGCTTGGAACAAGGCCAACAAGACTGGCATTTGGATTAAGATTGGCCAAAGAGAAGCTGACTGCTTCACACCATGTTGCTTGAACAACTGACGCATTTCTTGATCCAGCTTGGTACGGCTCTCCATATCCCGTCCCGGATAACGTTCTCGCAACTCCTTAACAAGTGGTTGTACTTCTTGCATCTTTCTAGATGCCACCATTTGTATCTGAAAGACTGGTAAAAGAATGGTTCTGATTAAAAGGGTAAATAAAATAATCCCCAGACCAATACTTGTATCAAATGATAAAAAGCGAATAGTTTCAGCAAAAAAATAAACAAATTTACTCCAAAAATCTGTTGATTCAGCTGTAATCTCACTCGTCGTACCACTAGCCGTGCAGGCGCTCATCACAAATAAAGCAAGCACCATTAAGCTAGTCAACTGTAATTTCTTTTTCACTCCCATTTCCTTCCTGGTAAATCTTTGATAACTTTAATACGTGAAGTAGATTTTTTTCCATTTCCGCGTAGTCCAAGATTTCAACACCTTTTCGAGCAATCACAACAAAATCTACGTTTTCAACCAGCTGATTTTTATGTTCAATCAGAATATGTCGAATTCTTCTTTTGATCTGATTTCTCATGACAGCGTTTCCCAATTTTTTGCTGACAGACAGACCAACTCGAAAATGCTGTTCATTATTTTCTAATCGATAAATAACAAATTTACGATTAGCAAAACTCTCCCCTTTTTTAAATATTGCACTAAAATCTTTCTCTTTTTTTACACGAAAGCGTTTTTTCAAAATTCAACTCCATCTATTAAAACTACTACTATTATACCATAATTTTTCAAAAAGCCAATCATAGCAAGGTTTTAGCCCATTTTACAGAATGAAAAAACTAGTTTTATCCTTTAAATCATCTTATTTTTGAACAAATTTACAAATTTGAACATGCTACTTTCTCTTGAGATAAAACAAAAGTCACCCTTTGGAGTGACTTTTGTAGGAGATTATTATGAAAAAGTTAGGATTTTAATTAAATAAAGTTAGGAGGTCTTTATTTAATAATAGTAGTATACAGGTCTATCCTTAAATTCAACTTAAACAGATTCCACTTCTTTTTAATTTTTAAAACTATGGATTGGAGCCGGGATTTGTCCTCCACGTGCAATAAAATCAACAGATGATGCACCGTTGACCTTCATGACTGGAGCTGTTCCTAAAAGGCCACCAAATTCAATCATATCGCCTTCTTTTCCTTTTGGAATAATACGTACAGCAGTTGTTTTCATATTGATGACTCCGATAGCAGCTTCATCCGCAATCATTGCTGCAATCGTTTCTGCAGGTGTATCCTCAGGAATGGCAATCATATCCAAACCAACTGAACAGATAGCTGTCATAGCTTCTAATTTTTCCAAATTAAGGGAGCCGTTTTGCACTGCAGCAATCATCCCCTCGTCCTCAGAAACTGGGATAAAAGCACCTGACAAACCACCAACTTGGTTGCAAGCCATAACTCCGCCCTTTTTAACTTGATCGTTCAAGAGAGCCAATGCAGCAGTCGTTCCATGAGTCCCAACTGTCTCTAGCCCCATTTCTTCAAGAACACGAGCTACAGAATCACCCACTGCTGGAGTTGGAGCTAAACTCAAATCGACAATCCCAAAATCAACTCCGAGGCGCTCACTAGCCATTTGACCAACCAATTGACCAATACGGGTAATCTTGAAAGCTGTTTTTTTAACAGTTTCAGCAACAACATCAAAGCTCTGACCTCGAACTTTTTCCAAGGCACGTTTGACAACACCCGGTCCTGAAACACCTACATTGATGATGACATCTGCTTCACCTACACCATGAAAAGCGCCTGCCATAAAAGGATTGTCCTCTACCGCGTTGGCAAATACAACCAATTTAGCCGCCCCCATATCAGATAAAGAAGCTGTTTCCTTAATAATGCGCCCCATATCCGCTACTGCAGTCATATTGATGCCCGATTTGGTAGAACCGATATTTACTGATGAACAAACCTTATCCGTTTCTGCCAATGCACGAGGAATGGAGTTGATAAGGATTTCATCACCTTTTTGATAACCCTTTTGTACCAAGGCTGAAAAACCACCAATGAAGTCAACACCAATTTCTTTCGCAGCTTCATCCAGTGCTTTAGCTAAGACTACATAATCCGTCGCATCGGTAGCAGCACCAATCAAGGAAATTGGAGTAACTGATACCCGTTTATTTACGATGGGAATTCCCAGCTCAGCCGCAATTTCATCCCCAACAGCCACTAAATTAGCTGCTTTTGTAGTAATCTTTTCATATATTTTATCCGCAGCACGATTGATATCTGGATCGATACAGTCCAAAAGGGAAATCCCCATGGTAATGGTTCTAATGTCAAAGTTTTGCTCCTCAATCATAGCGATTGTTTCGGTAACTTGTCTAATATCCATAAATACCTCCTAGATATTGTACATAGCATCAAAAATAGCCGCACTTTGAATATTGATTTTGACATTCAAAGTCTGACCAAAAACCTCAAATTCGTTTCTAAGATGAGTAAAATCTTGTTTTTCATCACTAGATACCACAGCCATCATTGTAAAGAATTCATCCAAGACTGTTTGTGAGATATCATCAATATTTAAGCCTAATTCAGCAATTTTTGTCGCAACACCTGCAACAATTCCAGATTTATCTTTACCAACAACAGTAATAATAGCTTTCATGATTAAACTCCGTTTCTAACACAGAACAATATCCATTTCGGACAAAAATAAAATGAAAAAGGGAGATAGAGTAACTAAATCACTTAATAGTGAACAATTATCCAAGTTGAAATCCTAAAAAATCTCTTAGTTGATCTTGTACCAGACTAGTATTTTTTTACCAAGTCGCTAGTTTAGAACTTGAAACTGATAGTCTATTGGCTCATAACCTCTTTATAGAATATTTTTGAAAAAATGAACATTGTTGATCTTTTTCCATAGTATAGCATATTTCTTAATAAAATACTCAAAAACGCCTGCTTACGAAATTGTTCTTTAGTAAAAAACAATTTCGTAAACAAGCGTCTACCTTATCATCTTATGATGAGTGTTCCCGCTAGGACATAAGTCCTAGCGGTAGACCAGAGCTAGACTAAGAGCACAAGACCCCATCATCATAACACTCAACAAAATTGATGATTTTATACTAATTCGATGATCGCCATTGGCGCTGCATCACCACGACGTGGTTCAGTTTTAAGGATACGAGTGTATCCACCGTTACGCTCAGCATAACGAGGTGCGATTTCTGAGAACAATTTTTGAAGTGCTGTAGTAGAAGTGTACTTATCAGTTGCTTCATCATAGTTTTCAGATGCGATTTCATTACGTACGAAAGCAGCTGCTTGACGACGTGCATGCAAATCACCACGTTTACCTAGAGTAATCATTTTTTCAACAGTTTTACGGATTTCTTTAGCACGAGCTTCAGTTGTCACGATTGATTCGTTGATCAAAAGGTCAGTTGTCAAATCGCGAAGCATTGCTTTACGTTGTGAGCTAGTGCGTCCTAGTTTACGGTAAGCCATTTATTCCTCCTTTATTTATCTTTTAATCCAAGACCCAAATCAATGAGTTTGACTTTCACTTCTTCCAAACTCTTGCGTCCAAGATTTCTTACTTTCATCATCTCTGCTTCAGATTTTTCTGTCAAATCATGCACAGTGTTGATACCGGCACGTTTCAAACAGTTGTATGAACGCACAGACAAGTCAAGTTCCTCAATCGTACGTTCCAAGATACGGTCGTCCGATTCAGTATCAGCTTCTTTCATCACTTCTGCTGACTTAGCAATCTCTGTAAGATTTGTAAACAAATCAAGGTGCTCAGTCAAGATACGCGCTGAAAGCCCTAAAGCATCTTCTGGAATAATTGTTCCATTAGTCAAGATTTCAAGGGTTAATTTGTCGAAACCATCATTGCTACCTACACGAGCAGGTTCAACTTGATAGTTGACTTTTGTAACTGGTGTATAAATAGAATCTACAGCAAGTGTTCCAACTGGTGCATTATCTTTTTTATTTTCATCAGCAGGTACATATCCACGACCACTGTTAACAGTCATTGTCGCTTTTAGAGAAGAACCTTCACCGATTGTAAAGAGATAATGATCTGGATTTACAATTTCAATGTCGCTATCTGTCAAGATATCTCCAGCTGTAATTTCAGCAGGACCTTGCACATCTAGTTCAATGATCTTTTCGTCTTTAACGTAAGATTTTACTGCAATACCTTTGATGTTCAGAATGATTTGCATCACGTCTTCGCGAACACCCGGAACTGTATCAAATTCATGCAATACACCTTCGATATTGATAGATGTTACAGCAGCCCCTGGAAGAGAAGCTAGAAGTACACGACGAAGAGAGTTACCAAGTGTTGTACCGTAACCACGTTCAAGCGGTTCGATTACAAACTTGCCATAATCTTTATTTTCATCAATTTTTGTTATATTTGGTTTTTCAAACTCGATCATTTAGTTACTCCCTCTTAAACGAAAAGCAGTGTAAGGTTATGATTATACACGGCGACGTTTTGGAGGACGAGCACCATTGTGTGGCACTGGAGTCACATCACGAATTGCTGTTACTTCAAGACCAGCGGCAGCAAGAGCACGAATAGCTGACTCACGACCAGAACCTGGACCCTTAACAGTAACTTCAACTGACTTAAGACCGTGTTCTTGTGCAGATTTAGCAGCAGCTTCAGAAGCCATTTGAGCAGCAAATGGTGTAGATTTACGAGAACCTTTAAAACCAAGAGCACCAGCTGATGACCAAGCAATTGCATTACCATGCACATCAGTAATCATAACAATAGTGTTATTAAATGTAGCGTGAATATGAGCAATACCAGATTCGATATTCTTTTTCACACGACGTTTACGTGTTGGTTTAGCCAAGACTTTTACCTCCTATATTATTTTTTCTTACCAGCAATCGCAACAGCTTTACCTTTACGAGTGCGAGCGTTGTTTTTAGTGTTTTGTCCACGGACAGGAAGTCCACGACGGTGACGGATACCACGGTATGAACCGATTTCCATCAAACGTTTGATGTTCAAGTTTACTTCACGACGAAGGTCACCTTCAACTTTGATTGCATCCACTTCACGACGGATAGCATCTTCTTGATCTGGTGTAAGATCGCGAACACGTACATCTTCTGAAATTCCAGCAGCTGCCAAGATTTTCTTAGATGTTGGAAGTCCGATACCGTATACATAAGTCAATGAAATTACTACGCGTTTGTCATTTGGAATGTCAACTCCAGCAATACGAGCCATGTTTTCTCCTTTCTATCTTATCCTTGACGTTGTTTGTGTTTTGGATTTGCTGGGCAAATTACCATAACACGACCATTACGACGAATAACTTTACAGTATTCGCAAATTGGTTTGACCGATGGTCTTACTTTCATTTCTTATCCCTCCAAGTTTTTCGATTATTTAAAGCGGTAAGTGATACGTCCACGTGTCAAGTCATATGGACTCATTTCGACAGTAACACGATCTCCCGCTAAAATACGAATATAGTTTTTACGAATTTTACCAGAAACTGTTGCTAAAATCTGATGTCCATTTTCAAGTTCAACCGTAAACATTGCATTCGGCATAGTATCAACTACTTTACCTTCAACTTCAATCACATCGTCTTTTGCCACGCAAAAGTACCTCCATAAATTTCGATTTGATGCCTCTAGGCACAGAGACAACAATTATAAGTCAGACTAATTCAGTATAACATTTGTAGAAACATTTTGCAAGCATGAAAAACGCTTTTATTTCAAATTTGTCAATACTTTTTCGATATCTGCAAATACATCATTGATATCTTGATTACCTTCGATATCATGTACCAAACCTTTAGCGCGATAGTGGGCAATAATCGGTTCACCTTGGGCAATATTGACATCCAAACGACGTTTTACTGTTTCAGGTTTGTCATCTTCACGTTGGTAATAGTCTTCTTCTTTGTAGTCAACTGGTGGGTTGAAAACTTTGTGGAAAGTTTCGCCAGTTTCACGATGAATGATACGACCACTCAAACGTTCGAGTAGACATGATGGATCTACTTCAATATTGATTACACCCTCAAGTTCAAGACCAAGGTCTACCAAAATTTGATCCAAAGCGTGTGCTTGTTCAATGGTACGAGGGAAACCGTCTAAGAGGAATCCTTTATCCTTAATGTCATCTTGAGCCAAACGTTCTTTAACGATACCGTTTGTAACTTCATCTGGAACCAACTCGCCTTGGTCGATATAAGACTTAGCTAAGACACCCATTTCAGTTTGGTTAGCCATTGCCGCACGGAACATATCACCTGTTGAGATATGAGCAACATGGAATTGTTCAACAATTTTTGCTGCTTGTGTACCCTTACCTGCACCAGGTAAGCCCATAATCAAAAGATTCATGATTCAAACTCCTTTTTTATTTTTAAATAGAAGCAAAAATTCATTTCAACTCCTATTTAAAAACAAAATAGAAGAGAGGAGATAAAAATCTGACAAGGTCTTTGATTTTTAAACTCCACTCTCTGAGCAATAGTGAATTTTCTTTTCTATTACAATTATTCTGTTGTATTCATGAAACCAACATACTTACGTTTCAATAAATAACCTTCCAATTGTTTAATTCCTTCAATACCTGTTGAGATAATGATCAAAAGACTTGTTCCCCCAAAAGCAACGACTTCTGAAAGACCGAATAAATCCTTAGCTACAATAGGTAAAATAGAAATAACACCTAAGAAGAGGGAACCGACTGTTGCGAGACGACGAAGAAGTTTTGACATATACTCTTCTGTCCCTTTACCAGGACGGACACCGTGGATATAAGCACCGCTCTTTTGCAAATTTTCTGCTGCCTTCTCTGGATTAATCTGTACAAATGTATAGAAGAATGTAAAGAGGATAATCAACAGAGCGTACAAAGCGATACCTGTAGGAGCTGTTGTAGATAGTAACTCCTGAGCACTACGTACCCAGGCCCAATCAAGACCAGATGCACTTACAAATTGTAAAATTGCCGCTGGTGCTGCTGTAATTGAGCTAGCAAAGATAACTGGAATAACTCCAGCAGGGTTAATCTTCAATGGAAGATAGGAACTTGACGGTGCTCCTTGTGCTACCTTAGTATACTGAATTGGTATCTTATATTCAGCTTGTTGAACATAAGTTGTAAAGTAAACAATCAATAAGACTGCTACGATTAAGATAGCAACAAAAATGAGGGATGAAGTCAAGCGGTCGCTTGGTACGTTGACAAAATAATCAACATAGATACCCTTAATCATATCAGGAATTGAAGCAACAATCCCCGCAAAGATAATCATGGAAACACCATTCCCATAACCCTTATCAGTAATTTGCTCTCCCAACCAAGTTACAATCATACTACCCGCTGTTAGGATTGCTCCAATCACAAGGAAAACTTGTGGTGTTAGAGGAACAGTCAACAGTTTGGCTCCAGATAAAGCATTAAAACCAGCTGTAATTCCGATAGATTGCACGAATGCAAGAACAAGGGCAATATATCGAGTTGCCTGGTTCAACTTTCTACGACCAACTTCCCCTTGTTTGCCCCACTCTACAAACTTTGGTAATAAATCCATTTGTAAGAGTTGGACAACGATAGAAGCAGTAATGTATGGACTAACACCAAGTGCAAAAACTGAAAAGTTTTTCATGGCATTACCAGACACCAAACTTAACATATTTAGAAAAGATAGACCACTCAAAGCATTCAAGCTATTGGCATTCACCCATGGAACTGTAATACTAGTCCCGATACGGAAGACCAAAACGATAAAAATTGTAAAAAGAATTTTTGATCGAACTTGCTTGACCTTGAGAGCTTCTCTCAATAATTTAAAAAACATAGGTCACCTCTCTTAGATGACTTCTACTGAACCACCTTTAGCAGTGATAGCTTCTTCAGCTGATTTAGAGAATTTAGCTGCTTTCACAGTCAATTTCTTAGTCAACTCACCGTTACCAAGAATTTTAATACCTGATTTTTCAGCTTTAACAATTCCTGCTTCGATAAGAACAACTGGAGTAACTTCAGCACCATCTTCAAAGACGTTCAATTGGTCAAGGTTCACAATTGCGTATTCTTTAGCGTTGATGTTAGTGAATCCACGTTTTGGAAGACGACGGAACAATGGAGTTTGTCCACCTTCAAACCCAAGGCGAACTCCGCCACCGCTACGAGCTTTTTGGCCTTTTTGACCACGACCAGATGTTTTACCGTTACCTGATGAAGTACCACGACCAACGCGGTTGCGTACTTTACGAGAACCTTCTGCAGGTTTCAATTCATGAAGTTTCATTTTTATTTTCTCCTCTTTTGTAAAATGCTAGCGCCGATAAGGGAGAAAAGGTTGTCTCCCCCATCAACTCGCCTATACGACGTCATCATAGATGACTATATCTAGTTTTAGGGGATGGTATAGTGCACATCCCCTAAAAATTCATTAGTTTACTTCTTCAACTGTTACCAAGTGAGATACTGCTGTGATCATACCACGGATAGCAGCGTTATCTTCTTTAATAACAGAGCTGTTCAATTTGCCAAGTCCAAGTGCTACAACAGTTTTACGTTGTGATGGAATGCGTCCGATTGGAGACTTAGTCAAAGTAATTTTAATTTGAGCCATTTTATCCCCTTTCTTATGCTAAATCAGAAACTGAGATACCACGAAGGGCAGCAACTTCTTCAGCGCGTTTCAATTGTTTCAAACCTTCAACAGTTGCGCGAACAATGTTGATTGGAGTATTTGAGCCAAGAGATTTAGATGTAACATCAGCTACACCTGCCAACTCGATAACGGCACGAACAGCACCACCAGCGGCAACTCCAGAACCTTCTACAGCTGGTTTCAACAATACTTTAGCTCCACCGAATTCTGAAATAACTTCGTGTGGGATTGTTGTTCCAACCATAGGAACTTCGATCAAGTTTTTCTTAGCATCTTCTACTGCTTTGCGGATTGCTTCTGGAACTTCTTGAGCTTTACCAGTACCAAATCCTACGCGACCGTTGTGGTCACCAACGACTACAAGAGCTGCAAAACGAAGACGACGTCCACCTTTAACAACTTTAGTAACACGGTTAACAGCAACTACGCGTTCTTCTAATTCAACTGCATTGTCTTTAAATGCCATTTTCTAGTGTCCTCCTATTAGAATTTCAATCCGTTTTCACGAGCTGCATCAGCCAAAGCTTTCACACGTCCGTGATATAGATATCCACCGCGGTCGAACACCACTTCTGAAATACCTTTAGCGTTTGCACGTTCTGCAACGAGTTTACCGACAGCAACGGCTTGTTCAGTTTTTGTTCCTTTTGAAACTTCTTTGTCAAGAGTTGAAGCACTTGCGAGCGTTACACCCGCTACGTCATCAATAACTTGAGCGTAGATGCCTGTATTAGAACGGAATACGTTCAAACGTGGGCGATCAGCAGTTCCAGAGAGTTTTCCGCGAACGCGACGGTGGCGTTTTTGGCGGAGTTTGTTTTTATCTGGTTTAGAAATCACAGTTTTCACCTCTTTAGTTTTAAATCGTGTGCTATGCACAAAGTTGGAAAATATGCTGGTGGTTGAAGATCAACCACTCAACATTATTTACCTGTTTTACCTTCTTTAAGACGAACGTATTCGCCAACGTAACGGATACCTTTACCTTTATAAGGTTCTGGTGAGCGAAGGCTACGTACGTAAGCAGCTGTTTGACCAACTACTTCTTTTGAAATTCCGCTGATAACAATGTTTGTTGGGTTTGGAAGTTCAAAAGTAATTCCTTCTGGAGCTTCAACTTCGTCTGGATGAGATTTACCAACAGCCAAGACAAGTTTGTTTCCTTGAAGTTGTGCACGGTAACCAACCCCACGCATTTCAAGTTGTTTCTTGAATCCTTCTGATACTCCAACAACCATATTGTTCAAAAGGGCACGAGTAGTTCCGTGGATAGTTTTCATTTCTTTTGAATCGTTTGGACGGTGAAGAGTTACTTCAGTTCCTTCCACACGGATTTCAATATCTTTTGAGAACTCACGAGTAAGTTCTCCTTTAGGTCCTTTTACAGTTACAACGTTGTCATTGTTAGTGATTTCAACACCAGCAGGCAACACGATAACTTTATTACCAATACGTGACATGTTTTTATTCTCCTGTTAAATTGTCAGGCCATGACGGCCAGTTTTCACGGGGAACTAAGATACAGAGGGCGTTATAAAGTCAAAGTGAAAATAGAAAACTTGAAGAAGAAACTGAAGTTTCTAGGAAAGTTTATCTTTTTCACACAGACTTTAGCCCATGTTCAATTAGTTCATTAATTAAACCAGATACCAAATTCGTTCATTAGCTGAACTGAACACGCTCTAAGAACTGTGCAAAATAGATAAGTTGGCTTGTTTGTAAACAAACTGCTCCAACTTCCTAATTTTGCTTTGTTCTTTACGAGCTTTGTATCTTGATTTTACCAAACGTAAGCGATAACCTCACCACCAACGTTCTTTTGGCGTGCTTCTTTATCAGTAAGCAAACCTTCAGAAGTTGAAAGGATAGCAATTCCAAGTCCGTTAAGTACTTTTGGAAGGTCTTCACGTTTTTTGTAGACACGAAGTCCTGGTTTAGAAACACGTTTCAAGTTTGTGATAACTTTTTCACCGTTTGGTCCGTATTTAAGGAATACACGGATGATTCCTTGTTTGTCATCTTCGATGATTTCTACGTTCTTAACAAAACCTTCGCGTTTAAGGATTTCTGCAATCCCTTTTTTGATGTTTGATGCAGGTACTTCAAGTACTTCGTGTTTTGCTTGGTTAGCGTTACGAATACGAGTTAGGAAGTCTGCGATTGGGTCAGTCATAACCATTTTATTTTCTCCTCTTACTAGTAGTTTGCAAGTTGCACTTGCTAGTTAATGATTGAGCTGGGCTCAGATTGTATTGACACATTCAAACAAGATAATCTCATTTGAACACGAGCTACAACCTGGGCAAAAAAGATAGATTTGTCTTGGAGCATCGCTCCTGCACCAAATCTCCTATTTTTGCTGGGGTTGTTACGCTCTTTGTATCATGATATTACCAAGATGCTTTTGTTACACCAGGGATTTGTCCTTTATATGCCAATTCACGGAAGCAAACACGGCAAAGTTTAAACTTGCGGTAAACTGAGTGTGGACGTCCACAACGTTCACAGCGAGTGTATGCTTGAGTAGAGAACTTCGCTGGGCGTTTGTTCTTAGCAATCATAGATTTTTTAGCCATTAGTTATACCTCCTATATTATTTTGCAAAAGGCATTCCAAGGCCTGTAAGCAATGCACGTGACTCTTCGTCAGTGTTAGCAGTTGTTACGATAACGATGTCAAGACCACGAGTTTTGTCAACGTCATCAAAGTTGATTTCTGGGAAAATCAATTGTTCTTTCACACCAAGAGTGTAGTTTCCGCGTCCATCAAATGATTTTGTTGGAACACCGTGGAAGTCACGCACACGTGGAAGTGAAACTGAAACCAATTTATCCAAGAATTCGTACATACGTTCACCACGAAGGGTAACTTTTGCACCGATCGCTACACCTTCACGAAGACGGAAGCCGGCGATTGATTTTTTAGCTTTAGTGATAAGTGGTTTTTGACCTGAGATAAGCGCCAATTCTTCAGCAGCTTTTTCAAGACTTTTAGCGTTTGATACAGCTTCACCAACACCCATGTTCAAAACGATCTTATCTACTTTAGGCACAGCCATCACTGATGAGTAGTTGAATTGTTCTGTCAAAGCAGGAACTACTTCATTAAGATATTTTTCTTTTAAACGATTTGCCATTATACTTCTCCTTTCCTTCGTGATTAATCAAGCACTTCGCCTGATTTTTTGTTGTAGCGAACTTTTTTACCGTCTACAAATTTGTAACCAACACGACCAGCTACACCATTTTTGTCCAAAACTTGAACGTTTGATACGTGGATAGCTGCTTCTTTCTCGATGATACCACCTTGAGGAAGCTCGTTAGTTGGACGTTGGTGTTTCTTAACGATGTTAACACCTTCAACGATAACTTTGTTTACTTTTGGAAGGGCAGTAAGGACAACAGCTTCTGTTCCCTTATCTTTACCAGCGATTACGCGAACTTTGTCGCCTTTTTTTACAAACATTTTTTTCTCCTTTTATTCTTACGCCCAATGGGCACCCTGGCTATGTCAGGGGACTGTGTTTGTTTGTTTTTGCTCTGTGAAAATTAAAGCAAACCTTCGTCAGTTTCAACTCACCTAACTTAAGTTATGCTTTCGTCTTACTTCCTAGACTTGTTTTAATTTTCTTTGAGCAATCAATTAAAGTACTTCTGGAGCAAGTGACACGATCTTCATGAAGCCACCTTCACGCAATTCACGTGCAACTGGGCCAAAGATACGTGTTCCGCGAGGAGTTTTATCTTCACGGATGATAACTGCTGCATTTTCGTCAAATTTGATGTATGAACCATCAGCACGACGAGCACCTGATTTAGTACGAACGATAACTGCTTTAACAACGTCACCTTTTTTAACCGCACCACCAGGAGTAGCTTGTTTTACAGATGCCACAATAACATCACCGATGTTCGCAAATTTACGTTTAGAACCACCAAGAACTTTGATAGTCAAGATTTCGCGTGCACCGCTGTTGTCTGCGACTTTCAAACGAGTTTCTGTTTGAATCATTTCAGTTTTCTCCTTTCAGGTTTGATTAGATGATAACCGCTTCTTCAACGACTTCTACAAGACGGAAACGTTTTGTAGCTGAAAGCGGACGAGTTTCCATGATACGTACGATATCGCCTTCTTTGGCAACATTGTTTTCATCATGTGCTTTGTATTTTTTAGAGTAGTTAATACGTTTACCATAGACTGGGTGGTTACGTTTTGTTTCAACTACAACTGTGATTGTCTTGTCCATTTTGTCAGATACAACACGTCCAACAAGAACTTTACGATTATTGCGTTCCATTGAAATTTCTCCTTCCCTAGTCTATTATTTCGCTTCAGATTGAACTGTTTTGATACGAGCGATTTGTTTTTTAACTTCTTTCAAGCGAGCTGTTTGTTCTAATTGACCAGTAGCAGCTTGGAAACGAAGTTCAAACAATTCTTTTTTCAATTCGTTTTCGCGCTTCGCGAGTTCTTCTTGAGAAAGACCACGAAGTTCTTTAACAAATTCTTTTACTTCATTAAGTTTCATGCCTTCTCCTTATTCTGCTTCACGTTTTACGAATTTACATTTAACTGGCAATTTGTGGCTTGCAAGACGAAGCGCTTCGCGAGCGATCTCTTCAGATACACCTGCAACTTCAAACATTACTTTACCACGTTTAACTGGTGCTACCCAACCTTCAGGTGCCCCTTTACCAGATCCCATACGAACCCCGATAGCCTTAGCTGTGTATGATTTGTGTGGGAAGATTTTAATCCAAACTTTACCACCACGTTTCATGTAACGAGTCATGGCGATACGAGCAGCTTCGATTTGGCGATTAGTGATCCAATGGCTAGTTGTAGCTTGAAGACCGTATTCACCGAATGCTACTTCTTTTCCACCTTTAGCTTCACCGCGCATTTTACCACGGAATTCACGACGGTGTTTAACACGTTTAGGTACTAACATTGGTTATTTACCTCCTTTAGTGTTTTTACGAGCTGGAAGAACTTCACCACGGTAGATCCATACTTTAACACCAAGTTTACCATATGTAGTGTCTGCTTCTTCCCAAGCATAATCGATATCTGCACGAAGTGTGTGAAGTGGAACAGTTCCCTCAGAGTATCCTTCAGCACGGGCGATATCTGCACCGTTCAAACGACCTGATACTTGAGTTTTGATTCCTTTAGCTCCAGCACGCATTGCACGTTGGATTGCTTGTTTTTGTGCACGACGGAAAGCAACACGTTGCTCCAATTGACGAGCAATTCCTTCACCAACAAGGTGAGCATCCAAATCAGGTTGTTTGATTTCGATGATGTTGATGTGTACTTGTTTTCCAGTCAATTTGTTAAGTTTAGCACGAAGTGCATCAACGTTAGCACCACCTTTACCGATAACCATACCTGGTTTAGCAGTGTGAAGTGAAACGTTAACTTTGTTTACTGCGCGTTCGATTTCAATAGTTGAAACAGCTGCGTCAGCAAGTTCTTTTTGAACGAATTTACGGATTGCAAGATCTTCATGAAGGTAATCCGCGTATTCTTTTTCAGCATACCATTTGGCATCCCAATCACGGATGATGCCGACACGCATACCAATTGGATGTACTTTTTGACCCACGATTTTACCTCCTTATTTTTCTGCAACAGCTACAGTGATGTGAGCTGTACGTTTGTTGATTGGTGAAGCTGAACCTTTCGCACGTGGACGGAAACGTTTCATAGTTGGTCCTTCGTTTGCGAATGCTTCAGATACTACCAAGTTAGCTTTATCCAAACCAAAGTTGTTTTCAGCGTTAGCTACAGCTGAGTTCAAAACTTTCAAGATGATTTCAGCAGCTTTGTTTGGAGTGAATGTCAAAATTGCGATTGCATCGGCTACGCTTTTACCACGGATGTTGTCAAGAACAAGACGTGATTTACGAGGTGAAACACGTACTGTGCGAGCCATTGCTTTAGCTGAAGTAATTTCTGCCATTTATGTTCTCCTTATTTTCTACGTGTCTTCTTGTCGTCTGCGGCGTGACCTTTGTAAGTACGAGTTGGTGCGAATTCACCAAGCTTGTGACCTACCATGTCTTCTTGGATGTAAACAGGTACGTGTTTACGTCCATCATAAACTGCGATAGTGTAACCAATGAAACTTGGGAAGATCGTTGAACGACGTGACCAAGTTTTGATAACTTTTTTCTTTTCGTCGTTAGCTTGAGCTTCAACTTTTTTCATCAAATGCTCATCGACGAAAGGTCCTTTTTTAAGACTGCGTCCCATTTTTATATTTTCTCCTTTAAATGTTGTACCACAGCGGCTTGCGCTCACAAGGAGCGCTACCGAGCTGGCGGAATTTCTAGTTGCTTAAGCGACTAGTTTTAAATTATTTCTCGTTGCGACGACGAACGATAAGTTTGTCAGATTTCGCTTTCTTGTTACGAGTTTTAAGACCAAGAGCAGGTTTGCCCCATGGAGTAGATGGTGCTTTACGACCAACTGGTGCTTTACCTTCACCACCACCGTGTGGGTGGTCGTTAGGGTTCATTACAGAACCACGAACTGTTGGACGGATACCTTTCCAACGGCTACGTCCTGCTTTACCAAGGTTTACAAGTCCATGTTGTTCGTTTCCGACAACACCAACTGTAGCACGACAAGTTCCAAGAATCATACGAACTTCGCCTGATTGAAGACGAACAAGAACGTATTTACCTTCTTGTCCCAACACTTGAGCAGAAGCTCCAGCAGCACGAACCAATTCACCACCACGACCTGGTTTCAACTCAATGTTGTGAACCAAAGTACCAACTGGGATGTTAGCAAGTGGAAGAGCGTTACCTACTTTGATATCTGCTTCAGGACCTGAAACGATACGTTGACCAACTTCAAGACCTTTTGGAGCGATGATGTATGCTTTCACACCGTCAGTGTAGTGTACAAGAGCGATGTTTGCAGAACGGTTTGGATCGTACTCGATAGTTTTAACAACTGCTTCAACGTTATCTTTGTTACGTTTAAAGTCAACCAAACGGTAGAAACGTTTGTGCCCACCACCTTGGTGACGAACAGTGATACGACCGTTGTTGTTACGACCAGCCTTGTTCTTCAAAGCAACAAGCAAAGTTTTTTCTGGTGTGCTTGTTGTGATTTCAGCGAAATCCAAAGAAGTCATATTACGGCGACCGTTTGTTGTTGGTTTATAAACACGAATTCCCACGATATTTCCTCCTTAGATTATTCAGCTTCAGCAGCAAACAACTCGATTGCTTTTGAATCAGCTGTAAGAGTGATGATAGCTTTTTTAGTTTTGTTAGTAAAACCAGTGTAACGTCCAACACGTTTAGCTTTAGGTTTTACGTTGATTGTGTTAACATTTGCAACTTTAACACCTTCGAAAGCAGCTTCAACAGCTTGCTTGATCAAAAGTTTGTGTGCACGAGTGTCAACTTCAAATACATATTTGCCTGCTTCAAGTTGAGCCATTGAGCTTTCAGTGATTACAGGTTTTTTGATAACATCATACAAATTCATTATGCAAGAACCTCCTCGATTTTAGAGATAGCTGCTTGAGTAACAAGAAGTTTGTCACTATTTGCGATGTCAAGAACACTTGCAGTTGTAGCAGTCGCAACTTTCACGTTTGGAAGGTTACGAGCTGAAAGAGCTGCGAATTCGTTTCCTTCTTCAAGAATAACAAGGACTTTAGAATCGATGCTCAAAGCTGCAAGAACTTTTGCAAATTCAGCAGTTTTTGGAGCTGTAAATTCAAGAGAATCAACGGCTACAAATTTGTTTTCAGCAACTTTTTCTGAGTAAACAGATTTTAGTGCAAGGCGACGAACTTTTTGAGGAAGTTTGTACGCATAGCTACGTGGAGTTGGTCCGAAGACGATTCCACCACCACGCCATTGTGGAGAGCGGATAGAACCTTGACGAGCACGTCCAGTTCCTTTTTGACGCCATGGTTTGCGTCCGCCACCTGAAACGGCTGAACGGTTTTTAACAGCGTGAGTTCCTTGACGAAGGCTAGCACGTTGGCTGATGATGACATCAAACACAACAGATTGGTTTGGTTCGATACCAAAGATTGCATCGTTAAGAACAACTTCGCCCGCTTGTTTACCAGTTTGGTCGAATAATGTTACATTTGCCATTTTGACTGTATTCCCCTTTCCTTATTATTTACCAGCTTTAACTGCTGATTTGATAGTGATAAGAGATTTCTTAGCACCTGGTACGTTACCTTTGATAAGAATAACGTTCTTTTCTGGAACAACTTGTACAACTTCAAGGTTTTGAATTGTTACACGGTCGCCACCCATACGTCCTGCAAGGTTTTTACCTTTGAATACGCGGTTAGGTGCAACAGGTCCCATAGAACCTGGACGACGGTGGTAACGAGAACCGTGAGCCATAGGTCCACGTGATTGTCCGTGGCGTTTGATAACACCTTGGAAACCTTTACCTTTAGAAGTACCAGTTACGTCAACAACATCTCCAGCTGCGAAAGTTTCAACTGTGATTTCAGCACCAACTTCCAAGCCTTCAACGTTTTTGAATTCACGAATGAAGCGCTTAGGAGCCGTGTTAGCTTTTGCTACATGTCCTTTAGCAGGTTTGTTGCTCAATACTTCGCGTTTGTCATCGAAACCAACTTGGATAGCGTTGTACCCGTCTGTTTCAACAGTTTTAACTTGAAGAACAACGTTTGGAGTTGCTTCAATAACTGTTACAGGGATCAATTCGCCAGCTTCAGTGAAGATTTGAGTCATTCCCACTTTTTTCCCTAAGATTCCTTTTGTCATGAGAAAATAGTTCCTTTTCTATATTTTTTATTCAAAAAGTTTTTAACGAGCGTTTTTTATGCTCAAGTCTAAGATACAAAGGGCGTCAAACTCAAAGTGAAAATAGGAAACTGACGCAGTGTCTAACAGACACTAGGAAGTTTATCTTTTTCACACCGAGTTTAGCCCGTGTTCAATTAAATTGAAACACTAGCCTCTGCTCTTTTATATTTTAAATTAAAGTTTGATTTCTACGTTTACACCACTTGGAAGATCCAATTTCATCAAAGCGTCAACTGTTTTTTGAGTTGGGTTAACGATATCGATCAAACGTTTGTGTGTACGCATTTCAAATTGTTCGCGAGAGTCTTTGTATTTGTGAGTCGCACGAATGATTGTGTAGAGGCTACGCTCAGTTGGAAGTGGGATTGGACCCGCAACTTGTGCACCTGTACGAGTAGCTGATTCTACGATTTTTGCAGCCGCTGTGTCAAGCGTACGGTGTTCGTAAGCTTTCAAACGGATACGGATTTTTTTGTTTGCCATCTTTTTCTCCTTTTCGTCTATTTAAGATAATAGGCTAGCTCCACAAGAAAACCGACGTGCGTTGCGTGGCAATGCAACCGAGCGTGTCGCAACCTCTTGCATCAAAGCTAAAGCTGTAATTTACAGCACCATAATAGAATAACACAAAGCCCCTGCGATTGCAAGGGATTTGACAGGATTTTTTAAATTTTTTAGATGAAACTGTTTTCTTATTCCATTTTAATAAATTTACATATTTAAGTGCTGGATTATCTGACTTTTCTTCTATATAATCTTAGTTTTAATTTGAAATTTATCATCTGATTGATCTACCAAGATATCTGCTCTTGATTCGGTTTCTTTATAGTATTGTAGATACTGCATCCGTCTCATCTGCTGACTAGCCAATATAAATTTTGAATCACAATTTCTCACAGTCGTATCTCGAGCTAGTCGCCTCTTTAATTCGGTCTCCTCATCCGTGTAGAAACAAATGGTTTTGTCAAAGAGTTCCTTGGGTAGAAAACCCACAGACATCCCTTCAACTATCAGAATTGGTTTTGCTCCCGATAAGACCTCACTAGCCTTCCAAGGTTCTTCTATTGTCAAGACATCCATACCCGCCTGCAAAGCGAGGATATCTCTTTGTAAACTTGCCAGCTCATGCGCTACTGGTAAACATGCTGTCACCTTTTGGTCCGGTGTCTCTTTAGGTACCACTAAATGTCGTTCCGAAGTAATATAGGGATCTGTCTCTAGTAAATTTACCTTTTTGAAATCAAGTTCTTGGTACAATTCTTGAGCAAAAGTTGATTTCCCTGAAGCTCCATGACCGTAAATACCCAGCGTTTTTACTTTTCCAGACTCTATTTCTGATACTAGTCTTTCTACTAACTCTTTTTTCTTCATTCTCTCTTCACCTGTTCATAGCTTTGCTTCCCATCATTAAGCTTGTCCCAAATAACTACTTTTCCACTTTGCAGAGATTTTTGGACATCGATAATCCGCTGATTAGAAGAGCCTCGGAACTGGAGCATGAGATTGCGCTTGCTTTTATCATAGCGTCCATCGACCAGGATATCAATCAGCGACAAGAGCTCCAGTTTATCAGGTGTCTCCAACATCATCTCTTCCCATGTGTATCCCGTCCAAGACCAGATGTCTTTTTCTGGCAATTCTTTCCGGATACGTTTCACGAGAGGCAAGAGTATTCCTGTATTGAGGAAAGGTTCTCCTCCTAATAAAGTCAATCCTTGAACATAGGGTTGGGCCAGATCTGCCATGATTTGTTCTTCTAACTCTGGCGTATATGGGATACCAGCATTGAAAGACCAGGTCGCAACATTATAACAGCCCTCGCAGTGAAACATACAACCTGCTACATAGAGAGAATTGCGCACTCCCTCTCCATCGACAAAGTTAAAAGCCTTATAGTCAATGATGCGCCCTTGACTGAGTTCTTCACTCTTCCACTCGCCTGGTTTTGGGGTATTCCATGTCATCCTTCTACTCCAACTCTATCCAATAGCGCTCCGTTCCATTACGAACATCCTCATAGACACCGCCGTTAGCTAAGATAACAGCTCGGCTGGCAGGATTTTCCGTGCTACAAGTCACAAGCGCTCGTTTGATATTCTTTTCCTTGGCAATTTGTAGACCTTGTCGGAGGGACTCTTTGGCGTAGCCCTTGCCTCTTTCAGACGGTCGGATGGAATAGCCAATATGACCACCTTCTTCCAATAAGAAGTCATTGAGACGTAATCGAAGGTTGAGGAATCCAACTGCTTTACCATCTTTTGCAAAAGCAACTAACTGAATATCAGGCACCCACCCTTCAGGCAAATTAATCCCCATTTCATGATTCTGGTTACTTTCCAACCACTTTTCGTAGTCAAAGTTCTCAGTATCCCAAAAGCCGCCATCGTGGGCTGATTGGCTCTTTTCAAACTCTGCCATCATCTCTAAAACTGTTTCTTTATCTGCTAATCTTGGTCTGCGTAGTATCATTTTTACCTCCAATTAAGAGAAAAGCGAGAGCGGACTCTCACTTTTTCTTATTCTTATTTAAAAATTGCTCTCTTAGGCTAGCCACTCGGTCTTTTTTATTGCCTCCACCTTTTGAATGTTTCTCGTGGAACCGTTGAACCAAGGCCTTGCCCTTATCGTCTAATTGATATTTTCCCATTCTATCTCTTTCTAATTTTTTACTTCATGTCCAGCTGTTTTGATAGTAGAACCGTTCATGTGTTTGACACGCGCAGCAATTTCCTTGTGGCGTCCATTAACCATCGGACGCGCTTGTGGATTCCCAAGATAACCACAGGTCCGTTTAACAACATCTACTGTTTTAGGATCGTTATTCCCACAGTTAGGACAAGCAAAGCCTCTCTCAGTTGGCTCAAAATCTCCTTCAAAATCACACTTGTAGCAACGGTCAATTGGAGTATTAGTTCCGAGATAACCTACACGGTCATAAGCATAATCCCAAACAGCTTCCAAGGCCTTTGGATTTTGTTGAAGAACTGGATACTCACAGTAGTGGATAAAGCCACCTGATGCACCCGCTTCTGGATAAACCTTTTCAAAATCTAGTTTTTCAAAAGGAGTTGGATTTTTACGCACATCATAATGGAAGGAATTTGTGTAGTATTCTTTATCAGTAATGTCTGGAATAGAGCCAAATTTCTCTGTATCCAAACGACAGAAGCGGTCTGTCAGACTTTCAGACGGTGTTGAATAAATAGAGAAGTGATACCCATATTGGTCTGACCACTCTTCTACTCGATGTTTCATATCTCGAATGATATCAAGGGTGAATTCTTTAGCTTCTGGATTGGTTTCCCAATTGTTGCCAAAGAATACTGTCGCTACTTCATAAAGTCCAATGTAGCCAAGCGAAACAGTAGCACGACGGTTCTTAAAGAGCTCGTCAACACTTTCTTCTTTACCAAGACGACGTCCGAAGGCACCATATTGATAAAGAATTGGTGCATTAGCTGGAGTGGCTTCCTTGGTTCTTTCCACACGATAAACCAAGGCATCTTCCGCGATATTCATACGCTCATTGAAAATTTCCCAGAACTTATTCATGTCGCCTTCTGATTCGAGGGCAATACGAGGGAGATTGACCGTCACCACCCCTAGATTCATACGGCCAGAGTTAACTTCAACTCCATTTTCATCCTTCCATCCTTGAAGGAATGAACGACATCCCATCGGAACCTTGAAGGAACCTGTCAATTCGATAATCTTATCGTAAGACAAGACATCGGGGTACATGCGTTTAGTTGCGCATTCGAGCGCCAACTTCTTGATATCGTAGTTCGGTGAACCTTCCTCCAAGTTAAGTCCTCTTTTAAGAGTGAAGATCAATTTAGGGAAGATAGCTGTACGGTGTTCTGAACCCAGCCCCTTGATTCGAATGTTCAAGATAGCCTTTTGAATTTCGCGTTCAAAACGATTGGTTCCTAGACCAAAACCAAGAGAAGTAAAGGGTGTTTGCCCATTTGAAGTGAAGAGAGTATTGATTTCATACTCTAGAGATTGCATGGCATCATAGATATCTTTTTGGGTTTTCTTCCAGGCGTACTCCTCACGCTTGTCAGGTAGTACCCATTCCTCTGCATCTTTGAGGTGTTTTTGGTAATTTTTTTCTGCATAAGGAGCCAAGACTTCATCAATACGGTCTGCTGAACAGCCTCCATACTGACTTGATGCAACGTTGGCGATGATTTGCGATATCTGAGCAGTTGCGGTCTGAATAGACTTAGGACTCTCTACCTCAGCATTCCCAATCTTAAAACCATTTTCCAACATGCCCTTGAAATCAATCAGACAGCAGTTGGTCATCGGGGTGTAAGGGCTATAGTCCAAATCGTGATAGTGGATATCCCCTTTTTGGTGGGCATTAGCCACATGCTTAGGAAGCATTTGAAGACCGATTGATTTCCCAACAATCCCCGCCGTCAAATCACGCTGGGTATTAAAAACATCACTATCTTTATTAGCATTCTCATTGACAACTGCCTGATCTTTGTTGAGAAGTTTATGGATACTGAAGTTGATATCTGTTGCTTTTGAGCGCTCAAAATCCCTTTGAGTTCGATAAGTGATATATTCCTCTGCCAAGGCATATTCTTTAGCTTCCAATAACTCATGTTCTACGATGTTTTGGATTTCATAAATTTTTACACCTTGAGGAAAGCGACTATGAATCTCTTCTACAATACGTTCAATTAGAGTATTAAGACGCTTTTCTACCAAGGGGGTTACATCCATGACTTTTTCTGCAGCCTTGTGTAAGGCTTTATCAATCTTATCTACATCAAAAATGACGCGTCTACCGTCGCGCTTTTCAACAAATAAGGTTGGATCAGGGTTTGTTTTTTCTTCCAATACAATCATATCCAGGCTCTTTTCTTAAATATTCTTTCTTAAAGTATTATATCACTATAAAAATAAAAATCAATATCTAGTATTAAAATTCCTATTTTCATAAAATTTACACTAGATATTGATTATTTTATTTTAATTTGTAAAGTTTACACTAGATATTGATTATTTTATTTTAATTTGTAAAGTTTAAAGTCTTTGAATTCACTTTGAACTGGTTGGTAGCTTTCTGCTAGAAGCTGTTCCACTTCCGTCCAGAGAGCTGTTTTGGTATTGACCACAATCACTTTAGGCTGATTATCACGTAAATCATTGACAAGTTTGCTACGATTTGCATCAAGACCAGTATATAATTTTGGTGATAGCAACTGACTAGCTGCTAAACGTTCACTAGTCTTATAACCATTAGTAAGATCATCCCATATATAAATACGATCGGTTGCCTGTGTTTGTCCTTTAACCGTAGTTTCCATACGAGCACGTTCTTGATATTGTTCTGAGTGAAGAACATAACGGGCCACCAGAGGAGCCAAAAATAGGTAGACCAAAGCTAAAACTGGCAAATAGACATTACCCTGAAGAAATACTGCCCATATTGAGGGTACTTCTCGATGTTTTCTACGGCGATTAGCTCCTTCTAATTTCCCAGTTCGAATATGAGTCAATAAAAGAATGGACAAGAAAGGAAGAAGCTCAGCTATACGACTACCGTGAATCGGTTCTGTAGAGTAAATTTTCAAGCCTAGTAACAATAGGATCGCTACTGAAGTAAAAATAGATAAGACGTATTGCTTGCTTGGTTTAGACTGGAAAAGCCCTGTAAATACGAGCCTTAATCCTCCAAGACCAATTGTTAACAATCCATAAAAAAGGAGGTTGTCCAGTAAGGCTGGATTGGACATAAATTTCAAACTATCTACTGGATAGAGGATCTGACTGATAGCGTTCCCAAAACTCCCATTATAAGCCGTATAGTAACCAATTGGAAAAAAGAAGAGCGAGAATCCAAGACCAGCTGCAAAGAATTGATAGAGCCCATGAACCAAGCGACCACGCCCAATATTAAAGGCTAACAAAGCAAAGAATAAGACTAGAGCATATAAAGTTGTGACGAGAGGGGCAAAGAAGAAGGCAAGCGCCAAACTCATCCCGATACGCACGAAACCTTTGTCATGATTATACTCTACCAAATACCTAGTTACTAAACTGAGAGCGTAAAACAGGAAGGGAAGGGCCAAAATAGTGGCATAACCACCGCCAAAGCTAAGTCCTCCAGCAAGAAGATAAAAGATGGTCAACACTTGTTGCGACTGCTTGTTCTCCTCCGTCAAGGTATAAGTTGAACGGAAAAGAAAAATCCCAGCACCCACTAGAGCAAGCCAAGTAAAGGCGGCAAACAAAATACTACCCTTGCTTAGATACTGTAAAAAGTAATAGAGAAGACCACTTGTTCCAAAATAGTCTGTGTAGATATCTCCCCCTTGGTGCATAGCCCATCCGATATAAAAATCTTGTGCCTGCTCTGGGCTAGTTAGTCCTAGCAAGAAAGGAAGAACTACAGATACAAGTACAACTAGAGTGCTCCAGATTAGGATCTTAAATAATGGTAAGGGAGCAAATGAACTTGGTTCATCCTCGAAACGCTCCTCTCTCTCAACTAAATCATCCTGAATTCCCGTCCAAGATGGAGTTGGTTCCTCTTCTAATCTGCCATATACGTTCATTCATTCTCTCCTATGTTTTAATTTGTTCTAGTATATCAAAAAGTCTAAATCTTGTCAGCCTGTGGTGGCCATTTGTCTAACTTTTGACAGAGACTAGCGAAGCGTTCAATCTCATAAAAACGATGATAGGAAGCATTTTTATAGTGGTCTAAAAAATTTTTTTCTTCTACCGTCAGCATGGTCATTCCTCCTTTTCTCTTTATTCGAAAATAGAGGACGATTCTATCAAAAAAGCTGAATTCCCAAAAGAGAATTCAGCACTTTATTTTTAGTCAGCTTTCTTTTCTAAGTTTTTAGAAATGCTTCGATTTTTACCTTCTAAATACACCATAAGAATGGAGATATCTGCTGGGTTAACCCCAGAAATACGGCTAGCTTGACCGATGGTTTCTGGATTAATGAGTTTGAACTTCTGACGAGCTTCAGTCGCGATAGAGTCAATGTCATCCCAGTCGATGTTGGCTGGAATACGTTTTTCTTCCATGCGTTTCATCTTGGCAACCTGATCCATGGCTTTTGAGATGTAGCCTTCGTACTTGATTTCTGTTTCAATCAATTCGATAATCTTGTCATCTAACTCTTCAGCAGCAGGTCCGATAAAGGCCACCACATCTTGGTAAGAGACTTCTGGGCGACGAAGGAATTCCTTGGCTGTCACCGCATCTGTCAATGGCTTGAAGCCCATCTCCTCAACCTTAGCATTGGTTTCCTTGACTGGCTTGAGTTTGATGCTATCCAAACGCTTCATCTCATTGTCAAATTGGTTTTTCTTAATCTCAAATCGAGCCCAACGTTCATCATCCACAAGACCAATCTCGCGTCCCATCTCAGTCAAGCGCATATCAGCATTATCATGACGGAGAATGAGGCGATATTCAGCACGACTGGTCAAGAGACGGTAAGGTTCAATAGTTCCCTTGGTCACCAAGTCATCAATCATGACCCCGATATAACCGTCACTGCGCTTCAAAATTAACTCAGGCTTACCTTGGATTTTCAGAGCTGCATTGATCCCAGCGATAATCCCTTGGCCAGCAGCTTCTTCATAACCTGATGTTCCATTTGTCTGACCAGCAGTGAAAAGTCCTGAGATTTTCTTGGTTTCCAGAGTCGCACGCAACTGGTGTGGTAAGACCATATCATACTCAATGGCATAACCAGTTCGCATCATTTCTGCATTTTCCAAACCTTTGATAGAATGTACCAGCTCACGCTGGACATCCTCAGGCAGACTGGTTGAGAGGCCTTGCACATAGACTTCCTCTGTATTGCGCCCTTCTGGCTCAAGGAAGAGTTGGTGACGTTCCTTGTCTGCAAAGCGCACAATCTTGTCCTCAATTGACGGACAGTAACGAGGCCCTACTCCCTTGACCACACCTGTAAACATAGGCGCACGGTGGAGGTTGTTTTGGATAATCTCATGGCTGGTACCATTGGTATAGGTCAACCAGCATGGCACTTGGTCCTTGACATAGTCCTCATCACGTGAAGTGTATGAGAAGTGATTTGGCGCTTCGTCTCCTGGCTGAATCTCTGTCACATCGTAGTTGATAGAGGAAGCCTTGACACGTGGAGGCGTCCCTGTCTTGAAACGACCGATTTCGAGCCCCAGTTCCTTGAGATTGTCAGCAAGGTTAATAGAAGCTAGGCTGTGGTTAGGACCTGACGAGTACTTGAGGTCTCCGATGATGATTTCCCCACGGAGGGCTGTCCCTGTGGTCACAATAACAGCCTTGGCAGCATACTCTTGATGGGTCGCTGTACGCACACCGACAACTTTGCCGTCTTCAACTAAAATCTCATCAATCATGGTCTGACGAAGGGTTAGATTTTCTTGATTTTCAACCGTTTTGCGCATTTCCTTAGAGTAAAGCTCCTTGTCAGCCTGCGCACGAAGAGCTCGAACTGCTGGACCTTTCCCAGTGTTAAGCATCTTCATCTGGATATAAGTCTTGTCAATGGTCTTGGCCATTTCCCCACCGAGAGCGTCGACTTCACGCACAACAATTCCCTTGGCAGAACCACCGATAGAGGGATTACATGGCATGAAAGCCAACATTTCAATGTTGATGGTCGCAAGCAAGACCTTGCAACCCATACGGCTAGCTGCTAGGGATGCTTCTACCCCAGCGTGTCCCGCACCGATAACTATAATATCGTATTCTTCTATAAAATTATAAGTCATTTCTTAACCTTTCAAAAATTTCTCGCAAATAAGGAACTAACTTCTCCTCCTCTAGAGCTTGAGCCATAGTAACCCATTTAAAGTGCGTATGCTCTTCAGAATCTAATCTGATAATTGGCTTCTCCCCAACCCACTCTGCTTTATAAACTAAGCGAGTAAAGACAGTATCCTTAGAGATATCCAGTTGACTATCTTCGTGAAGAAGTTTGAGCGAACCGCTGTCTAGCCTAACTCCCGCTTCTTCAAAACATTCTCTAAGAGCTCCATCTCGTGGAAGTTCACCCTTTTCAACCCCACCACCAGGAATATCCCAGTAAGTTGGATAAACGTTGGGTTGTCCTCTTTTAATTTTCGAACGCTGAATGAGCAAATAATCACCACCACTATGAACAAGAACATGGGCAATGAGCTTAACCATCATTTTCTCTCCTATTCGTTAAGATGGATGTGTTGTAATTGTCCGTCCCAATTTGGTAAGGTAGTTTTTAAAAATGCCGGCTTAAGATTAATAGTATGTAGGTCATTTAAAGCAAGCCACCGGCAAGGTAATGGCTTCGCATCTTCTTGCATGGTTAACGGTGCATCTTCCAGCAAGTCCACTAAATAATGGAATTCGATATTATGATAGTGGACCCCAGCTTGTTCAAAGCGGTTTTCAACAATGAAAGCTAACTGAACAGCTTTAGATGCGACACCAAGTTCTTCCTTTACTTCTCGAACCACAGCATCTTCAGTAGCTTCATCCACTTGAATGGCACCTCCAATTGTATAAAAAACATCCTCATCTTCTACGACTAACAAGCGATTGTCTTTTACAATCAAGGCTGTCGCCCGAACACCAAAAACAGTATTTCCCACTTTTGTCCGAAAATCTTGTTGAATCATTTTTATCCTTTCCTTAAACGACACAAAAACAGTCAAAACTCGTAAGAAGTGCAGGACAAAAAAGCCTGCAACATCCATGAGCTTTGACCATCATTTCTATTGCTTTTATTATTGTAGCAAATTGAGAAAATTTGTCAATCTATATGTACTATGATTGGCGAATTGCTTCAAAAGCTCCTTTGTCAATCTCAACTGGGTCAGAGAAGGCATCTAGAACAATCCCTCTCACAGGAAAACTCTCCATCCCTTCCGCAGCAAACAAACAGTCCGTAAGAGGCAATTGCAACCAAGAAAATCGGGCATAATAGTCCTTGGGGATGTCCTGAATTTCTAAGAAGCAAGGATAAAAGTAGTCATCTCCCTTTTGCAGAATATCCGGTTTTAGGCGAGCGCCTTCTTGTTCGTCACTCTCATCCATCAGATAAGGATTGAAGGGAACCCAGACTTTAGCTTGCTTCAATTCCTTAAACAAGGCCTCTATCGATTCTGTCGTTTTCTCCCTCAGATACTCTTTCTTATAGTCAGAAAGAGTCATTGACTTCTCTTTTTTAGCCGTTTTTTTCTTAAAAAACTGAAACATTCTCATTCCTCTTAGAAGCTCTTAAATGTACTGACAAACCTTGCCATCACGGTAGGCATTGTCAATCAACCCACCACCGAGACACTCTTCACCGTCGTAAAAGACAACTGCCTGTCCTGGTGTGATGGCGCGCTGTGGCTCCGCAAAGATGACCTCTGCCTTATCCCCTTTGACATGTACAGTCACTTTAGAGTCAGGCTGACGATAGCGGAATTTAGCCGTGCATTCTAACGTAAATTCCTCTGGCATCTCACGAGTAAAGTGGACTTGACTAGCCTCTAAGCTTGTTGACATGAGCGAATCATGGTAGAATCCTTGGCCTACATAGAGGTTGTTTTGGCTCAAATCCTTTCCAACAACAAACCAAGGTGCATTGTCACCGCCGTGTTGTCCACCGATACCGAGTCCGCCACGCTGACCAATTGTATAATACATAAGGCCTGCATGTTCGCCCATATCGCGACCATCCACAGTCATCATGCGGCCAGGCTGAGCTGGTAAGTAGTTGCTGAGAAATTCTTTAAAGTTCTTTTCTCCGATAAAGCAAATCCCTGTTGAGTCTTTCTTCTTAGCAGTTGCAAGGCCTGCTTCTTCTGCTAGTCTGCGAACTTCAGGTTTTTCCAAATGTCCCAAAGGGAACATGGTCTTTTGGAGTTGTTCTTGTGAAAGTTGGCTGAGGAAATAGGTCTGATCCTTGCCATTGTCCACGCCACGAAGCATGTGAACGATGCCATCCTCATCACGCGACACACGGGCATAGTGCCCAGTTGCCACATAGTCTGCACCCAAGGTCATAGCATAGTCCAAAAAGGCCTTAAACTTGATTTCCTTGTTACACATAACGTCTGGATTGGGCGTGCGTCCTGCACGGTATTCCGCTAGGAAATACTCGAAAACGCGGTCCCAGTACTCTTTTTCAAAATTGACAGAGTAGTAAGGAATGCCAATCTGGTCTGCCACCGCAGCCACATCCTTGTAATCTTCGGTCGCCGTACAGACGCCGTTTTCATCTGTGTCATCCCAGTTCTTCATGAAGATACCGATCACATCGTAACCCTGCTCTTTGAGCAAAAGAGCCGTCACCGACGAATCAACACCACCACTCATCCCCACGACAACACGTGTTTTAGAGTTATCACTCATGGTAGTTCTCCCATCTATTCGTTTATTCACGATTGAAGGTCGTGTGTGCTTCACGATTGAAGGTCGTTTGAGCAGTTTTCATTATAACATGCTTGGTTGGAGAAGACAAGAAAGAGGCTGACAAATCTGGCAACCTCTTGCATAAGACACTTATTCATTCCAAACTATTCTTTATAGAAAAAAGTCCTATAAATTCGAGCAATAGTTAAAATACAAACAAATATAATTCCCAAAATAGGTAATACTATTTTCACAAAACTCATTTCCGAACCTATGACATATATATGAAAAAGAGGGGCTAGTCCTACACACATATACAATAGATAATTTATAAAGTTTATTTCACCAATTCCAGCAAAAAAATGTTTCATTTTAAATATCCCAATTTTACCTTTCGTCTTAATAATCCATTAACAACTCTATTGACTTCTCTTTTTTTTGAAAAATCTTGATAGCAAATTTACTCCACTTAAAGCCACTAAGATTTCAATCGTCAGAATTTCTCCAAGAAAAAATGCAAACTGACAAAATTCCTGCTAAAATACTATCCTCCCAGCAAATAGAGTGTCAGCAAAAATAAAACAACCGAAATTGGCAGAAAAGCAGCACGATTTGTTTTACAAAAAATGGCATAAAAAAGACTACCTATCGAAAACGTCATAATAACTTCAATAGTTATCTTTAGAGCAGGGTAATATATATTTTTAATAAAAAGAATTAAAAGGATAAACAATACCAATGAACAAAGAACGGATTTGATATAAAATTTTAAATGAGTCATAATTTTTTTTTTAGATTCTACCTACTATAGATAAAATCACCTTTCTTATTTTCTTCTCATGATATCCACTTTACTTTCTTGACTAGAATTTCTATGAATATAAATATGGTAAATGAAAAATCGGACTTCTAACTAAAAGAAATTGATGAAACATGTAAAGATTTGAGATCCTAATGAATCTACTCAATGCAGATTTTATTTTGACAGTAGTTCTATAACAACTCTAAATAACACTGGGGTTGCTAGAATCAACATAACCCCTACCACAAAGACAATGATTACCCGAAATATATCTCTATTTTTACGCATTGAAACAACCTCCAATCTTTATTTTCTAGCTACATGATACCCCATATTTAATTTCTATATTCTTATGATACAATATTTTTAATAGGATTTTATTATTTGTTAACTTTTTTCACGAAAAGGAGAAAATCATGCGCTATGATTTCGGGAAAGTATATAAAGAAATACGTGAGTCAAAAGGATTGACACAAGAAGAGGTCTGTGGAAATGTCCTTTCAAGAACCAGCCTTTCCAAGTTTGAAAGTGGCAAGGCAACTCCCAAATATGAAAACATGGAGTTTCTTCTCCGTCAAATCAATATGAGTTTTGAAGAGTTTGAATACATCTGCCATCTCTATAGACCGAGCCAGCGAACAGAAATCATGCAAACCTATCTCAATACAAGTTCCATCTTTGGTACCAGTAGTCTAGTCAATTTATTTGAAACATGCCAAGACTATCTTAAGATTCATCACGATATCCCTATAGAGGAAATCAGAGATATGCTGGAAATTGTCATTTATATCCGTCAACATGGAACAAGGCAACTTTCAATCCAAGTGAAACAAACGGTCAAAAAGCTTTGGGAAAAAATTGAAAAACAAGATACATGGTATGAAAGTGACCTAAAAATCCTCAATACCATCCTTTTTAGCTTTCCCATCGAACACCTCCATCTGATCACTGAACAAATCTTGCAGCGCTTGGAAGAATATAAAAACTATCGGCATTTATATGAATTACGAATGGCAATCCTACTCAATCTGTCCACCATTTACTTGTACAATTAAGATAAAAATACCTGTCAACAAATCTGCTACACCTTACTAGAGGATGCTAAGAAAAAGAAAAGATACGATATTTTAGCTATCGCCTATGTTCGAATAGGTATTTGTACTAGTAATGATCATCTTATTCAAAAGGGCTTCTCCCTTCTGGAGTTAACTGATGAAACCTCAATGCTATCTCACCTCAAAAAGGAAGTAGAGACCTGTTATCAAGCAAAGGAAATATAAAAAAGTCGAGGAAATCCCTCGACTTTTGCATCTTATTCTGCTAGTTAGTTCTTAGTACCAACCGTTGTTAAGCCAGAAGTTTTTAGCAGCTGACCATGAACCGTAACGTCCTGCAACGTAGGCATCTGCTACACGTTCTTGGTTTTCTGCTGAGTAGTCACCGTTCAAGTATGAATCTGTCAATTGGTAACGTCCGATGTAACGTCCGTTTGTAGCTGTGTAGCTACCGCCTGATTCTTTTTGAGCGATCCATTCTTTAGCTTCTGCTTCAGATCCGCTGACGGTTGAAGTTGATGCTGAAGTTTCTGTTGTAGCAACAGTTTCTTCTGCAACAGTTACGCTTGCTGCTGGCGCTTCATAAGTTGTTGCTTCAGAAGCTGCTGGTGCTGCTACTGGAGCTTCTGCTGTCGCAGCTGAAGTTGCTGGTGCTTCACCATCAATAACCAATACTTGGTCTACATAGATCAAATGAATATCTTTAATCTTATTTTTTTCTGCCAATTTTTCAACAGTTGTATTGTATTTTTCAGCGATTCCTGATAGAGTGTCACCTGATTTTACTGTGTAAGTTGTTGTTTCTTGTGCAAAAGTAAGTGATGGTGCAAGGAAAGCAAGCGCTGCTACCACTCCTACAAGTCCTGTTTTAATTTTGTTAGTTGTTGATTTCATATTAAAAGATTCTCCTTCTTTCTTATATTTCCATCATACCCTACTATTATTACTGTTTCTTGACGGTTTTATGTAGAAATGTTACAAGACGATGTTTTATTTCACTTAAATAGCCTCTTTTTGTTACAAAAGGCTTGATTTTAGAGGCTTTATGGGGATTTTAGATATTTGATCATGGAATTGAGCGCTTGCATCTAATCTTTGATATAATAGAGTTAAGAATCTTTTTAAGGGGAAACAGATGCAATCACTTCGTTTTCAATCTGTCTTTGATATCATTGGACCAGTCATGATTGGCCCATCTAGTAGTCACACGGCAGGAGCTGTTCGTATCGGTAAAATCGTCTCTTCTATCTTTGACGATACTCCAACCGAGGTTGAGTTCCAGCTTTTTAATTCTTTTGCAAAAACCTATCGCGGGCATGGAACTGACCTAGCCCTTGTCGCTGGAATCTTGGGAATGGACACAGATGATCCAGAAATTCCAAATAGTTTAGAAATCGCCCACAAGCGTGGCATCAAAATAGTCTGGACTATCCAGAAAGACAGTAACGCCCCTCACCCAAATACTACGAAAATCACTGTTAAGAATGAGAACAAGACCATCAGTGTGACAGGAATTTCAATCGGCGGTGGTAACATCCAGGTGACAGAGCTTAATGGTTTTGCCGTATCCCTTAACATGAATACTCCTACCATCATCATCGTTCATCAAGATGTTCCAGGTATGATTGCTCACGTAACAGAGGCCCTCTCTCGCTTTAACATTAACATCGCCCAAATGAATGTAACCCGAGAAAAAGCTGGCGAGAAAGCCATTATGATTATCGAAGTTGATAGTCGCAACTGTGAAGAATCTATCGAAGAGATTCGCAAAATTCCTCATCTGCATAATGTCAACTTCTTTCAATAGGAGAAAATATGTTTTACTCTATCAAAGAATTAGTCCAACAAGCCGAACTTGGTTTTCAAGGCAATGTTGCTGAACTCATGATTACGACCGAGTTTGAGCTAACCGGTCGTGAACGTGAAGAAGTTCTCCTTCTCATGGAGCGCAACCTTGAAGTCATGAAGGCTTCTGTAGAACTCGGACTTAGCGAGAAGAAATCTCGTAGCGGTTTGACAGGTGGAGATGCTGCCAAGCTTGACCACTACATCAAAAAAGGAAAGACCCTATCAGACTTCACTGTCTTGTCTGCCGCCCGTAATGCTATCGCCGTTAATGAACACAATGCCAAGATGGGACTGGTTTGTGCGACACCGACCGCAGGTAGCGCAGGTTGTCTTCCCGCAATTCTCACATCTGCTATTCAAAAACTCAATCTAACTCATGAACAACAACTAGACTTCTTATTCGCTGCAGGTGCTTTTGGACTCGTGATTGCTAACAACGCTTCTATCTCGGGAGCCGAAGGTGGCTGCCAGGCCGAAGTCGGTTCAGCTTCAGCCATGAGTGCCGCTGCCCTAACTCTAGCTGCAGGTGGAACACCTTATCAGGCCAGCCAGGCTATCGCCTTCGTTATCAAAAATATGCTCGGCCTAATCTGTGACCCCGTTGCAGGTTTGGTTGAAGTTCCTTGTGTCAAGCGGAATGCCATGGGAGCCAGCTTCGCCTTCATCGCAGCCGATATGGCTCTGGCTGGTATTGAATCCAAAATTCCAGTTGATGAGGTCATTGACGCCATGTATCAAGTAGGATCTAGCCTACCAACTGCCTTTCGTGAAACTGCTGAAGGGGGGCTCGCTGCCACACCTACAGGTCGTCGCCTTCAAAAAGAAATCTTCGGCGAATAATTTCAAAATAACTAGGAGAGTATATGTCATCAATTTCCGCTATTTTTTTCGATTTAGATGGAACACTTGTGGATAGTTCTATCGGAATTCACAATGGTTTCACCTATACCTTTGACCAACTTGGAATTTCTAGTCCTGGTGCCAAAACCATCCGTGGTTTTATGGGACCTCCTTTGGAAACTAGTTTCGCTAGTTGTCTCCCTACAGATCAAATTGAGACAGCTATCCAGCTTTATCGTTTCTACTATAAAGAAAAGGGAGTTTACGAAGCCCAGCTCTTTCCACAAATCAAAGACCTGCTAACTGAACTAGCTCAACAATACCCACTCTATATCACTACTACGAAGAATACACCAACTGCAATTGATATGACAAGCAACTTTGAGATCAATCAATTCTTTGATGGTATCTATGGTTCTAACCCTCAAGCACTGCACAAGGCAGATGTTATTCGTCAAGCTTTAACAACACATGATTTAGCTCCAGAAAAAGTGGTTATTGTTGGAGATACCAAGTTTGATATGATTGGCGCCCAAGAAACTGGCATTAAAAAACTAGCAGTGACTTGGGGATTCGGTGACGAGAAAGAACTCCTAACCTATCAACCTGACTGGGTTGCTCACCACCCGGCAGACATTTTACAGCATCTACAATTAAAACGTTAAACAAAAGACTCCCAGCCTAAAAGTTAGGTTTGGGAGCTTTTTGTCTGATCTTAATGAGGAGAATGACACTCCCCGTATTCGTCCAATTATTCAAAGGGGGTAGCTTCTTCGTTTTCAACTTCTTTAGGTCTATTGATTGTTACTATTTCTACTTCCTTACTTGGTATCGCTAGCAGAACTAATAGAGCAAAACGTCCGACCATTGGAACAAAGTGAAGGAAGATAAAGGCCCAGTGGAAACCTCCATCACGCAAACGTCGAATCTTTAACGCTAAAGTAGCAACAAAAAGAGTAGAGCCAAAATGGCATAAATACTAACAACCAATATAACTAAAGTAAAGTTCAGAGAAGGACCTTGGTTTATCTCTTTATTGAAGATAAGGATATACAGGGGTAGGAACAAGATATGATTCATCAGCCAAACCCACCAATACTCTGGACGTGTTGAGCGTCCTACAAACTCTACATAACCTTTCAAAAGATTTATATAAGCCCTAAACAAGATATTTCTCCTTTTTAACAACTGTATACTATAAAGCAGCCTCATTGTTCTAAAACACTCCCAAATCTATTTTAGATATGGGAGTGTTAGATATTTGCCTAACAATATAAAGAAAACTCTAAAACAGTTTCACTTGCAAAACCTAAACTTCTTAGTTTTTGTCTGATTCTTCGAATGGTGAAACTTCTACAACTTCTTCAGTTTCATTGATGGTCACTACTTCTACTTGTTTCGTTGGCATAGCTAACAAAACTAAAAGAGCAAGAGGTCCAACCATGGGAATAAAAATGATAAAGATTAGAGCCCAGTGGAAACCAGCATCACGTAGTCGACGAACTGTCAATGCAAGTCCAGGTAAGAAAAGTGCTATACCGAAAATCATATAGATAATAGCAATTCCACCCAAAGCCACTAGAGCACTCTCATTTCGTGGATTAGCTATAGCATTTCCGTATGTGAAGAAGAAAGGAATATAAAGAATCATATTTCCTAGCCAAATCCACCAATATTCTGAGCGTGTTGAACGGCCTGTAAAATCTACATAACCTTTAAAGAAATTCTTATATGCGTTAATCATAAGTTACTCCCAAATTTTTTAATTCATACTCCATGAAAATTGAAAAACAAATCAGAAAGTCAGTTATAAACCATATCTAAGTACAGTAAAACAACACAGACCTTATTTACTTTGATTTTCAAATAGTATAAATTTAGTTTACCATAAATGTTCAACAATAACAAGTTCGTATAAAAATCGGTAAAGGACCATTCGTTATCATAAAAGGTATGATTCCACTTGCTTTTAACATGAAGATAGGAATCATACCTTTTTCTTTTTTAATGAGTGTGAGTTGTTTCATTTGCAAAACCAATAATGGCTTGCTTCAACTCTGAACCTTGCAAGATACGGAATTCTTCAATCTTTTGATCTATAACTTCAAGTGGCATGACATTAACTTTACCAACAAAAATCTTATCCATGACTTGATTATCAACCAATTCAGTAGATACCAACAACTCCTCATAGAGTTTCTCACCTGGACGGATTCCCACTTCTACAATTGGAATTTCATTTTCAGTACGTCCACTGAGAAGAACCATTTTCTTGGCCAAATCATAAATCTTAACTGGTTTGCCCATATCAAGGATAAAAACTTCTCCATCTTTAGCATAAGCTCCTGCATGGATCACTAAACGGCTAGCTTCTGGAATGGTCATAAAGTAACGAGTCATACGGAAGTCTGTCACAGTCACTGGACCACCCTCTGCAATCTGACGCTCAAAGACTGGAATCACACTACCACGGCTACCAAGAACATTCCCAAAACGAACCGCACAATAGGTAGACTGGCTACGTTGGTTAAATCCTGTAACAATCAACTCTGCCACACGTTTGGTAGCTCCCATAACATTTGGTGGATTAACAGCCTTATCTGTCGAAATCATGACCATCTTCGGTACCTTAGCGGCGTCAACTGCCTTGGCAACATTGTAAGTTCCGAGGATATTATTCTTAAAGGCTTCTTTTGGATTACGTTCCATCATTGGCACGTGCTTATGGGCAGCAGCATGGTAAACAATGGCTGGTTGGTACTGCTCAAATACTTGAAGCAAGCGATCGTAGTCTTGGATGTCTGCAATCACAGGAACATAGTCAATTCCTTGGAAGCTACGAATCAATTCATGATAGATCAGATAAATGGAGTTTTCCCCATGCCCCAAGAGAACCACGCGCTCTGGATTAAAGCGACTAACCTGACGGCAAATCTCAGACCCGATAGAACCTCCTGCACCTGTCACTAAGATGGTTTTTCCAGTAATTTCTGAGCCTAGGCGTGACTCATCTAGTTGAATTTCTTTACGTCCCAAAAGGTCCGTAATATCGATTTTTTGGAAACCACCTACCTGAGGATGCAATCCTTGTACAACCGACTCAATCTTGGGCATCTTATAACACTTCAAGCCAAGTTGGTTACACATTTTTAGGATACGCTCATACTCGGATGGATCAAGAGAAGGAATCGCAACGATAACTTTTTCAATCTGATGACGTTTTGAGAGTTCTGGTAACTGTTCATAAGATCCTAAGACTGGGATTCCTCCTAGTTTTTGACCTTTTTTCTTTTCATCATTGTCCAAAATACCCACTAACTCAAGATCACTCGTAGGATGCTGGTAGCTGTTCATAAAGAGAGCTCCACCGTCTCCCGCACCAATCAAGAAGGTACGACGATGTTCCCCTTCTCCATCACTCTTTTTACGTCTAGAATAGATCAACTGCCAAGTGATACGAGGGAAGAGAATCAAGAAGGTTGTCAACAAGATAAAGAGGACAATAAAGCGCACAGAGAAAAGTGGCAAGAAGGCATAACAAAGAAGATAAGACAAGACACTACTGACACTTACTCCGATGAATATCTTCATAAAGTCTGTGATTTTGCTATAGCGACTAATACTAGCATTGAGCCCCCAGAATCCAATCATGATTTGATAGAAAAGGAAGGTCAAACTTGTATAGATGACATAGTCCACAGGAGCTGGATTGATCAATCCATAAAACAAGATATAAGAAACAATGATTGAGGAAATCATGCTGGCAGCATCAAAAATCCCCCAAAAGACTTGTTTTTGTTGTTTATTTAACACTTCAACCAGATCAATTACATAATCTGTCATTTTTTTATTCATGTGAATGGTATCCTCCTACACAAAGTCACATTTTCTAGTAATTACAAGATGTTTTTTTAAACTGATGAGCTATTTGCTTTTTCTCAATAGTTTTAAAAATATAAACTGTCGCAAAAAGCCTGGACATAGGGCAACGACAACTTGGATTAAAACACTTTTCAGATATTCACCATAAGAAATCTGTCCACGCGCATGCATTCTTTGACGTGCTTGGCGATAGAGTTTGAGATAACGAAGACCACCACGGCGTTCAAACATCCCCGCTCCCACGCGCACCTTACAAAGAATCTGATCCACATTTCCAGTTCGAGCACCAGCGCTAATCATATTGAGCCAAAGGAGATCATCTTCCATATAAAGGCCATCTTCATAGTTGCCTGCTTTTAAAACCATCTCTTTTTTGAACATGACCGTCATGTGATTGAAGGCACTTCTCATGCGTTGGTAGGCGATAATCTCTTCGTGCTTGATAGGAACGCGACGATAGGACACTATTTCATCAGGTTGGTCAATAAATTCTGCGATATGACCTCCCAGCAAGTCCAAGTTTTCCTTTTCCATCAAGTCAAACTGTTGTTCGAAACGGTCTTCAACTGCAATATCATCTGTATCCATACGAGCAATGACGTCATATTGGCACTGTAAGACACCGTACTGAAGCGCCAAACCTAAGCCGCGATTTTGCTCAAGCGGACAACGTTTGATTGGAATACTTGACTGTGCTGCCAACTTTTCCAACACTTGATATAGTTCAGGTGTCAGTGGACCGTCTTCAACGATAACCACTTCACTAGGTTTGAGCGTTTGATGTAAGATACTTTTTACAGCCTCTTCCAAAAAGACAGGATTTTCTTTGATGTAGACTGACATTAAGACGCTAAATTTCCTATTTTCAGACACAGTTTTTCTCCAATTTATATATTTTCTTTCACTATTTTATCACAAATTTCCTGACTTTCCTATTTTTATTTGAATCCCAGAAAAAAACTAGTAAACAACTCGTCCTTCTTTACTTTTATTTAGTTTAAGTAAAACACCGAATCTCCCTGCTCTAGCTTGACATCTCTTAGAAAAAAACTTAAAATAAGCTGTTATCAAAATCAGTTTATTGAGGTTCACATGAAAAAACGATCACTCTTTTTTATTCTAGGAATTATCTTAATAGGAGCGGTCTTAAGAGCTCCTTTTACGGCCTTACCGACTATTTTAGGAGATATTGCTCAAGGTTTAGGAGTTGAGGTCAGCTCACTTGGAGTTTTGACCAGCCTTCCTCTCTTAATGTTTGCTCTTTTCTCCTCTTTTGCGACCCGTTTGGCTCAAAAGATTGGACTTGAGCACCTTTTTACCTATAGTCTCCTTGTCTTGACAATCGGTTCAGTGATTCGCATCTTCAATCTTCCTCTACTCTATCTGGGAACTTTACTCATCGGAGCAAGTATCGCTATTTTTAACGTACTCCTTCCTAGCGCCATTCAGGCCAACTATCCACAAAAGATTAGTCTCCTAACGACGGTTTATGTGACTTCCATGGGAATCGCAACAGCTCTTGCTTCCTATCTCTCTGTTCCCATTACTCAGGCGACATCTTGGAAAGGCTTGATCCTCTGCCTATCCTTTGTCTGCCTACTCACTTTAGCTGTCTGGTTCCCCAATCATCGTCACAATCATTTTCTAGAAGGACATGAGAAAAAACAAAAGAAAGAGAACATTCTAAAAGACAAGAACGTTTGGGCTATTATTGTATTCGGTGGACTCCAATCCCTACTCTTTTATACCAGTATGACCTGGTTACCAACCATGGCCATCAGTGCTGGACTATCTCATACGGACGCTGGTCTTCTGGCTTCTATCTTTTCACTGATTAGTATTCCCTTCTCGATGACCATTCCAAGTTTAACAACTCGTTTGTCCAATCGTCACCGTCAAATCATGCTGACAGTCATCTCTCTCGCTGGAATGCTTGGAATTGCTATGCTTCTATACCCGAGCAATAACTTCCTCTACTGGCTGGTAATCCACCTCTTAATTGGTACAGCCTGTAGTGCTCTCTTTCCTTATCTCATGGTTTGCTTCTCTATTAAAACAAGCTCTCCTGAAAAAACGGCCCAATTATCTGGACTTGCCCAGACCGGTGGTTACATCCTAGCAGCATTTGGACCAACTCTGTTTGGCTATAGTTTTGACATATTTCAATCCTGGGTCCCAGCTGTAATGGCTCTCCTCATCATTGATATCATCATGACAATCTCCCTCTTTATGGTAGATAAAACTAAGAAAATCCTCTAAAAAGGTTTTAGAATTTACCACAGATAAACATACTTTTCAAGCCAGACTGAGTCTGGTTTTTTTGGATCTTCACAACATTTTAAAAAGTATAGATTTACCAAGCATACTGCTGTTCCTACGCGCAAAAATGGTATAATAAAGCTAGGAAAGCTCCGGTTACAATTTATTAGGAGTAACACTATTTGAGTACATAAAAGATTATTACTTTGGGAATTGATAGTTGATGCGATGCTAAAGTAGAAATTATAAACGTCTGCATTTATGATTGTTTTAATGCCATTAAGTAATTTTGATTGGATAAAAAATCTCGATTAACCAAAGACCATTGAATCATGTAAGGAGAAATTTGTATGCCAGCAAAAGCAGGGGACGTCTATTGTGTTTACAATTTCCATCTAAAAAAATACACAGCTTGTCAGATAACCAAGATAGAAGAGGGGGAGAAAAAGCCGCAGGCTGTCCTACTGTCTTTAGACTGGTCAGGAAAACAACCTCTTAGAGAAGAAGAACTATCTTCTTTGAAGCCACTCTATATAGATTTTATGTACTGGGAAAGAAACTTACATCTTAGTAATGTTGATATTCATGTACCGTCACATTATATTTTTATTGGTAATACAACACCATTAACAACTGAAAGCACCAATACTTATGCTATGTTTTGGGGAAATGGTTACGATATTTATAGGCAACTGAAATGGCAAGAAATACCAAAAGAAAAAAGAGATTTATTTAAGAAAGCAGATAAAAGCCAGGAAAGAGTTTCATTTGCAGGAAATGAGTGTCGTATCTCTAAACACAATATCAATGACGAGTGGACGCCTTTTGAAGACGCATTAGAATTAAAGGTCTTTCCTTGTTTATCTAAGTTGGCATTAACGAGATGGCACAAAAATTTATATAAGTATTTGCAGTCAACTCCTTTTATTACAGAACTAGTTCTTGAAAATCATGGACAAACAAAACTGGATTTTTCTAAGACATCCATACATCGGCTTTCCATTGATTTGACAGGCGTAGAGGAACTTAGACTGAACGATGATTTGGAGGAGCTAGTCTTATTAGGAGACATGAGCGACAATTGTCAGATACTTGTAAAAGACCATGGAGCCAGCTTACGATTACACCTTGACAACTCTCTACCCAAGGTGCTGGGATTAAAAGATTTAGGAGCTATCCATTGTTCAAACATCCTCGAAATAGACTTTGCACAAATCTTGAATAACTATCCAAATCTTAGGGAATTGAGATTGTGGGGGAAACCTGGTAATATTCTTAATTTCCATAAATTATCAGAGTTAAAAGAATTAATCAATTTTTCAACTGTTGATTTGTTTGGTTTTACTGCAGAGGATATCCCCAAACCAGAAGATTTACCTCAATTAAGCATGTTTTGGATGAGTAGCTTACCAGAAGATGCAGCTAAAGTAGCCAAAAAATATTATAAAAAACAGCAGGACAAGGGACTGAATCTTTGGATAACAAAACCGAGGAAAGCTGAATGGCTAGCCCAAAACCTAGATAATCCATTTCGCTCATGGGATGGACAAGAGAATATTTCAACAGCAAACGCAAAAAAAGCAGCCTCTTTATATAGAAAAACTAGATCAAGCCTTATAAAGCTTCTAGAAAACCCCAATGAGAACACTATGAAAAACGTAGAAGTTCTCATAAGAGAGTATACTCAAGGTTTCAATAAAATGGACAAGCGTAACTGTTTTATTGAAACAATCGAGAGAGAGGATATCTATGATGCTCTGGTCGAGATCTTAGATTTACTACCTGAAGATTTAGGGATGGACAAAGAAAAATTTATAGAAATCTTTGATGAGCTAAAGGATTTTTAAATGAGAAGCCTTTCTAGTTCATTCCTGAAACGGAGATTATCATGACTAACTTTATACAGACTATCACAGTAGAAAATCGGCAGGTCGACAAAGAAAATTACTTTACAATTGGCTACTCTCCTGAGATAGAAAAATCTTTACTGTGTGTTTATATTTCTTGGATTGCTGGTTACGAACGCTATTACGAGTTAGATGACGGAGATTTGGCTCTCTTTGAAAGCAAACGAGAAGCATTTCTCAAAAAATATGAAAAAGAAATCAAGGCTTATCGGACTGAAAGATTGATTGGTTCTGGGGCTCTGAGGGATTACAATTTCAGATCTTTGCCTAAGAATATCCTAGAAAACTTGGATAGCTATCCTCCATTTAACGGATATGTCTATCAAAACGGCATCCTCTGTGCTAGAATCAAGATTGAAGACAAGTATTTTTATCTTCCGCCCATTTATGATAAGGATTACAGATAAGCATTGCCTCAAAGTAATGCAAAACAGCCTCCAATCTTCTAGTTTTTACTAGGAGATTTTTATATATAAAAATTTTATACATATTGCTTGACAAGGCTTACAAATAGATGTATGATGTATGTGTAGAATAATTATATATAAAATTTTTACATACTAAAAAAGGAGGTGCCCCATGTATTTTCCAACATCATCGGCCTTGATTGAATTTCTCATCTTGGCCATCCTAGAACAAGGGGATTCCTATGGTTATGAGATCAGCCAAACCATTAAACTCATTGCCAAAATAAAGGAATCCACCCTCTACCCCATCTTGAAAAAACTGGATACCAACCGCTATCTGACTACATACTCTCGTGAATACCAAGGTCGGATGCGCAAATACTACTCCTTGACAGAAATCGGAGAGGAGCAACTCTTTGTCCTTCGAGAAGAATGGACACTCTACACTGACACGATCAATGGCATCATAGAAGGGAGCATTCGCCATGACAAGAACTGAATATTTGAATCAGCTTGAAGCCTATCTGATGAAGCTTCCTCAATCTGATCGCATCGAAGCCATGGACTACTTCAAAGAACTCTTTGATGATGCTGGTCCAGAAGGTGAGGAAGACCTAATAGCTAGCCTGGGAAGTCCAAAAGAAGCTGCCCATGATGTCCTGACTACACTTCTTGATAAGAAAATCAACGAAGAAAATTCCAGTAAGAACGACCGCCATATTTTACGCATCGCTCTACTAGCCCTTCTTGCAGCGCCTATCGGAATTCCGGTCGGAATTGCTCTTCTCATGGCTATCATCGGCATTTTTATCGCCGCTGTCAGCGTACTTATTGCCTTCTTTGCTGTATCCGCAGCTGGAATGGTTCTCGGAGCTGTTCTCCTATTTGAAAGCTTCTACATTCTGGCTGAATCTACATCTGCTTTTGTGCTGATTTTTGGTGGTGGTTTACTGGCGATCGGAGCTTCATCCCTAGTCTTACTAGCCACTTCTTACGTAACACGTTTCTTTGGATTACTAGTCCTTCGACTCATCCAATGGATTCTTAATAGAGGAAAGAGAGGTGAAAGACATGCGTAAATGGACAAAAGGATTTCTTATCTTTGGTGTTGTTACTAGTATCATTGGTTTTTCCATGATGATCATCGGTATCCAAACAGATGGTGTCAGAAGCCTCCTTGCAATGTCTCAAAATCCAGTATTTGAAAGTCGAATGGAAGAACTCGTTTTTGATCAAGATATTGAAAATCTAAACATCTCACTAACAGAACATTCGCTAGTCATTACGGAGTCAAACGATGATAAGATTCACCTTCAGTATCACCCGACCATCTCTGAAAAAGAAAATCTTCAACACTCTATCAAAGAGAAAAGTCTTGAAATAACTGACACCAAGTCAACTACACGTCGCTCTATAGGTTCTAGTATCGAAGGTATTCTCTTTATCGCAAGCGGAATTTCTAGCCGCAATGATGAAGTTGTTCTCTCATTACCAAGAGGAAAAGACTTAAAAAATCTAACTGCCCAGGTAAACCGTCGTATCCTTTCAATTGCTAATGCAAAACTCAGCAATGCCAAGATTCTGTCAAATGGCTATCTTCTTCGTATCACTGATAGCGAGATTAAAAATAGCCAACTGATCACAACTGGCATTGTCAATGTATTTGAAACCAGTCTAACAGATAGCCGTATCCAAGCAGACCATCAACATATCAAGGCAGACGATATCCAAGTGCATGGTCGAGTGGAATTCGAGGCAAGAAAAGATATCTCACTCGAGTTATCTCAAAAGGAACTTGATCGAATCAATGTTGAGTTTTCTGCTGAACATGGTGATATCTATCGTTGGCATCGAGACAGACGTGACATACCTACGGGAGGTAGTAAAGGTGAAGCATTAGCGAACCCTTACAAAACAGAAAAAAAAGATACGCAAGATCTCCTCGTCGCAAAATCGAATCAAAGTATCTATTTCCCATAATAAGATCGCTTGCTTTCTTATAGAAATCATGAATAAAGACAACTAGTAGTTACTACTCAAAAATTAATCAAAAAAAGGGAGGTCTATTATGACTCAAGAATGGTTTGAAAGTGCTGATTTCGAAAAAACAGCCAACAATGATAAAAAAGATAGCCCATCCGACTCAGTTCTCCTTGAAGAAGATTCAGAGACAAGAGAAGAGGCGCCAGTAGTTGAGGAAAATCCTCAAGCCAATCCAGAAGATAAGGAAACTGTAGAGACTGAAGAGCTCGATGAAAAATTAGAAAAGATAGACGAGTCAGAAGAACCTGTTAAAGAAGCTTCTCAGAAAAGTCAATCTTTGACTAGCAAGTCTTTAGAAAGTCCGTTTCTACCAGATTCTGCATCTACAAAAACAGCAGTATTTGCAGTTTTCAAAGAAGAACTGGCTGATCAGTGGGTTTGGCTACTAGGTGCTCTGAAAGAGCCGACAGCTCGTTTTGATACAGATAAAAAACATAGTTATAATGCCTTTGCCCTGCTGACTATCTTTTCTGCTCTTAGTTTCTTCTGTGCGATTTATCATATCAAGCATGACTACTACGGCCATATGGCGGTTATCAACTCTCATGCCATCGAGCAGTTCCCTTCACTGAATCTCTTTTCTATCTTCTCCATCTTGGTAGCGACAAGCTTATTCTTCTTTTCTATCCTTATGGGTGGATTTGTAGTTAAACGTTTTGTCAATCAAGACAATGACTGGACACTGGAAAAATCCTTGCAAGAGTACAGCAGACTCTTCGCCCTTCCTCTCCTGCTCACAGGTATTGCGAGTTTCTTTGCCCTCTTTAATAGTCTACGCTTTGCGGCTCTTCTTTGCCTCATTAGCATTGGTCTGGTACTTCTTGCCAACCTCTATACCATCTCAAGACCAAGTAAAGATAGCCAAACCGACTCCTTCTATCGCCTTCTCTTGGCATTTCTAGTTAACGGTGGTATCCTATTTCTCTTTTTCCTAGCAGAAATGGCACTGGTTTTTGATTATCTACGAATTCTAGCTTTTATGTAAGATAAAGGTAGCGAGATAGAAAGATATTAGCTTTAGAGGCTCATTACTATAAAATTTTAAAAACAAAAAAAGCGAACAAGACAGAATTCTGATAATCAGAAAACTAATCTTGTTCGCTTTTTAACTTTATAGAAACTTTTGTCACAGATTCCTTATTTATCTATTTGCTAAAGCTTCAAAATCCTCTCCTGAAACAGGTCCTACTTCTACTTGGTTGGCATCCAAATCCTGACAAAGTTCCTTTGGAAGAACTTCTAAAAAGGCTTGGTAATCCAGTCTAGCTACCGCTTCATAGTCTTCAGGCTTAGAACCATCTCCAGAGATTTTCACCAGGTCAATCTCCCAGACAAGATCCTTACCAGCCAACTGCTCAACATAAGGTACAGGAACAACAGGACCTTTTGGCAAAATAGTCTTTACTCCTTGAGCCAGGTGGTAGATTCCATGAACCTTACCCTCACTATCTGGGTAGAATTTAGCACTTGCAGGATAAGCATCTGACCCTTGAACCCTCTTAACTAATTCTTCAAAACGTGCCAAGCCATCTTCTTCTAGGAAGCTATCTAAGTCCTTCTTATCAAAGTAAATAGTTGATAGAATTCCTTGGCAAAAGGCCAAACGAGCATCCTTATCAGCTAGATAGTTTTTAACAGTTTCTTGGAAATAGTCTTCCAAATCAAAGTCTGCCAAGCCTTCAACCGCTTCACCAACCTTGCTAGACAAAGCCCGCAAGAGCCCTTCTACAATCTCCCAGTCAGCTCTTGTAATCAAATCAGGAATGATTACTTGATAGCCGTTTTGAGAGTCAAGGTAGCGAACTTTAAAGAGAAACTGAGATTTTCCCACAACAGCACACTCGATATACTCAAGACGATTGAGAGGTTGACGGAGGTAAACAGCATCATAACTATGCGACTCTAGGCCTTCTACTAAGCCTAAAATTGATTTAGCTGTAAGAATCTCCTGTTGTCCTAAAATACTTTGTTTATTTGGAATAAAAAATGTCTTCACCATAATGGTCTCCTTTGAAATCGTTTACATATAGTATACACCATTTTCCTGAAAGATGCAGAAACAAATTTAAGATTTTTTGGTCAAAAGCATAGAAAAAACAGCCCTTTAGGACTGTTAATGTTTATTATACAACTTCAGAATGGTCTAGGCTCTCACCAATTGCTGCTAAATGCTCGATGACTTGATCTTGCGTCAATTCATGTTCTAAAACATAGCGATTACGTGGGTGAACACGGCACTCGTGTGAGCAACCACGGAGATATTTATCTTCGTTGTCTTCTGATGCCAAGATACGACGGTTACAGAAAGGATTTCCACAGTTGACATAGCGTTCACATGGTGTTCCATCAAACCAATCTTTCCCTACAATGGTTGGATTGACATGGTTGACATCGACTGCAATACGTTCATCAAAAACGTACATTTTCCCATCCCAAAGTTCCCCTTGAACTTCTGGGTCTTTACCGTAAGTTGCGATTCCTCCGTGCAATTGGCCAACATCTTTGTAGCCTTCACGGACCATCCAACCAGAGAATTTCTCACAGCGGACTCCACCTGTACAGTAAACTACGACGCGCTTGTCCATGAACTTTTCCTTGTTATCACGGACCCATTGTGGCAATTCACGGAAGTTGCGGATGTCAGGACGGATAGCCCCACGGAAGTGTCCAAGGTCGTACTCATAGTCATTACGAGTATCAAGGACCACTGTATCTTCGTCTAGGAGAGCTTCTTTGAATTCTTTTGGAGACAAGTAAGCACCTGTTGTTTCAAGTGGGTCGATGTCGTTGTCAAAGTTATCATCCTCTAAACCAAGGTGGACAATCTCTTTCTTGTAGCGAACAAACATCTTCTTGAAGGCTTGCTCACTTTCTTCGTCAATCTTGAACCAGAGGTCTTCCATACCTGGAAGGCTGTGAACGTAGTCCATGTATTTTTGCGTTGTTTCGTAGTCTCCAGAAACGGTTCCGTTGATCCCTTCGTCTGCCACTAGGATACGGCCCTTGAGGCCAATAGACTTACAGAAAGCTAAGTGGTCTGCAGCAAATTGTTCCGCGTTTTCGATTGGAACATATTTATAGTAAAGTAAAACTCGAATATCTTTTGACATAAGATTGATTCTCTTTTCTAAGATTAAATTATCAGAATTTTTCATTCAACTATACCAGTATACTCCCCCAAGAAAGCGAATGCAATTTATTTGACTGAAAATTGAAAACAAGACCATTTTCAGATTTTGTTTCAACTAAATATTCGGTGAAGAAAGGTTAACAAAAATGGTAAGGTTGCTACAATATTATTAGTAACATGGACTGCATAGCTAGGATAGATACTCTTGGTATAACGAGTTAATCCAGCACAACATACTCCAAATGTCGAAAAAACAAGAATATCTAAGAAATTTGGAAAGCTAGAAAAGTGAGGAAGAGCAAACAAAACCGAAGGGAGAATCAGGTCAAGTCCAAGCTTCGAATCTTTAAAGAAGGCGTGTTGGAACAAACCCCTATAAATCAATTCTTCCATCAGAGGCCCTAGGAAAAATAAAGTCAGGTAGAGACCCAACTCAGCAAAATTTGTCCCACTATAGCCGATTAGTACAGCCCAGCCTTCAGAGGTTGACTGTACATGTCTTGCCGTTTGAAAATTAAAAGATATGTAAAGTACAGTTACGAGAACCGTCAAAACTGTATACCATAGCCATTTTTTCTTTGGAATAACAAAAAGGTAGCCATGTCCTGTCTTGACTAAAATCCATATCATGAGGCCAATAAAGACAAGACTGATAAGATTTCGAATCCAGAAAAAATTGCCAATCTGAGAAGAAAATTGCCAGTAATTTTGAACCACCAGTGTTAGCTGAGAGAGTCCATATACGAAAAATAAGTAAGATAAGATTGCACTGATTTTAAAGAGTAGATGGTATTTTTTCATATGTCTGTGTCCAATGTTATATGTAAGAGCAAATATCTAGATAGAAATACAGATAATTATATGCACTTGCACTAAAAAGAATCACCACCCCGTCTGGAAATATCCAGACAAGGCAGTGATCGCTCTTTTTAGGAATGAATACACGAAATCAATTGTTCTTGCGATTATTTGTTTTTCAAGAATTCGTCGTATTGTTTTTGCATTTCATCCAATACTTTTTGGTAAGCACCTTCAGATTTAAGTTTTTCCATCAATTCTGGAATAGCTTTTTCTGGGTCTACAGTACCAGTGTTGATAGCTGTATCGAATTGTTGCATAGTGTTAGTGATAGCTGAGATTTCAGATTTCACGTTGTCAGTGTTAAAGATGAATCCAAGCGCTGGAGATTCTTTTGCAGTTTCCAAGTCTTTCTTAGATTGTGCAATTTGCTCATCTGTAACGTTTTCGTTGATGTAAAGGATCCAGTTGTTACCAGTATTCCATCCTGACATGTGAGTGTTTCCTTTGTATCCATCAAGGACTTTAACACGGTTTTCTTTACCTGCTACTTTCTCCCAGTTCTTGCCTTCTGGTCCATAAACAAGTCCGTTCAAGAGTTCTGGGTTAGTGTTCAAGAGGTTCAACACTTCCATTGCTTTTTCTTTGTTCTTAGAGTTGTTTGAGATTACAAAGTTAGCAACTTGAGTTGTTTGGTTTTTCTTGATGAAGTTAGTAAATGGTTTGATTTGGATGTCTCTGTTAGCAACACGAGAAAGCAAGCTGCTACCGTAGTCAGCTGGTCCTACTGTCTCTTCACGAACAAACCAAGTATCTTGAGTAAGGTCATATGAAGTATCGCTAGTTGCTACGTCTTTTGGAATGTATCCTGCCTCATAGAATTTGTGAAGAGTCTTCAAGTGTTCTACGAAACGAGGAACTTCGTAACGGTTAACGATCTTAGTAGTATCGCCTTCAAGGTCGATGACGAATGGAAGTCCGTTTGCAACTGGGTAGTCAAAGTTTTCTGATGGGATAAAGTTTTTACCAACAGCAAATGGCATTACATCTGGAGCTTTTTCTTTGATTTGTTTCAATACTGGTTCAAGTGTTTCGTATGAAGTTACACCTGAGATATCGATTCCATATTTTTCAAGAAGTGGGCCGTTGAAGGCGAAGTTTTGTGAAGACGCAACGTTAGCCGCAACTGGAACTGAATAGATTTTACCGTTTACAGTGTTACCTTTGATGTAAGCTGGGTCAAGAGCTTTGTAAAGGTCAGCTCCTTCTTTCTTGTACAATTCTGTCAAGTCAGCATAAGCACCTTTTTGAGCGTTTACGACGTAGTTGTCTGCAAAGGCGATATCATAGTTTTCACCTGATGAAGTGATAACTGACATTTTCTTACCGTAGTCACCCCAACCAAGGTATTGGATATCCAATTTAGCACCAACTTTTTCTTCGATGATTTTGTTTGCATTTTCTAGCAATTCATCCAAGTTATCTGGTTTGTCACCGATTTGGTACATTTTGATAACAGGTTTGTCACCTGATGCTGAGTCAGCAGCTTTTTGGCTGTTTCCTTTAAGGTTTCCACAAGCAGCAAGGCTAGCAGCTAAAGCGACAAGGCTAGCAGATGCAAAAGCATATTTTTTCCAGTTTTTCATTATAAAAACTCCTTTTTTATTTTTAAAGTTATTAACAAGTTGAAATTGTTGATTTTTCTTAGCTAGAAAAATCAAGGATAGGGGAGAAACATAGTTTCTCAGATTTCCTTACTCTTTAACACCACCGATAGTCAAACCTTTTACAAAGTAGCGTTGGAAGAATGGGTAGAGGATCGCAATCGGAACAGTCGCAACTACGACCATAGCCATACGACCTGTTTCTTTTGGTAGGGCAACCGCAAGTTGTCCTGACATACCAACTGACTTGGCAATGTAATCCATGTTGTTTTGAATTTGCATAAGCAAATATTGCAATGGATACAAGTTATCACTCTTGATGTAAAGAAGGGCGTTAAACCAGTCATTCCAGAATCCAAGCGCTGTCAATAGTGTAATCGTTGCGATACCTGGTAGTGAGAGCGGCAAGCAGATTTGGAAGAAGATACGAGCTTCACTAGCTCCATCGATACGAGCTGATTCGAGGATTGCTTCTGGGATGGTCTTCTTGAAGAAGGAGCGCATCAACATGATGTTGAATGGTGATAGAAGCATCGGAACGATCAAGGCCCAAATGGTATCACCAAGGTGAAGCAATTGTGTCACCACGATATAGCCTGGTACCAAACCAGCATTGAACAACATACTAAGAAGAGCGAAGATTGTAAAGAATTTACGATACTTAAATGTTGAACGTGAGATGGCATAAGCGTAAGTTGTAGTGATGAAGACGTTTGTCAATGTACCGACAACTGTCACAAACACTGAGATAAAGAGTGCTTGTAAAATCTTATCTTTGAACTGAGCCAAAAACTCAAAACCATCTAATCCAAACTGTGATGGGAAGAAGCTATATCCATATTGAACGATACTCTTCTCATCTGTAACTGAGATAATGATGACAAAGATGAAAGGCAAGATACAAGAGAAGGCCAGCAAACCAGATATGATACTAAAGAAGATATCTGCTTTCTTGCTGAAGGAGTGTATGCCAACATTATCAATTTTTGCTTTTTGAACTTTTTTTGCCATATGCTCCTCCTTTCTAGAATAGGGCTGAGTTAGGATCAACACGTCTTGCAAGTAAGTTTGATAGAATAACCAGAATCAAACCGACGACTGACTGATAGAGACCGGCTGCTGATGCCATACCGATATCTGCTGTCTGAGTCAAACCGTTAAAGACGTAGACGTCCAATACGTTTGTTACGCTATAGAGCTGACCAGCATTGTGAGGGATTTGGTAGAAGAGACCGAAGTCTGCACGGAAGATGTTTCCGACTGCAAGGATGGTCAATACTGTCACAAGTGGTGTTAACTGAGGGATGGTTACGTTGCGGATACGTTGCCATTTGCTAGCACCGTCCACTGTCGCTGCTTCGTAGTAGGTTGGATCAATACCCATGATTGTTGCATAGTACATCACACTACTGTATCCAAAACCTTTCCAAATTCCTAGGAAGAGGAGAAGATAAGGCCAGATACTGATGTCAGCGTAGAAGTTAATTCCCTTCATGCCAAGAGCTTCTAAGGTGTGGTTAATAAGCCCTTTATCGATATTTAGGAAAGCATCTGTAAAGAAACTGATGATAACCCAAGATAGGAAGTAAGGGAATAACATAGATGTTTGGTAGATTTTAACCATTTGCTTAGAGCGAAGTTCACTAAGGATAATAGCGATACCAACTGACACGATCAAACCGATAAAGATAAATCCAAGGTTGTAAAGGACAGTGTTTCGAGTGATGACAAAGGCATCTTTAGAACTAAACAAGAATTTAAAGTTATCTAGTCCGACCCATTTACTATTTATAATACTGTGAACGAATCCTTCACCAGTCATATGGTAGTCTTTGAAGGCAACCACATTTCCAAATACTGGGATGTAGAAGAATAAAATCAACCATAATGTCCCTGGTAAAACCATTAAGAGAAAAATCCAATTATCTCTCAAAGTTTTTGAAAACTTGTTCATAATTTCCTCCCTTTTTATTTTTCTAAAACTTGATAATCTCACAATTTTTAGATTTGATAACGTTTACAAAAATAGTATACTCTTATTTTAAGGATAGTTTAAACTACTAATTATAGAAAAAACTCCACAAATTATTTTATGTGGAGAACTTTTTTATATAAGAATAGGTTTCACGAGAAACTTTCTTCCTGAATAGAGTTTTTCTAGGTTGTATAAATAGTTGAAGCTGTCGCAATGGTATGCCACTGGTTAGCTGTTGTTGCCGCAAAGTCCTTGTCTGCGTAGAAGTCAGTAAATGGAAGAATCTCTACTTCTAGTTCGTCAATACGAGAGATTTCGCCTGCTAGGTAGTTTGCAATGCGACTTTCTGCTCGCTTGATCCGCTGCAAGAGTCCACCCATGCGGATATCTACTGTATCCAAACCAAAGACCTTGTTTTCTTTCAACCATTGGTGGCTAAAGAGCTTGTGGAAGTTTTCAATCTCACTTCTGAGTTTTGGCAGTTCTTCTCTAGCGATTTGTTGCAAGCTGTCTTTATCATCCTCTTGATAAGCCTCACGAATGCGTCGTCCCACATCCACTTTGCTACTTAAAATAGCATTCAACTGAGCCTGAGTTTCGAAAAGATAAGCGTAGGTACCTGCTTTTTCTTTGATAGCAACAAGAGTCACAGCTGCCTGGGCAAAGTGAGGCTTGTCCTGTTCAGGAGTCATGTGCTTATCAAGAATTGGGCAAAGAATATCCTGGTAAAAGACATATCGGTTGGGGTTAATCCCACTCAGATTTCCTGGTAGGTCTGGTAAAAGATTGGCCAAATCAAGCTGCATAAAGTCCTCAACGGATAGACCTGTATTGGTTTTGAAGTGAGCTGACAAATGCTCTAAATCATTTCGGTAGCTGAGTTCTGCCCAAATTTGCAAACTTGGTAAGATAGAGAACTGGGCTGTTTCGCCACCATTGTCTCCCCATCCAGTCACGATGACTTCTTTGATCTGATTAGCACGGCAGGCTTTGTTTGCTTCGATAGCGATGAGACGACTGAAATGGTTGTGTGGTGTGAAACCAATCCACTTCCAAGCACCACCTGCAAAGGCAATATCCTGGCTAATCTTGTGGTGATTACCGAAGTTACGGTTGTATTTTTCTTCGCTATCCTGATAATAATCCCAGTAAACCAAGGTCACACGGTCTTTGAGACGGTCAAGATAAACGCGCGTTTCCTCTGGAATTTCCACATCACGGTCATACTGGCCATCTGCTGACATGAGTTTGAAGAACATATCGCTCCACATCTGGCAGTGGAAACCATACTTGTCTGCAATATCCAGCACGCGCTCCAAGTGTTGGCACATGAGGAGACTACGATCAACCACACCGTTCAGGATAAGATAACGTCCCAAACCAACCAAGTGAGCTTCGTCCATTCCGATATTGACCTTGCGTGTTTGTAGCCTAGACAAAGTCGCAAACATGCCGTCAATTAAGTCGTAAACTTTTTCTTCGCCGATGAGGAGAATGTCCTCTACATCACGAAGTTGCTGGACTTCTTTGACACCCCATTTGACAAAGGCTGATAAGTGGGCTAAGGTCTGGATACATGGTACAAAGGTCATGTCAAACTGCTGGGCGTAAGCTTCGATTTCCTGTAATTCTTCAGCTGAATAAGCCCCGCGGAAATAGCCAAAATAAGGTTGCCCCTCAATCTGATAGGTGTCTTCCATGTAGAGCTCAAAGGTTGAATAACCCATCAGAGCCAGGACTTCAATCATCTGCTTGGCAGATGCAACATTTAGAACTGCATTTCGCGAACAGTCAGCCATGTAGGCTAAATCTTCATAAGCCGCTTGTTCTTCAATCTCTACCTTATCACCTTCTTCTAAAGCTGTTGCGAGAACCGATAAGGCGCGGTAAAGCTGATGAGGTTTACGATAAGTCAATTGATAGTTTCCGCCCTCACCCTTGATAGAGAGAGAGGCTTGATCAGACTGAGCGACTGCCACTTCTACATCTGGCAGAGAAATGTGATTTTGAAGTAAGTCTATAGCTTGCTGTTGTTTACTGCTAATTCCGGTAAAATTTACCATTGGTTTTCCTCCTGTAACCAGTTGACAAGGGCACCGTAGAGATTGGCATCTGCCTGATAAGTGCAAGCTTGGATGACTGGCGCAATTGTATACTCTTCATAAGTTTCGACAAAAGCGTCTACTGCTTTTTGCACCCCTTTGATAAAATCAGGGTTCTGACTGATAGAGCCACCTAGGCTAATGACATCTGGGTCGATTAGATACTGGATATTGAGTAATCCTTGAGCTAGATTACGATTCATACGCTCAATGGCTTCTTGGCAAAAGGCGTTTCCTGCTGCAGCCTCTTGGTAAACCTTACGGCCATCCCAGTCGGTTTGACCAGATTTTTCGATGACATAGCGAACCATGTTTCCTGTAGAAGCTAGTTGTGACCAGTTATTGAGTTTTTCTGCTGGTTCGATAGTTGTCATGTAGCCAAATTCTCCACCCAAGCCATGGCGACCACGGTGAATTTTGCCATTGATAATCATGGCCCCGCCAATCCCTGTGCCAATGACAACACAGGCTGCATTTTCAATCTCAGGATGAGCTAGCAGTTCACTAAGTCCAACACAGTTGGCATCATTTTCTAGATGGACAGGTAGCTGGTGATGAGCAAGGGCCTCATACCAAGAAAAACCATGAATGTAAGGAATAGCACTAATTCCCTCGATCACTCCTGTTTCTTGATTGACCGCTCCTGGAACACTCATGGCAATCCCACGATAGTCCTGTTCTGACAAGCGTTGGTCCAACCAAGCCAATAAATCTTCTAGAGTTTCTGGAGTTGGGGTGCTGGTCTTATCTAAAATCTTTCCATCAGGAGTTAGACTAGCAAACTTAATGCCAGTCCCTCCGATATCAATCGTTGCAATGGTCATTGCTTTCACCTGCAAAAGGAGCGAATCAGCAGTTGGTTCTTACTTTTTCGCTCCTCCTTTCTGTTTATGTTTACTTTTTGAAATTAAATTTCTTCTTTTTGAATCAATTCTGTACGAATTTCTTGTGGTGCCAATAGTCCTGAATGGACTGGGTATGGGCGTTCCAACAAGTCAAGAATAGTTTGTTGTTTTTCAGACACACGGATATTTTCTTGACTCATGTTGTAGTAACGAAGGACATAACCTTCTTCATTTTCAGCCACCTTAAAGGCTGTTGGGCAGACTTGTGGCAAGTTCATTGCCGGATGGTTAAAGAGGCTACCCGTTGCTGCAACGCTACCCTCTTGTTTTGCAACTTGAAGAGCTGTAAATGGCACCTGGAAGGCTTTGGCACGACGGAAAGCTGAGAAGCGTTCCCCTGCTTGGTGACATTCTACTGCAAATTCAACTTCGATAGCTCGCAAGCACTGAGCTTCCGGTGTTGGGAAATAGCCCCAGTCACCGAGTTCGCCTGAAGCACGAAGAAGGGTTACAGCCATGGTGTCATCTCCAAGAATTTCATACTCGTGCAATCCTTTATTGGATACGGTCACTCCTTTAACATCATCATACAAGCTGACAAAAGCTTGTTGGTGTTGTGGGTTTTCAGGATTTTCCCAAGAAGCTGCTGGTTTATTTGGTCTTGTCACAACTTCATAGATGCTTTCAGAAGCATTGCTTGGACGAGTGTTATGAGTTTTCACCAAGAGACGGATGCGGTGATCCTTGGCTGTGTTGGTAAAGCGAGTCTTGAAGCGAATCTGTGGATTGTCCACAAAGACGGTCATCTCAGTTTCAAGAGGAATGGTTGTCAACTCTTCTGAACGACCTGCATCTCGTTTCATGAACTCGATGATACCTCTTTGTTCTGCATCCAATTTTTCATCTGCACTAACTGGAATAGTCAAGTCATGTTTGAGCAAGATTTTGGCATAGCGAGCATTGTTTTCTAGGACATCGTATCCCTTCAATTGAGCATAGATTGGCTCAGTTCCTTTCGGCTGGAAGTAAATGTACTCGTTACCAATATCTCCACGGTCCTCGAATTGGATGAAATCTTCGTAAGCTTCGTTTGTAGTCTTGTCGTAGAGTGTAATTCCTTCATCTACACTGACAGTTACGAATGGTGTATCAATGACTCCATTTTGGTAAATACCATCACGGTGATCTACTTGACCTTCGACCAATTGGAAGCTTGCCCAAGAAAGTGGAGAAAGGTGGACTGGGATTGTCACGCGCACTTGACGAGCAATATAGGGTTGACGGAATTTATCTTTAGGCAGAGTATAGCCAAAACTTGCTCCCAAGTCTTCAATCTTGGCTTCAATGACATGACCATCCAAATCTTGAACATGGTAGGTTGGTAAGGTCACGGCTTCCATCTTCTTGTAACCTTCAGTCGGATGCAATTCTTTAAAATCACAAGTCACAACATCCACTACAACACTAACTGTATCAACCTTGTCATGTAAAGCTGTGTTGACAACGGTAAAGAGGTGGTCGCTTTGCGCATTTTGAGTAGCTAATTTACCCTTCCATTCGTTAAGAAGATTACTCTTAACAAAATTCCCGACTTGATTAACCTTGGCAAAACGAACTTCCATTTCACGGTGAACTTCGTCAATACTACAACCACAGATACTATCGTGTGGTGCATTTTGCAAAAGCACTTTCCAAGCATAGGTCAATTGATCCTTATGGTTATGACCACCAGTGAGAATAGTCAATGGTTCCACAACCTGCTCTAACAAGTTGCTATTTTCTTGGAAGGATTGTTTGAGGTAAATACGTGAAGAAGAGGTGTTGGCAAGAGTGTACCAACCATCTGTTTCCTGGCTGGTCAACTCACCTGTGACCGTTGATAGGTGTTCAGGAAGTGCACTTTCCACTGCTTGGACATATTCGTCAAAGGAGCTATGAATAAAGGTCACGTCTGGGAAGAGTTCGTTTGCCACACGAATCGCTTCGCTAATATTTCTCTGTACAGGCTGGTGGTCACAGCCGTTCATCATCAACCATTGGTTAGTCGATGCATAGTCACGAACGTCTGCTAATTTTTGCTTCCAGAAAGTCAAGGCTTCGTCTTTATCCACTGGAATTTCATTCCCGTTACTGTACCAGTTAGCAAAAAGAATGCCGAGTACACGGCTACCATCAGCCCCTTGCCAGTACATCTCAGAAAATTGAGAGGTAAACTGCTCATCTTCGAGGACTTGGTTGTCAAATCCGATTGGCTTGACACCGCGACCAAAGGCTGCGACGTGAATACCTGATTTTTGAAGGATTTGAGGAGCCTGCCCCATATTTCCAAAGGTGTCTGGGAAGTAACCAATTTGAGTAGATTTGCCCCATTTGGCACATTCCGCTTGTCCAATCAAAGTATTGCGGACGTTAGCTTCACTGGAAATCAAGTAATCATCCTGCAAGATATAGAAAGGCCCAATCTTCAATTTGCCTTCGTCGATATAACGCTGCACCTTGTCACGGTTTTCAGGGCGAATTTCTAAATAGTCATCGAGGACAATGGTTTGTCCATCCAAGTGGAAGCTCTTGAACTCAGGATCATTTTCAAAAAGATCAAACAGATTGTCAAAAAGTTCCACCAATTGCATACGGTGACTTTCAAAAGGTAGATACCACTCACGATCCCAGTGACTGTGAGAGATGATATGTACAACAACATTTTCCATGAGTAAAACCTCATTCTAACTTAAATTTAAAAATATATTTGTGATTCTTTGCAAGAACCTATTGAGCTAAGGATCATTAGCGAATATCTAGGTAATCCAAGACCAATTCACAGAACATCATGTTGGCCCATGAGAACCATTCGCGAGAGTAGAGCGTTGGATCATCTACATGGAAGCTTTCGTGCATGACACCTGTGCCACCATCGCAGGCAACGAGCTGATCGAGCAAGAATTTCTTCTCCGCCTTATCTCTTGTTGTCAAGCCCTGGATAGAAAGGGCGATTGGCCAAATATAGCGATAGAAGGTATGAGAACTTCCGAGACTGCTAGCGTATTCTCCTTGGTAGAAATATGGATTTTCAGAGCTCAGAATGGTACGACGAGTTGCTTGGTAAACCTCATCGTTGACATCGCAGTAGCCCAGATAAGGCGCCGCCAGTAGACTTGGGACGTTTGGATCATCCATGATGCTAGCATTTCCTAGACCATCCACTTCAAAGGCGTAAATCTTTTCGCCCTTGCTGTTGGTGGTGTAGGCGTAATTTTCAATGCCTTCTTGTATTTCAGACTGGAGACGCTTAGCGTCTGCGATAATACTCTCGCTATCATCTAGGGCCAATGCTGCAAAGATTTCTTGCACATAACCCAAGACAACGACTGCAAACATATTGGATGGAATCAAGTAGCTGTACTGACAGCAGTCATCACTTGGACGGAAGGCTGACCAGGTCATTCCTGTAACGGCAAAGTCAGGTCCAAAACCATCATTAACCAAAGTGTCTTCCTTACGATCGGTATCACGAACAAAGCGATATGGTGAGTTCTTGTGGTCTTGTTCCACCTTCCAAAGATGAAGGATCTCCTTGGTCGCCGTAACAAAAGTTTCATCAAACTGGCTAGTCTCACCAGTTTCCTTCCAAAGAAGGTAAGCCAATTGCAAGGGATAGCAAAGCGAATCCACTTCATACTTACGTTCCCAAATCCAGCCATTGAGGTCTGTATGGTCTGTCTCGTGGTGCCCCTCCCAGTTCTCCTCAATATTGAAAGAGTTGGCATAGGGATCCTTGAGAATCAAAGTCATCTGTCGTTTAACCAAACCAGCAATGGTCTGGCGCAAACGAGGGTCTCTTTTTGCCACATGAAGGTATGGTCTAAGCTGAGCAGTTGAATCACGAAGCCACATAGCTGGGATATCCCCAGTTAGTACAAAGGTCGAGCCGTCTTCTAAAATTTCAACTGTATTGTCTAAAGTGTCTGTATAGCAACGCTCAAAGACATCCACCCATTCAGGATGTTCCTTGGCTCTCTCCGCTACCTCATCTAGCCACTCTCTGACGATTTCTTTAGAATAAACCATAAACTATTTTGCCTCTTTCAAACAAATTTTCATTTTCAGTATATAGCTTTTAGCCCAGAAAATATATACACAAATGTTAGTCATTATTCTACAAAATCAAAAATTGCTTATTTTATGTTTCTTTATAGTTCCCTAACCCTTATATAACGCGCTTTTTAATAAAAATTACTAACATTACTATTTACTACTTGCTCCCCCAAAGTACGCAAAAAGGGGAGCAAAAAAGCCCCACAAAAGGGCTAGGATTTGATGAGTTCAGCAGGCAAGAAACTAGCACGGTCAAACGTGCTTTTTTATTAGGAAATCAAGGTATACGTTTACTAAAAGCAAACAAACGTATATATGTTTAGTAAATTTCTCCATTACTCAGCATTTGTTTTATGTTTGGGATCTATACGGGTTATATTAAAATAGTTTTCACTATTGTAATATCCAAACACTCTAAATGAATTACAATCTTTCCCGTAATGTACAACATCTTTGTTATTGATGGTTTGTGTTACCCCACCTTTTGTTCTCAAATACAGTTTATCTACTTGAGTTATCGTTAATTTCTTTCCAATAGTTATATCAATGAAGTTGTGTAAGGCTTTAATATCTGCAGCTTTTAAGTCTTTAAATGCGAAATTGTTATCTAATTGCTCACTAATTGAGAATTTAAAAGGAACATCTCGTAAAGCTGTTAATGAAGCGCCCTTACTCGAAGAAGCACTATTTTTGTTTGTTAGTTTCTTCAAGAATTAGTCTCCAATATAAATTGAAAGATAGTACTCTTTCATGTCTTCGGCATTAATCAGTTCATGACTAGGTTCTGTTTCCCCTAAACCTTTACGAGCATTTATCCAAGGAAGTTCACTATGTGTCAATGCTTCTAATTCGTTTGCAGATTTTGACCCGTATGTAATCCATACAGATTCCAATAAATCTAATGTCTTATTATCAAACAAATCTGAATTATCTTCTGTTTGTTCAATATCATTCCATCCAAATTCTTTATATCTGCTATACAATTCTGGAGAGACAGGACCATGTACCCACGCCTCAAATTTTGTATCAGATATAAGAGAGTCATTAAACAATGCGTAACTCCATGCTTCAAAATAATAAGAAAGTTTTTGTAACTTTTTAGGAGTCATTGCTTCTTTTGATAGAAACCAATCAGAAATATTAAAAATGCTATATTTTTTCATCTCTTTTCTACTCCTTTCTAAAAAAATTATAACAGCTCACTATACTTATGTCAATCTATTTCGCTTTAAAATTAAGTTAAAACATATTTTTTTAAAGCCAAATTTCAAGTTCAAGTTAGTCATCAAGCAGTCTTCTCTGGGAGACTTGTAGTTTATCCGTGGTGTTTTAGTTGTCCAGTACGAAACAAAGCAAAATAGGGGGCGAATATGAAGCCTCAGCCTACATTTGCCAACATTTACGCTTCTAACTCTCCGTTCTGGTGGAACATGTAGGAACTTTTCAGACCCAGAGAGCATTTTTTAGTTTTTCGATGACGGGGGGACGTGTAAGAACTTGTTAGTACCTGACAACATTTTATGAGCTGTTCAACGACTGGCGATATGTGTCCATAAATGTCCATACCTGCTAACTTAATTCTCAACATTTCTCAACAAAACACCACCACGATAGCTTTTAGCAAAGTCTAGCAGTATCTCAGCTTTTAGACGTTCATACTCAGCCTTATCAATGCCCAGTGTCTCGTATAACCGCCCTAGCTTCAACCTCTCCCCAGTCCGTCTTGTAAATAGATTGGCGAATATCTCACGTCGTACATCGTCTAGATTGTCCCTGAAGGCTTCAATCACACCCATCAACTCCTCAGCTTTGGCTCTAAATGCTCCATCTTGGCCGTCTAGACTCAATTTTACCAGTGAGTGATAGCTTTTTAGAAATCTGTATACCTGTTTGACTGTCTCTTTTTTATCAATCTGCATTTGCCATACCTGCTAAGTGTTCTATAGCTTCCTGCCTTACTCGATATACCAAAGTTTTAGATTTTCCTATTTCTTCAGCGACTTCCAAAGCTACAAGATCATTCAAGTAAAAAAGTCTTAGAACAGAACGCTCAAGTGGATTGTCCAGCTTATCGATTAGCCCCGATATTGCCATTCTCTCCTCAGTAAGGCGCTCAATTCTCTGGAGTGTATCCTCTTTTAGCTTCAGAACACTTATAAGATTGTTCTCTGTCTTGTTCTCTCTGCTCGTTTGTACCTTGCTATGGCTTAGTGTTGGCTTTTTGATAATACCACTCTCCAGGGCTTCCAATTCCAAATATAAGCCTTTGATCTCCTTGTTTATCCACTTAACGCCCTCTAGTTTTTCTTTTACCTGCTCTGGTGTCATGCCTTGGCCTCCTGTATGGTATAATTTCATTGTGTTAATTATAGCTGAGGTGGTAAGCCTTGGCTTTTTTGCATTTTCAACGACTGGCGGAATATGTTCATAATTGTTCATGTTTGAAAGCATGTTGTAAGTGTAAATAAGGCAAGTTATTTGTTCCTTCTCTGCTTGATAAATGATAGGGGATATACCCCACTTTCTCAGGCTTCGCTCGAGCTTCAAGCTATGTAATCTTCTCTGTTCGTTCTCTGTTCAAGAGCTATTTTCTCGGCGTTCGCTCGGAGTTCAACACACATAACCCTGCCATTTGTCAGGCATATTTACTGCCACTACCTAAGCAAAATCTCACCATTGGAAGACTTCGATACCTTACCGTTCTTTGTCTCTAAAAGTATCTATATCTTAGGAAATCTTAGTGTTTTATCTCTAGAACAAAGCCCTGTACCTTGCTATTATTAAATGCAAAACCTAATTTAAACCTTACCAAAACCTAAGTATTTCCTGTTTCCTTTTCCTAAACGAATAACTTTTTTTCAAATCACGCGCACCCTTTCGGAACGCTCGAATCCGTCAAAAGTCTTGATATAGCTGACTTATTTCAGAGTTTTAGTCGTCTAATATGTAGTATTTGTTTGTTTTGTAAATTGCACCCTACTAAAAATTACCTTAGAGATCCCAAACCATTCAGCCAAAAGCTATCCCCTTTTCTGGTGTAGTTAACAAACTTTTGATAATGCTTATAATACTTGTCACGTTTCATATACTTTGGTCTTTCAGGAAAACCATCAAACATATATCCGCCACGTTTGGGACTCCAACCTGGTTCCACCTTTCTAGCTTCCCTCAGTGCTCTCTCCCAATAGTATTGGCAATCTGTCTTACTTCGGTTCAGGGTTGATTTGTGTATTTTCTGGCATGATCCACAACCATATAGCAAAAGTCTCATATAGAGTTTTCTGCATCGTTTACCACAAATAGGACAGAGAAAAAAGTAGCGATTTCCTCCCTTAGTTCCTGGTATTCTTGCTAAATCAAAACGATCACGTTCAAAGGTGATATACAGATTATCTAGGTCTATTTCTAGTTTTCTACCGTCCAACTCAGCTATACCGTGACTGATATTCTTGTTTTTCATTGGCTTTATAAATGTCTCTATGGTTATTGATTTTATAGTTTTCATCCGCTCCAAAATCTCCATATACAGAAAAACCCAAATCTATTGGGATAAGTAGCAATTAAACCACAAAAAGAGGCTGGTGCCTCTCTTGATAGTTCTAGCTTTCTGCCTCTGCCACATAATCAGCAAGGCCTTTATATTCGCCTTCTACGTCCAACTTTTGGAGTAGGCTAATACTTTCATCGCCCAGCATTTCCAACGTACCAAAAGCAGTCATAGAGTCCATAGGGATAGGCTTATCAGAAAGCAAGCGATCAGCATAGTCTAATAGTTCTAGCTCGTAGTCTGTAACCTTATTGAGCAAACTCTCAAAATCCTCTGACTCTTTGAGTTGAATCACGCGCTCCCGTTTGTAACATTCTTCCAACGCTGCAGCCTCTCCTGGTTGTTTGTCGTAGTCTTTAAAGCTGTCACAAATACGCTTGAAAGTCTTGTTTAGCTTGTGATCTTCTACATACTCAGCGACAAGCGTGCCTTTATCCTTGTAGGTCAATGAGATTACAGGCTGGCAATATGTTCCAGTCATATATCCCAGTAGCGCGTGACCTGCTACTTGAGCGGTGTCTTGGTCTTTAAATTCGTAAGTGAAAGTAAATGTTTTTGCTTTATCAGAAAATGTTTTTAATGTCATGTTGTTTCTCCTGTTCTGTTATTTGTATAGAACCATCACACTGGTTAGTGTATCCATATCCTCACTATTCCCCACTGTTGCCTCTGTATATTTCACGTCAATAACTTCAACGCCTGCCATAAAACCATTTACCTGGCTTTCCAAATCCCAAAGGGCTTTCTTGTATTTCTGATGAAATAGTTTAATTTTCATGTTGTTTTTCCTCTTTCTGTTTTTAAGGGTGTCACTAGTAGTTACACCATTGCAAGGGGGTCGGTACTATCTACCCCATTTTGTTACCTTCTTTAGTGATTTTGTTACCTTCTAGGTAACATAGTTCAGCCTTACTCCCCCAAGGGTTTAGATCCTTTTGTTACCATGTTACCTTCTTTTGAAGTCATAGCCCTTATATATAAAAATACTATTTTTTCCCTATATAGAGAGTTAAAAACAAGGTAACAAGGTAACATTTTCCCAAAAAAGTCAGTAGTATCAAGGGTTTAACAACGTTACCTTCTTTCTAAACAAGGTAACAAGAAGGTAACATTTTTGGGCAAAAACCTAGATATACCAAGGGTTTAGGGCATAAAAAGAAGGTAACATTTTAGTCTTTAACGACAGCGTGATTAGTTTTGGATAGTTTGGTTCTTTCAAACTCTAGCGGATCTAGTTTGTCATAATCTTCAACTTTGACCCTCGCTCTTTTAAGTTTGTAATGATTGGGTGTTAACTGTTGTAAGTGTCTTATCGTTTCTTTTCCTGCCCCGTAAACATTGGGCTTGGGTATTCCCATATCTTCAGCATAATGTTTCAGCGACCTAGTTAGTATAAAAACAGGTACTACGTCCAGCTCATGCCAACCTTTTTCCATGTATTCATGCTTAACCCATGAAAGTAAGTAGTCATTATCCTCCTGGTATTCTTCTAGGAGTCCTTTAACTGCTTTAGGTTCGATAAAGTGAGTAAATGGCTCTTGATTGATAGCTTTGTAGAGGGCATATTCTAATACTTCATCATTGGCCAAAAATTCATTTTTTATCCAAGGTTTTTCCTTCTCCCCGTTAAAGTCAGCATTAAAAGGGACGATCATAATTCTACGATACCAGCCTTTTGTCTTGTTGCCACCATTGGGGATATAGTTGCCTGAAAAGATATTGAATAGCTTAAAAGTAGCTTCAAAAGCTGGCCGACCTTTTGGATTGACTAGCACGGTGTCCCCACTAGTGATACTCATTAGATCCGACGGATTTTTTAAGTATTCGTTAGGTGCTTCATCCCCAATATTACAGACTTTACCTACCAAGGTTTCTAAGTTATGTTTTTCAGCAAACTGTGCAGGTTTTAAGGCTGATATATTGCTTTCCCCTATCAGGTTGATAAGGAAGCGCTGAAATGTCCCTTTACCATTGTTACCGTCCCCGTAGAAGATAGCAAACTTATTTCGGGTATGGTTAGGGTTAATAGCTTCAAGGATAATCTGCCAAAACAGTGTTACCAGTTCACTATCATTACAAGCGATTGAGTTTAGCCAATCATCAAAAGTTTTGCCCTCTCTATCTGTTGGGACTCGTTTAGGCGCGTGGTAGGCCGTGCTTATCTTACTTGTAATTACATACTTAGGACTAAAGGGGAGTAGTTCCTTAGTTTCTAAGTTGATAATGCCGTTCTATACGGGAATAAGGTTAGCACTTTCTAAAGGTTTTCGTATCTTGGCCAATGTTCTAACCATTAACTTAATCTGTGGCCACTCTCTGGGTTTAATTCTAACGTCAAAGGTCTTACACAAAAGATTGAATAGATCATTACTAGCGGTATAGATACCCTCGTCTAAATCATAGATATAGAGCAGGCTATAATCAGGTATATTGCTCTTGCTGATAAAAGTAAATGTGACAATCTCGCTCAGTATTTTAGCTACTGTGAATGTCTGTGGCATGGCCACCTTTTCGGTAACGTCCCCTGTGGTCTCATTTACCTTAGTTTCGGTATGTTCTGCCCGCCATTCTTCTCCAGCTTTAAAGATACGATTTTCAAGCTCCTTCATCGTTCTAGGAGGTTGTTCTTGCTCTCTGACCTCCAAGATTTCACTTTCTAGGTTTCCTAATTCTTCTAGTTCTATGGTTCTAACCTCTCTTTCTATATTCAGCCCGTGCTATACTGCTAAAAGTGCGGTCTAGCTCCTCAATAGGCAATGGTTCAACTGTCACGCTATTGGCTATCTTTGTAAGTTCATAGGCGGTCTCTAGGTCACAATCAACCCACTTATTAAAGAGTAAACCTACAAAGCGTGTCAGCGCTACGTTTCTCCCTCCCTCGTCTCCAAAGCCATTAAAAAGCGTGTCAATAATCCTCATAGTCATTGACCTCTGGCCACTTGCTCTAGGCTTGTAACGCTCCGTAGTTTCTTGCTTCGCTCTTGGTTCAACCTTGGGAACTGGATAATCTAGGCCATGCTCTACAATCTTTTGATAGTCTGCTGGGTTGCCTGTTGTTACTGGTAGCCCTTGGAGTTGTGACCATGTAAGGCTGGCCATGTCAAAGGGTAGCCCAATCTTATCAGCAATCTCTTTCACTACCTGCTTATAGGTTGCCTCATTCATCATGTTGTCAGGCTTCACTACAAGGCGAAAACGGGGCTTTTCTAAGCTATGTTTGATAGTCGGGTATAAGATATAGGAGTAGCCAAATAAAGCGCTAGAAACGGCCTTTATAAAGCCCTCAGTCGTCCCCTGTATATCGTCATAATCAAGGAAAATCAAATCCCGATAGATTAGACTGGAGTTGTTTCGCTTGTAACTGCCATGCTTTTCTGGCGTCACTTTGCCACTTATACAGTAAGGCGCTTGTGTACGTTTAAATTCTTCAATGTTTGCCCCTTCAGGGACTACCAAAGGTTTAAAGCGTTCAATGTACTGGAACGGCTCAATCTTATCAAATGGATAGACAAGATTACTCTGAAAGCCTTTGGCCTCATAAATTGTCATACTATCGCCCCTTTTTGCGTTTCTTTTTTAACTTCTTCAGTTGTTTTCGTTCTTTGATTTGCTTCAACTTGGGGCGTTTGTCCTTGGTTTTATCTTCCTGGGCTAACTTCATCCCCTCATAAGCTGGCTCTGTCATGTATCTACCCATTTTCTACCCCCAGAAACTTCAGCAAGTCAGAAACTCTATAATAGATCTTCCTAGTATCTTCTAGTGGGGGCTGGTATCGCCTTAGCCCAGCTTCTTCCCACTTCTGGAGTGTCTTGTACTTTATATCTAACTCGTCCATGGCCTCCTGAGCTGAGATTAACCCTGTCACTCGCGGTTTGATTCTATCACGAACTTCAAGGTATTTTTCCACTACTTCCAGAATGCCATGAGTCAGGTCATGCTCACTTTCCTTGCTTAAACTAAACATATTCTTCCGCCCCCTTCAGTAGTTGCTTGTAGCTCTCTAAATCGGCATTCAAAAGGACAGTTAGGCGCTTCTGCTCCTCTTGTACTTGGTTATAGAATGCCTTTGCTCCATCCAGTAGCTCCTCTTTGTTAGCTGGGATAAAGTAGCCTCTGAAAGCTCCGTGACGTACCCCGATGATAGGAACACCGTAGCGCGTGATCAGACGGTTGATAATGTCCTGTACTGTTCTTTCTGCTAGCTTAGTGAGTAAGCTGATTTCTGCCCCCGTTATGGAGTTCTCAGCACCTACCTTGATTAGTCTTAATACTCGCTTGTCATTCTCTGTCAGACTCATTCAATCCCTCCCCATACATTGACCCCTACAAGCTGGATATAACGCCCATAATCAGGGTTTAAATCCTCGCTAGGTGTTTCTATCGTCTGTTTGCTTTCTCGCTCAATTTGGGCGCTTTTTTGGCGGTCTCGGTGGTTTAGATAGAGTAATACACCAATCAGTACCAGGCTAACAAAAACCGCCTGTGTGTTGCTTAAATCTAATTCATTCATGCTATGCCCTCGCTTGATAGTTCTTGATATAGTCCACTTGGTTTCTATGCTCCATCTTCAGGAAGTCGTCCACCTCTTCGGTGCTTACTTTTCGATCTACAAAATCAGCAATAAACTGGAAGAGATTAGGGTGTCTCTCCTTGATTTCAGCCATTTGTTTATCAAATTCTGCTTGTGTCATGTTGTCTAGGTCTAGTGTCATTGCATTGCCTCCTCAAACTTCTCTATAAGACAACTTTTATTTGCTTTCTGAGTTCCATTTTTAGAGTTAAAAAGAAGATCTTTTAAGGTTATAGTAGCCTCTAAATACTCCTTTTCAGCATGTTCTATATATGCCTGTTGCTCTGCTTCATTGTCAAAAAAGTGCTTAGCTTGGCGTTTAAAGAATGCTTGTCGCATAGCATCCATTTCAAAAATACCAGGGGCGAAAAAGATTCCCGTAGTGCTTTTAGAGACCGCTTCGATTTTATGGCTGTCATTCAATTCAGGAAGTTCAATCCAAAGTAAACGGGATAAATCTTCTTTGATAGTTTTTGTCTGATTTGCCAATAACGAAAGTCTACTAAGCCCATTTTTTTCGCCAATTTCTCGCATTTCTGCGCTAATTCTGTCTATATGTCTAGTTAAATTATCGTATGTTGTTTCTTCCATTTTTTTACCTCTGTTTCTATGTTTGTGTAATCGCCTTGATGGCTTTTTAATGCCTTTTACTATCCAGGATATCCTCACACTCAAGATTGCCGTCGGAGAGTGTGGGGCTTTTTAATGGTTGTTTCTTATAATGCTAATCCTCACGCTCAGACTCGCCAATATTTGAAAACGTGAGAAAGTACCAGTTTAAAGAGTTAGCGCTCTCCGTATGGTCAAATTGCCCTAAATATGCTATAATCTAGGTATAAATCTTTACTAAAACCTCTTTAATAATAGCTTGCCTGCGTTGTTAAATTCGTTTTAGTGTTAGTGTAAAAGGCTTTGCTGATTGGTCTCGGTAAGCCTTTTTTGTTGCAATCACGCGCTTTCTAGTCGTGTTTTTTTATTTCTGAATGCCATGGCTTTGATTTCCTGATAACTCATATTCAAGCCAATCATGGCTATTACCATGTCTTCAAAAGCCTGGTATTGCTCCAGCTCGTCACTGGTCAAGCTATCGATGCCATTATAGCCCCCTCGTTCTTCCCTTAACTGCTTAGCGTTCCTGTCAGTTACTGCTTTCAGTAGCAAGTTGTTCATGGTACTGTGTGCATGCTTGGGTGCATTCCTCCAAGTCTCTATACTGTCATGCAGTGTTTTTCTTTTTGGCTTTTCTAGCGCTCTCTGCATACGAAACTTAGAAAGCTCCTCACGCATTTCAAAGAATGCTTTGACTAGGTTCTTCTTAAACTCTTTTACGGGTTCTGTATTTCGTAAGTAAGTGATCAGCAATGTTGCCTGTTGCTCGTTCAAAATATAATCCCGTACATTTTGCCCACTCTCTGAAGGTGAAATTTTAAATTGCACCTTTCCGAAGCTTTCAAAGTCCTCTCGGTGCTTATTCAGCAAAATCTTCAAATGTCTGTGCTTAATTTCAGCGCACTCTGCCACAATACTGCTCAGCGTATACGGCTCTTTCTTGCCGTCCATATAGACTAGTTCCATTGGTTTGCTCCTTTCTATTCTTCTGGTGTCAGTAGTTCATCTAAGGTTACGCCCAGATATTTCGCAACTTTTAGCAAGGTTTCTGTTTCAGGGTTTTTGGTACGTTCATAGTACAAAGCTGTCAAAGTGGTTTTAGAAACACCCGTAGCTTCGTAAACGTCTGAAACTTTCTTGCGTTGCTTTGCTAAAAGAATTCTAAAGTTATTTTTCAAAACTAAATACTCCTTTATTGATTATTGTTATATTTTAGCGTGCTTGCTAACAATCAACATGATACACTATCCGAAAACATTTGTCAATAGTCTGTTATATTTTTTTATACATTGTGTTTTTTTGAGCTTTGAGTTATAATTTAGACACGGAGGAAATTATAATGATAAAAACAAATTTTGCAGTTCTCATGGCTGAAAGAGGCTTGAAAATAGCAGATGTTTATGAAGATACTGGCATTTCCAAAACTACCCTAATGGCTTTAGCTGAAAACACTGGTAAAGGGGTTCAATTTGAAACAGTCGATAAACTATGTAATTACCTTGGGATTGAATTAAAAGATTTCTTTGTATATGTTCCGTATATTTGGGAAATGTATTTTAAAGCAAACGACGAAGAAAAGAACTCTGATTACGTAGTAATAAAACTGAAAACCAAAAATACTGAAAAAGATTATTTTCTAAACCTTTGGTATCGTCATCCAAAAAACTATGATTTCCCACTTGATGACGATAGCTTCAAACTTTGGCTCTTAGTTTACGTAGAACAGAGTGATGCGTATGATGAAGAAGATTTTTATAGTTTCCTTTCCAATCTACCCGTATCAATGAAAACTGCGTTCTACTCTCAGTTATTGGAGGTAATAAAAAATAATGTACTTCGAGTCAATAATAAAATAAAAGTTTTTTGCGACTTCTTAGATCGCACCGGAGAACTTGAAGATATGTTAGAAAATACCGTCTTGGAAAAAGGAGATAAAATCTATCTGTCATTCTTTGGCGAAGGAGTAAGGCGAGGTATGGAAAAAGAATTAGAGAACACCAAAACTTTAACTATATAAACCAACAAAACTAAATTTTGTATATGATTTTATTTAATAGCAAAACTCATCCCTAATATTTTTTTTAGGGTAGCCGAAAAGTCCGATTATACCAACAAAGGCGCGTGGATTCTCAAGCTTCGTTCGAGCTTCAAGCCTATATAAGCCCCATATCCGCCTTGTTTCCTACTCTGGTATTATATTTACCACCTAACTCTTTAAAATCGAATGTGGGGCAAACTGTGAAGCCCTAGCATGATATAAACCACAATCTAAAACCTTTTTAATAATAGCTTGCCTGCTGATGTATTTTAGAAAGGTTTATCATCATGAAAATAACTGAAGTTATAAAAAAAGACGGTAGTAAAGTCTATCGTGCTAATGTATATCTAGGAGTTGACCAGGTAACAGGAAAGAAAGTTAAAACCAAGGTAACAGGGCGAACACAAAAGGAAGTAAAACAGAAAGCCAATCAGGAAAAAATAGCTTTTCAAAAAGCAGGATCTACTAGACAAAAGGCTGTTACCATAAAAAACTATCAAGAATTAACCAGTCTCTGGTGGGAAAGCTATAAGAATACAGTTAAGCCAAACACTCAAGGAAATGTTAGAACGCTAATAGATAATCACATATTGCCTACTTTCGGGGAGTATAAGCTCGATAAGCTCACTACTCCACTTATTCAGTCAATTATCAATAAACTTGCTGATAAGGCTAATAGAGGGGAAGAGGGCGCTTTTCTACACTATGATATGATACACGCTTTAAACAAACGTATCTTACAGTATGGCGTAACCATGCAAGCGATACCGTCCAATCCTGCTCGTGATGTTGTTTTACCTCGTAACACTCAGAAAGCAAAGCGACAAAAGCTAAAGTACTTTGATAATCAAGAGTTAAAAAAGTTTCTTGTTTATCTTGATAATTTAGATAGTTGTAAATATCGTTATTACTATGACGTAACGCTCTATAAGTTCCTACTGGCAACTGGTTGCCGTATCAATGAGGCTCTAGCGCTTAGCTGGTCTGATATTGACTTAGACGGTGCCATTGTACACATCACCAAAACACTAAATCGGTATTTAGAAATTAACAGCCCAAAATCTAAGGCTAGTTATCGGGATATAGATATAGATCAAGAGACTGTTAGTATGCTAAAGCAGTACAAACTGCGCCAAACTAAAGAGGCCTGGAAGATAGGACAACGTGAAAGTGTAGTATTTTCTGACTTCATTCATGAATATACTAGCATTGTAAAACTTAAAAAAAGATTACTAACACATTTTAAACGAGCTGATGTTCCGAATATAGGTTTTCATGGTTTCCGTCATACTCACGCTAGTTTACTGCTTAACTCTGGAATACCTTACAAGGAACTCCAGCACCGCCTAGGTCATTCAACTTTATCAATGACCATGGACACATATAGCCACCTCTCAAAAGAGAATGCAAAAAAAGCAGTATCATTCTACGAAACTGCACTAAAAGCACTATAAGGGGAACAAAAAGGGGAACAAAAAGGGGAGCAAATTCAAAAATTAACAATTCAAGACAAAGCAAAAAGCCAATAACAACGGTATTTTGTGAGAGTTATTTTGTAAAAAAGGCTCATTATTCTACAAAATTGTTATATTTTGAAGTCATTTTCTAAAAGTATCCTTTTTCTGATATAATGTAGAAAACTACTGAAGGAAACCACTATGAAACCGATACTTGAAACCATTGATACCCGATTTGGCACCGCGAGCAAGCATGCCTTTTCTCGGGGAAATACCCTACCATACACTGGAGTGCCTTTTGGGATGAATTACTTTGTTCCACAAACGAGTGATCAAGAAGGATCATGGTTTTTTGATCCTCACCTTCCCATATTTCAGGGTGTTCGACTAACCCATCAGCCTAGCCCTTGGATTGGTGATTATTCTTGGTTACTACTGACTCCTGTTACAGGAGAAATCAGTGGCGACACCCTCTTCCATCGTCAGTCTTCTTATAACCTTGATCGTGCTATTTTCAATCCCCATTATCTCAGAATTTTTTCTGAGCGTTATCAGATTGAAACCCAACTCACACCTACTTGCTATGGGGCTTCTATTCAACTAAGACAGATACAAGGCAAGAAGCTCTCACTCTATCTGCATGCAGCTGATGATCTATCATTAGAGCAAGTAAATGAACGTACTGTCAGCCTTGGTCAACGCGGATTAACCGAAACCAACAAAAGTCCCCTCGTCATGTTTACTGCTCTCGCATTCTCTACGGATATTCTATCTATCAATCAAGTGGGGCAAGACTGGCGTATCGACTTGGCTGGAGCAGAAGCTCTAGTTCAACTAGCTACTTCTTTTATTTCTAAAGAACAGGCCCTCTTTAATCTGCCTAGAAAAGACTTTGAAGAAACGAAATCAGAGGCTAAAGCAAGTTGGGAAGACCTTCTAGGCCGTTTTGATGTCGTGGAAACTGGCTCTGTAGACCGAACATTTTTTGATCACTGTCTTTATAGACTCTTTCTTTTCCCACAAACCTTCTATGAGGTAAATGAGCAAGGCGAGACTATTCATATAGACCTTGCTTCAGGAACGATCAAGCCTGGTCTACTCTATACCAACAATGGTTTTTGGGATACCTTCCGCACTTCATTCCCACTCTTTGCCTTGATTATTCCAGAGCACTATCGTCAGTTTCTTGAAGGTTTCCTCAATAGCTATAGAGATACTGGGTATCTCCCTAAGTGGCTGGCTCCTGACGAAAGAGGAATGATGCCTGGGACTTTGATTGATGGCCTTCTTGCAGATAGTGCCTGCAAGGATATGGCACCTGAGTTTGAAGAAGAATTTCTCAAAGCCATGATTGAAACTGCTACTAAGGCAGATCCAAAAGCTATCAACGGGCGACATGGCCTAAGCCAATACCAAGAACTGGGCTATTTATCCACAGACTACCACGAAAGTGTCAGTCATACGCTAAATTATACCTACAGCGATTTTTGTATCTCTACTTGTGCAGAAAAATTAGGTCAAGAAAATCTGGCTCAAACCTATGCTCAATATTCTAAAAACTATCAGAATCTATTTGACTCTGAGACGGGTTACATGAGGGCGCGTGATGTAGATGGCAACTTCCGTCCTGACTTTTCTCCCTATAGTTGGGGGCGTGACTACGCTGAGTGTTCAGCTTTTCAAGCCAGTCTCGGTGTCTTACACGATATTTCTGGACTTAGCCAACTAATGGGTGGAAAAGAAGCCTTTAGCAACTATCTTTTGAAAGCTTGTCAAAGTCTCCCACTCTTTGAAACGACGGGCTATGGATATGAAATTCATGAGATGAGCGAGATGGCAACAGCGCCATTTGGTCAACTAGCCATTTCCAACCAACCAAGTTTCCACATCCCTTATCTGTTCCGCTACAGTAGTTATCCCCAATATACCAGTCTCTTGGTCAAGACTCTCCGTCAAAAAGCCTTTCAAGCTGGCTGGGATGCTTATCCAGGAGATGAGGATAATGGTAGTCTATCGGCTTGGTATGTATGGTCTGCTCTCGGGCTTTACCCAACCTGCCCAGGAAAAGCAAGTTATGACCTTGGAATTCCACTCTTTGATCACCTTCGTGTCTATCTGGCAGAAAAAAATCAGTGGTTGGATGTTCGTACTCAACAAAATCATGAGCACTTCCACTTTGTCAAAGACTGTCAACTGGACGGAAAAGAGAAACAAAGCATCAGCCATCAGGAATTGCTCAATGCTAAGACTCTTGACTTTACCCTCAGCTGGTTGCCAAAGCATTAATAACCTAACCCCTTTGTCAGACGCAAAGGGATCTTCTTATCCATAAAAAGTTATCCACAAGCTGTGAATAACCTTCAACCTTTCTTCGGAAAAGATTTTCAAGTTTTTCCAAAATATCTTTCCAATTCCATTCTCTATGCTTTAGACTAGAAAGCATCCAACAAAGCTTGTTATATCAAGATTTATACTAGTTTATCATCTCTTATAATTCCTAAATTTCTTGCTGCCTTCTAAACCATTGCTATAAAAATATTTTTGATAGGATGGTGTCAAGTTATCCACAGGATGTGGATAATCTTTTTCTAAACCAACAAGCCCTATTCCCTATCTGTTAGCTAGCTTTTACTTTTTTTATAGTAAATTTCAAAGTTTGTTAGGCGCTTTCAAAAAATCATGATATACTGAAATTATCTGAAAAGGAGACATTATAAAAAAAGATCAACACCCTTAATTAGCTGATGGTTTCTCTGCTTGCTAATCTTTGGACTTTTCCTCTACCTTTCTACAAAAGGATTGACAACACTGAAAGTCATCGGTAGCTTGGCAGGAAGTGCCATGTTGATTATGTCTTTACTCTTTGTGCTTTTGGCTGTCGGTCTGCCTTTCATTAAGCCAGACATCCAGTTTGCGACACCGCACATGGATCAACTGAGCACCTACATTCCAAACTTTGATTTTTCTTATTTCACAACGATCTCATTACTGGTCTTTGCAGTTGGTGGTTGCGAAAAAATTTCCCCTTATGTGAATCAAACTCGTAATCCTGCAAAAGAATTTCCAAAGGGTATGATTGTCATGGCCATCATGGTAGGACTCTCTGCTATCCTTGGTTCAGTTGCCATGGGAATGCTATTTGATGGTAATAACATCCCTGAAGACCTCATGCGTAATGGTGCTTATCAAGCCTTCCAAATGTTAGGAAATTCTTGGGGAGTTGGAAACCTCTTTGTCGTAATCTACGCTCTTACAAACATGGTCGGACAAATTGCGGCACTTGCCTTCTCTATTGATGCACCATTACAAATCCTACTCAATAACGCTGACGAAAACTACATCCCAAGCTGGCTTCGTAAACGTACTGAAAAAGGGGTCCTCATTAACGGCTACCTCCTTACAGGCGTCCTCGTTAGCCTTATCATCATCCTTCCAATTTTTGGTATTCAGGAAATTGACGGACTTGTAAAATGGATGACCAACCTCAATTCTATAGTAATGCCAATGCGTTACCTCTGGGTATTCCTTGCCTATATGATGCTCAATCGTGCTTGGAAGACATACAAAAATGCCGAATACAAGTTTGTGAACAATCCTAAAATTGGCTTTGTGATCGGTACTTGGTGCCTCCTATTTACAGCCTTTGCTTGTATCCTAGGTATGGTTCCAAAAATTAGCTATGCTGAGAATCCAACTGCTTGGCAATTCTCTCTTCTTACAAATATCTTGACACCAATTATTCTGATTGGTCTAGGAGTTATTCTACCAGTACTTGCCAAAAAAGAACAAAAGAAACAAATCAAATAAATCAAATAAATTCTACTATTAGCTAGATAGTTTCACTTTTGTCTTTTCCTGAAAGAAAAATCCCTTTGAACAGTAGCGTTCAAGGGGATTTCTTTTTGTTTAATAGTCTATTTTTTACTTGGCCTCATACCAAGTTACGCCTTCATTTTCATCAGCAATCAGGGGCACACTTAGTTGAATGGCTTCTTCCATGGTTTGTTTGACGAGTTTTTTTATGGCAGCTAATTCTGACTTAGGCACTTCAAGAACAATTTCATCGTGTACTTGTAACAACATCTTAGTTTGATAACCACCTGCTACCAAGGCTTTATCTAGCTGAATCATAGCGATTTTGAGAATATCTGCAGCCGATCCTTGAATAGGTGAGTTGATAGCTGTACGCTCTGCAAAACCACGAATGTTAAAGTTACGCGAATTGATATCTGGCAACTCACGACGACGTTTGAAGAGAGTCTCTACATAACCCTTATCACGCGCCTCACGAACGACTTCATCCATGTAATTTTTGATACCAGGGAAGCGTTCAAAGTAAGTGTCGATGTATGCTTTAGCCTCTTTACGGCTGATACCTAGGTTATTGGATAAACCAAAGTCTGAAATTCCATAAACCACTCCAAAGTTGACAGCCTTGGCATTGCGACGGTCGTTTGGAGTCACATCCTCAGGACGTTCAATTCCAAAGACACGCATGGCTGTCGAGGTATGGATATCAGCTCCCTCTTGGAAGGCCTTGATTAAGTGCTCATCTTTAGAGATATGCGCCAAAACTCGCAACTCAATCTGTGAATAGTCAGAGCTGAGAAGGACACTATCCTCCCACTCTGGCACGAAAGCCTTACGAATGAGGCGACCTTGTTCCAAGCGAACAGGAATATTTTGCAAGTTTGGATCCACACTAGACAGACGCCCTGTCTGAGTTAAATCTTGGACATAGCGCGTGTGAATCTTGCCATCCGCTAAAATCCAATCCTGCAAACCAATCACATAAGTCGATTGAATCTTAGCAATTTGACGATAATCTAAAATTTTCTTGACGATTGGGGCAATAGGAGCTAGGCGCTCTAACACATCCACGGCTGTCGAGTACCCTGTCTTGGTTTTCTTGGTATATTCGAGAGGGAGACCTAGTTTTTCAAAAAGAAGGACACCCAACTGTTTAGGTGAATTGATATTAAATTCCTCACCTGCTAGGTCATAAATCTCTTGCGTCAACTTTTCAATGACAAGCTCATTTTCAGCTTGCATCTCGAGTAATGTTTCTTTTTTTACCTTGATCCCAGCAATTTCCATCTTAGCAAGGACAAAAGCCAGAGGCTGCTCCATGTCATAAAGGAGATCTAATTGCCCATTTTCGCTTAATTTTTCAAGTAAGACAGGCTCTGTCTCAACCAATACAGCAACCTTGCGAGCCAAGTGTTCCAAGAAGGTCTCTCTCTCAGGGATAGCTTTCTTGACACCCTTACCATAGAAGGTTTCATCATCGACTAGGTAAGTTTGACCATAGAGACTAGCAATGGTTGAAATTTCATTATTCTCTACAGTAGAGAGAAGGTATTTGGCCAAGCGACTGTCAAAAGCTGGAGCCTGTAAATTCAAACCAAAACGATTTAAGAGAACTTTAGCTTTCTTAAAGTCATACACTTTCAGAGGTGTTTTTTCTAGAAAATCTTTGAGAATCGGATTCTGCAAAAGTTTCAACTTATCTGTAGCGTATAGCTTGTCCCCACAAGACCAAGCAAAACCAACCAAATCATCTGTATGGTAATTTTCACCAAAAAGTTCAAAGTGAAAGATAGAGTCGGCACTCAGCATATCTTCAGTCACTTTGTCAACCATGGTGAAATTCAAAGTCTCAGCTTGATTCGCCTGAGAAGCATTCAAGGCTTGTTTGAGCTGTTTAAAGCCCATCTCATCGTAGAATTTACCTAAACTTTCCACATTTGGACCACTATAGACCAAGTCATCTAGGCCAATCTCGATTGGTGCCTTGGTATCAATCGTTGCCAGTGTTTTAGACAAAAAGGCCTGTTCCTTGTCATTGACGAGATTTTCCTTCATCTTGGAAGCCTTCATGCTATCAATATTTTCATAAATACCTTCGAGCGAGCCGTGTTCTAACAAGAGCTTGATACCGGTCTTTTCACCAATCTTGGTCACCCCTGGAATATTATCAGACTTATCCCCCATGAGTGCCTTGAGATCAATGAACTGGATTGGTGTGATTCCCATCTTTTCCATGAGATAAGCCGGCGTAAATGCCTCAAACTCAGCTACACCTTTCTTAGAAATCTCAACCACAGTATGCTCATCTGTCAACTGAATCAAGTCCTTGTCTCCGCTGACGATAGTTACATCAAAAGAATCCTTTTCAGCCAAACGACCCAGAGTCCCGATGATATCATCTGCTTCATACTGAGCTAACTCATAATGACGAATCCCAAGATGGTCTAGCAACTCACGAATAAAAGGAAATTGCTCACGAAACTCATCTGGAGTCTTGGCACGACCACCCTTATAGTCTGCATACATCTCTGTACGGAAAGTCGTCTTCCCTGCGTCAAAAGCAACCAAAATATGGCTCGGCTGGACACGTTCCAATAGGTGATTTAGCATCAGGTGAAAACCGTAGATTGCATTGGTATGTAGTCCATTGTCATTTTTAAAACGATCCAGCTGCTGGTAAAGTGCAAAAAAAGCGCGAAAAGCAACTGAAGATCCATCAATCAATAATAATTTTTTCTTGTCCATACACCCATTATAAAGGAAAGCAGGGAAAAATACCATTAGGAAGAGCCCAAATGCTGAATAACACTTATGAGACTGGTTTTTCTACTCGAACTCCATCGCCATCAACTTGAAATCCATCGATAGTAGTATTTACTGCCAATTCTCCAGATGCATTTACATAGTAATGTTTTCCTGAAACCTGGAACCACTGGCTGGTTTTCATAGCTCCAGAACTTTCCAGATAATACCAAATACCTTTATCCTTCAACCAACCTGTCTGCATTTCACCAGATGACTTCAAGTAATACCAATTCGAACCATCTTTTAACCAACCTGTCGTCATTCTACCATCAGCTTGCAAATGATACCAGTTCCCATTAATCTTCTTCCAACCGACGGCTATCTGACCATTTTCATAGTAGTACCAACTTGTTCCCTCTTTTGCCCAACCATTTTTAGAGCTACCTGTTTTAGTTAAGGGGATATAACGTCTGTTTCCACTTCGTGAAATATAACTAATCCATTTATAGCCTTCTTTTTCAAAGGTTTGATCATAATGAACACTCATTCCAGCTTCGTAGTAATCGATAACAGTAGATGTCAATGATGGCTGATCCATAATAGCACATTTTTCTGTGAAGTGATGAGTTCCACTGAAAGCTAGTAGAGACTGATGATGCCCTACACTGGCATTCCCTACATCTTTAAAGTGAATGAAACCAGTCATAGAACTCGCCTTTACAATTCTACTATGATATGTTTCTGTATAATCATAATTGTACTCCTCGATTTCAATCATGTCTCCAATCACATTAGATACCCAGGCTACGTGACCGTACTGCCCTCTTGTACTCCAAGCAATCGCACCAATTGCTGGTTGCTGGTCCACCCGATAGCCTTCTTTTTGGGCTCGATAACCCCATTGATTAGCGTTCCCATAAGCAGCCGGTAGTTCAAAACCATTGACACTACTTAAACGAAAAGCAGCAAAAGAAGTACACTGTCCTGAGTACATGCGCCACTTATCAATTTTTTGACTTCCATTTTTATAATAATAGGGATAATCATCTCCTCGTGCCAGTGATCCATTGTTTACCTGGTTGGCATGAACAGTTCCTCCACCAAACAAAAAAGCTCCTGCTAGTAATAGTGAAGCTGATCCTACAGCTGTCTTTCTGAGAAAAGTTCCCTTTTTATGTCCTGCTTTAGTAAATGTCATTCATTCTCCTTCAAATAATTAGATTTTTGAGGTTGACCTCATCTATATCATTCGAAAGAAAATAAAAAAAGTGAGAAACTTCCCACTTTCATGATTAGCCTTAATCCAAATAATGAATCAGGTTCTTTTCCGTTAAAATGTCTGAATAGGTGAAAGATTCAACATAGACATTAGCCTGTTTGTCTCCTTCAACATTTCCAAACTCAACGATGAAGAGCGATGGATAAACCTCAATTAGTTTTCCCAAACGATTTTTTTGGCGTTTACGACCATTTTCTAAGGTCATTTCTACCACTTGTCCCTCATGCGCCTTAATTTCTTCTTTTATTTTTTTCATTTTAGCCACATCTGTAAATGCGTCTGTCATCTTGGTTCCTCCATCTTCGAAATACTTGAAAATTTATTATATTCTTTTTGGAAAATCAATTCTACCGTTCCGCGAGCACCGCTACGGTTTTTCTCGATAATCACTTCTACTTTATTATTTGGAATGCCTTCCTCTTCTTCACCACCGCGCTCATAATAATCATCACGATAGAGGAAGGCTACGATATCTGCATCCTGCTCGATAGATCCAGATTCACGAATATCAGACAAAACTGGTCTCTTATCTTGACGTTGCTCTACACCACGAGAAAGCTGACTAAGAGCTATAACTGGAACTTTGAGTTCTTTTGCTAAGATTTTCAACTGACGGGAAATCTCAGATACTTCTTGTTGACGATTTTCTCGACCAGTTCCAGTGATAAGCTGAAGATAGTCAATCAAAATCAAGCCTAGATTACCTGTTTCCTGAGCCAGTTTACGAGAACGAGATCGAATTTCTGTGATTCGAATCCCAGGTGTATCATCAATATAGATACTTGCATTAGCCAGATTACCCTGAGCAATCGTATACTTACGCCATTCTTCCTCGGTCAATTGACCCGTACGGATAGAATGTGACTCTACCAAGCCTTCTGCAGCCAACATACGATCGACCAAACTTTCAGCACCCATTTCCAGAGAGAAAATAGCAACTGTCTTATCGAGTTTGGTTCCGATATTTTGCGCAATATTCAAAGCAAAGGCTGTCTTACCAACCGCAGGACGAGCTGCCAAAATAATCAATTCTTCCTCATGCAGACCTGTCGTCATATGATCTAAATCTCGATAGCCTGTCGCAATACCCGTGATATCTGAAGTCTGTTGCGAACGAGCTTCTAGATTTCCAAAGTTAATATTCAATACATCGCGAATATTTTTAAAACCATTTCGATTGGCATTCTCACTGACATCAATCAAGCCTTTTTCTGCACGAGCGATAATTTCGTCAGCAGGTTGAGAAGCTTCATAGGCTAGGTTTACAGACTCTGTCAACTTAGCAATCAGGCGTCGAAGCATAGCCTTTTCTGCTACAATTTTAGCATAGTATTCCGCATTGGCAGAGGTTGGCACCGAATTGACAATCTCAACCAGATAAGACAAGCCTCCAATAGTTTGTAAATCACCCTGACTATCTAGTATCGTCCGAACTGTGGTTGCATCAATAGCATCTCCACGATCAGACAAATCAACCATAGCCTGAAAAATCAAACGGTGAGCATACTTAAAGAAGTCCTGTGAATCGATATATTCTCGGACAAAGACGAGTTTAGTCTCATCAATAAAAATGGCTCCCAACACAGATTGTTCTGCCAGAATATCTTGAGGCTGAACACGCAGTTCTTCAACTTCTGCCATCAGACTTTCCTTCCTTTTACAATGCTGTCAACCAATCGTAAATTAAGCTTCCTTGACACGAAGATTGATTACACTTGTCACTTCTTGATAAATCTTCACCGGAACATCAATCAAACCAACTGCTCGGATTGGTGATTGAATTTGAATGTGGCGTTTATCAATTTTAATACCAAATTGTTTTTGCAATTCTTCTGCAATTTTCTTGTTGGTAATAGATCCAAATGTACGTCCATCTGGACCAACTTTTTCAACAAACTCAACGATGGTTTCCTCTGCTTCCAGTTTCGCTTTAATTTCCTTAGCTTCTGCAAGCATCTCTGCATGTGCTTTTTCTTCTGATTTTTGCTTACCACGCAACTCACCAATGGCTTGAGCTGTAGCTTCCTTAGCAAGGTTTTTCTTAATTAAAAAGTTTTGTGCATATCCAGTTGGCACTTCTTTAATTTCACCTTTTTTTCCTTTACCTTTAACATCTGCTAAAAAGATTACTTTCATTCTTCTGACTCCTTTTCTTTTGTTTCATTAAAAATAACTGTTTTCAGTTTATCTCCTGCTTCTTGCAGGCTCATATCTGTCAAACGTGCCGCAGCTAAGTTAAAGTGACCACCTCCACCTAACTCTTCCATAATTCGTTGGACATTGATCTTACTTCTGCTTCGCGCAGAAATGGAGATTGCTCCTTGACTATTCTTAGCAAGTACAAAGCTGGCCTCTATACCAGACATAGCAAGCATAGCATCAGCAGCCTTACTAATAACAACCGTATCGTACTCTTTATCCTCCAAAGCTTGAGCAACCAGGATTGATGGCTGTACCATTTGTCCCTGCAAAATGAGTTCATTTACCAATCGATATTCTTCAAAATCAGTGGCTGAAATTTCCTGAATGATAATGCTATCACTCCCTCTCGTTCTGAGATAACTTGCAACATCAAAAGTTCGACTAGTTACCCGAGAGGTGAAATTTTTAGTATCCAACATCATTCCCCCCATAAGAACACTAGCCTGAATGCGACTCAAACGTTTCTTCTTAGAGTTTTGAAATTGAATCAACTCAGTTACAAGTTCACTAGCACTGCTTGCTCCACTCTCAATATAGGTAATAACCGCATTATCTGGAAAATCTTGGTCGCGACGGTGATGGTCAATGACAATCGTCTGTGTAAACAAGTCATAAAACTCTTTGGATAAGGTTAAAGCTGTCTTAGAATGGTCAACCATCACAAGCAAGGAACGTTTGGTAACCATTGTCATAGCCTGGCCTAAAGGAAGAAGTTTTGAAACACCCTCCTCTTCCAAATAGTTAACCGCTCGAGCAATATCTGGAGACATCTGTGTAGGTTCATAAATCACATAACTCTCTTCCAGTACATTACTCGAAAACAACTGCATTCCAACCGCTGATCCAAGAGCATCCATATCCAGATTCTTATGACCAACCACAAAAACTCGATCGACACTTTTAAGTTTATCTGAAATAGCTGTCATCATGGCACGAGTTCGTGTCCGAGTACGTTTAACAGATGCAGCTGAACCTCCTCCAAAGTAGATTGGATTTTTAGTTTCATCATTCTCTTTTACGACAACTTGGTCACCACCACGAACTTCAGCTAAGTTGAGATTAAGAAGAGCCACCTTCCCAATCTGATCATGATTCCCATCACCATAGGAAACTCCCATACTCATCGTTAGCGGTAAATTCCGTTGCTTAGCTTCCTCACGAAAGGTATCAATCACAGAAAACTTATCATGCATCAAGTGACCAAGTACAGTGTAGTCAGTAAATAGATAAAACCGATCCATACTCACTCTACGAGAAAACATGGCATGTTTCCCAGCAAATTCTGAAACAAAATTTGCAACAAAGCTATTAATATGACTAATGTCTGATTCAGACGTTTCATTTTCCAAATCATCATAGTTATCAACTGAGATAATCCCGATTACCGGTCTACTTGTCACAAGCTCAACAGTCGCCTCATACTCACCAGAAACATCAAAAAAGTATAAGACACCTGAATTTCTATCTAAATGCACTGCATATCGTTTCTCCCCAACAATGGCATAAGACCCTGGAGTAGAAATCGAACTCTTTAAAATCTTTTGAAATTGAGGAAAATCAATTTCTCCATCCTCAGTTGTCAAAATTAATTCCGCATAGGGATTGAACCATTCAATCTCACTGCTGTCCATATTTAATTTAACAACCCCGACAGGCATTTGCTCTAGGAGAGCACTCAAACTATCCGTAGCCTGATGATTAACATACTGGATTTGCTCGATATCTGTTTTTTTGTAATATTTTTTCTGGAAATTAAACAGCAGAACATAGAATACGATAAATAAAAATAGACTTGCTATAGTGATAAGATTATCCTTTACTAACACAATCAAAATGGTCATAATCGTAAAGGTTACCATAGCAATCAGATACATAAAAAAGGGATTTATTTCATTTTTTTTCATTACAAACCTCTTGCGCATTATTATACCATAAATGTAGCCAAAATGCGACTTTTAAAGAGGGAACACTATATTCAAATAATAGTAAAACATCCAAACTAAAAAGTGGTTTACACTAGTGTAAACCACTTTCAAAGACTAATTTTTTTGATTATTTAACTTCTAGAAGACCAATATCTCCATCTTCACGACGATAAATAACATTTGTTGTTTCATCTTCAACATCTACATAGATAAAGAAGTCATGTCCCAATAAATCCATCTGTAAGATAGCTTCTTCCAAATCCATTGGTTTCAAATCAATTTGTTTTGAACGAACAACTTTTGGTTGTACTACATCTAAGTCCTCAACTAAAGCATCTGTAAAGAGTTGACTTGTAGATACTTTATTTCTGTTCTTACGTTCAATTTTAGTTTTGTTTTTACGAATCTGACGCTCAATCTTATCTGTCACCAAATCAATAGAACCGTACATATCTTGAGAAATATCTTCTGCACGAAGAGTAATAGATCCAAGCGGAATGGTTACTTCTACTTTAGCAGTCTTTTCACGGTAAACTTTCAAGTTAACACGCGCATCCAATTCTTGGTCTGCTTGGAAGTATTTTTCGATCTTTTCGAGTTTAGAAACTACATAATCACGAATTGCTTCTGTTACTTCTAGGTTTTCACCACGGATACTATATTTAATCATATAAGTACCTTCTTTCTAAACATATTTGTTTTTCTAATTATATTATAACGCTTTCATATTTTTTTTGCAAACTTTTTCCTCATCTTGCGAGGGAAAAAGTTTTAATATTCTGACATCCAGCCTCTAAAAACATACTTTTAAGACGATTCAAGGTAGTTCCAGTCGTGTAAATATCATCAAATAGTAAGATATTTTCTGGAAGCTTCACTACATCTTTCAATAAAAAGGGAAATTCTGCAAGTAAGCGATCCGATCGATTTTTTGAAGAACTAGCCTCCACTTCTTTTTTAACCAAAATATCCAGATATGTTAACCCTGTCTCCATTATCAAACCTTCAACTTGATTAAAGCCTCTGCTTTTAAAACGCTGGTCACTCAGAGGGACAATCACAATCTGATAGTCCTTATACTTCTTTAACTCTTTTTGCAATATCTCAGAAAATACCTTTCTAAGAAGATAATCACCATCAAATTTATAGCGACTAAAATATTCTTTCATTGCCTGATTATAGGAATAAAGAGCCACATGATCAACCTTTACACCTTTTTTACACCAAAATTGACAATCTTGACAGATAATTGACACCCCTTTTTTAAAACAACTAGGACAATGATTACCAGCAATACTCTCGAAAGACGAAATACAGGATTCACATACTAGTTCCTCCTCCTTTTTAAAACAGAGCAGGTTAGTAAAAGTTATCTCTGTTTGCAAGCTTTTACCACACAATAAACACTTCATACTCCTGCCTCCTGATTCATTTGTTTAATCTCCTTTATGGCTTTCTTAATGGACTGATTGAGTCCATCATGGAAAAATATAAGTTCTCCAGTAGGACGATCCATGCTTCTTCCAACCCGCCCACCAATTTGTACTAAACTTGACTTAGTAAAGAGTTGATGATTGGCTTCCACCACAAAAACATCTACACGGGGGAAGGTAACTCCACGCTCTAATATAGTTGTGCTTATTAATATCGTCAACTCGCCATCTCGAAAGGCCTGTACCTGCTCTAATCGGTCTTCTGTGATTGAAGATACAAAGCCTATTTTCTCATTTGGAAATTTCTCCTGCAAAATTTCTTTTAGCTTTTCTCCCTTTTTTATTTCAGATGCGAAGATTAGTAAGGGATATGCCGTCTCTCTCTGTTTCTCAATGTAAAGTTTTAATTTTGGAGGTAAGCCATTTTTTTCTAAATATCTATTAAAATGCGATAACCAGATTGGCTTGGGAACAATGAGAGGATTTCCATGAAAGCGACGTGGCAAACTGAGACGCTTTAACTCCCCTTGTTTAACTTTTCTGTCTAACTCATCTGTTGACGTTGCTGTTAAAAATATTCTCAATCCATTTTCCTTTACACAATTGTTGACTGCATGGTAAAGCACTGGATTATCAACATAAGGAAAGGCATCTACTTCATCCACAATCAATAAATCAAAAGCTTGATAAAATTTTAATAGTTGGTGAGTGGTTGCTACAACTAAAGGTGTACGAAAATAGGGATCCGACTCCCCATGTAGTAGTGCAATCTCACATGCAAAATCATTTTGTAATCGTTTATGGAGCTCTAGGCAAACATCAATTCGTGGACTGGCCAGACAAACAGCTCCACCCTGATTTATCACCTTAGCGACAACTTGGTAGATCATCTCTGTCTTACCAGCTCCTGTCACTGCATGTACCAAGGTGGCCTCCTTCTTATCTACCGCCTGAAGGAGTCCTTGTGATACCCGCTCTTGAAATGGAGTCAGTTGACCTGACCATTTGAGTACATCTTGCTTGGGAAAATATTCTTGCGGAAAGTAATAGAGTTTTTGATCACTTCTTATTCGCTTCATAATCAAGCATTCTCGACAATAAAAAGCACCAACAGGCAAATGCCATTCTTCTTTTATCTGACTACCACAACGCTGACAATATTGTTGGCCCTTCTCTTTTTTTATGGATGGAATTTGTTTTGCTCGTTGTCTCTCCTCAAGACTTAATTCTTGTTCCGTAAAAAGGCGACCGAGGTAATTTGGATTGACTTTCATATTTCTTTATTCGTAAAATGTAGAACTTTACGCTATTTTTTAGTACAATAAAAATATGGAATATAGAACTATAAAAGAGGACGGTCAAGTCCAAGAAGAAATTAAAAAATCACGCTTTATCTGTCATGCCAAGCGTGTCTATAGTGAAGAAGAGGCTCGTGATTTTATCACAGCTATCAAAAAAGAACACTATAAAGCAACCCACAACTGCTCTGCCTTTATTGTCGGTGAACGTAGTGAAATCAAGCGAACTAGTGATGACGGAGAACCTAGTGGAACTGCTGGTATTCCTATGCTAGGAGTTTTGGAGAATCACAACCTTACTAATGTCTGTGTTGTAGTTACTCGTTATTTTGGTGGTATCAAACTAGGGGCTGGTGGTTTGATTCGCGCTTATGCTGGTAGTATTGCCCTAGCAGTTAAGGAAATTGGCATTATTGAAATCAAAGAGCAGGCAGGGATACAGATTCACATGACCTATGCCCAGTATCAAGAATATGGGAATTTTCTTAAAGAGCATAATCTCATAGAATTAGAGACAAACTTTACAGATCAAGTTGACACTATGATTTTCATTGATAAAGAAAAGAAAGACGGTATCAAGGCTGATCTCATTGAATTTTTCAATGGAAAAGTTACTCTAACTGACAAAGGTTTACGTGAAGTTGAAGTACCTGTAAACCTATCGTAAAGAAAGGAAATATCATATGGCTTTTGGAAGATTAATTCAGGGACTCGCTGGAAACTTCAGTGAGCAAAGTAAAGAAGCTCTTACCAAGGAGTTTGGACAATATTTATTAGAAAATGAAGAAATTCAAAGCGGATATAAACTTATTCGTGACTCAATTATCTTTACAAATATCCGAATCATCTTTACAGATAAACAAGGGGCAACCGGACGGAAGATGTCTATCAAATCAATTTTCCTCATGAACATCATTAATGTTGAGATGGAAACTGCTGGACTTGGGATTGATGATAGCGAGATTACGATTACTTATTTAGAAAATGCCTTTTTAAAATCTCACAATGAACTTTTTAATTCTCACAAATTTGAATTTCCAAAGAAAACAGATATCATACCTCTATACACTTATCTGTTTGAATTAGCTTATCACAATCGTTTGAATATTAACGATTTGAATCACTGATATAAAGAAATCCTATCACTCCGATAGGATTTCTATATTTTACAAAAGTTAAAGTTAGCGTTATACTAGTAGCATCTTATATAAAGAGGTGCTTATATGGCTATTTATAACAACATCACAGAACTCATCGGTAGAACACCGATTGTTAAATTAAACAACATTGTACCCGAAGGTGCAGCAGATGTTTATGTAAAACTTGAAGCTTTTAACCCAGGATCATCCGTTAAAGACCGCATCGCCCTAAGTATGATTGAAAAAGCAGAACAAGAAGGTAAATTGAAACCAGGTTCTACTATTGTGGAAGCAACAAGTGGAAACACTGGTATTGGACTTTCATGGGTTGGTGCTGCTAAAGGCTATAAAGTTGTTATCGTTATGCCTGAAACCATGAGTGTTGAACGTCGTAAAATTATCCAAGCTTATGGAGCTGAACTAGTCCTCACTCCTGGTAGCGAAGGAATGAAAGGTGCGATTGCAAAAGCGCAGGAAATTGCTGCTGAGCGTGATGGTTTCTTACCATTACAGTTTATTAACCAAGCTAACCCAAAAGTTCACGAAAGAACAACAGGAGCTGAAATCCTAGCTGATTTTGGAGCTGATGGTTTAGATGCCTTTGTTGCTGGTGTTGGTACCGGAGGAACTATTTCAGGTGTTTCTCATGCTCTTAAAACTGCTAACTCAAACATTCAAGTTTTTGCAGTTGAGGCAGACGAGTCAGCTATCTTGTCAGGTGAAAAACCAGGTCCTCACAAAATTCAAGGTATCTCTGCTGGATTCATTCCAGATACACTTGATACAAAAGCTTATGATGGTATCGTTCGCGTAACCTCAGACAATGCTCTTGCACTTGGTCGTGAGATTGGCGGAAAAGAAGGTTTCCTTGTTGGAATTTCTTCTGCTGCAGCTATCTATGCAGCAATTGAAGTTGCTAAAAAACTTGGAGCAGGAAAAAAAGTCCTTGCTCTCGCACCAGATAACGGTGAGCGTTACCTATCTACAGCTCTCTATGAGTTTGAAGTATAGTCTCCTAAATACACTAAGCCCTTGTATAGGGCTTTTTGTTTACCTTTTAAAATAAACCTCTGAATCCCCCTCCAACAAAAGAAAAGGAAGCTGATTTGCTTCCTTACTTTTTTATTAGTTATTCAAGGCTGCTGCCATTGTAGCTGCAACTTCTGCTTCAAAGTCGTTTACAGCTTTTTCGATACCTTCACCAACTTCAAATCGAGCGAACTCAACTACTGAAGCGTTAACTGATTCAAGGTAAGCTTCAACTGTCTTGCTGTCATCCATGATGTAAACTTGTGCAAGAAGTGTGTAAGCTTGGTCAACTTTAGTGTTGTCAAGCATGAAGCGATCCATTTTACCTGGGATGATTTTGTCCCAGATTTTTTCTGGTTTACCTTCAGCTGCCAATTCAGCTTTGATAGCTTCTTCAGCTTGAGCGATGACTTCATCAGTCAATTGAGCTTTAGAACCATATTTAAGGTGTGGAAGAGCTGGTTTACCAACCATTGCACGGCTTTCGTTATCTTGGTCGATAACGTGGTTCAATTGTGCCAACTCATCTTTAACAAATTGCTCATCCAATTCTTTGTATGAAAGAACTGTTGGTTTCATAGCAGCGATGTGCATTGAAATTTGTTTAGCAAGTGCTTCATCTCCACCTTCAATGACAGAGATAACACCGATACGTCCACCATTGTGTTGGTATGCTCCAAAGTGTTGTGCATCTGTTTTTTCAAGCAAAGCAAAACGACGGAATGAGATTTTTTCACCGATTGTAGCTGTTGCAGATACATAGGCTGCTTCAAGAGTTTCACCTGAAGGCATTGTCAAAGCAAGTGCTTCTTCGTTATTAGCTGGTTTACCTTCAGCAATTACTTTAGCTGTTGCATTTACCAAGTCAACGAATTGAGCGTTTTTCGCAACAAAGTCCGTTTCAGCATTTACTTCAACTACTGCTGCAACGTTACCGTTAACAAATACACCAGTCAAACCTTCAGCTGCAACACGGTCAGCTTTCTTAGCTGCCTTAGCCATACCTTTTTCGCGAAGTAATTCGATTGCTTTTTCGATATCACCTTCAACTTCAACCAATGCTTTCTTAGCGTCCATAACACCAGCACCAGATTTTTCACGCAACTCTTTAACAAGTTTAGCTGTAATTTCTGCCATTTTGATTCTCCTATATTTTTTAAAATAGGAGAGCCGGGCTAAGCCCTGCCCTCCTAGGTAATGATTACTTATTTGAATTAAGCGTTGTCGCCTTCTACAACTTCAACGATTTCTTCGATTGAGTCAGCTTGAGCTTCTGAAGCTGCAAATTCTGCTTCAACTGCTGCATCTTCACCTTGACGTCCTTCGATGATAGCGTCAGCCAATTTAGCTGTAATCAATTTAACCGCGCGGATAGCGTCATCGTTAGCTGGGATGATTACATCGATATCGTCTGGATCAGTGTTTGTGTCAACCATCGCTACAACTGGGATTCCCAATTTTTTAGCTTCTTTAACAGCGATTTGCTCTTTATGCGGGTCAACTACGTACATTACATCTGGGATACGAGGCATATCTTCGATACCACCCAAGAATTTTTCAAGACGTGCACGTTGTTTGTTAAGAAGTGCAACTTCTTTCTTAGGAAGAACTTCAAAAGTTCCATCTTCTTCCATACGTTTGATTTCTTTCAAACGAGCGATACGTTTTTGGATTGTTCCCCAGTTTGTAAGAGTTCCACCCAACCAACGGTGGTTGATGAAGTATTGACCTGAACGTACTGCTTCTTCAGCAACTGCGTCAGCTGCTTGTTTCTTAGTACCAACAAACAATACAACTGCATCGTTAGCTGCAGCATCACGCATGAAGTCGTATGCTTGGTCAGCGTATTTTACAGTTTGTTGCAAGTCGATAACGTGGATTCCGTTACGCTCAGTGAAGATGTACTTAGCCATCTTAGGGTTCCAGCGACGAGTTTGGTGACCAAAGTGCACACCAGCCTCAAGAAGTTGTTTCATTGAAATTACTGCCATGAGTATTTCTCCTTTTTTGTTTTTTCCTCTTCTCGATTTCAGCTTGCAAAACAACCAAAAGGCAACAGTTTCACAATTCATCAAGAATGAGTATTATCGTTCACACGACAAGTTTCATTTTATCATAATTGGAGCTTTATTTCAAGTGATTTTGTTATTTTCTCCTTATTAAATTACTTGTAAACACTCTAAATTTAAAACATCTCAACATATACTGCTGAGATGTTCTAATAGCTAATTTTTAAAAATTTAATGTAGTAGCAAAATAATTAGTTTATCCTATCTACTTCGAAGTTTCTTACGGATTTTATAGGCTATATTAAACAAGAAATACAATGAGCTAGTTGGGTAATTAAACTCACCAGCAAATTCCTCGATAGTGGGATTAAACTTAGATTTAAAACTAAATAACCCACCCTCTAAGTTGTTTTCAATTCCACCCATATTATGAGTTGCTGCCCCGCGTTCAAATGAATGTTGAGCAGTCTCAAACCATGTTGGAATAGCAGGTTGATAATGTCTAAATTCCTCATTCATTCCAGCATATAAGTTCTCAGAAGTTTTCCCAAATTCTATGGTCAAAGTTCCAGACAATGGAACGACACTGTCCCCTCTATCAATATGGCTCTTAAGAAAAGAAATTTCTTCCTCTAATCGTTTTCTCTCTTGCTGATTCTCTTTTATTTTGCCTTCTTTCGTTTTATCAGTGAATTTCTGCGCTATTTTAAGATTTTTTTCCAGTTGCTGCTCAACTTCTTTCAGTCTATTAGGTAAATCTAAATAGCTCAGTGTGATAAAGGAATGATCAGGATAAGTAGTCAATAACTTCTGATAATAATCTTTTCCTCGTAAACTGATATTCTTACGAGACTCTGTTTTCTTCATTAAAAATGAAAATTCATCTAATAAATCAAGCCCACCGAATTTCACTTCCAATCCTTTATTTCTTGCAGTTCGGATTGCCTGTCGAGTAGATTTGGACAGTTGATCCAGCGAGAAGTTTTCTTTATGAATATTAGCTTGAAAACGAGGTTGTATGTTTTCTGCCATATCCTTTGTCAATCCTGTCCAATGAACTTTATTTTTTTGCAATTCCTCAACAATTTCAAAAGTTTTAGAATTTTGAATAGTTTTTTGGTCGATCAGACTTCGACTGATAAAAAGGCTTGGATCAAATTTAACCATTATTGCATTGCTTTTTTTAGCCATTTTTTTCAATGTTAAAAGCACAAATTTCAGAAGTTCTTTATCTTCATAATTAATAACTGGGCCTCTTGGAATATAGAACATGGAAAATCCTAATGGAAGAGGCTGAATTAAGATGTTCGCTACTCCAACTAGTTGATTCTCTTTATAAAATCCAACTCTCTCATTCCCCCAAGTATCCTTTATCTTGGCCCAATCACTACTCTGCAATAAATTCCCTTGAGGATGATTTTCTAAAAATAAATCCCACTCTTGAACATCAACATTCTTTTTATAAGTAAACATAATTCCAACACCGACTCCCTTAGAAACCATTTTTTTATCAACATGCTACACTCATACTAAATCCCTAAGTTTCATTTTACTTTAACTAAAAAATTATAAAAATAGAAAATAAGTTCAAGTAATTATATAATGAAATTTATTTTTCAGCACTATACAAAGGGTGAGATTAATAAAACCTCACCCTAAATTTAATAATAATTAATATGTTAGTTTGGATAAATGTATCTTACTGTACCACGTGATGCAGTAGGATTAAACCATCCACGATAATTTCCGATTGGTTGAGTTCCGCTACCATCATAGTTACATTCTGAAACTTGAATACGCGTTGTTGACTCAACAGCAGTAACAACTGCTACATGTCCGTATCCTCCATCATCCCATGAAGCAATTGCTCCAACTTGTGGTGTAGAACCTGTACGGAAACCTGCAGCCGCTGCACTTGCAGCCCATTGACCACCATTTCCCCAGTAATCACCAGCCCATGGAGCCAAAGTCTTAGCACCCCATGTACATTGACCTACAGGGTAACTTGAAGCATTTGAACTATAAGTTGGTCGTTGACTTACAGTAGTTGCTGCAGGTGTGTAGCTTGATTCTTCATCTGATGATGAAGATGATGAAGAACTTGAAGTTGCTTGTACTTGGGCAGCAAAGGTTGTGTTAGCCGAAGCTACAAGTGATTGTTGTTGACTTGCTTGTTTAGCTTTATAAGCTGCTTCTGCCTCCGCTGCTGCTTTGGCTTCTGCCTCTGCTGCTGCTTTTTTCTCTAGCAAGCTAGCTTTTTCATTTTCTGCTGTAGCTTTTTCAGCTGCAAGATTTAACTCAGCCACTTTCAATTCTGCTTGTCTTGTTGTCAAAGCTTGAGCATCGTCAGCAAGCGTTTGTTGGTTAGCAATGACTGTGTTGATTGCTTCGTTGTTTGCAACTTGTTTTTCAGAGATAGCTTTCTTATCTTCTTTTTGTTGCTGCAACATTTTATTGTTTGCTGATACGATTTCACTCATGGCTGCTACACGAGAAATAGCTTCTGTGATTGAGTCAGAGTTAATAATCGTATTGATGTAACTTGTAGCAGTTCCGTTTGTTTGTGCACTACGAGCTTGGTTTTCAAGCGATTCGTTACGTGCTACGATGTTTTTTGAAAGCTCTGCGATTTCACCTTCAAGTTTTTTTGATTCTTCTTGAAGTTTTTCGTTTTCAGATTGTAATTTTTCTTGCTCTGATTGAATAGCTGAAACTTTAGTTTGAATTTCGTCTACTTGTTTTTGAGCTTCTTTCTGTTGAGCTGTCAAGTTACTAATTTTACTATCTTGAGCAGCAATCTTTTCATCTGTTGTATTTGCTTTAACACTTGAAAGAACAGCTCCTTGTGAGACTAATACTGTGCTTAACAAAAGTGATGCTAGGATTTTTTTCTTCATAAGTGTAAATACTCCTTCTTTTAAGACAATACTAGTATATCAAAAAAAGGCTTAATAAATATTACGCCTTTATTACAGTTTTGTTTCTTTCTTATAGATATATTTTTTCAAAAATAAACTGAAAAACTAACATCCATAGAAAGTTTAATATCATTGATGGAACTAGACCATAGACGATAAAGACTGTTATACTTTCAGCAGTTAATCCAATCATTTGCGCTAGAAGAAAACTACCAAATTCAAAAGAGAAAGTCATCATTAAAATAGCTAATAGTCTAGTCCATCTATTTGAGAAAATGATCGCATTATTTTTATAAATGATTGCACCAATAATCACAAAAAGAAGACTAGCAATCCCTACTAAATGGAAAAAATAAATATCGTATATAAGACCAATAAATAAGCAATAAACTAAAAATAGATACTCCGATACTTCAATAGTTTCAAACAACAAGAAGATGAAGATAAAGTGGCTCACAATTTGAAAATGTGGAAAAAAACTATTTACAAATTGCCCTAAATGACTATCTATTAAGATTATTAAGGGCAAGAGCAAAAACATTCCTATCTGCTTCAACAGTCTCATGATGGGTTCCCCACTAACTCTACGACTTTTAGATTCATTGGATCAGCATGGAGTTTGACCATAACTTCTCTTGTTAGATAGTCACTACTATGGGTAACTGATACAACCTCCCCTACTGGAATATCTGTTGTTTTAAAGTTCCCCAGACCTCCTGTTACTACCTTGTCTCCTTGACTGATATCACTACTACTATTTAACTGGCTTATTTTAAGCAAGTCTTTTTCTTTGTCGTACCCAATGATAATGCCATATATACTAGTAGAACCGTGTTGGATTTTAACGGATATTTTCTCCGTATTTTCCGCATTGGTCAATAAGTTGACCACAGTAGAGTTATCTTCAACCTTTCCCACGCTTCCAATCAGTCCCCCACCAGCTATAACAAGCATATTACTTGTCACGCCTTGTTGAGAACCTGCATCAATTGTCAACTCTTGTTTCCAAGTTGCAGGAGTTCTCATGATGACATCAGAAACAATCAACTTGGTTGCATTCAATTTTGACTTCATATCCAATAACTGACGTAGTTGCTCATTTTCTTCCTTCAAACTGTCTGCTTCATTCGTTTCCTTCTTCATCTGATAGAGTTCTTTTTTGAGAGTTTCATTCTCGTTATAGGTTCTGGTCAAACGACCTAAATCAGATTTTACGGAAGAAAGCCACTGAAAAGGCTTTTGCACTATTCTATCGACTAATGAAATTCCATCTCCAACTTTTGTTACAACTGCACTTGATTGTGTTGTCACTAAAAAAACGGATACTACTAATACAACGACAAATAGAACAATGATATATTTTGATTTTTTAAAACGATTCATACCTCTACCTTATATTACATTCTAAGATTTTAGCAAAAATAGAATTGCACCCAATACACAAACAAATAATAGCGCTATACTGTCTCTGTTCATCCAATTTAACTGTCGATACTGACTGCGTCCATTCCCGCCTTGATAGCCTCTAGCTTCCATGGCTGTAGCAAGAGAATCCGCTCGTTTCAAACTCGTAGCAAATAAAGGAATCAGAATAGGAATCATAGCCTTAACTTTTTGGATTACATTTCCTTCTCCAAAATCAACACCACGCGCCTTTTGAGCATTCATAATGCGAATCGTATCATCCATCAAGGTTGGTACAAATCGCAAACTCATAGACAACATGAGCCCAATCTCATGAACTGGAACTTTAAATCTTTTTAAAGGTCCAAGCAAGGATTCAACTGCTGTTGCTAAACTTAGTGGCATAGTCGTCAAGGTTAGCAAGGTTGAGAAAAAAATAATCAACACAAAGCGACAAAAAATAATTCCTGCCTGCTCAATACCATAGCTTGTGATTTTTATAAATCCCATCTCGAACAAGACGTGACCACCAGAGATAAAGAACAGTTGAAAAAGGGTTGTAAAAGCAATCAGAAAAAACATAGATCGCAAACCTTTTATAAAAAAAGATAAGGGAACTTCTGATAAAACGACAAATATGCCTGTTGCAATGAAGAGTATGAGATTTGTAATTGGATTATTGGCCCAAAAAGCGATAATGATCAATAAAATCATTGCTACTAACTTACTACGAGGATCTAGACGATGAATAATCGAATTTCCTGGTATGTATCGACCTAAAATCATATTATCCATTGATAAACTCCTTAAACTCCTCTATCGTTATCGGCAATTGTTCGAAAGAAATTCCTCTGTCAACTAGCCCTTGAGCAAATCGTGTGATTTTAGGAACACCTAATTGGATTTTTTCCATAAATTCGACATTTTGAAAGACAAGACTTGGTTTCCCACCCTTAACTAGTTTCCCTTTTTCCATCACATAAACTTGGTCAGCAAATTCGGCCACATCATCCATAAGGTGAGTTACTAAAACAATTGTTATGCCATCTTGATGAAGCTTTTTAAACAAGGTCATCAACTCTTTTCGACCAATTGGGTCCAAACCAGCTGTTGGCTCATCTAAGACCAAAATTCTTGGCTCCATTGCCAAAATTCCAGCAATAGCAACCCGTCTCATTTGTCCACCTGAGAGTTCAAATGGACTTCGTTCAAAGAGTGATTCATCGATTCCTACTAAAGCTAGTTTTTCACGCGCAATAGCTTCTGCCTCTTCTACAGAAACTCCAAAATTTTGAGGGCCAAAAGCCACATCTTTTAGGACAGTTTCCTCAAAAATTTGATTCTCTGCAAACTGAAACACCAACCCAACTTGTTTACGAATTTGACGAATTTGCTTATTAACAGATGTTGATGTAATCAATGTATCAAAGACACGAACACTTCCCTCTGTGGGAACTAGCAAACCATTTAAAAGCTGCAAAATTGTGGATTTCCCACTTCCTGTATGCCCAATAATAGCAGTATAGGAACCATCTTCTATGGTCAAACTGACATCTGACAAAGCAGCTGAGGCAAAGGGTGTTCCTTCCTGATAAGTATAACTAACATTGTCTAGAATAATTCCCATAAAGCCTCCTCAAGCTCCTCCTCGGTCAGGTAGTACTCTGGTAATTTCAAACCACTGGTACGTAGTGATTCTTTTAATCGGTTGACAAAGGGTTGATCTAAGCCAATTTGATCTAAATCTGATCTAGAAAATAACTCTCTAGGAGTGCTAGTTGACTCGATTTCTCCTTTTTTCATCACCAAAACTCTGTCACTCATGGCCACCTCATCCAAATCATGCGTAATGGAGATGACTGTCATCTGATGGTCTTTGCGAATCTTCTGGACTATCTTAATCAACTCTAATCGTCCCTCAGGGTCCAACATACTTGTAGCCTCATCCAAGATTAAAATATCTGGTCGCAGAGCAACAACTCCTGCAATAGCTACTCTCTGTTTCTGACCTCCTGACAAGCGAGCTGGTTCCTTTTTAGCAAATTCAGCCATCCCAACTAATGATAAAGCTTCAGAAACGCGTTTCTTCATCTCTTCAAGTGGGATTCCTTGATTTTCCAGTCCAAAAGCAACGTCGTCTTCAACAGTTGCTCCTACGAATTGGTTATCAGGATTTTGAAAGACCATACCAATCTTACGTCTTTTTTCCCAGACATTTTCTGGAGTTAGGCAATCACCGTCTATCCATATTTCTCCAGATTCAGCCTCGAGCAAACCATCAATCAAGCGAACTGTCGTTGATTTTCCACTACCATTATGACCAACAATTGACAACCATTCTCCACGTTTCACGTGAAACGTAATGTTATGAACATCATAATGTTCTTGATCTGCCTGATATTGAAAAGACAGGTCTTTTATCTCAATAATCGATTCCATATCTAACGAAAGGTTCCTTTAAACAAATATGCGCTTCCCTTGAAATAATCATAGCCAGAATAAACTGTGAAGAACAAGGCAATATAAAGAGTTATCTGACCAAGCACATTCCAGTGAAGTAGCAAGAATATTATCGCAAACATCTGACTAAATGTCTTGATTTTTCCAGGCATAGCAGCAGCTAGAACGGTACCCCCTGTTTCAACTAAGAGCAAGCGCAAACCAGTGACTGCAAGTTCACGGCAGATAATAACTGCTACCACCCAAGCTGGTGCCATCTTTAGACCGACCAACATGATAAAGGCTGACATGACCAATAATTTATCAGCCATTGGATCTGCAAACTTTCCGAAATTACTAACCACTTGCCATTTTCTAGCTAAATAACCATCTAGATAATCAGTGATACTGGCAATAGCAAAAATAACTGCTGCTATTTTATGTAACACTGGAGATGGTCCAACTGATAGAAGGAGAATAAAAATCGGAATAAATAAAATTCTACCAAGCGTAAGCATATTAGGAATATTCTCTTTTTTCATGTTATCCTTCCTTTAGTTTGAACTTAATGTTAGAGTAATCCAACCAGTTTGACCAGTTAATTTTGAAGTGTCAATTTCCTTATTATCAATTTTCACTGACACTCCTTTAACAACACCCAATGTTATGGTTACTGGAGATCCTTTAGAAATGGTTGTTTTAGCTGTTTTATTATTAGGTTCAAGAGTCACTCCTCCTGATAAATCAGTATCCGAAACACTAATCCAGCTTGTTGCATCTGTAACAGATAATTGAAGCTCCGCAGAATCTTTAGATGTCTTATATTCCACTGATAAAGCATCTCCCTGACCTGAAACAGTCAAAGTAGTTGCCTCGCTCGAACTTGATGAACTAGTAGCTTGACTACTACTTGATGCTACACTACTAGAGCTACTTGTTGAACTCACAACACTATAAGTTGCTGCAGAAGACGCAGTTGGTTGGGTTTGAATATAATTCCACACATAGTAGGTTACAAAAATTAAAATTGATAAAGAAAAAAGAACAAAGTAAAATAGCGGGAGAAATGAATTTTTCTTTCGATTAGACCGTCTACGTCCTGAAAGTTCAATCTCATCTACATCAACTTCTTCATAAGTAATCATACTTCCCGAATCATAGGCATCTAGAACGATATTTTCATCTAATTCAACAGCCCAAGCATACTTTCTCAAAAATGAACGAGCATAAAAAGCACTCGGTAGTTTGTCAAAATCATCTGACTCCATTGCCTCCAACAAATCCAGCTGAATATCTGTCTTTCTGTGCAATTCTTCTAAGCTCAGTCCTTGGTTAATTCTTGCAAGACGTAAGACCTCACCAATTGTTTTTTTTCTCATACTTAACATTCCTTCTTTCTAGTGTATTTTCTAGCGATTATATCGGGAAAATTGTACAATCAACCATATCGCTATTATCTATCAAATCATGTCCTGCTTCTAGAACATCTTCTAAAGTAATTTCCTGCAAAAGTTTAGGAAGGTCAAACAGGGTCGAGCCTGTCTCAGTTGGATGATACTGAGTAGCAATATATTCTAAGGAATCCATACTATGAAGAAATTCCCCATACATCTCAGTTTTTACAATATCCAAATGATCCTCTGTTACATCCTCATCTTTCATAAAATTGCGAATAGCTTTACGAAATTGATGAGAAAGTGCCACAGGTTCTTTTGTATCCATTGTCAACATCACAAAATGGAAACGATGATCTACTTCAATTTCTAAAGACAAGGAAGCATCCAGTTTACCAGACTCATATAATCTCTGAAATCTTTGTGAGGTCCAACCAAACATCATTGTGAATAACAATTTCAATAAAAGATGATAACGATACTGATCTAGATTTCCAATATCTTTATTTCCTCTAATACCAATCGCTAATTTTGGAGAAGCCACGTCCATCCGTATACTTTCAGTAGTCTTTACAGGATGTAAAGATATTTGTTCTCTTTTAAACTCATGTTTTTTCTCTTGAAGATAAGAATTCTTAGTAAAATAATCTTCAAGAAGTTCAAGTTTAAAATTACCGACCAAAAAGATATTACTATTGACAGGTCTGTAAAACTCTTTAAAGTTCTCTTTTAAATCCTCCAAACAAATAGCATCAATAGAGTTTTCACTACCAACAATATCTGAAGCTAAAGGACTTTCTGGATAGAGATTTGCCAAAGTCTTGAAAAATAGACAAGAATCCGGATCATCCTGATACATCTCTCTTTCCTGTTGAATGATATCCTTTTCGCGCTCCACAGATTCTTCAGTCATATTGAAAGTAGTGACAAGTTCGTCTAGTAAATCTAAACACTCTAGAACATTTTCAGAAGTCGAGAAAAGATAGCTAGTGTTCGTAAAGCTCGTAAAGGCATTACTTTCAGCACCCAACTCTGTAAAAGCTGCCATAATATCTCCAGAATCTTCTCTTTCAAAAAGCTTATGTTCTAAGAAATGAGCGATTCCTTGTGGATATTGTTGTAAATCCTTATCATCCACTGTAAACCTTGTGTCAACAGAACCGACTTGGACACTCACAACTCCATAAACCTCGTTAAAATCCTTTTTAGGTAGTAAAGTAACTGTCAAACCATTTTCTAATCTAGTTTGATACAAAGTTTCTTTTACAGCAGGATAATATTTCTTTTGAAAAGTAGGTCTGGTCATTCTGCTCCTTCCATAAAATAAATAGCCTGCAACTTAAAACTATTTGCTGCTTCACAAATCGCTTCTCTATCAATTTGTTCAAGCTTATCGATTAAAGTTTTTGTATCAAGATTCGCTTTCCCAAAAAAAGTTGACAGATAATATTTATCGACAATAGAATCTTGATTATCCTGAGCTAGTAGTAAGGATCGACGAATCATTTGTTTGGTCTGATCAATTTCCTTATCTGTAAACTTGCCATTTTTTATGTCAAGCAACTGATGATTCATCAATTTTCTTACTTTATTTCGATTTTGCCGATCGATTCCAGCAAACAATCGTAAAAATCCACTAAAAAGATCCAAATGACTCGATACAGTATAGGCCAGACCTTCCTTTTCGCGCACTTGGGTAAACAGTTTCGAATGAGGAAAGGCTCCTAAAAGACCATTGGCAAGAAGCACTGCCATCTGTGCTTCATCACCATATGCCACTGAACTATGGTAACCCATCTCTAAAACAGACTGTCCTAATCTCTTTCTAACAATACCTTCTCTAAGAATATTAGAATAGGGTTGCTGATATTGAATGTTTACAGCTGATTTACGACCTATTAAAGGAAATTTATGTAAAAACTCTAAAACTTCAATTTCATTAAAATCACCCAAGAAGAAAATATCTATTTGGTCTTCTTTTAGCATTTTATGATAGCTTGAAAAACATGTTTCTGGAGTCTCTTCTGAAATTCTAGAAATCAAATCTTTAGGAACTAGCTGCATTGATTCTTCTTGGAAAAACAATTGATCTAACTCTTTATGGGCAAAGAAGAATGGGTCTTCCAATTCTGATTCTAGCCTTGATAAGATCTGTTTTTTCTCGATGTCAAAAGCATTTTTCTCAAATCCATCCTCATCCGACAATGGTGTAAACAGAACCTGGTACAGTAATTCTAAAATTTGAGAAGTTAATACGTTTTTCTTACTTAAAAATTCATCACGCACATAGGAAATACTCAAATCCACAAGATGACTTTGTCCTCTTCGATAGGCGTGCGCTGACAAATCAGTTCCATACAAGGTTGCTAAACGTTTTCTAAACAGTTGAGCAGTTGGATAACTTTGGTTAGCAGTTTCAAGCATACTGGCACTTAACATGCGGCTTGAAATTGAATCCAAAGACAACGGAGCTGTAAAACGCACAGTAATTTTATTAGTTTTAAATTTTTTTGATTGGATAAAATGCACTGCAATTCCAGGTACTAACTCCATCGCTTACCTCCTTCTACATAGAGTTCTATTATACCATGAAAAGAGAAATTTTTCTTGTTCTCTTTACCCCTTTTAGAATTAAAACCGCTTTCATTTCTAACGAATTTACCTCTGCCATTTCAAGGTAAAATATGGTATAATACCAAAGATTGAGGTGAACTATGGAATACAAATTATTTGAAGAATTTATCACTCTCCAAGCTCTCTTGAAAGAACTTGGTATAATACACAGTGGCGGAGCTATTAAATCCTTTTTAGCTGAGCATCTTGTCTATTTTAATGGGGAATTAGAAAATCGTCGTGGGAAAAAAGTAAGAATCGGAGACTCTATCGACATTCCTGACATGAAAATCCAAATCATTCTGACGCAACCGAGCTTAGAAGAACAGGAAGAATATCTCCAAGAAAAACTTGAGAAAGAACGTGTGGCTAAACTTGTCAAAGAAATGAATAAGACGGTCAAAAAAAAGCCAACAAAAAAGACCCCGAAAGCTAAAACAAAAACTGCACCACGTTTCCCAGGTAGATAAGTATGTGGCTAAAAAACTTATCCATCAAGCAATTTAGAAACTATCAGGATACTGAGATTGGATTTAATCCTAAATTGAATGTATTTGTTGGTCGAAATGCACAAGGCAAAACCAATCTTCTGGAAAGTATTTACTTTTTAGCTTTAACTAGAAGTCATCGGACAAAGACGGACAAAAATTTAATTCAATTTGAAGAACAACAACTTCAAGTTTCTGGAATTCTTCAAAAACGAACGACTACTGTTCCACTTGAGATTGACTTAACCCCAAAAGGTCGGATTACTAAAGTCAATCACTTAAAGCAAGCTCGGCTATCTGACTATATTGGACACATGAATGTTGTTCTATTTGCACCCGAAGATTTACAACTTGTCAAAGGAGCACCGGCTATCCGACGTAAGTTTATAGATATGGAGCTAGGTCAAATCAAACCCATATACTTGTCAGACTTGTCAAGCTACAACCATGTGCTCAAACAAAGAAATACCTACTTAAAGTCAGCGAATCAGATTGACGAAACCTTTTTATCTGTTCTGGATGACCAGCTAGTAGACTATGGTTGTCGAGTGATGGTCCACAGAGAAGAATTTATCAAAAAAATGGAGTCTTTTGGTCGTGAAAAACACTTTGATATTTCGAACCAATTAGAAGAATTGTCAATTCGTTATCAACCATCTGTAAACTTCACTGATAAGGAAAAACTAGCTGAATCTTTTTATACAGCACTTCAAAAAAGTAGATCAAGAGATCTATTTAAAAAGAATACTGGAGTTGGTCCTCATCGGGATGATATGATTTTCTTAATCAATGGAATGGACGCAAGCTTTGGAAGTCAAGGGCAACATCGTAGCCTTGTTCTTTCTATTAAACTAGCTGAAATAGAATTAATGGAGAACATTACAAAAGAATCGCCTATACTTTTACTTGACGATGTTATGAGCGAACTTGACAATACTCGTCAACTTAAATTATTAGAAACCATATCTCAAAATATTCAAACCTTTATTACAACAACTAGTTTAGAGCATCTTCAAAACTTACCTGATAATCTCAGTATATTTACTGTAAAGAACGGCCAATTATCTGTAAACTAATATTTACATTGGTGTAAACAATAAAAAATCTCCTGTTTTTCAGGAGATTTTTTATTACATTGAGTAGTTTGGTGCTTCATTTGTGATTTGCACATCGTGTGGATGGCTTTCTTTTAGACCAGCACCAGACATTTCGATAAATTGAGCATTGTCATGCAATTCTTTAAGGTTAGCTGCACCACAGTAACCCATACCAGATCGGATACCACCAATCATTTGGAATACGATATCAGCTGCTGCTCCTTTATATGCAACACGTCCTTCAATTCCTTCTGGAACAAGTTTGTTTGCTTCATTGACTGAGCCTTGGAAGTAACGGTCACTTGAACCCTTCTTCATAGCAGCGATTGAACCCATACCACGGTATGTCTTGAACTTACGTCCTTGGAAGATTTCAGTTTCTCCTGGAGCTTCATCTGTTCCTGCAAACATTGATCCAAGCATTACTGCATTTCCACCAGCAGCAAGGGCTTTAACAATATCTCCAGAATACTTGATTCCACCATCAGCAATGATTGTTTTGCCATATTCACGTGCAACGGCTGCTGCATCATAGATAGCTGTAACTTGTGGAACTCCTACACCAGCGATAACACGAGTTGTACAGATTGAACCTGGCCCAATACCAACTTTAACAACGTCAACTCCTGCATCATAAAGGGCACGGGCTCCTTCAGCAGTAGCGATATTTCCAGCAATCAGTGTACGGTCTGGGAAATGGGCACGGATTTCAGCGATTTTACGAAGAACCCCTGCAGAGTGTCCGTGTGCTGTATCGATGACAATTGCATCTGCTCCTGCTTCAAAGAGAGCTTCAGCACGTTCAAAAGTATCAGAAGTTACACCTACCGCACCAGCAACTAGAAGACGACCAAACTCATCTTTAGCTGCATTTGGAAACTCAATCACTTTTTCAATATCTTTAATCGTGATCAAGCCAGAAAGACGACCTTCTTCATCAACCAAAGGAAGTTTTTCAATACGGTGTTCTTGAAGAATGCTCTCAGCTGTTTCAAGATCTGTTCCAACAGGAGCAGTAACAAGATTCTCACTGGTCATATGATTTGAGATTGGTTGATTGTAATCTGAAATAAAACGAAGGTCTCGGTTTGTTAAAATACCAACCAATTTACGATTTTCAAGAGTTTCAACCACTGGAACACCACTGATACGGTAACGTCCCATGAGTTCATCTGCTTCTGCAATTGTATGCTCTGGAGTCAAGAAGAATGGATCAATGATAACACCATTTTCAGAACGTTTTACCTTACGAACTTCATCTGCCTGCTGTTCAATAGACATATTTTTATGGATAACACCAAGACCACCTGCACGCGCAATAGCAATCGCCATTTGGCTTTCTGTTACAGTATCCATGGCTGCTGTAATAATTGGGATATTTAAAGTCAAATTATCTGCCAATTTTGTTGTTAAATCCGCATCATTAGGCAATACATGACTCTCTGCTGGAATAAGCAATACATCATCAAAGGTAAAACCTTTTTTCAAAAATTTAGTGTCCCAATTAGACATTGAAGTTTCCTCTTTTCTTTCTTTTTGAGCTTGACGCTTTTTGTATTGTATCTATCATACCATTCTATGAAAATTTGTCAATTATATTGATAATAGATAATGTAAAAAAACTATCCCTTTAATTTTAAAGAAGAGATAGTTTTAGAGTTCGTATTTTATCGATTAATGAAAGTAATTTAGACCCATTGCTGATTTTACTTCTGATAGCGTTTGGCCAGCAACTTCTCGAGCTTTTTCACTACCTTTTTGTAACATATTATACACTTCACCCATATCTTTAGCATATTCTAGGCGACGTTCACGGATTGGACCAAGTTCACGTTCTAGGATTTCAAGTAGATACCGTTTTGTCTTAACATCACCTAGACCTCCACATTGATAATGCTCTTTCATGTCAGCAATTTCTTGAGCATCTTCAGGACGTCCGAATACGTCTAAGTAATGGAAAACCATATTTCCTTCAATCTTACCTGGATCCTCAACACGAATGTGATCTGGATCTGTATACATACTCATTACTTTCTTACGCAAAGTATCTGCATCATCTGACAAGTAGATACCATTATTAAGCGATTTAGACATTTTGGCATTTCCATCAAGACCAGGTAAGCGACCTGCTCCTTCATTTTCAGGATAAATTCCTTCCGGTTCTACTAAAACATCACAATTATAGGCATGGTTGAATGAACGTACAATCTCACGCGTTTGTTCAATCATCGGTTTTTGGTCTGTACCTACAGGAACATAGTTAGCCTTAAAAGCTGTGATATCTGCTGCTTGAGCAATTGGATAAACTAAAAATCCAGTTGGAATACTTTCTCCAAATCCTTTCTGAGCAATTTCTGTCTTTACAGTAGGATTTCGTTCCAAACGAGCTAATGAAACTAGGTTCATGTAGTACATAGATAACTCTGCCAATTCTGGAATCTGGCTTTGAATGAAAATCGTTGATTTATTAGGATCCAATCCCACTGCAAGATAGTCCAAGGCAACATTCCCGATAGACTCTACAATAGTTTGTGGATCTTTTGCATGGTCAGTTAAAGCTTGCTGGTCAGCCAAAAAAACAAACATGTCATATTTATCTTCTTGCTGTAACAAGACACGATTTTTTAAGCTACCAACGTAGTGCCCAATATGTAATTTCCCCGTTGGACGATCTCCTGTTAAAATAATGGGTTTATTCATCTTATTCTCCTTTGATATGGTCCTTTCAATTATAGCATTTTTTTGATAAAAAGACAGATAATTTTTTTTATCAAATAATTACGATTTCAACTCCTTAACTGTAAACTATCTGTAAACATTCTTTACAAATAATTGACAGATAAAAATTTGAATATTTGCTGATTTTCTAGTAGAATTAGAGTATTACATATAATAGGAGAAAAAAATTGCTAACAGTATCTGATGTTTCACTACGTTTTAGTGATCGCAAACTTTTTGATGAGGTCAATATCAAATTTACAGAAGGAAACACATATGGTTTAATTGGTGCTAACGGTGCAGGTAAATCAACATTTTTAAAAATCTTAGCTGGAGATATTGAACCTACAACTGGTCATGTTTCTCTTGGACCTGATGAACGTCTTTCTGTGCTTCGTCAAAATCACTTTGACTATGAGGATGAACGTGTTATTGATGTTGTTATCATGGGTAATGAAAAACTATACAACATCATGAAAGAAAAAGATGCTATCTATATGAAAGCAGACTTTACTGATGAAGATGGAGTTCGTGCAGCTGAGCTTGAAGGTGAATTTGCTGAACTAGGTGGTTGGGAAGCTGAGAGTGAAGCTTCACAACTCTTGCAAAACTTGAATATCCCTGAAGATCTTCATTACCAAAATATGAGTGAACTTGCAAATGGAGATAAAGTGAAAGTACTTCTTGCTAAAGCCTTGTTTGGTAAACCAGATGTACTTCTTCTAGACGAGCCGACCAACGGTTTGGATATCCAATCTATTACTTGGTTAGAAGATTTCTTGATTGACTTTGATAACACCGTTATTGTCGTATCCCATGACCGTCACTTCTTGAACAAAGTATGTACTCACATGGCCGACCTTGACTTTGGAAAAATCAAACTCTATGTCGGAAACTACGATTTCTGGAAAGAATCTTCTGAGCTTGCTGCTAAATTGCTAGCAGACCGTAATGCAAAAGCAGAAGAAAAAATTAAGCAACTCCAAGAATTCGTTGCTCGATTCTCTGCTAATGCTTCTAAATCAAGACAAGCAACATCACGTAAGAAAATGCTTGATAAGATTGAACTTGAAGAAATTGTGCCATCTAGTCGTAAATATCCATTTATCAACTTTAAAGCTGAACGAGAAATCGGTAACGATCTCTTGACAGTAGAAAATCTATCTGTCAAGATTGATGACGAAACTATTCTTGAAAACATCAGCTTTATCTTGCGTCCAGGTGACAAGACAGCTCTTATCGGACAAAACGATATCCAAACAACTGCTCTCATCCGTGCTATTATGGGTGATATCGACTATGAAGGAACTGTCAAGTGGGGGGTTACAACTAGTCGCTCTTACTTACCAAAAGACAATTCAGCTGATTTTGCTGGGGGTGAATCTATTCTTGACTGGCTCCGTCAATTTGCAAGTAAAGAAGAAGATGACAATACCTTCTTGCGTGGTTTCCTTGGTCGCATGCTCTTCTCTGGAGATGAGGTTAACAAACCTGTAAATGTCTTGTCAGGGGGAGAAAAAGTGCGCGTGATGCTATCGAAACTCATGCTTTTGAAATCAAATGTTCTAGTACTTGACGATCCTACTAATCACTTAGATTTGGAATCTATTTCAAGTTTGAACGATGGATTGAAAAACTTCAAAGAATCTATCATCTTTGCCAGCCATGACCATGAATTCATTCAAACATTGGCTAACCACATTATTGTCCTATCTAAAAACGGTGTAATCGACCGTATCGATGAAACCTATGATGAATTCTTAGAAAATGCTGAAGTACAAGCAAAAGTCAAAGAACTTTGGAAAGACTAAATAATACTTTAAAACTCAGTTGGATTAACCAACTGAGTTTTCTAACATTCTATGAGGTAACATGAAAACATTTTTCAGAAACTATTGGACCTATCTTATTTCTTTCATCATTCCCCTAGTGATTATGTTCGGAGTCTATCTTTCTCAAGGTATCTACTGGAATAGTGATACTTCACCTTTATTAGGGGATGGATTTCATCAATATGTTATTTTTGATCTTAATCTTCGTAATATTTTACATGGGAGTGATAGTCTATTTTATACTTTTACCAGCGGTCTAGGTCTCAATTTTTATGCCTTGTCCAGTTATTACCTTGGTAGTTTTCTATCTCCTCTTGTTTATTTTTTTGATGTATCAAGCATGCCAGATGCAGTTTATCTTGCAACCTTGTTGAAATTTGGCTTGATAGGTCTGTCAACCTTTTTTAGCTTGAGTAAACTATTTAAAAATATACCAGCCCCACTTCGATTAGCTCTATCTACCTCATATGCTTTAATGAGCTTTACAGTTAGTCAACTTGAGATTAAAACTTGGTTAGATGTTTTTATTTTAATTCCCTTAATTTTAACTGGTTTACATCTACTCATAACGGAAAAAAAACGTATTCTATACTTTACAAGTTTGTCAATATTATTTATCCAAAACTACTATTTTGGTTATATGACTGCCCTGTTTTTAGTAGTTTGGTATTTTTGCCAACTTTCCTGGGATTTTAAAAGTCGCAAGTATTCTTTTCTTGATTTTTTCCTAACATCCTTACTCGCTGGTTTAACAAGTTTCATCATGACACTCCCAACCTTGTTTGATTTAAGAACTCATGGTGAAAAATTAACCGCTATTACAAAAATAAAAACAGATACCAGTTGGTATCTAGATCTATTCGCTAAACAATTCATTGGTGCTTTCGACACAACTAAGTATGGTTCCATCCCAATGATTTTTGTTGGCCTCCTTCCTTTTATCTTAACAATTGTATTCTTTACATTAAAATCAATTAAGTTTCACGTGAAACTATGCTATGCAACTCTACTCATTATCATCATTGCTAGTTTTTATCTAGAAGCCTTAGATTTATTTTGGCAAGGAATGCACGCGCCAAATATGTTTCTTCATCGCTATGCGTGGATTTTCTCTACTCTCTTGATTTATATTTCAGCAGAAGTTTTAAATAGAGTTAAAGATATAAAATTGTGGAACATTTTATTCTCAATGACTTTACTTTTATCTGGCTATCTGACAACCATTTATTTTAAAAATCATTATTCATTTTTAACTAAATTAAATATACTCTTAACGCTTGAATTCTTAGTGGTATACTTACTGTTACTATTGGCACTTATTAAAAAACTGATTTCTCTAAAAATCTTTTCAATTCTTATTTTGATCTTTACAATAAGTGAAATTAGTTTTAATGCTTCATCTCAACTAAATGGAATTACGAAAGAATGGGGATTTGCTTCTCGTAGTACCTATGATAAAGATATTCCAAGTATAGAAGCTATTTTGGAGTATACCAAACAGCAACCAGATACATTTACACGAACTGAAAAGTTACAAACTCAAACTGGAAACGATAGCATAAAATTTAACTACAATGGCATCTCACAATTTTCATCTGTTCGTAATCGTTCTGCAAGTACAACGTTAGATAAGTTGGGTTTTAAATCTTCAGGTACCAACCTTAATCTTCGTTATGCAAATAATACTATCATTGCAGATAGTCTATTTGGAATCAGCTACAATATTTCTGAAACCTATCCAGATAAATATGGTTTTCATCCAAGCTATCAAAAAGATAATCTAACCCTTTATAAAAATCAATTCGCTCTCCCAATTGCTTTTGCTACACAGTCACTTTATAAAGATGTCACTTTTAATGACCATACTCTTGATAACCAAACTCAATTTTTAAATCAAATTGCTGGCTTAAATGAAGAGTACTTTTATCCGATAAATCATCATACAGACTCTGGTGACAGCGTGGTCAATCTAAACGGAACTGATACTGAAGATGCAACTATCAGCTACAGTATTGAAGTACCTGATAATAGTCAGGTTTACCTTTCCATGACCAAGCTAAATTTTTCAAATGATAAGAAAAAGCAAGTTGACATCATTGTCAATGGTGAAAAAAAATCCTTTACCACAGATAATGCTTTTACATTTTTCAATCTTGGATATACAGAACATAAACAAACTTTTGATATCCAAGTTAAGTTTCCAGGAAATGCTCAAGTATCATTTGAATCTCCAACTTTCTATCGCTTAGATACTAAGAAATATACGGAGGCTATACGCAAAATAAAAGAAAATCCAGTAGAGGTGAGCTCTTATAAAAATAAAGTCACTGTAAATTATAAGATAAAGAATGAGACATCGATCTTTTTCACAATTCCATACGATCAAGGATGGTCTGCTTATCAAAATGGTAAAAAATTACAAATTCAACAGGCACAAACTGGATTTATGAAAATTGATGTTCCTGAAGGTGAAGGAGCTATTACCCTTTCCTTTATTCCAAAAGGATTTATCGCTGGAGCAAGTTGTTCTCTTATAGCCATTATTGTCTTTATTTTTTATGATATTCAAAGAAAAAAATATTCTAGATAAAAAACTATCGACCGAATCGGTCGATAGTTTTTAGTCTTCTTCAGCTTTTTTAGGTTGGTAGGCAAGCATTCCTAAAATAACAAAAATCATTACTGTAAAGATAAGGAAAATAATCTGACTATGAATATTACCTGTCATAGAAATGGTTTGTCGTAAACCTGAAACTGAATAACTCATTGGTAACCATGGGTTAATAGTTTTAAAGAATTGATTCGTCAAAGCTAAAGGATAAGTTCCTGCACTTGATGCTAATTGAAGGAGTAATAAAATTAAGGAGAAGAAGGCGCCTAGGCGAGAATTCCAGGTTGTCAATGCTGTTACCATCGCCATAAAAGCAAGGCTGGTTAAAATGATCAAAGCTAAGGTTTTGAATTCGTGAACTGCAGTCAGTCCGATTAAATGTACTCCGCCATAAACTAATACTCCTGCCAAACCAGCAATGATACCGTTAATTTCAAAGCGAGACTTAAACCAAGCCCAGCGACTTTCTGGATGACGCCCAGAAGGCAATTTAGCAAAAATCATATTAGTTGAAATAGCAGCAACAAAAAGAGCAACTGATATCATATATGGAGCCATGGCAATTCCATTAACTGCTACTTGATCCTTATCAGTTTTTGAAAGACTTAGAGGATCAGCTAGTAAATCTGCATTTGTTGGTTCAGTTGAAGCCTGTTTCAATTGCCCCTCAGCCTCTGTCAAACCTTGATTTAATTGACTTGAACCATCACTTAATTTTCCAAGTCCTGATTGTAGAATTTCTGATCCTTGAGCAAGTTGATCTGCTCCACTAGCTATTTTTTCAGAACCATTAGATAGTTGATTTGCACCAGAAACTAGCTGGTCTGATTTATCAGCTAATTGTTGAGAGCCCGCTTGTAATTGATTAAATCCAGCGGTTAAATCTGATGTTTTATTGTTTACTTGGTTGACACCTGATGCAAGTTTATCAATTCCTGTTGCTAATTCTGGTGCATTCTCTGCTAACTTAGCAGTAGCACCTGTCAATGTTGAAGATTTTTCTGTCAACTGATTAGAACCTTGTAGCAACTTATTGAAACTTCCTGTCAAGTTCGAATTTTTCGAACTCAACTGACTTGCTCCTAAAGCTACTTGGTCTACAGATTTTGTATAGCTTTCAATACCAGATTCAAGAGTTTGACTAGCTGGCAATAACTGACCATCAATTGCTGTTTGAACCTGTGTTAATCCACTTGACAAACTTGTCAATGTTGAAGAAGCAGTTGGTAATAATTGACTTGAGTGATTCTTTAATTGAGTTAGACTATCTGTTTGAGTGGTTACATTTTCTAAAGAAGATTGTAACGTTTGAACTGTAGTTAAAATTGTTCGTGCTGACTCACTAGTAGAAGATGATGGATTAGAAACCACAGAAGTTATCTCTGCCTGTTGGTCAGGAGTTAAGCTTTGATAAGCACTAGTAGATTGAATAGCTGACAAAGTAGTTTCTTTTTCAGCTTGATTTGAAGTAATGATGCTTTGTGCTGAATTTGCAATCGTTAATAGACTACTAGAAAGCTGGTTTGTTACTTGTGTTATCTCTCCACTATTTGCTGTTTGAATATTTTGAATAGCTTGATTAAATTGCTCTAAACTAGTTGCTAATTGTTTAATCTGATCTTTTTGTTGGTTTGCCCCATTTAATTGAGTAGAAAGTTCTTGAATACCTTGATTAAGTTTTGTTAATCCTGTACGTAGAATCTCTGATTTAGTAGAAATCTGATTTGCACCTGATGATAGACTTTGAACTCCATTTGTATAAGTATCAATACCAAGTGAAAATTGATTTAATCCTGAATTTAATTGAGAAACACCACCTGTATAGGCTTGTGTGCCTGAATCAAGTTGAGTCAATCCTGATACCAGTGCCGGTGTCTGTGAATTCAGTTGGTTTAATCCATTGTCGATTTGTGAAATAGCGCTGGTATATTGATTTAAACCAGTATTAAAATTACCAAGACCAAGATTTAACTGATTTACACCAGCTGTATAGGTTCCTAAACCTGTAGATAATTGATCAGCACCATTAGAAAATGTGAGACTCGATTGAGCTAAGGTTTGAAGATTGGTTGTTAAGGTTTGACTCCCATCAGAAAGCTGATTCGAACCATCAGCCAATTGTAAACTTGCATTTGCAGCTTGAGATAAACCAAGTTTTAAATCACCCATCTTTTTAAATAAAGCTTTAGTATAAGATTGAGTAACATTAGTAGCCACTGTCTGTTTCATTTGTGTCATGGCAGAATCACTCATCTTGCTTGCAGTAAAACTATGACCACTTGATGTCTGATAGTCAATCGTCATCTGTTCAGGATGATTTGTAAGGATAGAAGAAGCTTTCTCAGAAAGATTACTTGGCAACGTTACGACCATGTAATAATCTCCATCCCGCAGTCCTCTTTCTCCCTCACCTTCATCTACAAAATGAAAATCCAGGCTATTACTATCTTTTAAATTAGACACCATGTCTTCACCAATAGTAAGTTTTTCATCATTATAAGTAGCAGCTTGATCCTTATTAACAATTGCTACAGGTAACTCCGAAAGTTTACCGTATGGATCCCACATTGATGATAAGAAAATGATATTGTAAAGAGCTGGAATTAAGGAAATTCCTATCATGACAATAATAAATGTCGGTTTTTTAAAGATTGCTTTCCATTCTTTAAACATATTGTCTCCTTTTTTAAACTACTTGTCTAAATTTTTGATATAATAGATTATACATCAAAAAATTAAAAAGACAAGATAAAAAATCTATTTTTAAACACATTGTCTAAAAATGTTCATATGGAGGGAACATGCAAGAAAGTAATAAACGATTAAAAACCAAGCGTATTATCGAAAATGCCATGGTAGAATTATTGATGGAACAACCATTCGATCAGATTACAACTGTTAAATTAGCACAAAAAGCTGGAATTAGCCGCTCCAGTTTCTATACTCATTACAAAGATAAATACGATATGATTGAACATTACCAAAGTAAACTATTTCATACCTTCGAATATATCTTTCAAAAACATGCTAATCACAAACGAGATGCTATTCTAGAAGTATTTGAATACTTAGAATCAGAACCGCTTCTAGCAACTCTTTTATCTGAAAATGGAACCAAGGAAATTCAAAATTTCCTGCGAAATAAGCTTCACATCCTACTGAGCACAGACCTTCAAAAACGTTTTATGCAACTCAAACTAAATGAAATAGAATTAGAATACAGTAGCGTCTACCTAACAAATGCTCTCTTTGGAGTCTGTCAAACCTGGATTGCCCACGGAAAAAAAGAAAGTCCACAAGAAATCACGGACTTTTTAATGAAAATGTTAGGGGATACAAATTAATAAAAAGCTCTATAATAGTTATAGGGAATCAAACCCCTATGGATATTATGGAGCCTATTTTGTTGTTCTTATTAGGCTAATACTAATTTTCCTTAGTTTTATTTTCGGACACAAATCATTCTCTTTCAATATTTTAGATATGCCTCCCCTCATTACATCGGACAAAGAATCAAAAAAAGGAACACCAAATTAGTGTTCCTTTCATCTGACTCCGCCAGTAGGACTCGAACCTACGACATCATGATTAACAGTCATGCGCTACTACCAACTGAGCTATGGCGGATTAAATAGTCCGTACGGAATTCGAACCCGTGTTACCGCTATGAAAAGACGATTTCTTAACCAACGGACCCTCTACTTGTAGCAGATATAACCATTATATCAATTTATCAAAAATTGTCAATTACTTTTTTTGGTTTTTAGCCATTAGTTCTCTCAATTTTTTAGTTTTTAGGCGTGAGATAGGACAACGATGATCTTCATAAAATACAACTTCCATTTTTTTACGATCAATCTCTCTCACATTACCGATATTGACTAAAAATGACTTGTGAGCTAGATAAAAACGTTGTGTTTCCTTATCCTTTTCTTGAATATCTGTCATTGTTCCATAGAATTCTTTGGCAAAATTCTTACCTACAATTCGTAATTTATGAGAAGTTCCCGTTGTTTCAATGTAGAGAATATCATGATAAGGAATACAAAGATCATTTCCTTTATAACTATAATCAAAATAATCAACGACTGATTGGTTTTCAAGTAAAGTAGTCTTAGTGTAAAGCACACAGTCGGCAACTCTATTTTTAAAAACTTGATCACTGGTTTCTTTATCAATGAAATCCAATGCTGAAACTTTGTATTTATAAGTCAAGGTAGCAAATTCAGATCGACTTGTAATAAAAACAATAATAGCATAAGGATTGCGATGACGAATAAATTGAGCAACCTCAAATCCTTTTCTCTCAATCCCATTGATATCAATATCTAGAAAATAAAGCTGATTGACTTCATCATGCTCTACATATTCCATAAATTCTCTTACTTTCCCTGTTGTTTTATAGGAGATAGGAATATTCGTTTCCTTAGAAATTTTATTCAGAGTTGTTTCCAATCTTACTTGGTGTTCTATAATATCTTCTAAAATTAATACTTTCATACCAGTTCCCTCTTAAATCTAATTACTTGTTTAAATACATCATTATCAATTTCTGTTTCTAAAATAACATTGTCATATTTTCCTAAAATTTCTTTAACATTATTAAGTCCAAGTCCTCTATGTCTTCCTTTAGTTGAAAATCCTAATTCAAATAAATCTTCGGATTTTACATTTCTTTTTTTACAAGAGTTTTGGATGACAACTAGGGTTTCAAGATCCAACTTGATGATAGCTACCTCTAGTTGTTTTTGATAGCTTTCAACTGCCCCTTCAACAGCATTATTGAGCAGAACGCTCATCACGCGCACCAAGTCTAATAATTCCATAGACAAAGGTGTGATGATATCTTTTACCTCTAGTGTGTACTCTACATCATTAGTTTTCGCATTGACAATAGATTGAGCAATCAAACTACGAAGTGCTGAATCCTCAATATTGTTCAAATCGAAATAAGTATACTTATCTGAACGTAATTTTTGATTCGCCTTTACAAGAACTTCACTGTAAACTCTGTCAATTTCTTGTAAATCTTTACTTTCGATCGCCATTCTTAAGCTGACAAGCATGCCTGTATAATCATGGCGAAAACCACGAATTTCATTATATAAGGCAACAATCTCATCCGTGTAAGTTTGTAAGTGTTTTTGCTCAAACTTCTTTTGTTCCAATTCGATTTCTTTTTCTATCTGAACTTTGTGAGAATTCATGGAAAAGAAGGTCAAAAGTAGACCAACAAAAACAATGGATGATAAAATACTTCCAAAACTGTTTAAATTGGGAAAAGTACTCACAATATCTGAAGTGAAAGAGACAACGTGTAGAAAAATAAATGTAAAGAGCACTTTCTTCAGAAAAGGATATAGATAGTCTTTATCAAAATATTTAAATTCGAGATGGAAATAAGAAACAACAACTTTAATAACCAAATAAGTTAAGATCAGGATAAATAGATAAAAATAATTGTTATACTTCAATGCAAACTCATCTCCTGTAATAGATGATAAGGTTACTGATAAAAAGTTATTGGTACTATTATATAAAAGAGAAAATAATAGACTGATAAAAATTCCCTTAGATTTCTCATACTTCTTAAATCCAACAAAGTAACCAAATAGGAGGAAAGGAAATAAAAATTTAGACAATCCAAAACTACTAGCAAATACCAAATAAGTACCTTCTTCCACTGTCAATTGTAGTAGAAAGATATAAATACTAAAAATACATTGTTCTTTTCTAGTTGCTTTACAAATCCATTTATAAATTTTAATAATAATAAAAACATAAAAAATAGCTATTACCACACCAAATAAATCCATTATGTTCTCCCTATCTTGCTTCAATAAACTACTTCTTCAGAAATATTTTATTTAAAAACTTAAAACTCCTAATATCCCCGCCTCTAATTTCCTGCAGTTCTTTTTCGTTCAATTGTTGGAAATCTTTCATTTGAGCAAAATCTGTATTCTTTTTCATAATATAAACTCCTATAATGTTTTTCTTGTAAATTAACTTACAAAAATATTATATAAAATCTACGATACCTATAGAGAATTATTTCTCAAATGCTCAAATTTTATTCTGAAATGTCAAATTTTTACAAAAAAAGCTGGGATTTTTTCCCAGCTTACGATTTAACACTGATCCCAGCAGGATTCGAACCTGCGACCGTTCGCTTAGAAGGCGAATGCTCTATCCAGCTGAGCTATGAGACCTTACTAATCTATCTTATCAAAAAAAGCTAGCTTAGTCAATCATCTATTTATGATAGGGAGAACCCTGTTGAATCGAAAACGCTCTATAAATTTGTTCTACTAAGACTAATCTCATTAGTTGATGAGGAAGCGTCAATCTACCAAAACTAACAGAGAGATTGGCTCTCTTTTTCACCTCTGGAGATAGTCCTAAACTCCCCCCAATGATAAAAGTGATTGTTGAAAATCCATTGATAGAAGCTCTTTCAAGCTGCTTACTGAACTCTTCAGAAGAAAAAGTTGTTCCTTCAATAGCTAAAACAACTACAAAATCACGTTCCCCTACTTTAGCAAGAATGCGGTTCCCTTCCAACTCCAAAATCTTTTGATTTTCAGATTCGCTGGCCCGATCTGGTGTTTTTTCATCAGCCAACTCAATCATTTCTAGATTAGCAAAGCGTGAAATTCTCTTAGAGTATTCTGCTATGCCATCTTTGAGATATTTTTCTTTCAGTTTTCCAACTGTTACCACTTTAATTTTCATTCTTCTATTCTAACATATTCACACTCAATTTCACATCTTATTCACAGATAAGATTTTGAAAAACTTCAATAAATTCACAGTTTTTCGAAAGTTATCCACAGATTGTGAAAAACTTTTTTGTTTTTAAGCTTGGATTAAGCTAGCTATTTTATACTTTCATTGATTAAAAAACATGGAGGCTTCTATGAAAAACTTAAAAACTAGTTCCAAAAAATGGGGACAACTTTTATTAGTCATTCTCATTAGCTTTTTTAGTGGTGTTTTAGGTACTTTTACAACATTGCAGCTCAGTCAAAAACAAAATAGTGGTACGACAACTACAACGACTGTCAGCAAAACAGCTGTAAAAAATGAAAACTCAACCACACAGGCAGTCGATAAAGTTAAAAATGCTGTGGTATCTGTCATTACTTACTCTGCAAACTCCCAAAACAGTTTATTTGGATCTGCAGAAACTGATACAGATACAAATACTGAGCAAGTTTCTAGCGAAGGTTCTGGAGTTATTTATAAAAAAGAAGGTAACTTTGCTTATCTCGTAACCAATACTCACGTTATTAATGGCGCTAAAAAAGTGGATATTCGCTTAGCTGACGGAACCAAAGTTCCGGGTGAAATTGTGGGTTCTGATACTTACTCTGACATTGCAGTTGTAAAAATTGCTGCAGATAAGGTCACTACAGTAGCTGAATTTGGAGATTCTGACCAACTAACAGTCGGAGAAACAGCAATCGCAATCGGAAGTCCTCTTGGTTCTGAATACGCTAACACCGTGACTCAAGGAATCGTATCAAGTTTGAATAGAAATGTTTCTTTAAAATCTGAAGATGGACAAGCTATCTCTACAAAGGCTATCCAAACAGATACAGCCATCAACCCTGGTAACTCAGGTGGTCCTTTAATCAATATTCAAGGACAAGTAATCGGAATTACATCTAGCAAAATTGCTACAAATGGCGGCACTTCTGTAGAAGGACTTGGATTTGCGATTCCTTCAAACGATGCCATCAATATTATCAAGCAATTGGAAAAGAATGGAAAAGTCACTCGACCAGCCTTAGGCATTCAAATGGTCAACCTTTCAAATCTTAGTAGCACTGATTTACAAAGATTGAATGTACCATCAAGTGTCACTGCAGGAGTAGTTGTTCGTTCTGTTCAAACTAGTATGCCTGCTAATGGACATTTACAAAAATATGACGTCATTACAAAAGTGGATGATAAAGCCATTTCTTCAACTACTGAATTACAAAGTGCTCTATATAGTCATTCGATCGGAGATAGCATGACCATTACATACTACCGTAATGGTAAGGAAGAAACAACTACCATTAAATTAGATAAGAGTACTAGTGATTTAGATCAATAGTTTACAGATATGTAAAGGTGCTTTACAGAATATCTAAGTTGTGATAATGTAGAATTATGGAAGAATTTAAAATTGTTCAAATAAAGGATATTCAAAAAAATCCCTATCAACCTCGTAAAGAATTTTCAGAAGAAAAAATACAAGAACTGGCACAATCTATTAAGGAAAACGGCTTAATTCAGCCAATTATCGTTAGAAAATCTCCTGTACTTGGATACGAGATTTTAGCTGGAGAAAGGCGGTATCGTGCGTCAATAGCTGCTGGACTTTCAGAGGTTCCAGTCATTGTTAAGCAACTTTCTGATCAAGATATGATGCTTCATTCTATCATTGAAAATCTCCAACGAGAAAATTTAAATCCTATCGAAGAAGCTAAAGCATACCAGTCTTTAATTGATAAAGGTTTTACCCACACAGAAATTGCTGAAAAAATGGGAAAATCTCGACCTTATATTACAAATCTAGTTCGATTATTAGGACTACCTAAACATATTCTGACAGAAGTTGAAAGTGGGAAACTTTCCCAAGCTCATGCTAGACTCCTCATTCAATTATCAAGTGATAAACAAGATAAACTCTTGAATCGTATCCAAACTGAAAATCTATCTGTTCGACAAGTTGAACAAATACTACAAAAAACGAAGAAGATCAGCAAAAAAGAAAAAGATTACTTTGTCAAAGAGGAAGAGCAAACATTAAAAAAAATACTCGGATTAGAAGTTCATATTAAGCTACAAAAAAAAGATAGTGGTAAAATTACTATTTCTTTCCATAACCAAGATGAATACCAACAATTTATTAACAGCCTGAAATAAGGCTGTTATTTTAGTATTCTTAACTAACATAGTTATCCACTGCATTTTAGTTTTTAAAAGCCCAGTATTTCAGAATTTTTCTTAGTTATCCACATTTTGTGGATAACAGTTAAAAACATTGTTAATTGTTTTCCACAACTTGTGGAAAAATAATCTTATCTATGGTAAAATGATTCTATCAATAAACCTTTTAAATTCTATAGTAAAGGAGGGGGAAATCATTGAAGGAAAAACAATTTTGGAATCGTCTTTTAGAACTTGCACATGATAAATTAACTCAGTCAGTTTATGATTTCTATATTTTAGACGCGAAACTTGTTAAAGTTGAAGAGACTACTGCAACGATTTTCTTACCCCGAGATGAAATGCAGATATTCTGGGAAAGAAATATCAATGGGATGCTTTTAGCGGCAGGTTTTGAAATCTATGATGCTGAAATAAAAGCCCATTATGTCTTCACGAAAGTTGAAGAATCTGCCTCTCAAGTAAACCTACATTCTGAGTCTACAAATAACTATCAGCAAAATCTGTCCACTATTCCATATTCTGAAACTGGACTCAAGGAAAAGTATACTTTCGATAATTTTGTCCAAGGAAATGGTAATGTTTGGGCTAAGTCCGCAGCTTTAGCTGTTTCTGAAGATCCTGGACTAACTTATAATCCTCTATTTATCTATGGAGGTCCTGGACTGGGAAAAACTCACCTGCTAAATGCCCTTGGTAATGAAATTCTAAAAAAGAGTCCAAATGCGCGTGTTAAATACATACCTGCTGAAAGCTTCATTAACGAATTTCTAGAGCATTTGAGACTCAATGATATGGAAAAATTTAAAAAAACTTATCGTAGTTTAGACCTCCTACTCATTGATGATATTCAATCTCTTAGTGGAAAGAAAGTACAAACTCAAGAAGAGTTTTTCAATACTTTTAATGCCCTTCACAATAATAATAAACAAATTGTTTTAACAAGCGATCGTAGGCCTGAACATTTAGAGAGTCTACCTGAACGTCTGGTCACGCGCTTCTCGTGGGGATTAACGACAGATATCACACCACCTGATTTTGAAACACGTATTGCTATTTTACAGAGTAAGACTGAACATCTCAATTATCATTTTCAGAACGATACACTCGAATACTTGGCTGGACAATTTGACTCTAACGTGCGAGAACTCGAGGGAGCACTCAACGATATCAGCCTAATGGCCAAAGTCAAAAAAATTAACGATATCACAGTTGACATTGCCGCTGAAGCTATTCGTGCTCGTAAACAAGACGTCAGCAAAATGATTGTGATTCCAATTGATAAAATCCAAACAGAAGTTGGAAACTTCTATGGTGTTAGTGTCAAGGAAATGAAAGGAACTAGACGTGTTCAAAATATCGTTTTAGCCCGTCAAGTTGCTATGTATCTAGCCAGAGAAATGACTGATAATAGCCTTCCTAAGATTGGAAAAGAGTTTGGTGGTAAAGACCACACAACGGTCATTCACGCTCATGGAAAAATCAAATCCATGCTTGAAACAGATGATAATTTACGTATAGAAATTGAAAACATCAAAAAGAAAATTAAATAACTTGTGGATAACTTTTAAAAAAATATCTCATTTATCCACATCTTTTAAACAAGGCTCTGTCCTTGAGTTTTCTTGATTACAAGTGTTTTTCCACAGATTTCACACACTCTATTATTACTATTATCCTTCTAATAATAAAAAGAATAAAGGAGAATCCATGATTCATTTTTCAATTAATAAAAACTTATTTTTACAAGCCTTAAATACAACAAAGAGAGCTATTAGCTCAAAGAATGCAATTCCTATTTTATCGACTGTAAAAATTGATGTTACCAATGAAGGAATTACCTTGATTGGATCAAATGGTCAAATCTCAATCGAAAATTTTATATCGCAAAAAAATGAAAATGCAGGTCTCTTGATTAACTCTTTAGGTTCAGTTCTACTGGAAGCTTCTTTCTTTATCAATGTTGTTTCAAGTCTTCCAGATGTAACACTTGATTTTAAAGAGATTGAACAAAAGCAAATTGTCTTAACTAGTGGAAAATCAGAGATTACTCTTAAAGGAAAAGATAGCGAGCAATATCCACGTATTCAGGAAATTTCTGCAAGCAATCCTTTAGTTCTTGAAACAAAACTTCTTAAAAAGATTATCAATGAAACAGCTTTTGCAGCTAGTACCCAAGAAAGCCGTCCTATTTTGACGGGGGTACATTTTGTCTTGAGCAACCATAAAGAATTAAAAACAGTTGCGACAGACTCTCACCGTCTTAGTCAGAAAAAGTTGACTCTTGAAAAAAATAGCGATGATTTTGATGTTGTCATCCCAAGTCGTTCGCTACGTGAATTTTCAGCTGTTTTTACTGATGATATCGAAACAGTGGAGATTTTCTTCGCCAATAATCAAATTCTCTTTAGAAGTGAAAATATTAGCTTCTACACACGTCTCTTAGAAGGAAATTATCCAGATACCGATCGATTGATTCCAACAGATTTCAATACAACAGTGACTTTTGACGTTGCTAAACTACGCCAGTCTATGGAACGTGCACGTCTTTTATCAAGTGCAACACAAAATGGTACTGTTAAATTAGAAATCAAAGAAGGAATTGTAAGTGCCCATGTTCATTCTCCAGAAGTAGGGAAAGTAAACGAAGAAATTGATACTGAAAATGTAAGTGGTGCTGATTTGACAATTAGTTTCAACCCAACTTATTTGATTGAAGCACTAAAAGCTCTAAATAGCGAAAAAGTTACAATCAGCTTTATTTCAGCAGTTCGTCCATTTACTCTGGTTCCAGCTGATACAGATGAAGATTTCATGCAGCTCATCACGCCAGTTCGTACAAATTAATGGAAAGAGGTTGAGCCTAGCTCGCCTCTTTTATGATATAATCGAAAAAGAAAAAGGAGACTAACTATGTATCAAGTTGGAAATTTTGTTGAAATGAAAAAACCACATGCTTGTACGATTAAGTCAACAGGCAAAAAAGCAAATCGCTGGGAAATTACCCGTGTTGGAGCAGACATCAAGATAAAATGTAGTAATTGTGACCACGTAGTCATGATGAGTCGCTATGATTTTGAAAGAAAAATGAGTAAAATCATCGACTAAGAACCCTAGTTAGAGGGTTAGCAAGTTTTTCCTTTTTGTGTTATAATATTGAAGATTGAAATGTGAACGGAGAATGAGAAACTATGGCTTTAACAGCAGGTATCGTAGGTTTACCAAACGTTGGTAAATCAACCCTATTTAATGCAATTACAAAAGCAGGAGCAGAGGCTGCAAACTATCCTTTTGCGACCATTGATCCAAACGTTGGAATGGTAGAAGTTCCAGATGAACGCCTCCAAAAATTGACGGAAATGATTACTCCTAAAAAGACAGTTCCAACAACCTTTGAATTTACAGATATTGCAGGTATTGTAAAAGGAGCATCAAGAGGAGAAGGTTTGGGAAATAAATTCTTGGCCAATATCCGTGAAGTTGATGCGATTGTTCATGTGGTTCGTGCCTTTGATGATGAAAATGTCATGCGTGAGCAAGGTCGTGAAGATGCCTTTGTGGATCCGCTAGCAGATATTGATACTATTAACCTAGAGTTGATTCTTGCTGACTTAGAATCAGTCAATAAACGCTATGCGCGTGTAGAAAAAATGGCGCGTACGCAAAAAGATAAGGAATCAGTTGCAGAATTTAACGTTCTTCAAAAGATTAAACCTGTTCTTGAAGACGGTAAATCAGCACGTACCATTGAATTTACAGATGAAGAGCAAAAAGTAGTCAAAGGTCTTTTCCTTTTGACCACGAAACCTGTTCTTTATGTAGCTAATGTTGATGAGGATGTCGTTGGAGAACCAGATTCTATCGATTATGTGAAGCAAATTCGTGAATTCGCAGCAACAGAAAATGCAGAGGTAGTGGTTATTTCTGCGCGTGCTGAAGAAGAAATTTCTGAGTTAGACGATGAAGATAAAAAAGAGTTTCTTGAAGCCATTGGTTTGACAGAATCAGGAGTTGACAAATTGACTCGAGCTGCTTATCATCTACTAGGACTTGGAACTTACTTCACAGCTGGTGAAAAAGAGGTTCGTGCATGGACCTTTAAACGTGGCATGAAAGCTCCTCAAGCAGCTGGTATCATCCACTCTGACTTTGAAAAAGGATTTATTCGTGCAGTGACCATGTCTTATGACGATTTGGTAAAATACGGCTCTGAAAAGGCTGTAAAAGAAGCTGGACGTTTGCGTGAAGAAGGAAAAGAATATGTCGTGCAAGATGGCGATATTATGGAATTCCGCTTTAACGTTTAATCAGTATTTAAAATAATGTCAATTAGGTTGGAAAAAAATTCCAACCCTTTTGACTTTTGAAAGGAAATATAAATGACAAAATTACTTGTAGGATTGGGAAATCCAGGAGATAAATATTTTGAAACTAAACATAATGTTGGCTTTATGCTGATTGACCAACTAGCAAAAAAACAGAATGTTACCTTTACACACGATAAGATATTCCAAGCTGAGTTAGCCTCATTTTTTCTTAACGGTGAAAAAATTTATCTGGTGAAACCGACGACTTTTATGAATGAAAGTGGAAAAGCTGTTCATGCATTGTTAACCTACTATGGTTTAGATATTGAAGATTTACTGATTATTTACGATGATCTTGACATGGAAGTCGGAAAAATTCGTCTTCGTGCTAAAGGAACAGCTGGTGGTCATAATGGAATTAAGTCGATTATTCAACATATCGGTACACAGGTTTTTAATCGTGTAAAGATTGGCATTGGAAGACCTAAAAAAGGAATGTCAGTAGTTCATCATGTTTTGAGTAAGTTTGATCAAGAAGATTATATTGGTATTTTACAGTCAATTGACAAGGTTGACGATGCTGTAAATTATTATTTACAAGAAAAAAACTTTGAAAAGACGATGCAGAAATATAATGGGTAAGGAAATGGCATTAATCGATTTCTTTTTAGAGAATAAACAAATTCTATCTTGGCATAAGAACTTACCACAGCAACAAAGACAATTATTGCTAGGACTTTCTGGATCAGCAAAATCGTTAGCGATTGCTAGTAGTCTGAAGAGTCAGGATAAGGTTTTAGTGATGACTTCCACATATGGAGAAGCTGAGCGTCTGGTCAATGATTTAATCTCCATATTAGGTTCGGATCTAGTTTATCCATTTCTAGTAGATGATTCACCAATGGTCGAATTTTTGGTATCATCTCAGGAAAAGGTTTTTTCTCGGGTTGAAGCTTTGCGGTTTCTAAGAGATGAGTCTCAAAGAGGGATTTTAGTTTGTAACGTCGCAGCTAGTCGGGTATTCTTACCAAATCCTCAAGTTTTTGATAATAGTATCTTAGAACTTCAAGTGGGCCAGGAATGCGAACAAAGAGAATTAAAAAATCACTTGATTTCCCTTGGTTATAAGAGAGTTACACAAGTTCAAAGTCAGGGAGAATTTAGCCTTCGTGGAGATATTCTGGATATCTTTGAAACCTCTCAAATATCCCCTTACCGAATCGAATTTTTCGGTGATGAGATTGATGGTATTAGAAAATTTGATACTGAAACTCAATTATCAAAAGAGAGTCAAACTCAAGTACTAATCTATCCAGCTAGTGATATTTTGTTAACGCATGAAGATTATCATCGTGGTCAGGAATTTTTAGAACATGAGATTGATAAGGCACTTTCTCCAACTTTAAAGTCTTACCTAGAAGAAGTTTTTAGTTGCACGAAAGAGAAAGTTCTTCATGCAGATATTCGCAAGTTTTTGTCTGTATTTTATAAAAAACAGTGGACCTTGATAGACTATTTGAATCAAGTGCCTATTATCTTTGATGATTTTCAAAAAATCATGACCCAGTACGATGCTTTTGATAAGGAAACAGCTAGCTACTTTACAGAAGATTTACATAACAGTAAAGCGTTGTCAAGTTTACAATATTTTGCTGATGTAGAAAGTCAGTTAAAAAAATATGTACCAGCGACTTTCTTTTCAAATTTTCAAAAAGGGCTTGGAAATTTAAAATTTCATCATCTGTATCAGTTCAATCAATATCCTATGCAGGAGTTCTTTAATCAGTTTTCTTTTCTGAAAGAGGAAATTGAACGTTACAAAAAATTAAAGTATACGATTGTTCTTCAATCAAGTAGCAAAACTGAACTAAAGAAACTGTCAACGATTCTTGATGAATACGATATTAAAGTTGACAATAATGACGAAAGTGAAATCTGTAAAGGAACTGTCAATCTTGTTGAAGGAAATCTGCGACATGGGTTTCATTTTGTAGATGAAAATCTTGTATTTATCACTGAATATGAGATTTTTAAAAAGAAGATTAAACGGAAATATAGAAGACAAAATATCAGCAACGCTGAGCGATTAAAGGATTATAACGAGCTCCAAAAAGGAGACTATGTTGTTCATCAAATTCATGGTATTGGGCAATATTTAGGGATTGAAACGATTGAAATCAAAGGAATTCATCGAGACTACGTAAGTGTTCTATATCAAAATGGAGATCGTATTTCTATCCCTGTGGAGCAGATACAGACTCTTTCTAAGTATGTCTCTAGTGATGGTAAGGCTCCAAAGTTAAACAAATTAAACGATGGACGTTTTAAAAAAGCGAAGCAAAAAGTAAAGAGTCAAGTTGAAGATATTGCAGATGATTTAATTAAGTTATATGCAGAGAGAAGTCAACTTAAAGGTTTTGCATTTTCAAAAGATGATGAAGACCAAAACGCTTTTGACGAAGCATTCCCATATGTAGAAACTGAGGACCAACTTCGAAGTATCGAAGAAATAAAAAAAGATATGCAGGCTCCTCAACCGATGGACCGACTATTAGTTGGAGATGTTGGTTTTGGTAAGACAGAAGTTGCCATGCGAGCTGCATTTAAGGCTGTCAATGATCATAAACAGGTTGTCGTTTTAGTGCCAACAACCGTTCTTGCTCAGCAACATTACAGTAATTTCAAGGAAAGATTTGAACAATTTGCTGTCAACGTAGATGTTTTGAGTCGTTTCAGAAGTAAAAAAGAACAGACTGAAACACTTGAGAAGTTAAAAAAAGGTCAAGTAGACATCTTGATAGGGACCCATCGAGTCTTGTCTAAAGATGTTGAATTTGCTGATTTGGGGTTGATGATTATTGATGAAGAGCAACGTTTTGGTGTTAAGCATAAGGAAGCTCTCAAGGAATTAAAAAAGAAGGTTGATGTCTTAACCTTGACAGCGACACCAATTCCTCGAACTCTTCATATGTCTATGCTAGGTATCCGAGATTTATCAGTCATCGAAACTCCTCCAACAAATCGATATCCTGTTCAAACCTATGTCCTTGAACAGAATGATCGTATCATTCGTGATGCTGTATTGAGAGAAATGGATCGTGGTGGTCAAGTTTACTATCTTTACAATAAAGTTGACACGATTGAAAAGAAGGTTTCAGAGTTACAAGAACTTATTCCAGAAGCTTCTATTGGTTTTGTTCATGGTCAAATGAGTGAAATTCGCTTAGAAAATACACTTCTTGATTTCATTGAAGGACAATATGATATTTTAGTAACTACAACAATCATCGAGACAGGAGTAGATATTCCAAATGCTAATACCTTGTTTATAGAAAATGCAGATCATATGGGATTGTCAACCTTGTATCAATTAAGAGGTCGTGTTGGTCGTAGTAATCGAATTGCTTATGCTTATCTCATGTATCGTCCAGATAAAACTTTGACAGAAGTTTCTGAGAAAAGATTAGAAGCTATCAAAGGTTTTACTGAACTGGGTTCTGGTTTTAAAATTGCTATGCGTGATTTATCCATTCGTGGAGCTGGAAATCTTTTAGGAAGCTCTCAGTCTGGATTTATCGATTCTGTTGGTTTTGAGTTGTACTCTCAGTTGTTAGAAGAAGCAATAGCTAAGAAAAATGGAACTGACAAAAAACGTGAAAAAGGAAATGCTGAGTTAATTCTACAAATCGATGCCTATCTTCCAGATGAGTATATTTCAGATGAACGACATAAAATTGAAATTTACAAGAGAATTCGTCAGATTGATAACCGTGTCAACTATGAGGGATTACAAGATGAGTTGATCGATCGTTTTGGAGAATATCCAGATGTGGTTGCTTACCTTTTAGAAATTGGATTAGCTAAATCATATCTTGATAAAGTATTTGTCAATCGTGTAGAAAGAAAGGTTAATAAGCTGGTCATTCAGTTTGAAAAAATATCGCAACAATTATTTTTAACACAAGATTATTTCCAGGCTCTTTCTCAGACAAGTTTGAAGGCAAATATTTCAGAAAATCAAGGTTTAATCGAAGTTGTTTTTGATATTCGTAATAAAAAGGATTATGAGATTTTAGAAGGTCTTTTAACTTTTGGGGAATCATTAGCAAACATAAAAGATTCAAAAGAGTCGAATTAGGTATGACATTTTTCTTCTATAAAAGGGATAAAAATGGTACAATAATAATTTGAGGTAATAAAAATGAGATTAGATAAATATTTAAAAGTATCAAGAATTATTAAGCGTCGTACAGTGGCTAAAGAAGTTGCAGATAAGGGACGTATCAAGGTAAATGGTATTCTTGCAAAGAGCTCTACAGATTTAAAAATCAATGACCAAGTTGAAATTCGTTTTGGAAATAAATTGTTGCTCGTAAAAGTGTTAGAAATGAAAGATAGCACTAAAAAAGAAGATGCTGCAGGTATGTATGAAATTATCAGCGAAACAAGGGTAGAAAACTATGTATAAAAAAATTGTACAAATGAATAATTCTTTTATTCAAAATGAACACCAACGTCGTAAATACTTGATGGAAGAACGACAAAGACGAAATCGTTTTATGGGCTGGGTTTTGATTTTGATTATGTTGTTGTTCATCCTGCCAACCTATAATTTGACTCAAAGTTATCAGCAACTACTCGAACGTCGCCAACAGTTAGCCGATCTGAAAAAACAGTATCAAGAATTGAGCGATGAAAAAGATAAAGAATCGAATCTTGCAACCAAATTAAAGGATGAAACATACGCAGCCAAGTATTTGCGTGCAAAATATTACTATTCAAAATCATGGGAGGAAGTTTATACTATTCCGGACTTACTTCCTAGGTAATGTAAAATGGAAAATTTATTAGATATTGTAGAAAAGTTTTTAAGTCAATCAGATGAAAAATTAGAAGAGTTAGCTCAAAAAAATCATCTGTTACGGCTACAAGAAGAAGAGGAAAAAAAGAATGCGTAAATTTTTAGTGATATTACTACTTCCTATTTTTTTAAAAAGTGTCCAAGTAGTAAGCACTGAGAATCCAGTTATCATTCCAAACCAAGAAGTTTATTCCTTAACCCACGCTTCGTATCATTTTTACTATCAAGATGTTATAGAATCTCCAAAATTTTATGGTGAAACGTCTGTTTATTCTACAGAAGATTTGATTAAAGAATCAGGAAAAGTCAATGCAGATACAAAATTATCTGTTTTAGAATGGAGATTAAATAAACAAGGACAGCCTGTCTTTAAATTGTCAAATAATCAATTTGTGATGGCTGATAAACGACTTTTATACGATAGTTCCATCGTAAACGATTTTTCTAAACGAGTATGGTTAGAACCAGGATTTGTCGTTTATAATAGTCCTTATGATCAACAAGAATTAAAGTCTACTTTAGCAGCTTATCAAGAGGTTGAAGTAGATATGTCTATTTTTGCTGGTGGTCATGAATTTTTACATATCAAACAAATTGGTTGGATTTCGACGGATTACATTTCCAACGATGACAATCGTATCCAGAAAGTACAAGAGTTGTTATCTGCGAATTATCAAAATGAACAGTTTTCTATTTATGTTAAACAATTGAGCACGGGTAAGGAAGCTGGGATTAACGAAGATCAAAAAATGTACGCTGCTAGTGTTATGAAATTACCTTATCTTTATTCTGTTCAGGAAAAAATCAATCAAGGTGATTACCAACTTGACACGAAATTGAAGTACGTTTCTGAAGTAAATGATTTCCCTGGTTCTTATAAACCGGAAGGAAGTGGAAGTCTCCCTAAAACAGCGGACAATAAAGAGTACACTCTCAAAGATTTAATTACAAAGACAGCGAAAGAATCTGACAATGTAGCTCATAATATTCTTGCTTATTATATTACGAATAAATCAGATGAAGCCTTTAAAAAAGAAATGGCTACTATCGCAGGTGAAGAGTGGAACGTAACAGAGAAGTTAGCTTCAGCTAAAATGGCTGGTCAAGTTATGGAATCTATTTATAATCAGAATGGTTTTGTTTTAGAATCGCTATCGCAAACAGCTTTTGATAATCAGCGGATTGCTAAGAATATTTCTGCTAAGGTAGCCCATAAAATTGGGGATGCAGATGAATTTAAACACGATGTAGGAATAGTCTATACAGATTCTCCTTTCATTATTTCAATCTTTACCAAAAATTCTGATTATGATACCATTTCTAAAATTGCTAAGGATGTCTATGAGGTCCTAAAATGAGAGACCAAGATTTTTTAAATCATTTTCTAGAAAAAGGTTATTTTAAAGATCATTCACGAGTTGTACTAGCCTTGTCTGGAGGATTGGATTCGATGTTTCTCTTTCACCTCCTATCAACCTATCAAGAAGAACTCGGGATTGAATTATTTTTAGCTCATGTAAACCATAAACAACGACTAGAATCGGATAATGAAGAATATGAATTAAGAAAACTAGCTGAACAAGTTGGAGTTCCAATTTACGTAGCTCATTTTACTGGAGATTTTTCAGAAGCAAATGCTCGTCAATTTCGCTATGATTTTTTTAGAGAAGTAATGGAGAAAACTTCCTCTACAGCCCTTGTAACAGCTCATCATGCAGATGATCAGGCTGAGACGATTTTTATGCGATTGATTCGAGGTGTTAGACTACAACACATATCAGCTATTAAAGAGAAACAAGAGTTTGATAAGGGAGAGTTGATTCGTCCTTTGCTATCTTTTCATAAGAAGGATTTTCCTGAAATTGAGCATTTTGAAGATAGGACGAATAAAGAAAATCATTATTTTCGCAATCGAGTTCGTAATATTTACTTACCACAACTGGAAAAAGAAAATTCTCAAGTGAAAAAAGTAATTCTTGAGTTTGGAAAAGAAGTATCTGACTATCAAATTGCTCTGACTGAATTATCTCAAACAGTCAATGTGGAAGATTTAACTCAGTTTTTATCTTTTAGTGAAGCAACACAACGAGTTTTACTACAACAATACCTTAGTTGTTTTGCTGATTTAAATGTAACAAGAGAACAATTTCAAGAAATTCATCATATTTTAAAAACTAAGAGTCAATATCGCCATTGTATAAAAAATGGTTATGAACTTGTAAAAGAATATCAACACTTTCAAATTGGTAAAATCAGACCAAAGTCTGATGAAAAAAGTAGTGATTGTGTGTTAGACTATCAAAATCAAGTTCATTATGAAGGTTATTTATTTTCATTTGGAATCCCCCTAAAAGGAGAAAATGTTCAACAAATAAATGTTTCCCGTGAAACATCGTTGATTTTACGGCATCGACAGCCTGGTGATTATTTGATAAAAAACGGTCATCGTAAAAAACTAAGACGACTTTTTATTGATTTAAAAATTCCTAAAGAAAAACGAGAAAAAGCTATTATCATTGAGCAATTTGGAAAAATTTGTTCAGTTTTAGGAATTGAAATCAGTGATTTGAGTAAAAAAATGAAAAATGATATAATGAACACTGTACTTTATATAGAAAAAATAGATAGGTAAAATCATGTTAGAAAAAGATATCAAGAAAATTTTGATTTCACAAGATGAAATTACAGCAGCAGCTAAAAAATTGGGTGCTCAGTTGACAAAAGATTATGAGGGAAAAAATCCGATTTTAGTTGGAATTCTAAAAGGTTCTATTCCTTTTATGGCAGAATTGGTGAAATATATTGATACACATCTTGAAATGGACTTTATGATGGTCTCTAGCTATCATGGTGGGACTGTAAGTAGTGGTGTCATTAATATTAAACAAGACGTAACTCAAGATATTAAAGGTCGACATGTTGTCTTTGTAGAAGATATCATTGATACTGGTCAAACCTTGAAGAGTTTGAGAGATATGTTTACTGCAAGAGAAGCAGCTTCTGTTAAGATTGTCACAATGCTTGATAAACCAGAAGGTCGTACAGTAGAAATCGAAGCAGATTATACATGTTTTACAATTCCAAATGAATTTGTTGTAGGCTATGGACTAGACTATAATGAAAACTATCGTAACCTTCCTTATGTAGGTGTATTGAAAGAGGAAGTTTACTCAAAATAGAAGGGTAAGTGTTTGAATGCAAAAACAAAATAATGGTTTCATAAAAAATCCATTTCTTTATTTGTTGATGATTTTCTTGCTAGTGACAGGATTCCAGTACTTTTTTGCTGGCAGATCTGCTGGTCATAGTCAACAAATTAAGTACTCAGAATTGGTTCAGGAAATCACTAACGACAATGTTAAAGAAATGACCTACCAACCAAGTGGTAGTGTTATTGAAGTGTATGGTGTCTACAAAACTGCTAAGACAGAGAAACAGGAAACGGGAATTCAATTTTTTACACCCTCTGCTACAAAAGTAGAGAAATTTACAAGTATTGTCCTCCCATCAGATACAACTGTAGCGGATTTGCAAAAGTTAGCAAGTGAACATCAAACACAAATTGAAGTGAAACACGAAAGCTCAAGTGGTATGTGGATTAACATCCTGGTTTCAGTAGTACCATTTGCTATCTTATTCTTCTTCCTCTTCTCTATGATGGGCAATATGGGAGGAAATAATGGCCGTAATCCAATGAGTTTTGGACGAAACAAAGCCAAAGCAGCAAATAAGGAAGATATCAAAGTTCGTTTTTCAGATGTTGCCGGTGCTGAAGAAGAAAAACAAGAACTTGTTGAAGTTGTTGAATTTTTAAAAGATCCAAAACGATTTACAAAATTAGGTGCTCGTATTCCAGCTGGTGTTCTCTTAGAGGGTCCTCCGGGAACTGGTAAAACATTACTTGCTAAAGCAGTTGCAGGAGAAGCTGGTGTACCATTCTTTAGTATTTCAGGTTCTGACTTTGTAGAAATGTTCGTCGGTGTCGGTGCGAGCCGTGTACGTTCTCTCTTTGAGGACGCAAAAAAAGCAGCACCAGCTATTATCTTCATTGATGAAATTGATGCCGTTGGTCGCCAACGTGGTGTCGGTTTAGGTGGAGGTAATGATGAACGAGAACAAACCTTAAACCAACTCTTGATTGAAATGGATGGTTTTGAAGGAAATGAAGGAATTATTGTTATTGCGGCAACAAACCGTTCAGATGTTCTTGATCCGGCTCTACTTCGTCCAGGCCGTTTTGATAGAAAAGTATTAGTTGGTCGTCCAGATGTTAAGGGACGCGAAGCAATTTTGAAAGTCCATGCTAGAAATAAACCTTTAGCTGAAGATGTAGATTTGAAATTGGTAGCACAACAAACTCCAGGTTTTGTTGGTGCCGATTTGGAAAATGTATTGAACGAAGCAGCTTTGGTTGCAGCTCGTCGTAATAAATCAGTGATTGATGCTTCTGATATTGATGAAGCTGAAGATCGTGTTATCGCTGGACCATCTAAGAAAGACAAGACAGTTTCACAAAAAGAACGTGAGTTGGTTGCCTACCATGAGGCAGGACACACCATTGTCGGTCTAGTATTGTCAAATGCCCGTGTTGTTCATAAAGTTACCATAGTACCACGTGGACGTGCAGGCGGATATATGATCGCACTTCCTAAAGAAGACCAAATGCTTCTATCTAAAGAAGATATGAAAGAGCAATTAGCTGGCTTAATGGGTGGACGTGTAGCTGAAGAGATTATCTTTAACGTCCAAACAACTGGAGCATCTAATGACTTCGAACAAGCTACTCAGATGGCGCGTGCAATGGTTACAGAGTATGGTATGAGTGAAAAACTTGGTCCAGTACAATATGAAGGAAATCATGCTATGTTTGGTGCACAAACCCCTCAAAAATCAATTTCAGAACAAACAGCTTATGAAATTGACGAAGAAGTTCGTTCATTATTGAATGAAGCACGAAATAAAGCTGCTGAAATTATCCAGGCAAATCGTGAAACTCACAAGCTGATTGCAGAAGCATTATTGAAATACGAAACATTGGATAGTACACAAATTAAATCTCTATACGAAACAGGAAAGATGCCTGAAACAGTAGAAGAGGAATCACATGCACTATCTTATGATGAAGTAAAATCAAAAATGAGTGAAGAAAATTAATTATCTTAAATACTATAAACAGAGGGGGCACAAGTTTTCTCTGTTTTTTTTAAAAAAGTTGAGGAAACTCTAATTTAAATCAAAGATTTCTCTCAAAATAAAATACAAGTTCACTTATGTTAATGCTCTCTTAGAGGAAATGATTCAAATTTTCTGAAAATAAGAATGCAACAGTTACTTGAGTAATATGAAGAAATGTTTTCCAAAAATGATATGTGCTTCATAAAAAACAATTAGTATAAGAAAAAAAATTAACCGAAACTCTGGGCAGATGAGCGTTTCAAGGGTCGCAAAGCCATGCTGAAAGAATTAAAGGAAGTAATTCAGTAGAATTGAAAAAAGTTAAAAAAAGGTGTTGACAAAGTAAGAAAAGTCGGTATAATAGTAAGAGTTGAAAATAACAACTCTGGTCCGTTGGTCAAGGGGTTAAGACACCGCCTTTTCACGGCGGTAACACGGGTTCGAATCCCGTACGGACTATGGTATGTTACAGATGAAACACTAGATGAAAAAAATTAAAAAAAGTTTCAAAAAAGTGTTGACAAGCGAAAGCGGCTGTGATATACTAATATAGTTGTCACTTGAGAGAAGTGAGTGACAAAGACCTTTGAAAACTGAACAAGACGAACCAATGTGCAGGGCACTACAACTGAAGTTGTAGTACTGAACAATGAAAAAAACAATAAATCTGTCAGTGACAGAAATGAGTGAGAACTCAAACTTTTAATGAGAGTTTGATCCTGGCTCAGGACGAACGCTGGCGGCGTGCCTAATACATGCAAGTAGAACGCTGAAGGAGGAGCTTGCTTCTCCGGATGAGTTGCGAACGGGTGAGTAACGCGTAGGTAACCTGCCTGGTAGCGGGGGATAACTATTGGAAACGATAGCTAATACCGCATAACAGTAGATATTGCATGATATCTGCTTGAAAGGTGCAAATGCATCACTACCAGATGGACCTGCGTTGTATTAGCTAGTTGGTGAAGTAACGGCTCACCAAGGCGACGATACATAGCCGACCTGAGAGGGTGATCGGCCACACTGGGACTGAGACACGGCCCAGACTCCTACGGGAGGCAGCAGTAGGGAATCTTCGGCAATGGACGGAAGTCTGACCGAGCAACGCCGCGTGAGTGAAGAAGGTTTTCGGATCGTAAAGCTCTGTTGTAAGAGAAGAACGAGTGTGAGAGTGGAAAGTTCACACTGTGACGGTATCTTACCAGAAAGGGACGGCTAACTACGTGCCAGCAGCCGCGGTAATACGTAGGTCCCGAGCGTTGTCCGGATTTATTGGGCGTAAAGCGAGCGCAGGCGGTTAGATAAGTCTGAAGTTAAAGGCTGTGGCTTAACCATAGTACGCTTTGGAAACTGTTTAACTTGAGTGCAAGAGGGGAGAGTGGAATTCCATGTGTAGCGGTGAAATGCGTAGATATATGGAGGAACACCGGTGGCGAAAGCGGCTCTCTGGCTTGTAACTGACGCTGAGGCTCGAAAGCGTGGGGAGCAAACAGGATTAGATACCCTGGTAGTCCACGCCGTAAACGATGAGTGCTAGGTGTTAGACCCTTTCCGGGGTTTAGTGCCGTAGCTAACGCATTAAGCACTCCGCCTGGGGAGTACGACCGCAAGGTTGAAACTCAAAGGAATTGACGGGGGCCCGCACAAGCGGTGGAGCATGTGGTTTAATTCGAAGCAACGCGAAGAACCTTACCAGGTCTTGACATCCCTCTGACCGCTCTAGAGATAGAGTTTTCCTTCGGGACAGAGGTGACAGGTGGTGCATGGTTGTCGTCAGCTCGTGTCGTGAGATGTTGGGTTAAGTCCCGCAACGAGCGCAACCCCTATTGTTAGTTGCCATCATTCAGTTGGGCACTCTAGCGAGACTGCCGGTAATAAACCGGAGGAAGGTGGGGATGACGTCAAATCATCATGCCCCTTATGACCTGGGCTACACACGTGCTACAATGGCTGGTACAACGAGTCGCAAGTCGGTGACGACAAGCTAATCTCTTAAAGCCAGTCTCAGTTCGGATTGTAGGCTGCAACTCGCCTACATGAAGTCGGAATCGCTAGTAATCGCGGATCAGCACGCCGCGGTGAATACGTTCCCGGGCCTTGTACACACCGCCCGTCACACCACGAGAGTTTGTAACACCCGAAGTCGGTGAGGTAACCTTATAGGAGCCAGCCGCCTAAGGTGGGATAGATGATTGGGGTGAAGTCGTAACAAGGTAGCCGTATCGGAAGGTGCGGCTGGATCACCTCCTTTCTAAGGATAAGGAATGCACATTGGTCTTGTTTAGTCTTGAGAGGTCTTGTGGGGCCTTAGCTCAGCTGGGAGAGCGCCTGCTTTGCACGCAGGAGGTCAGCGGTTCGATCCCGCTAGGCTCCATTGGTGAGAGATCACCAAGTAATGCACATTGAAAATTGAATATCTATATCAAATAGTAACAAGAAAATAAACCGAAAACGCTGTAGTATTAATAAAGAGTTTATGACTGAAAGGTCAAAAAAATAAGGTTAAGTTAATAAGGGCGCACGGTGGATGCCTTGGCACTAGGAGCCGAAGAAGGACGTGACAAACGACGATATGCCTTGGGTAGCTGTAAGTAAGCGATGATCCAGGGATTTCCGAATGGGGGAACCCAACAGGTACTACCTGTTACCCATATCTGTTAAGGATATGAGGAGGAAGACGCAGTGAACTGAAACATCTAAGTAGCTGCAGGAAGAGAAAGCAAAAGCGATTGCCTTAGTAGCGGCGAGCGAAACGGCAGAAGGGCAAACCGAAGAGTTTACTCTTCGGGGTTGTAGGACTGCAATGTGGACTCAAAGATTATAGGAGAATGATTTGGGAAGATCAGCCAAAGAGAGTGAAAGCCTCGTATTCAAAATAGTCTTTGTACCTAGCAGTATCCTGAGTACGGCGGGACACGTGAAATCCCGTCGGAATCTGGGAGGACCATCTCCCAACCCTAAATACTCCCTAGTGACCGATAGTGAACCAGTACCGTGAGGGAAAGGTGAAAAGCACCCCGGGAGGGGAGTGAAATAGAACCTGAAACCGTGTGCCTACAACAAGTTCGAGCCCGTTAATGGGTGAGAGCGTGCCTTTTGTAGAATGAACCGGCGAGTTACGATATGATGCGAGGTTAAGTTGAAGAGACGGAGCCGTAGGGAAACCGAGTCTGAAAAGGGCGCTTTAGTATTATGTCGTAGACCCGAAACCATGTGACCTACCCATGAGCAGGTTGAAGGTGCGGTAAGACGCACTGGAGGACCGAACCAGGGCACGTTGAAAAGTGCTTGGATGACTTGTGGGTAGCGGAGAAATTCCAAACGAACTTGGAGATAGCTGGTTCTCTCCGAAATAGCTTTAGGGCTAGCGTCGACATTAGAGATTCTTGGAGGTAGAGCACTGTTTGGGTGAGGGGTCCATCCCGGATTACCAATCTCAGATAAACTCCGAATGCCAATGAATTATGGTCGGCAGTCAGACTGCGAGTGCTAAGATCCGTAGTCGAAAGGGAAACAGCCCAGACCACCAGCTAAGGTCCCAAAATAATTGTTAAGTGGAAAAGGATGTGGGGTTGCACAGACAACTAGGATGTTAGCTTAGAAGCAGCTATTCATTCAAAGAGTGCGTAATAGCTCACTAGTCGAGTGACCCTGCGCCGAAAATGTACCGGGGCTAAAACAATTTACCGAAGCTGTGGATACCTTTATAGGTATGG
>NZ_JVFV01000028.1 GCF_001073085.1 Streptococcus pseudopneumoniae
AAAAAACACAAGACAGAAATCAAATCCCTTCTTTCCCCCTTTCTCTGCTATACTACAAGTAGAGAAAGGGGGAAAGCAAATGCTTGAAAAGAATTATGAGAAGGTAAAAGGAATTGTCCATAGATGCCGAAAAGATTATTATCTCCACCTGTGGGAGAAAGAGGATTGGGATCAAGAAGGACTGATCTGCCTTTACGAACTTCTAGAAAAGCATCCAGAACTGGTGGAAGAAGAAAAGAAACTCTACGTCTACTTCAAAACAAAATTCCGTAATCGAATCCTAGATAGCGTCAGAAAACAAGAGAGTCAAAAACGTCGCCTGGATCGTATGGCCTATGAAGAAGTAGGCGAGATTAGCCATCGCCTACCAGAAGGAGGATTGTGGCTGGATGATTACTACGCCCTTCATGAATTGTTGGATAGTTATAGAAGAAAGTTACCACAAGATAAGCAAGAAGCCTACGACCGCCTCTGGGCAGACGAACGATTTAAAGGTCGCAAAGCCATGCTGAAAGAGTTAAAGGAAGTAATTCAGTAGAATTGAAAAAAAGTTAAAAAAAGGTGTTGACAAAGTAAGAAAAGTCGGTATAATAGTAAGAGTTGAAAATAACAACTCTGGTCCGTTGGTCAAGGGGTTAAGACACCGCCTTTTCACGGCGGTAACACGGGTTCGAATCCCGTACGGACTATGGTATGTTACAGATGAAACACTAGATGAAAAAAATTAAAAAAAGTTTCAAAAAAGTGTTGACAAGCGAAAGCGGCTGTGATATACTAATATAGTTGTCACTTGAGAGAAGTGAGTGACAAAGACCTTTGAAAACTGAACAAGACGAACCAATGTGCAGGGCACTACAACTGAAGTTGTAGTACTGAACAATGAAAAAAACAATAAATCTGTCAGTGACAGAAATGAGTGAGAACTCAAACTTTTAATGAGAGTTTGATCCTGGCTCAGGACGAACGCTGGCGGCGTGCCTAATACATGCAAGTAGAACGCTGAAGGAGGAGCTTGCTTCTCCGGATGAGTTGCGAACGGGTGAGTAACGCGTAGGTAACCTGCCTGGTAGCGGGGGATAACTATTGGAAACGATAGCTAATACCGCATAACAGTAGATATTGCATGATATCTGCTTGAAAGGTGCAAATGCATCACTACCAGATGGACCTGCGTTGTATTAGCTAGTTGGTGAAGTAACGGCTCACCAAGGCGACGATACATAGCCGACCTGAGAGGGTGATCGGCCACACTGGGACTGAGACACGGCCCAGACTCCTACGGGAGGCAGCAGTAGGGAATCTTCGGCAATGGACGGAAGTCTGACCGAGCAACGCCGCGTGAGTGAAGAAGGTTTTCGGATCGTAAAGCTCTGTTGTAAGAGAAGAACGAGTGTGAGAGTGGAAAGTTCACACTGTGACGGTATCTTACCAGAAAGGGACGGCTAACTACGTGCCAGCAGCCGCGGTAATACGTAGGTCCCGAGCGTTGTCCGGATTTATTGGGCGTAAAGCGAGCGCAGGCGGTTAGATAAGTCTGAAGTTAAAGGCTGTGGCTTAACCATAGTACGCTTTGGAAACTGTTTAACTTGAGTGCAAGAGGGGAGAGTGGAATTCCATGTGTAGCGGTGAAATGCGTAGATATATGGAGGAACACCGGTGGCGAAAGCGGCTCTCTGGCTTGTAACTGACGCTGAGGCTCGAAAGCGTGGGGAGCAAACAGGATTAGATACCCTGGTAGTCCACGCCGTAAACGATGAGTGCTAGGTGTTAGACCCTTTCCGGGGTTTAGTGCCGTAGCTAACGCATTAAGCACTCCGCCTGGGGAGTACGACCGCAAGGTTGAAACTCAAAGGAATTGACGGGGGCCCGCACAAGCGGTGGAGCATGTGGTTTAATTCGAAGCAACGCGAAGAACCTTACCAGGTCTTGACATCCCTCTGACCGCTCTAGAGATAGAGTTTTCCTTCGGGACAGAGGTGACAGGTGGTGCATGGTTGTCGTCAGCTCGTGTCGTGAGATGTTGGGTTAAGTCCCGCAACGAGCGCAACCCCTATTGTTAGTTGCCATCATTCAGTTGGGCACTCTAGCGAGACTGCCGGTAATAAACCGGAGGAAGGTGGGGATGACGTCAAATCATCATGCCCCTTATGACCTGGGCTACACACGTGCTACAATGGCTGGTACAACGAGTCGCAAGTCGGTGACGACAAGCTAATCTCTTAAAGCCAGTCTCAGTTCGGATTGTAGGCTGCAACTCGCCTACATGAAGTCGGAATCGCTAGTAATCGCGGATCAGCACGCCGCGGTGAATACGTTCCCGGGCCTTGTACACACCGCCCGTCACACCACGAGAGTTTGTAACACCCGAAGTCGGTGAGGTAACCTTATAGGAGCCAGCCGCCTAAGGTGGGATAGATGATTGGGGTGAAGTCGTAACAAGGTAGCCGTATCGGAAGGTGCGGCTGGATCACCTCCTTTCTAAGGATAAGGAATGCACATTGGTCTTGTTTAGTCTTGAGAGGTCTTGTGGGGCCTTAGCTCAGCTGGGAGAGCGCCTGCTTTGCACGCAGGAGGTCAGCGGTTCGATCCCGCTAGGCTCCATTGGTGAGAGATCACCAAGTAATGCACATTGAAAATTGAATATCTATATCAAATAGTAACAAGAAAATAAACCGAAAACGCTGTAGTATTAATAAAGAGTTTATGACTGAAAGGTCAAAAAAATAAGGTTAAGTTAATAAGGGCGCACGGTGGATGCCTTGGCACTAGGAGCCGAAGAAGGACGTGACAAACGACGATATGCCTTGGGTAGCTGTAAGTAAGCGATGATCCAGGGATTTCCGAATGGGGGAACCCAACAGGTACTACCTGTTACCCATATCTGTTAAGGATATGAGGAGGAAGACGCAGTGAACTGAAACATCTAAGTAGCTGCAGGAAGAGAAAGCAAAAGCGATTGCCTTAGTAGCGGCGAGCGAAACGGCAGAAGGGCAAACCGAAGAGTTTACTCTTCGGGGTTGTAGGACTGCAATGTGGACTCAAAGATTATAGGAGAATGATTTGGGAAGATCAGCCAAAGAGAGTGAAAGCCTCGTATTCAAAATAGTCTTTGTACCTAGCAGTATCCTGAGTACGGCGGGACACGTGAAATCCCGTCGGAATCTGGGAGGACCATCTCCCAACCCTAAATACTCCCTAGTGACCGATAGTGAACCAGTACCGTGAGGGAAAGGTGAAAAGCACCCCGGGAGGGGAGTGAAATAGAACCTGAAACCGTGTGCCTACAACAAGTTCGAGCCCGTTAATGGGTGAGAGCGTGCCTTTTGTAGAATGAACCGGCGAGTTACGATATGATGCGAGGTTAAGTTGAAGAGACGGAGCCGTAGGGAAACCGAGTCTGAAAAGGGCGCTTTAGTATTATGTCGTAGACCCGAAACCATGTGACCTACCCATGAGCAGGTTGAAGGTGCGGTAAGACGCACTGGAGGACCGAACCAGGGCACGTTGAAAAGTGCTTGGATGACTTGTGGGTAGCGGAGAAATTCCAAACGAACTTGGAGATAGCTGGTTCTCTCCGAAATAGCTTTAGGGCTAGCGTCGACATTAGAGATTCTTGGAGGTAGAGCACTGTTTGGGTGAGGGGTCCATCCCGGATTACCAATCTCAGATAAACTCCGAATGCCAATGAATTATGGTCGGCAGTCAGACTGCGAGTGCTAAGATCCGTAGTCGAAAGGGAAACAGCCCAGACCACCAGCTAAGGTCCCAAAATAATTGTTAAGTGGAAAAGGATGTGGGGTTGCACAGACAACTAGGATGTTAGCTTAGAAGCAGCTATTCATTCAAAGAGTGCGTAATAGCTCACTAGTCGAGTGACCCTGCGCCGAAAATGTACCGGGGCTAAAACAATTTACCGAAGCTGTGGATACCTTTATAGGTATGGTAGGAGAGCGTTCTATGTGTGGTGAAGGTGTACCGTGAGGAGCGCTGGAACGCATAGAAGTGAGAATGCCGGTATGAGTAGCGAAAGACAGGTGAGAATCCTGTCCACCGTAAGACTAAGGTTTCCAGGGGAAGGCTCGTCCGCCCTGGGTTAGTCGGGACCTAAGGAGAGACCGAAAGGTGTATCCGATGGACAACAGGTTGATATTCCTGTACTAGAGTATGTAGTGATGGAGGGACGCAGTAGGCTAACTAAAGCAGACGATTGGAAGTGTCTGTCTAAGCAGTGAGGTGTGAATTGAGTTAAATGCTTAGTTCTATAACATTGAGCTGTGATGGGGAGCGAAGTTTAGTAGCGAAGTTAGTGACGTCACACTGCCAAGAAAAGCTTCTAGCGTTTAAACATACTCTACCCGTACCGCAAACCGACACAGGTAGTCGAGGCGAGTAGCCTCAGGTGAGCGAGAGAACTCTCGTTAAGGAACTCGGCAAAATGACCCCGTAACTTCGGGAGAAGGGGTGCTGACATATGTCAGCCGCAGTGAATAGGCCCAAGCAACTGTTTATCAAAAACACAGCTCTCTGCTAAATCGTAAGATGATGTATAGGGGGTGACGCCTGCCCGGTGCTGGAAGGTTAAGAGGAGTGCTTAGAGGTAACTCGAAGGTATGAATTGAAGCCCCAGTAAACGGCGGCCGTAACTATAACGGTCCTAAGGTAGCGAAATTCCTTGTCGGGTAAGTTCCGACCCGCACGAAAGGCGTAATGATTTGGGCACTGTCTCAACGAGAGACTCGGTGAAATTTTAGTACCTGTGAAGATGCAGGTTACCCGCGACAGGACGGAAAGACCCCATGGAGCTTTACTGCAGTTTGATATTGAGTGTCTGTACCACATGTACAGGATAGGTAGGAGTCTAAGAGATCGGGACGCCAGTTTCGAAGGAGACGCTGTTGGGATACTACCCTTGTGTTATGGCCACTCTAACCCAGATAGGTGATCCCTATCGGAGACAGTGTCTGACGGGCAGTTTGACTGGGGCGGTCGCCTCCTAAAAGGTAACGGAGGCGCCCAAAGGTTCCCTCAGAATGGTTGGAAATCATTCGCAGAGTGTAAAGGTATAAGGGAGCTTGACTGCGAGAGCAACAACTCGAGCAGGGACGAAAGTCGGGCTTAGTGATCCGGTGGTTCCGTATGGAAGGGCCATCGCTCAACGGATAAAAGCTACCCTGGGGATAACAGGCTTATCTCCCCCAAGAGTTCACATCGACGGGGAGGTTTGGCACCTCGATGTCGGCTCGTCGCATCCTGGGGCTGTAGTCGGTCCCAAGGGTTGGGCTGTTCGCCCATTAAAGCGGCACGCGAGCTGGGTTCAGAACGTCGTGAGACAGTTCGGTCCCTATCCGTCGCGGGCGTAGGAAATTTGAGAGGATCTGCTCCTAGTACGAGAGGACCAGAGTGGACTTACCGCTGGTGTACCAGTTGTCTTGCCAAAGGCATCGCTGGGTAGCTATGTAGGGAAGGGATAAACGCTGAAAGCATCTAAGTGTGAAACCCACCTCAAGATGAGATTTCCCATGATTATATATCAGTAAGAGCCCTGAGAGATGATCAGGTAGATAGGTTAGAAGTGGAAGTGTGGCGACACATGTAGCGGACTAATACTAATAGCTCGAGGACTTATCCAAAGTAACTGAGAATACGAAGTGTTAAGGTTTTCTTGAGATTTGATAGATATTCAATTTTGAGTAGGTATTACTCAAAGTTAAGTGACGATAGCCTAGGAGATACACCTGTACCCATGCCGAACACAGAAGTTAAGCCCTAGAACGCCGGAAGTAGTTGGGGGTTGCCCCCTGTGAGATAAGGAAGTCGCTTAGCT
>NZ_JVFV01000029.1 GCF_001073085.1 Streptococcus pseudopneumoniae
CCCGTGTTCAGTTACCTCTAGTAACCAAACTATCCTTTCTGTAGTTTAAAATACGTTTTATACAGTAAAGTTTTTTTACGGAAATCAGTCCCGTATTCAGGTTTCACATACAAGGTGAAGAATAATCTCATGTAAATAAACATGTTTGTATAATAGAAAATAGATTTAAAAATCGACTATTCATATTCCTTTTTCAATGCAGTCTTAACTTCCTCTTTTAACGAATTTAAAAAATAATTTTTAATTTTAATTACTTCATCTACAACAGAATCGTCTAAAAATAAAACTCTACCCGTCTGTGGTTCATGAAGTTTTTTTAATAAATCTTTTTTATTTGGCCAAATTAAAACTCTTCCTTTTGGAACGAATTGGTTATGTCCAGTGAACGGCAAAATAAAACTTTGGCCTTTTTTAAATGATTTATTAATCACTGTTAAAGTAGCGAATCCCATGACATCATCACCTAACACAACAACAATGAATGGCCTAATATCATATTCACTTCCTTTATTAGAATAATAACAGTACTCTCTGGAAATATTATATTTATACTTATCACCTTCAATTTCTGTTGATTTAAATTTTAGAACCCTTAAATTTTCAGGTTGCAAACCATGACTAGAGGTATTTAACTCAATCTTATTATCATCCTCTGAATAAATCAAATAGACCGTTGGATCATCTCCAAAATCACCTTCAAATTCAAAAGACTGAAACAAATAATAATTATATTTATAGTCATTTCTTGAAGTAATAGTCATTTTATAAATCACAGGGTGAGTAAATACCAAATTGTTTATTTTTGATTTTTGAATATATGCTAGTTGAGTATCATATTTAATATTATTTTTAAAACCAAATTCTTGCAATTGTTTTAAGAGTTCCTCTATTGAGGATACTATTTCAGAATTCGACTCTTTGTTTAATGTATTAAAAACATTTGTTATAACAGCAATATCTAACTGAGAAAATTGAGACATTTCTCTAACTATGTCAATCAATTTTGTATCCAGTTCATCCATCAAACTAATTGAAAAACTTTTATTGAAAATCTGAGGATACTGATCCTCCAAAGCGTTTTTAAAATCATCATAAGTCGCAAACTTACTTTTCAAGTGATATTCAATCATCAAAATTTCTTCAACGATATGGTTTGTTTCCCAAAATCTTAAAACATCTTCAAAATACGGATTATCTTTATGACGGTCTATCATATAATCTCGATAATCTTCGATAAATTTTTTTAAACTCTTTTTATCAGCCTTCTCTTGCAAACCTAGTGAATCATAAAATTGATTCCAAGAAAAATCCGCTATTTTACCAAACAAATATGAAGTAATTCCTAAATCTAAAAACATTATAATCCTCCGAATTGTTACTAAAAGGCTTCATCCTTATCAATGGAATTCTAATCTACTACTTTAAGCATCTTCTTTCCTCAGCATACTGAATCATCTTCTCAGCCACTTCCATATCATAATCAAAGCCCATCTTTTGGGCAAGGGACTGAGCCTCTTGATGGAAAAGTTCCATGGTAGCAAATAAAGACTGAGTAAGTTTTTCTATATTTGAAAAATTCAGTAGATTCGAGAATTCCTTCTCTTTCTCAGCAGGTAAATAGTTAAAGAGATACTTGTAGTTCTTACCGATGTCGATTCTTCCCCTATCACTGGCTACCTGCCAAGTTAAGACCTTCAAGAGTTCTTGTTGACAAATCCCATAGAGATGATCAGTGGCATAGAGAACTTGCTTGCGACAGATTCCCTTGACCACGTAGGCTGACACCCACCAAAATTCGTTGCAGGCATTTTCAAAATCTATCGCGCTAGCTGGGCTTGTCCAGAAACGCTCTGGACTCGGGGAATAAGGTTCAAACAATTCCTTCCTATCTTCTAAAACTGTGAATTCTGCCTCACTATCCACCCACTCTTGAATGTGGTCTTTGGGGCAAAGAGTCAAATCAATCCGATTGCCATCTTCAAAGAGCATAAGATAGAGATAACGATGACCGATAGTAACTTCTTGTTTTATGATGCGATTGCCAAATCGATCCAACCAAGAAAGGTCACTCGTCAGATTATCCAAATCCTCTACAACATAGATAACATCGTAATCTTGAAACTCATCTTTTGGAGCTTTTGTATCCGTTCGTGAACCAGATAGAGCGACAGCCTCAACTTGTAAAGTTTTAGCTGTTTGTGAAATCACATCAAGCATTTCTGTTTCTGTTCTCATGTGTTTCTCCCTCTTTTTCTATAAGGTAACATATTTATTATGTCGAACAGTTTCTTAAGATTTAAAAAGTTAGAAAAACTATACAAGCTCTATAAAACTAAATTTCTAAATATTTTCAATTATATACAAAAAAAAGTAATTCTTCTCTAGCTATCTTTATTCTTAAAAAATCATCAATTATAAAATTAGTACATTGAACATCGTCAAAGTTTGTCGAAAAATATTTTGATAAAGAGTTTACTGCTCTTAATAGTTTGTTAAAATAAGCTAGAGCCAACGGCGGAACTTCTTCAGTATTCAGATGATTAATTTCTGATTCAATTAAATCCTCAATTGCTGCGAATATTTCACCTATTTCATCTTCAATATTAGAAGATAAATTCTTTTTAGAATTAAAATCATTAATAGAATTCAAAAGTTTGTTATATTCCCATTCAAAATCATCTAGTGCTCTATAGAATATTGGGAAATCACTTTGTAATTTTAATAGATTTGACTTCCTTGATTGTCGAGCCATTTCTTTAAGTTCTCTTAAACTCTCTTCAACCTTTTTTTGAGTTTCAGATAGTTGCTTTTGTTGAGTTGTCAGTTCTACTATATTTTTCGCGATTGAAGATTGAATAATTTCTAGCTTTCGTTGTCGTTCATCAATTTCTTTAGTATCTTTTTTTGAAATCCAAGTTGCGTAAATTATAGGTATTAGAATTGAAAAACCACCTATACCTATTTGAATCCAATTGGAAATCCAATCAGTTGAATCAATGGCTTTAATCAATTCCTCAAACATTTCAACATTCATATTATAATCCTTGTGAATACTATGATTAAATTTAAAATATGGTTCATCGATAACCGAGTTGTTTAACTGTAGAAATTGACTTTATATATTTCTTGCTCTAATTGCTTTATAAAGTCGATAATTATCATAAGTTTTCAAATCTTTTAGTGATTTCAACTCATTTTTAACAATAATAACTAAAAATTTCTCCGTACTCAGCAACTTCTTTTTATATTTCTCACCACCATAATAATAACATTCTACTAGCCTATTGTAATCAATACCATCTTCATTTTTAAGAAGCTGCTCTTGGAAAATTTGTTGTGCTATTTCTTTGTTTTTAGAACTCTTAACTTCAAAATTTATTTGCAGTAAAGTTACCGTCAAAGTAAATAGAATTATCCCCCAGCTAACAACAAGCTCTAGCATACCTTCAGGTTTAATAATTTCTGGACTAAAAATCAATGTTAGAATTGAAGTTATTGCAAGTAAAGGAACAATAAGAGTATTTAGTGATTCAATCAAATAATTTGGGAAATGTTTAAATAGTCTCCAAAACTGAAGACCTGTAAATACCATACTAAATATAAACACAACCATATTCAGTCTAGCATTAAAATACATCCAGTTTCCATTTTTCAGATATGGAAATAACCATAATGAGCTAAAAAACATCCAAAATTCAAATGGGATTACAATAAAAATAAATTTCTTAATTTTAGCTAGAAAAAATTTATTAAGAAATTCAAAAACGAAGTAAAAAAAGACAAGTATAACTATTAATACAAATATGAAGAAAATATTTTTTGTAATCTCATTTTCAAACCATTCAAAAATATGACTAAGTAATATAAAAACAACTAAGCAAACAAAAATTCCAAAAACTGATGTTATTGAACTATCATAAATCAACTTTTCTCTATTTTTAAAATCTTTATCAAATGATAAAACTCTCAAATCTTGATAATTTTTTATATTATTTATTAATGTCTCTTTCTCTCTTTGTGACAAAGCACTCATGCTTTTCATCTCAAATCACCATCTCCCCACTTTCTTCCAGCGTAAACTTGACATTGTCTTCGATCCACTTACGACGTGGTTCAACCTTGTCACCCATGAGGACATTAACGCGACGTTCTGCGCGTGCTAGGTCTTCAATCGTAACACGGATGAGAGTTCGAGTTTCTGGATTCATGGTTGTTTCCCAGAGTTGGTCCGCATTCATCTCACCAAGCCCCTTGTAGCGTTGGAGTGTGGCTCCTTTGCCAAACTGCTTACGGAGTTCTTCCAGTTCTCCGTCTGTCCAAGCATAAGCCACTTCTTCTTTCTTTCCTTTACCTTTGGACATCTTGTAAAGAGGAGGAAGGGCGATATAGACATGTCCTGCCTCGACTAAAGGACGCATGTAGCGATAAAAGAAGGTTAAGAGAAGGGTTTGAATGTGGGCACCATCGGTGTCCGCATCGGTCATGATAATGATCTTGTCATAGTTGGCATCTTCAAGGGAGAAATCTGCCCCAACACCAGCACCTATGGTATAAATCATGGTGTTGATTTCTTCGTTTTTGAGGATATCTGCCATCTTGGCCTTGGCTGTATTGATCACCTTACCACGAAGAGGCAAAATAGCCTGGAACTTGCGATCACGACCTTGCTTAGCAGAACCGCCGGCAGAGTCACCCTCGACCAGATAGAGTTCGTTCTTAGCTGGATTTTTAGACTGGGCTGGCGTTAATTTACCAGAAAGCAAGCCCTTATCTTTTTTGTTTTTCTTGCCATTTCGGCTCTCATCACGCGCCTTACGCGCTGCTTCACGAGCGTCACGAGCCTTGATAGCCTTGCGAATAAGATTTGAAGCTAATTCTCCATTTTCCATGAGGAAGAAGGTCAACTTATCAGATACTATGCCATCCACAACAGGACGAGCCAGAGGGCTTCCAAGTTTGTCCTTGGTCTGTCCCTCAAATTGGAGGTGTTCTTCCGGAACTAGGATAGAAAGAACAGCTGCTAGTCCCTCACGATAATCTGAACCTTCTAGGTTTTTATCTTTTTCCTTGAGAAGTCCCGTCTTACGCGCATAGTCGTTCATGACCTTTGTAATGGCAGACTTGAGTCCCGTCTCATGCGTCCCACCGTCCTTGGTACGAACGTTATTAACAAAGGACAAGATGTTATCTGAAAATCCATCATTATACTGGAGGGCTACTTCTACTTGGAATCCATTGTCTTCGCCTTCAAAGTATAGGACAGGCGTCAAGGTTTCCTTGTCTTCATTGAGGTAAGAAACAAAATCCTGCACACCATTCTCATAATGGAACTCAATTGCTTCATCTGTTCGCTTGTCCGTTAATGACAAGGTTACATTCTTCAAGAGAAAAGCTGACTCATTGAGACGCTCTGAAATAGTATTGTACTTAAAGTCTGTCGTAGAAAAGATACTGGCATCTGGCATGAAGATCACTTTGGTACCTGTCTTAGACTTGGGTGCTGTCCCCACCTTTTCAAGAGTGGTGACTGGCTTGCCTCCATTTTCAAAACGTTGTCTATAAACTGCTCCATCACGAGTAATTTCTACCTCTAACCAACTAGAGAGGGCATTGACGACAGAAGATCCAACCCCGTGGAGACCTCCTGATGTCTTATAACCACCCTGACCAAATTTTCCTCCTGCGTGAAGAATGGTAAAGATAACCTCAACCGTTGGAATTCCCATAGCGTGCATTCCAGTCGGCATTCCACGTCCGTGGTCTTGAACCGTTAAACTTCCATCTTTATTGATTGTCACATCGATCCGGTCACCAAATCCAGACAAGGCCTCATCGACAGCATTATCGACGATTTCCCAGACAAGGTGGTGGAGACCAGCACCGTCAGTCGATCCGATATACATCCCTGGACGTTTACGGACCGCATCCAACCCTTCTAGCACTTGAATGGCATCATCATTATAATTGTTAATATTGATTTCCTTTTTTGACACAAGGAACCTCCTATTTGTTCATCTTTTCTATTTTACAGGTTTTCGAAGGATTTTGCAAAATTTTCTAGTTAAAAAGCCTATTCACAAGTCCTTTTTAGCAAAAAATCGTCCATCTTCACCAAAAAAAGAAACCAAGATATACATCTTAGTTTTCTTTTCCTTTAATTTGGCTTGTAGCCACGTCTTCACCAAACCATTTCTGGCTGATTTCTTGGAATTTTCCTTCTTGATAAAGTTCCTTAAAAGCTTTATTTAAATTTTCTAGCAAGGTCTTATCAGCCGGTCTAACTCCAACTGCAAAGGATTCACTCTCAAAACCAGCTGGGAAAATCTCATACTGGTCTAAGATTCCTTCAGTTTCAAGATAATAATTGGCATAAACACGGTCAATTAAAAGAGCATCAATCCGGTCATTTTGCAGGTCAATCAAGGCTTCATTAAAACTCTGATATTGGTTGGCTTTTTGATCTTTTACAATGTTTTTCAAGAGTTCTGGCTGAGCTTCGAAATCTATATAACCAGAGGAACCTGCTTGGGCTCCCAAAATCTTACCTGCCATATCAGACACAGATTGGATATTTTGCGATTTTTTAGAGACTAGAACTTGTTGATTTTCCATGTAGGGAATTGTAAAAGCTACCTTCTCACGGCGTTCATCTGTTGCGGAATATCCATTCCAGATAGCATCAATAGTACCGTTTTGAAGTTCTGTTTCCTTCATATCCCAATCAATGGGTTGAAACTGTACCTTGAACCCCAGTTTCTCAGAAACAGCCTGGGCTAAGTCAATATCAAATCCGACATATTGGCCATTCTTTTCTTCAAACCCCATAGGAACAAAGGTATTGTCAAATCCAATAGTAATGCTTCCTTGTTGTTGGTATTTGTCCCAATTATCGACTTTGGGATCACTAGCTTTTTGCGTACATCCTACTAGGAAAAAAGCTAGAAAGAATACCAAAACAAGACTGATTTTCTTTAGATTCATAGACACCTCCTACTTAGGCTCTACTTTGAGAATCTGATCAGCAATATTCTCTGCAAACTGGAGATCGTGAGTCACGACAATTTGAGTCATGCCTAATTCTCGATTTTGTAGAATCAGTTTTTCAACCTCGAGACGCAACTCAGGGTCAAGGGCCGAAGTTGGTTCGTCATACCCAATCACTTCAGGATCTATCATCATAGCACGTGCTAAGGCAACCCGTTGCTTTTGACCACCAGATAATGAGTATGGATAAGCATCTGCATGAGCTTCTAGACCCAGACGAGTTAACAAGTCGACTGCCTTCTTCCTGGCATCTGCTTCAGACATCCCCATAGTCTTAATAGGTGACAAAATCAAGTTCTCCATAACGGATAAGTGAGGAAAAAGTTGAAAGTCTTGAAAAACAAAACCTAATAAGTGGCGCTTTTCAAGTTCATCCAAAGGTAGGGATTCTCCATTATAAAAAATCTCTCCTGAATCAATGGTTTCTAGTCCAGCTAACATTCTAAGCAAGGTAGTCTTCCCACCACCAGAAGGGCCAACAATGGCCAAAATTTGCTTTTCAGGAATTGTTAAACTGAAATTGGATAAAATTTCTTTTTTTCCAAATTTTTTGCTGATATTTCTTAACTCTAACATGGTTAACCTCCTATCTATAGTAGCTGAACTTCTTCTCAAGTCTCTTAGCTAGGATTGTAACGATACCAATCATAAGCAGATAAATAGCTCCTGCTAGAAACATTGGAATCAAGCTAGCATCACGATTGGCTGCAGTACGACTGGCTAGGATTAAATCTGAAATACCGAGTGCATAGACCAGAGAAGTATCCTTAACCAAACTCATAACCTCGTTAAATACACTTGGTAAGACAATCTTGGTCACCTGTGGCAAGATGATATAGCGAACGGTATCGATAGGCTTAAATTTCAAAACCTTAGCTGCTTCGTATTGCCCCTGAGGAATCGTTGCAATCCCTCCACGGAAAATTTCAGCAAAATAGGCTGCATAATTAAGCGTGAAGGCAATAATCGCAGCTGGCACCCGATCAAGTCGAATTCCGATACTTGGTAGGACATAATAAATAAAAATTAGTTGCAAAAGCAAGGGTGTTCCACGCATCACCCAGATATAAACATCAATTATGTAATGGAGGGGTTTCCAATGGACCTGTAAGCAAAAGGCAATCAAAATACCTAAAGGGATTGAAAAGAGCAAGACCAGTGCAAAAACTTGTAAAGTCATTGTAGCACCGCTCAATAAACTTGGTAATATCTCGAATAAGTAAGACATATTCCACCTCCTAAAAATAATTGTTCCTATTATAGCATAAATAAACACAAAATCAAGGATTTTCAGAAATTTCCATGAATTTTTAAAACTTTAGCCTTAATTTCCGAACAATAGTGTTCATGAGAAAATTCTTATACTTACATAAAGTATCAGATGTCACAATTTGAGAAAAGATTCCTTTCCGTTTCTCTCCTATTTCATGGTATAATAGAAGCATGATGACAATAGTATTATTAATTTTAGCTTATTTATTGGGTTCTATCCCTTCAGGACTGTGGATTGGGCAAAGCTTCTTTAAGATCAATCTAAGAGAACATGGTTCAGGTAATACTGGAACGACCAATACCTTTCGTATTTTAGGTAAGAAAGCGGGTATGGCAACCTTCGTGATAGACTTTTTTAAGGGAACCTTGGCAACTCTGCTTCCACTTATCTTTCAAGTTCAAGGTGTCTCCCCTCTAGTCTTTGGCCTTTTAGCTGTGATTGGGCATACCTTCCCAGTATTTGCAGGATTTAAAGGAGGAAAGGCTGTCGCAACTAGTGCTGGAGTCATTTTCGGATTTGCTCCTCTATTTTGCCTCTATCTAGCAGTTGTCTTCTTTGGAACTCTATATCTAGGAAGCATGATTTCTCTCTCTAGTGTTACTGCTGCTCTCGCTGCTGTACTTGGGGTGATTCTCTTTCCGCTTATCGGTTTCCTACTGCCAAGTTACGATTTATTATTCGTAGCGATTATCCTAGCTCTCGCAGGTTTAATTATTATCCGCCACAAGGATAATATCAATCGCATTCAAAACAAAACTGAGAACCTAGTTCCTTGGGGACTAAATCTCACCCATCAAAAACCAAAAAAATAAAGAGTCTGGGACAATAGTCGCCTAGCACCAAAAAAAGCAACGGCAAATCCGTTGCTTTTTGCATGGTTGCGATAGTCTTGGTAAAATAGAATTGCTTAATAAACCATTTAGAAAGGCTATCTCATGCATATTCACTATAACACAAATCAAACAACTTTACCACTAGAAATCTGTTCTTTCTTGCCACAAGACCATCTCGTTTTTACGATTGAAAAAGTGGTGAATTCATTGGATGATAGTCACTTCCACGCCTTCTATCATGCCTTTGGTCGCCCGTCTTATCACCCTAAAATGCTTGTATCTACTCTTCTATTCGCCTATTCACAAGGGATTTTCTCTGGTCGAAAAATTGAAAAAATGATGATTGAAAATCTAGCTATGCAGTATCTAACAGGACAGTTAGTTGTCAGCTATCGCACCATCAATCGTTTTCGTGTCGCTGAAGGGATGGAAGAACTCATTCGT
>NZ_JVFV01000030.1 GCF_001073085.1 Streptococcus pseudopneumoniae
CAGGTAGTATAACAGATGCATCACACGTTTTCCAAATCTCACGTAATACCATTTATGGCTGGTTAAAACTAAAAGAGAAAACAGGAGATCTAAACCATCAAGTAAAAGGAACAAAACCAAGAAAAGTTGATAGAGATAGGCTTAAAACCTATCTTGCTGACAATCCAGATGCTTATTTGACTGAAATAGCTTCTGGATTTGACTGTCATCCAACTACCATTCACTATGCTCTTAAAGCTATGAGGTTCACTCGAAAAAAAAGAACCACACCTACTATGAACAAGACCCAGAAAAAGTAGCTTTATTTCTTAAACATTTTAATAGTTTAAAGAACCTAGCACCTGTTTATATTGATGAAACAGGATTCGATACTTATTTTTATCGAGAATATGGTCGCTCATTTAAAGATCAGTTAATAAGAGGTAAAGTATCTGGAAGAAGATATCAGAGGATTTCTTTGGTTGTTGGGCTAACAAATGGTGAGTTAATAGCTCCAATGACTTACGAAGAGATGATGACAAGCGAATTTTGGGAAGCTTGGTTTCAGAAGTTTCTCTTACCAACATTAAACAAACCATCGGTTATTAGTATGGATAATGCAAGATTCCATAGAATGGGTAAGATAGAGCTCTTATGTGAAGAGTTTGGGCATAAACTTTTACCACTTCCTCCCTACTCACCTGAGTACAATCCTATTGAGAAGAAATGGGCTCATATCAAAAAGCACCTCAAAAAGGTATTACCAAGTTGCAATACTTTTTACGAGTCTCTGTCGTCTTATTCTTGTTTCAATTGACTATATTTTTGAAAAGAGAAAAAGACAAACGCTAAAAATGACGTTTGTCTTCGTTCTGAAGAAGGCTTTTGCCTTCTTTTTTATATATCAGTTAAAGGTGTCGCAGTATCTGGCGAAGTATCATAAACTTGGAAGTCTACTCCTACTCCCAGATCTGCCTGGGTCAGCTGATTGACCATAGTCATATGAGCGAGTTCTTTGATATTATTTTCCTTAGACAAATGGCCTAGGTAAATCTTCTTGGTACGATTACCTAGTGTACGAATCATGGCGTCTGCACCATCCTCGTTTGAGAGGTGACCAAGGTCAGATAGGATGCGTTGTTTGAGTCGCCATGCGTAAGATCCTGCTCGCAGAATTTCCACATCATGATTTGACTCGATCAGATAGCCATCTGCATTCTCGACAATGCCAGCCATACGGTCACTAACATAGCCCGTATCTGTCAGCATGACAAAGCTCTTGTCATCCTTCATAAAACGATAAAACTGTGGCGCGACTGCATCATGACTCACACCAAAGCTCTCGATATCGATGTCACCAAAGGTTTTTGTTTTACCCATCTCGAAAATATGCTTTTGCGACGAGTCAACCTTACCGAGATACTTACTATTTTCCATAGCCTGCCAGGTTTTCTCATTTGCATAAAGATCCATGCCGTACTTGCGAGCCAGAACGCCCACGCCGTGGATATGATCTGAATGTTCATGCGTAATCAAGATAGCGTCTAAATCCTCTGGTTTACGATTGATTTCACTCAAAAGACTTGTAATTTTTTTGCCAGAGAGTCCCGCATCTACTAAAATTTTCTTTTTGGGTGTTTCCAAGTAGAAAGAATTTCCACTGGAACCCGATGCTAAAATACTGTATTTAAAACCGATATCACTCATTCTAGTCTTCTAATTCATCCTCCCAAATCTCTTCTTTCACGGCATCTTTATCGTATGGAAGTACGATGGTAAAAGTAGAGCCCTTGCCATATTCACTCTTGGCCCAGATAAAACCCTTATGTTGTTTGATGATTTCCTTGGCGATAGCCAATCCTAGTCCGGTTCCCCCTTGGGCACGACTTCTTGCTCGGTCTACTCGATAGAAACGGTCAAAAATTTTCGGCAAATCTTGCTTTGGAATCCCTAGACCTTGGTCGGAGACGGACAAAATCATCTGATCATCCGTAGTCTTCATGCTTACAGTGATTTTTCCACCATCTGGTGAATATTTGATGGCATTATTCAGGATATTGTCAATCACCTGGGTCATCTTGTCTGTATCAATCTCAATCCAAACAGAAGTAATCGGATAATCTCTCACCAACTCGTACTTCTTCTCCTCATCTTGACTTTTCATTTTATCAAAACGATTAAGGATAAAAGTGATAAAGGCCGTAAAGTTTATCAACTCAACATCTAAGTGACTAGTCGCGTTGTCAATCCGTGATAGATGCAAGAGATCTGTTACCATCCGCATCATACGGTTGGTTTCATCAAGAGAAACCTTGATAAAATCTGGAGCAACTGGTTCTGTTAGGGCTCCTTCGTTCAAAGCCTCAAGATAGGATTTTACACTTGTCAAAGGTGTACGCAACTCATGACTAACGTTCGAAACGAAAAGCCTTCTCTCACGTTCTTCCTTCTCTTGTTCAGTCGTATCATGTAGGACTGCTACTATACCAGAGATAAAACCAGACTCTCTACGAATCAAGGCAAAACGCACGCGCAAGCTGATATACTCGCCATTCACATTTTGGGAATAAATCATCAATTCAGGACTTTGGGTAATGAGATCTCTCAGCTCATACTCTTCTTCAATTTTGAGTAACTCCAAGATATTTTGATTAAGAGCATCATCCCTTTCAACTCCAAGTTGTCTCTTAGCCATGTCATTAATCATGATAATCTGACCACGACGATTGGTCGCAAGTACCCCGTCTGTCATGTAGGACAAGATACTATGCAACCTTTTACTCTCTTGTTCCAGATTTTCCTGAGTCAAACGGATTACTTCTGACAAATCATTAAGATTGTTGGTGATATTTGTAATCTCTGAACTTCCCTGCATATCCAAAACCTGAGAATAATCACCAGCAATCAAATCCTTAACCTTCTGGTTTAATTGTCTAAGGCGAATATTATCGCGACGGCTCTCAATAAGAAGAAAAGTCACCAGCATAATAAAGCCAATTAGGATGAGGATAAAGATAAAGTCACTCGTCAAGATTGTTTGTTTAATTACTTCAATCATTATTTCTCATGTAATATCCCACTCCACGACGAGTTAGGATGTATTCAGGTCTACTTGGTGTATCTTCAATCTTCTCACGCAAGCGTCTAATGGTTACGTCTACTGTACGGACATCCCCAAAGTAGTCATAACCCCAAACAGTTTCAAGGAGGTGCTCACGGGTGATCACTTGACCAATATGTGACGCTAAATGATGTAAGAGTTCGAATTCGCGGTGGGTTAGATCTAACTCTTCACCATATTTCTTAGCCACGTAGGCATCTGGTAAAATCTCCAAATCGCCAATCTGCAGACTTTGTAATTTCGTTTCAGGTTCTTGGTTATCGACTGAAACAAGATCTGTACGACGGAGAAGAGCTTTAACACGGGCCTGTAGTTCACGATTTGAAAATGGCTTGGTTACATAGTCATCCGCCCCAAGCTCAAGCCCGATAACCTTATCAAATTCACTATCCTTTGCTGAAAGCATGATAATGGGAACACTACTTGTCTTACGAATAGTTTTTGCGACCTCAAGTCCATCAATCTCTGGAAGCATCAAATCCAAGATAATAATATCTGGTTGCTCAGCTTCAAATTGTTCAAGAGCTTCACGACCATTAAAAGCAGTTACAACTTCATAACCTTCCTTGGTCATATTAAATTTTATAATATCTGAGATGGGTTTTTCATCATCTACAATTAGTATTTTTTTCATTTAGTCACCTTTTTCCTTATCTCATTATACCAAAAAAATGTAAAGAAGACACGAAAGACCGATACTAGCAGCTTCTTTTCAAGTAGGCTTGCCAGATCTTTTGCTGAGGTTTGGCTATGGGATAATTGCTAAATTCTTCTGGACTTAACCAAAGGACTTCTCTATCAACATATTCCTGTGTCTTAGTAACTTGTCCTGCAATTATCTGGATATGCCATTTACGATGGCTAAAAACATGCTTGACCTCTTCAAAACGTAGATCTTGCCAATCAACTTCAAGGTCATAGTCCTGTTCAAAACTCTCCTGTGGAGATGGTCCCAGTTCTAGAATTGGCTCCGCTACTTGACTAAAAAGGTCCAGGTCCTGAGTCTGGTCTGAGAATTCATCAACTTCAATCAAGGGAAAATGCCAAAATCCAGCCAAGAGTTTTTCACTCTCATTCTTCTCTAATAGAAACTGACCCTGACTATTTTGCACTACAAGAGCCTTTAGAAAAATAGGGATTGGCTTTTTCTTTGGAGCCTTAATGGGATAGCGATCCATGGTCCCATGTTGGTAAGCAGCACTGAACTCCTTAACAGGACTCTCCTCCGGTCTTGGATTAACAGGAGCCTCAATATCTGAACCTAAATCCATCAAAGCCTGATTGAAATCACCTGGACGATCAGGATCTATCAGAACTTCCATCATCGCTTGAAATATTTTTCGATTGCTAGGATTTCCAATATCATGATTGACTTCAAATAAACGTGCCAAAACGCGCATGATATTGCCGTCTACTGCAGGCTGCGGAAGGTTAAAGGCAATACTAGAAATTGCACCAGCTGTATAAGGACCAATCCCTTTTAAGCTTGAAATACCTTCATAAGTTGACGGAAACTTGCCTTCAAACTCACTCATAATCTGTTGAGCGGCTGTTTGCATATTGCGGACACGAGAATAATAGCCAAGTCCTTCCCAAGCTTTTAATAAGCGTTCCTCAGCTGCATTTGCTAAGCTTTCAACAGTTGGAAACCAGTCCAAAAAACGTTCATAATAGGGAATGACGGTATCAACTCGAGTCTGCTGCAACATAATTTCAGATACCCAGATATGATAAGGATTCTTGCTTCGTCTCCAGGGTAAATCACGCTTGTTTTCGTCATACCAGGCTAATAATTTTTGACGGAAAGAGAAAATCTTGTCCTCTTCCCACATGGTCACACTATATTTCTCCAAATCTAACATATTTCTAGTATAGCATAAGCTTTAATGATACTCAAAAATTCAAGATAGGGCTTGTTAAATCACTCTCTTATGCTCTGTTAGAATAATAGCAATTTAATCTTTCCAAACCAGCTGATTCTATCATTTTCCCTTCTTTTTTGATATAATAAATTTAATGATTCTTCAAAGGAGGCATCTATGCGTTTTAATCAATTCAGTTACTATCCTGTAAGCCAGCAAGAAGCTTTACAGGAATTATCCAACCTTGGGTTCAAGCTTGATCAATCAAATTCTGATAAAGAACAGTTTGAAGCTTTTGTTAGAACTTATTTTTTCAATTATAAAAATACGGATTATCCCCTCTCAACTTTAGCGGTTGACAAAGAAACTGATCTACTCACTTTCTTCAATTCTGATCGTGAATTAACTTCAGAAATTTTCTATACTGTTGCCTTTCAGTTGCTTGGTTTCAACTACTTAATAGACTTTGAAGATGGTCTAGCTTTTCATAAAGAAACGGCATTCCCTATTGTATACGGAGATTTGATTGACAATCTCTATCAAGTCCTTAACACGCGCACTAAAAAAGGAAATACCTTGATTGATCAGCTAGTTAGTGATGGTCTTATCCCTGAGGACAATGATTACCACTACTTCAATGGAAAGAGTTTGGCTACTTTCTCAACTAACAATGTTATTCGTGAAGTTGTTTATGTGGAAACTCGTATTGATTCTGATAATGATGGTCTACCTGATTTGGTCAAGGTTAGCATCATCCGTCCGACTGACAATGGCAAAATTCCAGCAGTCATGACTGCAAGTCCTTACCATCAAGGAACCAATGACAAAGCAAGCGATAAGGCTCTCTATAAGATGGAAGTCGAACTAGAAGTCAAGGAACCACATGAAATTACGTTAGAAAATCCAAACCTGGACTTGGTTGAACCTGTTGGGGATGCTGAACTTGTTTCTGAAGCTGAAGAAAAACTCACTCATATCAATAGCAGCTACACACTTAACGACTACTTCCTTCCAAGAGGATTTGCCAATATCTACGTATCTGGTCTTGGTACAAAGGATTCTCAAGGTCAGATGACTAATGGTGACTACCGACAAGTTGAAGCCTATAAAAATGTCATTGATTGGCTCAATGGCCGTTGTCGTGCCTTTACAGACCATAGTCGTGAACGTCAAATCAAGGCTGACTGGTCCAACGGTAAGGTAGCAACTACTGGTCTTTCTTATCTAGGAACAATGTCAAATGGTCTTGCTACTACAGGAGTTGATGGTTTAGAGGTCATCATTGCTGAAGCCGGTATTTCTTCTTGGTACAACTATTACCGAGAAAATGGTCTGGTAACAAGCCCTGGTGGCTATCCAGGGGAAGACTTCGATTCATTAGATGAATTAACTTATTCTCGTAATCTCTTAGCCGGTGACTATATCCGAGGAAACGAGGCTCATAAAGATTCTTTAGAAGAACTGAAGAAAAATCTAGACCGTAAAACTGGGGATTATAACCAATTCTGGCATGATAGAAACTACCTTCTTAATGCTGAAAAAGTTAAGGCTGAAGTTGTCTTTACCCACGGTTCACAAGACTGGAATGTAAAACCACTTCACGTCTATCAAATGTTCAATGCTCTTCCAAGTCATATTAATAAACACCTCTTTTACCATAACGGCGCCCATGTTTATATGAACAACTGGCAGTCTATTGATTTCCGTGAATCTATGAATGCCCTTTTGACACAGAAATTATTGGGTCAAAACTCTGACTACCAACTTCCAAGAGTCGTTTGGCAAGACAATACTGCTCCTCAAACCTGGCTGTCACTTGAAGATTTTGGAAGTCAAACTGACCATAAAACTTTCTCTTTAGGTACTGAGGAAGCTGTCATTGAAAATCATTACCAAGATTCTGACTTCGAACGATTTGGAAAGACTTACCAAACCTTTAACAATGAACTTTATCAAGGTAAGGTGAATCAGATTACCATTGATCTGCCAGTGACTGAAGATCTTCATATCAATGGTCGTGTTAAACTAAACCTTCGTCTCAAGTCAAGTACAAATAAAGGCTTACTATCTGCCCAACTTCTCGAACTTGGTCAAAAGAAATACCTACAACTGTATCCAGGAGTCTTGTCTGCTCGTACGATTGATAATGGTCGTTACCACATGCTGGAAAATCTTTGCGAGCTACCATTTAGTCCAAATGCTCAGCGCGTCATCACCAAAGGCTATCTCAACCTTCAGAACCGTCATGATTTGCTGAAAATCGAAGAGATCAATCCAGATGAATGGATGGAGTTCCAATTTGAACTGCAACCAACTATTTACAAACTAAAAGAAGGCGATACAGTACGTCTCGTTCTTTACACAACAGACTTTGAGATTACTGTACGTGACAATACAGACTATCACTTGACTGTAGACCTTGCACAGTCTAGTCTTGAAATTCCATTCCAAAAGTAGTTAGTAAACCAGAAAACCCGTGATGCCTATCATCACGGGTTTATTTTATGATTTGTTATTTTCAGCTTGCTTTTTAGTTCTTGCTAGTCTCAAAGCACGATTTGGATTGAGGCGATTAAATAATTCTTCTAACTTCTTCTCATTCCAGACGTCTGCTGCAGAAACAAAATTTCCATCAGCATCTCGGAAAGATATCGGTTTATCTCCCATCGCTATCTCCTAGTCCACAAATTCAAACTCAAACTTACCGATACGAACCAAATCTCCATCCTTGGCACCACGAGCACGAAGAGCTTCATCAACTCCCATACCACGCAACTGACGAGCAAATTTCATAACAGACTCATCGCGGTCAAAGTTAGTCATGTTAAAGAGTTTGATGAGTTTTTCACCTGAAAGTACCCAAGTTGCATCATCATCACGACTAATTTCAAATGGTTTTTCTTCTTCATCAAAGCCATAATAAACTTCTTCTTCCATTTCTGACTCATCATAAAGAAGAAATTCTGGTGTCTTATCAAGAAGTTCAGCCGTTGCGTCCAATAAAGGTGCTAAACCTTGTTTTGTCAAACCTGATATTGGGAAGATGGCTGGTAATTCCTCGAACTCATCAAAGTTAGCCGCCAATTTTTTCTTGAATTCTTCAAGGTTTTCTTTGCTTTCTGGCATATCCATCTTATTAGCAACAATAATTTGTGGACGCTCCATCAGACGAAGGTTGTAAGATTCTAACTCTTTGTTAATAGCTAGATAATCTTCGTAAGGATCACGTCCTTCACTAGCTGACATATCGATGATGTGAAGGATAACGCGAGTACGCTCAATATGGCGAAGGAATTGAGTTCCCAAGCCCACACCTTGACTTGCTCCTTCAATCAAACCAGGAAGGTCTGCCACTGCAAAGGACTCACCTGATTGGGTACGGACCATACCAAGATTTGGAACGATTGTTGTAAAGTGGTAGGCACCAATTTTAGGTTTTGCAGAGGTAATTACGCTAAGCAGAGTTGATTTACCAACTGAAGGGAAGCCAACCAAACCAACATCCGCAAGGATTTTAAGTTCTAACTGTAATTCGCGCTCCTGACCAGGTTCTCCATTCTCAGAGATCTCTGGAGCAGGATTTTTTGGTGTCGCAAAACGGATATTCCCACGACCACCTCGACCACCGTGAGCAACGATAAACTCTTGGCCGTGCTCGATCAAGTCAGTGATAACTTTTCCAGTTTCTGCATCACGCACAGTTGTACCTTGAGGTACTCGAACAATCAAGTCTTCCGCACCACGTCCGTGCATTCCTTTGGTCATCCCTTTTTCACCCGATTGGGCTTTGAAATGACGATTGTAACGGAAGTCCATCAAGGTACGTAAACCTTCATCTACAACAAAGACAACGTTACCACCACGACCTCCATCACCTCCCCATGGACCGCCATTAGGGACGTATTTTTCACGGCGAAAGGCAACCATCCCATCGCCACCGTTTCCAGCCTTGACCTTGATCTTGGCTGTATCTAAAAACATACTCATATTCTTTTCTCACTCTAAAAAGGGCTGGGAAATCCCAGTCACCAACTATTACTTGCTAGAAAATCTAGCATTTTAAAATCTGCTAAATACACCGATAGCTGTAGCAAAGATACCTGCTAAGGTTACAAATAACATGATTAATACGACAAACATCGTTAGTTTTTCAAAGAAAGTTTTTTTACGTTTCCCATTATCACCAAATGCCATTTTTTCTCCTTTACTATAATACTCTAATCTTAATATTCATCAGATACAGGAGCGATTGCCCACAAAATCAAGTAAGCAATAAGTCCAGCACCATAACAGAAAGCTAGAACTCCCCAAATCACACGTACGATTGTAGGGTCAATATCAAAATAATTAGCTAAACCAGCGCATACACCACCGATTTTTTGATCTCTACCACTTCTCATAAATTTCTTTTTCATTTTTTTATTTCCTTTCTTTGATTCGATTAATCGTTCAAATATTTTCTTAAATGACTCAACTGTTTTCTAGAAGCTTTCAACATACGTCTTGAACCCTTGACCGGCATAGACACTGCTTGTTGTGGTATATAAAATACTGTCTTTAAAATGCGTTTCGTAACAGGTTCATCTGCAGTCAATTTCTTTTCAAAATTATTTGAAATAATAACATCTAGATAGAATTCATGTACTCTCTTAGCAAAATTCTCAGCTGAAATTTCATACAATTTTTCAGCCAAAAGTTTTTCATCCATCTTTGGAGTTGCAATTAAAGCTTCTAAAATAGCCCCTGCTAGATCTCTCTCTTCATAATAAAGAGTTCCAAACATTTTATGATTGATGAGGTTATCAAGATAGGGATTTCCGTGAGCTATTACTGGAGTCTTACTTGCAAGACTTTCAAGATAGGTCAAGCCTTGCGTCTCACTAGTTGAAGCTGAAATGAAGAAGTCAGCAGCCTTATAGTAAAGTGCGGTTTCACTTGGGGCAATCATCCCTGTAAAAATAACAGAATCTTGAATCTGTAAATCTGATGCTTGTTCCTTGAGATTTTCCAGATAAGGACCATCTCCAGCTACGACTAATTTAACATTTTGCTCTTCTTTTAGAACATCTGGAAGTGCTGCCAGAACAGCTTGAATGTTCTTCTCGTAAGAAACACGTGAAAGGCTAAGAAGCATCTTTTCATCTTTCTTAATGCCTAATTTATCACGTAAGTCTACGATATGTTCTGGTCCAATCTCAGGTCGTTCAAACTTGGCTAGCTCAATCCCTGTAGGAATAACTCGTTTTTCTACTTTGACCTTATAATCTGATAGAAGGTCTCGCACAATTTCACTTGGACAAATCACTCCATCAACATCATGAAGGAAGCCTCTCACAAGGTACTTTACCATACCTGGACGAATCAACATCCCTTTAGCGATATAGTGAACATAATCCTCGTACTGGGTATGATAGGTATGAATGACTGGAATTTTCAATTCACGCGCTATCCAAATCCCTAATAAACCAAGAGAAAACTCAGTCTGCGTATGAATAATATCCAGCTTGTATTGCTTAGCAATCTCAAGAGCTTTTGTAAATCCACGATAGGCGAAACGTCGATCCTTAAAGGCAAAGAAAGGAACACTAGGGATACGGATAATCTGCCAGTCTTCATAACGATTAACATCCTTATCTGTTGTTGTAAAGATAAAGACGGCATGTCCTTGCTTTTCAAGTTCTGTTTTTAAGGTTCGAATACTGGTCGCAACACCCGAGACCTGCGGGAAATAAGTATCTGTAAATAAACCAATTCGCATATACTACCTCATTTTTTTCCTAAAGCTGCTTGCTCCCGATAGAATTTTAGCCAGATTTCAAGAAGATGCCCTTCTGAATATTCTCTTGAAATGGCCTTAGCCTTTTCTTTCAACGCTTTCAACGCTTCTGGATGCTCTCGATATTCCAAGATAGCTTCTTTCATCTCTTCTACATCACTTGTTGGTCTGTAATTTCCTTCAAGAATGACCTTGTAAAGATCTAGATCACGAAGCATAATGGGTGCTTCACAACTCGCAGCTTCTAGAATCGTCATTGGAAAGAGCTCGTTATAACTTGGAAGCAAGAAAAGATCAGCCAAGGTATAGAGTTCTCTCATCCGTTCTGGCTCAACAATTCCAGGGAAAATTAGATTTTTAGGAGGATTATCCATAATCTTTTTATAGCGTTCATAACCATCGGTTATTCCCCCAAAAGAGAAGCCACCAGCCCAAATAAAAGTGATATCAGGTAATTCCTCAGCTAGAGTGATAAAGTCATCTATTCCTTTACGCTTCTGAACCTGACCTGCACCAACGACTACAAACTGATTCTCATCAATTCCCATATCTTTACGAAGTTGTTCAACTTGCTCTATAGGAAGCGGATGCCATTTTTCTTTGTTGACAAAGTTAGGAATATAGGTCACTTTTTCACGTGGAATTCCAGCAGCCACCAAATCCTCAATGAAGGTAGGATTGACCACAACCAGATGCTCCATACGGTCATAAAAAGAAAATACATAGCGTTTGACAATCCCCTTTAAGAAGAATGGAATCTTCAAACTACCTTCCAAGGTATCAGGTAAGAAGTGAACATAGCCAATCTTACGTCCAGAACGTTTTTTATGAAAGGTCGAGAGATAATAAGGAAAATCAATCGTATGAAAATGAGTAACATCCGCTTCGATTGGAAGATTTTCTGTTACGATCAGTTGGTCTTTCGCATCTCGTTTTAAAAGCTGTACCAGTTCACGGTAAGCACCAGACACACCTTGGCCCGCCACTTTTTCACTTGAACTTAGCATATTGATGCGTAATTTCTCTTTTTCCATAGTAACCATTATACCATTTTCTTCAAATAAAATCAGCAAATAAAAAGAGAGATAGCATAAAAGCTGGGAATTTCCTGGCGTCTACACTATTTCTCTTTTTATAATTTACTTACTTGATGCCTAAAGCGATACGAGCGTAACGGCTCATTTTCTCAACTGTCCAAGCTGGATACCAAACTAATTTGACTTCAACGTTAGTAACCTCTGGAACATCCGTCATAGCATCATAGATTTGGTCGGTTAAAAGATCTGCCAAGGGACAACCCATGGTTGTCAAGGTCATATCAATTTCAGTCTCACCTGTATCGCCATCAAAACGAATCTCGTAGATCAAGCCTAGATTGACAATATCAATCCCTAATTCAGGGTCAATCACTTCTTCTAGTGCTGTCAAAATACGTGTTTTGATATTTTCAATCTGTTCTTCTGTGTAAGCCATCTTCACTCTCCCTTAACTTAATCTTCAATGAAATCACGAAGTGGTTTGCTTCGACTTGGCTGGCGAAGTTTTCTCAAAGCTTTGGCCTCAATCTGACGGATACGTTCACGCGTTACGTTAAAGACTTTACCAACATCCTCCAAGGTACGCATTTTCCCATCATCAAGACCAAAGCGGAGACGCAAGACATTCTCTTCACGGTCAGTCAATGTATCTAACACTTCATCCAACTGCTCACGTAAAACGATACGAGTTGTATAGTCCACTGGATTTTCAATCACTTCATCCTCGATAAAATCACCAAGATGGCTGTCATCCTCTTCACCAATTGGCGTTTCAAGAGAAACCGGCTCTTGGGCAATCTTGAGGATTTCACGAACCTTGTCAGGTGTCATATCCATGCGTTCAGCGATTTGTTCAGGAGTTGGATCTTGTCCCAACTCTTGAAGAAGATTACGTTGTTCACGAACAAGCTTGTTAATGGTTTCCACCATGTGAACTGGGATACGGATGGTACGAGCTTGGTCAGCAATGGCACGAGTAATAGCCTGACGAATCCACCAAGTCGCATAAGTTGAGAATTTGAACCCTTTAGAGTAGTCAAATTTATCAACGGCCTTCATCAAGCCCATGTTTCCTTCTTGGATCAAGTCAAGGAACTGCATTCCACGTCCAACATAACGTTTAGCGATAGATACTACCAAACGAAGGTTAGCTTCTGCAAGGCGTTGTTTCGCTTCGATATCACCCGCTTCAACAGCAAGGGCCAACTCTTTTTCCTCTTCATTTGTAAGCAGAGGCACAACCCCGATTTCTTTCAAATACATACGGACAGGGTCATTGACCTTAGCAGAGGTTGAACCAATCAAATCTTCATCAGTCAACTCTGGTTCTTCCTCAGTGCTCAAAACACGCGCACTTGGATTTCCTTCGTTGTCCGTAATTGAGATACCAGCATCTTGTATGCGTTGCAAAAGATTCTCAATACCTTCCACATCTAAAGTGAAGGGAATTACGAGGGCGTTATTGATTTCATCATCAGTTGCTGTACCAGTTTTTTTATGATTGCGAATAAATTCCGCTACTTGGACGTCAAAGGTTGTTACTTCTTTTTGTTTTGTTGCCATTCTTACTCCATTCTTCTTTTTTGGGCAATTAAGCGTTCTAGCTCTTCTAATGCGGTGTATGTATCACCGACATGGCTAGCTTCCTGAACTTTCTTTTTAATTTGCAGATTTTCCTGATTCAAAAGAGCTCTTTTTCTAGACTCTTCCACTTCGGCTAACTCGTGAGGGGACATCTCAGGTGGCAAATCTAAGGCTAGGACTTGATACCACGCACTCTCCACTTCTCTGGTCTGATGAGCCAAATCCTCAGATGAGATACTTCCATTATCAATCAAGAGTCCATACAAGGTCTGAAACTCTGGAGTTTCAAAGATAAAATCCTCTCTTAAGCGATAGTCGTTAAGCACCAAGGGATGTTCCATCATTCGGTAGAGGATATGAGCTTCTGCTCTCATCACTGCTGTCAGCTGCTTGGTAACAGACATAGTGACAGGACTCGGACTATAGGTCTCCTTGACCTTCTCCTTTCTCTGTCTGACACGACTTTCATTGACAATATGTTCGACTTGCTGATAGTCAAAAGATGGCAAGTGATCCGTCAAAATGTGAATGTAGGAATTCTGAGCTGTGATAGAGGGTTCCTTGGCGATTAAGGGGGCAATTTTCTCTATAAATTCAATCTGGGCTTGTAGATTTTCACTATTTTCAGGTCTGAAATGATGAATGTAAAACTCAACAGGACTGATGCGTGTATTGGTTAATAGATAAGCCAAGTCTTGAGGAGAGTTTTTCTGCAAATATTCATCTGGATCCATTGCGTCAGGAATCTGGACGACTTGGACAGGTAAATCTTTAAGCTCATCCAAGGCTTTCGCTGTGGCAGCTTGCCCAGCCTTATCTCCGTCATAAGTGACGATAACCTTTTTAGTAAAGCGTTTCAGATGCTCCACATGTTCACTCGTCAGAGCGGTTCCCATAGAAGCAACTGCATTTTCAATACCAGCACGATAAGCAGCAATGACATCCATAAATCCTTCCATCAGGTAGATTTCAGGAGCCTTGCCCGATCCTTTTTTTACCCTCTCCAAATGATATAATTCGTAACTTTTGTTAAAAATTGCCGTCGCTCGACTATTTTTATACTTTCCAGTTTGAGCATCGGCCTCCTGCCATACTCGACCAGAAAAGGCAATCACCTTTCCTTGATCATTTGAGATCGGAAACATAATACGATTATGAAAGGTATCAAAAAATTGATTACTCTCAGATAGATAAAACAAACCTGAATCCAGCAAGTCATTTTCGCTATAATCATCTGCTAAACGTTGATAGAGATAAGAGCGTTCTGCTGGAGCCAAACCAATCATAAAATGCTTTAGAACATCATCTGTTAAGCCACGTTTACAGAGGTAGTTCCTCGCTTCCTCACCCATCTTCGTCGTCATGAGGATGGCATGATAAAACCGTGCAGCCTTGTCATGCATATCGTAGAGATTTTGATGGGGTGACCTAGGCTGTACAGAACTTTGAACAGGCGCTGCCATCTGAATCCCAAGTCTCTCAGCTAATATTCTCACCGCATCCGCAAAGGTTACTTGCTGATACTCCTCGATAAACTTAAAAACATCTCCAGAACGACCACATCCAAAGCAATGGTAAAATTGCTTATCTTCGACCACGTTAAAGGAAGGGGTCTTTTCACCATGAAAAGGACAGAGCCCTAAAAAGTTCCGTCCAGATTTTTGTAAAGAAATCACTTCTCCTATGATTTCGACAATATTGGTATTGTTTTTGATCTCTTCGATGAGTCTCTTGTCAACCATAGACAATACCTCCATTTTATCACAGTTTACTCTAACTAGTATAGCTTATTTCTGAAAAAAAGTAAACCATTTCATACACTTTACATGAGACTATTTCATAAGTTTCCAGCTATCATGAAAAACTGAATCTTCTAAGTAAATCATTCTAATATTTGAAAGAAAAATAAAAGAAATAAAATCCTATTTCACTTGATCTTCGAGGTTATTTTTTAATATTCTGCTAATATACTGACCATCTTTTCTACTGATACAAGCCGTTGCAAAAGTCATTGGTGCTATATAAACTTCTCCTCTATAGGATGGATCAGTCAATACAGGCATAGAATAATAGGCGTTCTTTTTATTTTTAAGGTCAATAAACCATTTACCTCCTAGGTGTTTGCGAAAGGTTTCACCGATATAAACGGTCAAATAATCCAACATCTTTCGGTCTGCTATCAAAGCATGGTGGTCTTCGTAGTGAGCCAAGATCCAAGCCTCCAAATCATCCAAGGACTGCATACTATAGTCTAAATGAAGGCCTTGTTCCTCAGCAAACTCCCTAGTAAAATAGTCCATCTTAAATCCAATTTGAAAAATCCATTCTTGAAAATCTTCTTGTGTGTAAGCCATGTTTTTATCTCCTTACTTTTATCAAAGTTTAAGATTCTTATACTGATTATACTCCAAAGTAAAACTGACGAATAGGAAAAAACAGTAATATTTAAAATTCACCAAAAAACTTAGAAGCAAAAGCCTACTTCTAAGTTTTTAAGGATACTTGATTTAAAAATTTTCTACTCAAAAAGTTGATAGTAATCTGAAATCTTCATTTTAGCTTTTTCATCCTTGTTTAAATCTTGAATGATTCGTCCTTCTTTCATAACAATGAGGCGATTTCCATACTTGAGAGCATCTTCCATATGGTGGGTAATCATCAGAGCAGTCAGATGGTCCTTACTGACAAAGTCATCTGTCAATTCCATCAAGGCTACACTTGTTTTAGGGTCAAGGGCTGCCGTATGTTCATCCAACAAAAGGAGTTCTGGACGCTTCAAGGTCGCCATCAAGAGGCTCAAGGCCTGCCTTTGTCCACCTGACAAAAATTCAATCGGAGTATCCAAGTGCTTCTCTAGGCCATTTCCAACCTTCTCAATAGTCGCTTGAAATTCTTCCTTGTAAGCTGAGAGTCTTCTTGGAAAGAGTCCACGTTTTTCTCCACGGAACTTGGCAATCAAAAGATTTTCCGCAACCGTCATACGTGGAGCAGTTCCCATCTTGGGATCTTGGAAGACACGAGAAAGGTATTTGGCACGCTTTTCTGGGCTAAAATGAGTCACATCCTCACCCATGATGCGAATACTCCCGCTAGTCAAGGGCAGAGTTCCTGCAATGCTATTAAAGAGAGTTGACTTGCCTGCACCATTTCCACCCAAAATTGTGATGAAGTCATGTTCATAAATATCAAGTGAAACATCGTTTAGGATAATCTTTTCTTCGTCAAAGCCATTTGTCACAATTTTTGTGGCATTTCTTAATTCTACAATCGCTGTCATTTGCTTAACTTGACTCCTTTCAAGTATTTATCCTTAAGGGTTGGAATAACTAGACAAGTTGCTAGGATAAGAGCACTGTATAAACGGAGGTAACTAGTATTAAAGCCAAGAGCAATGACTCCCCATACCAAGAATTGGTAACTAATAGAGCCAACAACAATAGTAACCAAGCGTTCTGCTAATGTGAGGCTCTTAAAGAGTACTTCACCGATAATCAAACTTGCAAGACCAACAACGATAACACCGATACCACGAGAGACATCCGCGTAGCCTTCTTGTTGAGCAATAAGGGCGCCAGCAAGGGCGATAACACCATTTGACAAGACCAAACCCATAAGCTCCATACGGCCTGTATTGATACCAAAACTACGAGCCATATCTGGATTATCCCCTGTAGCGATATAAGCTTGTCCAAGTTTGGTATCTAGGAAGAAAAGCATGAGAAGGATAACCAAAGTCACAAAGATTAAACCTGTCAGTAATTGATTAACCTCTAATGAAAATGGAAGAACATCTTGGATTTGCTTGGTGTTTAAAAGTCCAAGGTTAGCCCGTCCCATAATCATGAGCATGATAGAATGACAGGAAGTCATGACTAAAATTCCTGATAGAAGAGTTGGAATTTTCCCTTTGGTATACAATAGTCCAGCTGCTAAACCAGCAAGACAACCGGCTCCTATGGCTGCTAAAGTAGCAAGAAAAGGATTGACTCCTTGTGTAATCAGAGTCACTGCTACTGCTCCTCCCAATGGGAAGGAACCTTCAGTTGTCATATCTGGAAAGTTCAGGATTCGAAAGGTCATAAAGATTCCCAAACCCAGGATAGCCCAGACCAATCCCTGTGAAATAATAGATATTAGCATATTTGTTTCGTTTCCTTTATTTTAAAAATTGGAGGAGATGTCTCCAACTCCTCCTACATTCTTATTCAATTACTTGACCAGCGTCTTTGAGAACTGATTCAGGAATTGTGATTCCAAGTTCTTGAGCGACTTTTTTGTTGATAACCGATTTACCAGTTGAGAAGACATTGACTGGTGTATCAGCAGGTTTTTCACCCTTCAAGACTTTGGCAATCATTTTACCAGTAGCAACACCAAGATCGTGTTGGTCAACAACCACTGATGCTAAACCACCTGCTTCTACCATGGCACTCGCACTTGGGTAGATTGGTTTTTTAGCTGTTTGGTTACTTGATACTACAGTTGAGAATGCAGATGCGATTGTGTTATCGATTGGAATCCAGATTGCATCTACTTTACCAGTCATAACATTAACTGTTGAAGCAATTTCGTTAGTTGATGGAACTGCAAATGTTTCTACTTTCAAACCAGCTTTTTCAGCATAAGTTTTAAATTCTTCAACTTGTGATTTTGAGTTATCTTCACTACTTGAGTAAAGAGCTCCAACCGTCTTGACATCAGGAGTCAATGTCTTGATCAATTCAACCTGTTGTTGAGCAGGGTTGTGGTCAGATACCCCTGTGATGTTCCCACCTGGTTTTTCCAAGTTTTGTACAAGGTTAGCACCAATTGGATCTGTAACTGCTGACATAATAACAGGAAGGTCTTTTGTTGCACTTGCAAGACCTTGCGCTGCTGGTGTTGCGATTCCGACAACTACATCGTTTCCGTTTGCGACTAATTGCTTACTCATTGTCGCAACCTTACTTTGGTCACCTTCTGAGTTCATAAAGTCGATTTTAACTTGATCACCTTTATAGCCTTCTTCAGCAAGTCCATCTTGGATACCTTGGTAAATCAAATCGAGTGACGGATGGCTGACAAACTGAAGAACACCAACCTTAGCAGTTTTATTTGCTGTCTCAGTTTTAGTTTCTTGTTTCGTTAAGCTAGAATATACCAAGCTTCCACCAACTACAAGTGCTAATGCTACGATAATACCGAGTAGACGTTTGTTTTTCATAATTTTCTCCTTATTTCTTCTTAACTTATTATTTTTTTATTCAATCACTTATTCAAGCGTCGCCATCGTTTGAATTCCATTATTTATCCTCCTCATAGAAAAAGTCCTCACACAAAAAACTTGTGTGAGGACGTCGATACGCGGTGCCACCTCAATTATAGGGAATATCCCTATCTCTCAATCTCGCTTCACGAGTTGCACTATAAGGTGTGCGTACCGAATTCTTATGATTTCAAATTCTTTATAACATTCAGCCCAATTTTCATCACTTTCATCTATCCGTTTCCACCAACCACAGACTCTCTAAAAAATTTCAATGACTACTTTCTGAATGCTTAAATTATATCATTTTACTAAAACTTGTCAAGGGTTTTCATAAAATATTTTAAATATTAACAAAAATTTCTACGGTTTTTATAAAAACTAACTTGTATCAACCTGAATTACGTAATCCTGTAGCAATTCCGTTGATAGTTGTATGGATTAATCTTTCTTCATCTGAAGATAGCTCACCACGACGTTGACGCTTAATCAATTCTAACTGAATATAGTTAAGGATATTGAAATAAGGCATGCGGTAGTTGAGACTGTCTTTCAAATAGGTATTTTCTGCCAAGAGCTCCTCATGACCTTCAATAGCCAAGATAACATCCTTAGTCAACTGCCATTCATCTAAAATGGTATAGTAAATTGCTTGTACTTCTTCACTTTCACAAAGTTTAGCGTATTCAAAGGCAATGTTCATATTTGATTTTGACAAGACCATATCGACGTTGGATAGGAGTGATTGGAAGAATGGCCAATTTTGATACATATCACGAAGATATTCAATATTTTTTGGATCTTGGTCGATAAATTCCTTAAAGCTTGAACCAACTCCATACCAACCTGGGAACATAACACGACTTTGTGACCATGAGAATACCCAAGGAATAGCACGTAAACCACCGATTTCAGTGATCGTTTTACGAGCTGCTGGACGAGAACCAATATTGAAACTTGAGATAGCCTTGATTGGACTAGATTCAAAGAAATAATCATAGAAATGTTCATTTCCAAATACGAGTTCACGATAAATATCGTAGCTACGTTCTACTACTTGATCCATGATGGCTTCATAGCGATTTGACGTATTGGTATCACTCTTCTTCTTGGTAATCATACGGTTGATAGCTGCTGAAACCAACATTTCGAGGTTATAGTAGGCTGCATCCTTGTTTCCGTATTTGTTTCCGATAACTTCTCCTTGCTCAGTCAAACGGATACGATCTTTGATGGACTTGAGTGGTTGAGAAGCAATGGCATCATAAGTAGGGCCACCACCACGGCCAACGGTACCACCACGACCATGGAAGAAGGTTACTTTGACTCCAAATTCATCACCAATAGCAGTCAATTGTTGTTGGGCCTTATAGAGTGTCCAACAAGATGACAGGTAACCACCATCCTTGTTACTATCAGAGTAGCCGAGCATGATTTCTTGGTAATTGTTTTTAGATGCAATCCATTTCTTAGCAAGTGGTAGAGAGAAATACTTTCTCATAGTTTCTTCAGAATGATCCAAGTCTTCAATAGTCTCAAAGAGTGGTACAATCTGAACACGCGCTTTTTCAGCATCTACCAGACCAACTTCTTTAAGCATGATAGCCAACTCAAGCATATCAGACACGCTGGTTGCATGAGAGATAATCGTTTGACGAATAACATCTTCTCCTAAACGATCTTTTAATTCACGAGCAGTTTGGAAAATAGCCAATTCTTTTTCGAGCAGTTCAGACTTCTCAGCATGAGTCGCAGACAAAATTCGAGGATCTTCTAACAATTCATGTAAAAGTAAGTCACACTTTTCATCTTCTGACAAATCACTATAGTGGTCATTGATGCCAGCAGATGCCAACAATTCTGCTACACAGGCCTCGTGAACACTTGAGTCTTGACGCATGTCGATGGAAGCCAAGAAGAAACCAAAGACTTCTACAGCTTCTAAAAGTTCTGCAAATTCACCTGTAAGCAAGGACTCTGCCTTGTTTTCAAGTAATGAATCCTTAATAGTATATAGATCTTTTTTGAACTCTTCAACTGTTTCGTAAAATGGTGGACGATCTTCAGCCAGCTCTTGAATTGCTCCTGAAAGACGATTACCAATGTAATCTGTAATCACTCCTTGCTGATGGCTATTAGAACCGAGCAAATGTTCAACAGGATGACGTTCATCAGATGTCGAACCAACGATTGACCATTCTTTCAAATTCAAAAGAGTTTGAATCAATTTGGACTGAATCAAGTGAAAGGCACGACGATAAGGTTCTTTTTCACGGAAGACAGATGTATCACTAGATTGTGCGGCCATTTCTTCAACAGCCTTGCTTGTTTTGGATAGATTAGTAGAAAGAGAGAAAGTACGATAGAGACTTGAAATCTTGCTGATATAGTAGTTGAAGATGACTTCGCTTTGAATGGTTGCTGAACGCAAGAGAGTTTCAGCAGTTACAAATGGATTTCCATCTCGGTCTCCACCAATCCACATTCCCATAGTAATAGGTTTGGCTTGTTTAAGATCAATTCCTTGCTCTTTTGCTAGACGTTTGTACTCTAGCATTAGATTAGGAACAGCTTGTAAGAAGGAGCTATTGTAGTACTCCATGACATTGGTGATTTCGTTGGTTACTTTTAGTTTCTTCTCACGAATCATATCTGTCTGCATGATGATTTCAATATAGCGACGAAGATCATTATGCCATTTTTCCTTGTTAATGAGCCCCATTCTCACATCACGATATTTACGCAAAAGGGTATGGATGTGAGTGGTCAAATCCAACATACTTTTACGTTGAACCTGAGTTGGATGGGCTGTCAAAACTGGTACCACGTTCAAGTGTTCAAGAATCTCAGCAGCGTTTTCTTTTTCAGCCACCATTTTGATTGTTGTAGACAATTTACCCAGATAGTCTTGATCGACATTATTTAGGTGGTTAATCTCATAAGCCAAGTCAACATCTTCTGAGATGTTAATTAAAAGTGGCAAGATAGAGAAGTATCTAGAAATGTAGACCATCTCATCATTTGAAAGGCCTGTTACTACTTTATCTAGCCCTTGATAGTCAAGTTTTGAAGAAAGTTCCTTCAAGTGCATGATCTTATCAAAGGTTTCAGCAGGAAGCATATTTTTCGTGATATCTTCCAGCATATCCGTCAAGATTTGAACTTCCTCTTGTACGACCGTTTTGTTACTATAATTTTCTAACTTTTGAAGAGACATTTTTTTCTCCTTGTTATCTATGTCTTAAAGCTGTGCTTCGTATTCACTAAAAAGTCGCGCACGCTTTTCACTGGCATCAATATTTAATACAAATGCTATGGCTACAGAAAGAACCAAGAGACTATTCCCCCCTTGCGAAAGGAAAGGGAAGGTTACTCCTGTTGAAGGAATCAAGCCTGATATACCTCCAATGTTAACAAAAACCTGTATTAGAATCATACCACCAATACCGATTGCTACCATTGAGTTGAAAGGATCCCTTGCGCGAATTCCTACCAAAATGATACGGAGAATTAAGAAGAATAGGAGAGCGAGAATAAGACTTGCTCCTACAAATCCAAACTCTTCAATGACAATCGAAAAGACAAAGTCTGTATGGGCTTCTGGTAGATAACCACGTTTTTCAATAGAATTTCCTAATCCCAGACCAAACCATCCTCCATTAACCATGGCATAGTAGGAATTGGCCAACTGGTGTCCAGCTCCAGCCAGGTCATTAAAGGGGTTGAAAAAAGCACTGAACCGCTTGGCAACATAACCAAATACAGGAATTTTAGAGAATTTCTCAACACCGATTATCCGAATGGCTGTTAAGGAAATCATAGAGACACCAGCTAGTAAGCCCAGAATGGTTGTGAACCACCGATAAGCTATGCCACTGATGGTATACATGAGCAAGGATACTAAAATCAAGATAGTAGCATTTCCTAGGTCTGGGAAAATCGCCAAACTACCAATCATAACCAGTAGAACAAAACGCCAATCATTAAATGCTCGAGGAATCCACTGATTAAGGGTTAAAACTTGGAAGTCGTAAACAGCTATCTCATCCTGTTGTTTTGAAAAACGCTGTGCTAGATACCAGACAATGATAATTTTTAAATACTCTGCTGGTTGAATCGTTATTGGACCAACCTTGATCCAGCCATAGGCCCCATTGACAGGAATCCCAATTAAACGCGCTAGAGCTAGCAGTATCAGCTCAACAAACATGACGATGAAGATTAATCTCTCATTTCGCAGAAATCCTAATTTCAATTTATAAATCAAGGCAATTAAAAACAAACTGGCTATCCAGAAAATTCCTTGATTTCGAACCAGTTGCAGGGTACTTTTTCCCTCTTGGATAAGAGTTGCACTAGTTGTCGAATAAACTACTATCAATCCTAGAACGGATAACAGTAAATAAGGAATCAAAATGGAATAATTCAGCAGGTGCCTTTTACTTATTTTCATATGTCACCTATCTATCGGAAAAATTATCTTATTTTCCCATATTATTTCTAGTTTTATAAGCTATTATACCATTTTTTAGCCTAGAAAAAAACTCTAACAGTATAAACATTCGAATTTTACCCAAGACAGGCTCATGATTAAAAATTCTTGAGTGACATCTTTACTCAATCTACAAATAGTTGAAAGTTACTTGAATTCGTTAAATTTTAATGTTCTTATTTCAGAAAATCAAAAACTACCTCCCAGACAAAGGAAGGTAGTTCATTACTATCTTAGTTTGAGGCGCTACTACTGCTGTCAGAAGTTGTTTCGCCTTTGATATATTGTGTAAAGATATTTTGGAAGGCTTGATCTTTAACTTTAATATTGGCATCCTGTAATTCTTTACTAATGACACCTTGAACAAAGGTTGCATCATTTTGTTTTTGAGTCAAAATGATTGTTTTAAGTTTTTCTTTGTAGTCATCCAAGTTTGAAGATTTTTCAGACTTCTTAGTTAGTTTCACAATGTAGAAACTACTTGTATAAGCTTGAGTTCCTGGAGCAGTGATAACATCTGAAATTCCGTTAACATCAAGCGCAAAAGCAGCTTTTTTAACCACGTCTGGCAATTCTGTTGATGCAGAGTCAAAGGTAATTTCTCCACCATTTTCTTTAGTCTTTTCATCTGTAGAATTGTCTTTTGCAAGTTGTGCAAAATCAGCTCCAGATTCTTTTGCTTTGGCAAGAACTTCCTTAGCCTTATCTTCACTGTCAAGTTTAATAATTTGAGCCGTTACTTCTGGAGTATATTCTTCAAATGCTTTTTTGTAGTTTTCATCTGTTAATTCAGATTCAGCGGCTTTCTTAACAGCATACTCAACTAATTTACTTGTACGAATTTGAGCTTTACGGCTTTCTGCAGTCATACCTGAACGGGCGAGAATCGTTTGATAGCTATCACCGTATTTCTTTTGTTCTTCTGCAACGGCATCCTCTACTTCTTTATCGCTAACTTCTGAACCATATTGTTTTTCAAAAACTTTTTGAATGGTCATATTCAGCAAGACTTGTTGAGCAGTCGCATTGTTTTTAACTTCTTCAAAGAATTGATGTTCAGTGATAACATCTCCTTTCATGCTGATAAGATCTGCTCCTTCTGAACCTTTCGAACAAGCTGCTAAAGTTGCTACTGATAATAGTGTAATGGCACCTGCCAATAGTTTTTTCTTCATGTCTACTCCTTTAAGATAAGTGTTACCCTATCTATTTTACTATATTTTCTTAAATTTTTCTGAAAATTATTCGCTGTCAGGCAATTGAACATCTGCTACATTTTTACGAAGCATGAGGATGCCGTCACCCAGAGGTACTAATGTTGCGGTGAGTCCTGGATTGTCTAAGGTTGCATCAAAGAGTCTTTGAAGGCCTCTGTATATAGTTCGCTGGCCACGTCGGACTTCCATGATATCCCTAGCAATATCTCCTCCTTGGAAAATATCATCTAAGACAACCACTCCACCAACTTCAAGATGTTTAAGGATTTCTGGTAAAAAGACGATGTATTTAGATTTTGCAGAATCCATAAAAACAAAATCATAGGTCTCTGTCAATGTTGACAAAACGTCTACCGCATCGCCTTCCAAAAGAGTGATTTGTTGGCGATTATCAAACTTGACAAAATTTTCCTTGGCAAAACCAATCATCTCAGGATTTCGGTCAATAGTGGTGATTTTTGACTTGGGTGAATGCTCTGCCATCAAAAGTGCTGAAAATCCAATCGCCGTACCAATCTCTAAAATATTTTTTGGTTGAATTGTTTCCATAAGGAAACGAAAGTAAGCGACAGTTTCATGAGGAATGATAGGAATATTCTCCTTGCGAGCAAAGTTTTCTAGTTCTTTTAGGGAACCTGTCACCTGCTTTTGTCTGTGGCGCATGAACTCGACAATCTCATGCTTGACAACAGGACGTCGCATGTTATGATTGGCATTTTTACTATAAGACTTTACCATCTGCCTTATGCCAATCCTAATTTTTCAACAAGGGCTTCAAACTCATCCAAACGGCGCTCAAAGACTGCAAAGGCATCGTTGAGGTAATCTTCTTTTTCCATATCAACACCCGCTTTACGCATGATATTGAGTGGATAGTCTGACTTCCCTGCTTTGAGGTAGTCAATATAGCGATCACGATCCTCTTGGCTACCATGAACAATCTTTTCAGCCAAAGCTGAAGCTGCTGCAAAGCCTGTTGAATATTGATATACATAGTAATTATAGTAGAAATGAGGGATACGAGCCCACTCGTACTGAATTTGAGGATTGTCTTCCTTGCTCAAGCCATAATATTCTTGGTTCAAGTCAGCATAGAGTTTGTTTAAGAACTCGCTTGTCAAAACTTCACCATTTTGATCGGCTTGGTGAATAGCATGTTCAAATTCAGCAAATTGAGTTTGGCGGAACACTGTCCCACGGAAACCATCCAAGAAGTTGTTGAGAATAGCAAAGCGTGTTGCGTCATCTTGAACTTCTTGCAATAATTTTTCAGTTAAGATATTTTCATTGGTTGTTGAAGCAATTTCTGCCAAGAAGATTGAGTAATCTCCGTATACATAAGGCTGAGTTTCACGCGTATAGCTAGAATGCATACTATGACCTGTCTCATGTACAAGGGTAAAGAGATTATCCAGGTTATCTTGCCAGTTAAGAAGCATAAAGGCGTTGGTATCATAAGAACCGCCAGAATATGCACCTGAACGCTTGCCTTGATTTTCATACACATCAATCCAGCGTTCGCTGAAGGCACGTTTAACACGGCTCAAGTAATCCTCACCAAGAACTGCCAAAGCATCTTCTGCTTTCTTCAAGGCTTCTTCATAAGTAAAGCTGTATTCCACTGAAGACAATGGTGTATAGACATCGTACATTTTGAGGTCTGGAATACCAAGGATTTTTGAGCGAAGAGCCAGATAACGATGCAATAATGGTAAGTGCTTACGAACAGCAGATACTAGATTGTCATAAACACTTTCTGGCACAAAGTTTGCCGCAAGAGCAGCTTCACGCGCACTCTTGTAATTACGAACCTTAGCACGATAGTTTTGCACTTTAACATTGGTCTGCAAGGTTTTAGCGTAAGTGTGCTGGTATTGCTCATAGGTAGAGTAAAGGGCTTCATAAGCTTCACGACGAACCTCACGATTCTTAGATTCTACCAAGCGCATATAAACGCCGTGTGATAATTGAACTTCATTTCCATCTTCATCTTGAACAAATGGAAAGACGATATCTGCATTATCTAAGATAGCGAAGGTTTCACTAGCTGCCCCGAAAATTTCACCAGCACCTGCAAGCAACTCTTCTTCACGTTGTGAAAGGACATGTTCCTTATTTTGCAAGAGTTTATCAAAGAAGTGTTTATAAGGCTGAAGTTTTGGTTCTTCTGCTAAAAAGTTTTGATACTGCTCTTCTGTTATAGCCATAAATTCTGGCTCATAGAAAGAGAACACCTGGTCGAGTTGACTATAAAGAGTCATTGCTTTTGCATAGTATTCTTGATATTTAGCAACTCGTGTATCTTGGTCGTTTTTCATATGAGCATAGACATAGAGTTTTTCAAGACGACGACTCAAGTCCAGATAACGCTCTGTAATTTCAAGAAGGCTTTCTGGACTGTCCAAGAGATGACCCTCAAGACTAGCTGCTTGTTTTGTATCTTCCGTTAAAAGGGCGAGTTCTTCTTCCCATTTTTGGTCTGTTTCAAAGATCGTTGATAGATCCCATGTATCTTTTTCATTGATTTCATTTCGTTGTAATACCATAAGTTTCCTCCATCCTTTCTATTTTACCATATTTTTCGAGAAATAATGCTGATAAAAGGCAGGTGGATAGAGCTTTTGTTGCTGATTATGTGGATTCAGTTCATAATAAGCCTGAAAGTTGCGGTAATAATCATATAGATTTTGACTTATCTGACAAAAATGACCATGTTCTATCGGCCTTACTTGGGGATACCAGTCCTGAGTCTTCCAATTTAATAGGTTTTCTCCTCTCAAGTAAGCTTGGGCTTGTTGTTTCATCCAATAGGGGTTTTGATAATAGAGCTGTTTTTGAATGTAATGACAAATATCTATGTCTTGCTCAACTGAAAAAATGGTAAGATTTTGTTGATGATAAGGAGTCCGTAATATTTCTAGAAGATTTCCTTTGTCATAAGAAAATTCCTTGACCTGATAATGGAGTTTCCCTTTCAAATCTTGGTGAAGGAGGTACTTAAGTCTTAAAACTTGTTTTTTATGGTCTAACTCCCAAATATGAAAGCCCATATTATTACTGAAGTAAAGAAAATCTCTCTGAAGTTTAGTTAGTCGCTCTTTTAGCCAGAGCTTTTCTCCCAGTAGCCAAAGAACTTGAATTCCCAAACTTCGATAACCATTGCTTCTCTCCCGTAAAAGTTCACAAGAAATGGGACTGCACTGAATTTCTAGAGCTAGTTGTTTATTGATAAAGATATCTGCAATTTGCTTCAGTTCAGGTATCAGGCATTCCATCTCTACCTTAGCATTCTTCTTAGCCCAATAAAAAAGACTTTTTTTATTTTCTAGGTGTTCTGGTCCTTCATTTTCATGAAAAAAATCACATTTTTTGAGACTTTCATGAGCGAAATGTGCACGCACGTTTTTTCCTTTTCTCAAGCGGACACTCGTTCCACAAGCCGGACAATAATAAACTTGCTTCTTTACTTCATCCTCTAAAGCGCTGATTAAATCCCCATTTTCATCTCTAGCTAAAAACATAAAACCTCCTTTTCTACTTTATTCGAAAAGGATAAGAAAAAGGCTGAGAAAACCAGCCTTTCCATTATATTTTTAGAATAATCCTTTAATCCAGCTCATATTTTATGCTTTTTGATATATTTTTGTAACATGGGAATCAGATTTGAAATTTGATCTTGTTTAATCACCAACACACCGTACTCTTGACAACGATGGTTATATACGGGATTGATTTTTCCAGAGCAAACAATTAATTTCAAACAAGTTTCACCAGCAAAATGATTGGCATATACCTCTAGTTCATTAATAGCTTCTACAGACAAGTCTGTCATTTTACAAGATATAAAAATAATGGATTGACCTTTACGGAGGACAACATCAATTTCATTTTGTACATTATCAACTTCAGGGAAAATACCATTCCAGTCAATTTCTGCCCCTATCATACATTCATCAAAATACTCTGACTCTATCGCTAAAAGATAGAGATATAATTCTAAAATATGACCTTTAGTGCGACAGAGCAATTGTGCCTCAGAGCTAGAAAAAGTGTAACTAATATGTTCGGAACTTTCCTCATCAATATGAATCAAGTTAGCTTCTGTTAGTAGAGGAATCATTGATTCTGGATAAGAGTACCTTTTTCCGTTACTTTCCAAAACTTTTACTGTTTCAGCATGAAAATCAATTGTTTTAGCTAATGCAAAGAATTGAGTAATCTGATACCATTGCTCTGGGTTTAAAATTGCATAGTTTGCTAGTTTTTTGATGGCAGTAATTTGTTTCGGACTGTATTTAGGTTGTTTCGATTTGATGAGTTTACCACCCCTTAAGGCCATCAACTGTTCAATGGTCAGACTAGGAATCACTAACTCTTCCTTTTCCACCTTCCCCATCTTCCATTTAAATTGTTTTCCTTGCTCAATATCTATTGCAATAATCGGTAATTGCTTTTCCAAACCATACTGATAAAGAAAAATAGCTAATATCGAATCTCCTCCAAAAACATCTAAGGTCACTGAATCATAGTTAGTCAAGAAAAGATTCAAATCATCCGTAATCTTATCTAGACTTATTTGCCGAAAATGCACTTGCTTTACATGGGAAACTTGATCCAGTAAAAAATGTTTCAAGGCCAATCTTTCATCTTCTGCAATTTTTTTCAGGGAGAGAAATAAAACCTCATCACAATCACAAATAAAAGTCTGATAAACATTTTTCTCGATAGTGTGATGATCAAAAAGTTCGACTAAAAGACTTGGCATGTCGCTACCTCCCTATTAAAGACTTATTAGTAGTATGGAAAATTTAAAATTTCTTATTGTAAACTTCATAGAAATACGGGTTAAGAGATTGTCTTTAGCATTTTCTACACATCTAGTATAGCATAATTCAGTTGATTGGCCCTCAAGTCTTTATATAAAAAAAGAATAGAAATTGATAGCTTTTCTATTCGTTTTAAGATTTTATTTTATCTTTTTAGCCAACATAGTAGCAAAGCGTAGTTGGATTCGATTGCCATTTTCATCACGACGGTGCAAATGACCAGGATTTTCATTATACTTAACCAATTCCCAGTCCTGGTAGTAATTTGCTAATTCCCCCTCTTTAAAGGTAAAGGGAAAATTAACTGAACATGGATAATCTTCCGTATCCATGGCACAAACAATCAAATTGTAGCCACCGATAGAGGTTTGTTCCTGCATATTTTTGATAATAGCTGGAATACGATCTGCTTGTAGAAACATGAGAACAACAGTCGATACGATAAAATCGTAAGTTTGGCCTATGCTAGCTGAATTGATATCGTAGAGACCTACAGGCATTTCTAAATCTTCTTGCTCCACGATGCTTTGTAACATTTCAAGGGACAGCTCATTTTGGTCCACTGCTGTGACATCAAATCCATGTTGAGCGAGAAAGAGTGCATTTCTTCCTTGACCACAACCCAAATCTAGTGCCTTACACGGTTTTACCGTCTGCATAGCTTCTAAGACTTCCGAATGGACTGGATTAGTATTGTATTTCTTAGGGAAATAATCCTCAGGTTTACAATAAAATTCCAGGTACCATTCTACATCATCTGTAGCAGCTTCTACACGGTGCCAGGCTTGAGGCTGAGCCATGGGATTATCAGCACCTGCTTCAAAGAGATGTTCAGCTAAAACTTCCCCGTCTTCAGTCAACTCAATAAACTTAAGAGTCCCTTTTAATAAGGTAATCTTGCCCCAGGATCCGACCTTAGTATTGTGTTTTCTTTGAACAGCTTCTGGCATAGTGTCTTTATTCCAGACAGGCATGCGTTTGTAGGCAACTAGTTTTTCCATATTCTTCACTCTTTCTATCGATGGTTAACAGCTTTCATAACACGCGCAATATCACGATCTTGCTCACGACGTTTGATAGACTCCCGTTTATCGTAATCGTGTTTCCCTTTTGCAAGTCCTAAGAGTAGCTTGGCGTAGCCATCTTTGATGTAGACTTTAAGTGGAACCAGAGTCATTCCGGTCCCTTTGGTTTCTTGCTCCAACTTTTGGATTTGTTTTTTATGAAGGAGAAGTTTACGACGACGTTCTGGCTCCTGGTTCCAGATGTTGCCTTCCTCATAAGGAGCGATATGGACATTACTAAGCCAAACTTCCCCATTCTTAACCTGGGCAAACCCATCTTTCAGATTGATGCGGGCTGCTCGAACACTCTTGATTTCTGTTCCTGTCAGGACCATTCCTGCTTCTAGCGTATCAACGATTGTATAGTCGTGGTGCGCCTTTTTATTTTGCGCGACGACCTTTCCCTCGCCCTTTGCCATGCTTAGCTCCTTTCTTTGCTACTTCCTTATAAAAAGGTTTCTTGCTCTTTTTCTTTTTATCTTTTGGAGAATGCTTGCGCTTATCACTTGAGCGACTAGCTTTTCTCTTGTCTTCTTTCTTATCTGAACGACGACTTCTATCCTTACGACCAGACTGTTTCAAACCTTTCTCAATGACATCAAATTCGCTTGGAATAAAGGAGAAATCAATCTCACCAGTCATCTTATCTGCTCTTTCAACGCGAATGCGAATCTGCTGTCCCACACGGAAAGTAATTCCTGATTTCTCCCCACGAAGGGTTAAATCACGTTCGTTAAAATGATAGAATTCAGGTAAATTAGTAATGTGTATCAAACCTTCGACTGTATTTGGCAATTCAACAAAAAGACCAAATTTAACAATACTTGAAACAACTGCATCGTACTCTTCACCAACATACTCTTCCATGTATTCAGCTTTTTTCATAGCTTCGACTTCACGCTCTGCCTCGATGGCACGGCGCTCACGGTTTGAAGATTGAGTCGCAATCTCTGGAATGACCTGTTCAAAATGCTCCGCCACTTCCTTAGAACGTCCATAGTCGCGAATCATTCGGTGAACCAAGAGGTCCGGATAACGACGAATTGGACTAGTAAAGTGAGTGTAATAGTCCGCAGCAAGTCCATAGTGACCATGATTATGCTCAGAATATCGAGCCTGCTGCATGGAGCGGAGAAGCATCATTGATAATACATCTGCATAAGGCTCTCCTTCAACAGCACGCATGATATCTTGGAGAGCTTCCTGACTAATCTCACTCGCAGTCCCATAAATTCTCAAACCAAAACTAGAAGCGTAATCAATAAATTTTTGAACTTTTTCAGCTTTAGGTTCCTCATGGATACGATAGATAAAAGGTAAATCAAGCTTGCTAAAGTGTTCCGCAACTGTTTCGTTGGCAATCAGCATAAAGGACTCAATCATACGTTCAGCAACACCACGCTGACGAAGAACAATATCAACTGGCTTCCCTTTTTTATCTACTAAAATCTTAGCTTCATTGGTATCAAAATTAAGAGCTCCACGCTTAATCCGCATACCTTCAAGAATTTCATGAAGCTTGGCCATAAGTTCGATACTAGGAACAATTTTCTTAAACTCTTGTCTCTTCTCCCCATCACCCGCTAGGATGTCATTGACATCGCTATAGGTCATACGGAAACTTGTCTTGATAACAGTCTGCGTAATCGTATAATTCACAACACGACCCTGCTTATTAATTTCCATAATCGCAGACTGAGTCAAGCGGTCTACTTGAGGATTAAGGGAACAGATACCATTTGAAAGGCGTTCTGGTAGCATTGGAACTACACGGTCTGTCACATATACAGAGGTCGCACGATTGAGGGCTTCTTTGTCAAGAGCAGAACCCTCTGTCACATAGTATGAGACATCAGCGATATGAACTCCAAGTTCAAAATTTCCATTCTTCAATGGCTTGATGTGAACAGCATCGTCTAAGTCCTTAGCATCGGCTCCATCTATGGTAAATGTAATTTCATCTCTCAGGTCCAGACGGCCTTCCATATCCTTCTCTGATGGAGCATCTGGCACACTTTCAGCTTCTTTGAGAACTGCCTCTGGAAACTCTGATACAATATCCATAGATTCCAAGACCTCAAGGACATCAATCCCTGCATCCGTTGAATGTCCGACAACATCTAAGACACTAGCGACAAAGAAATCGTGTTTCTTACTTGGATACTTATCAATAAAGACCTTGAGAACTTCTGTGCCTTCCAATTGAATAGCTGGCTTTTTAACATAGATTGGTTGACTAATTTTTTGATTTTTTGAACGGATATAGCCCGCATACTTGGGCTTTTCCTCATCAAGAACGATTTGCCCAACAACTGTCGTTAGACTGTGCTCTAGGATGTCGATAATCTTTGCTTCTGCAGCAGTTCCTTTGTTACGGTCAGCAACTTTCTTAATGACAACTTCAACAGTATCGCCATCAATGGCATAGTTAACATCACTTTTTCCAACAAAAAGATCGTCTTCTTCGCCTTCAAGACTTACAAAACCGAACCCATTTTTATGGGCATGGAAAATTCCTTTCAGGGTAATCTCATGTTTTTTCTTCTGTTCTAGGGTTAAACTACCATCTTCTTCAAAGCGAATCTGGTGCTTACGTTCCATCAAGGAAAGAGTTTTGATTAACTCACGGAAGTCCTTTGAACCATCCTTCCCTAGAGCTTGAGCCAAGTCATTTACAGTGACTCGTCCCTTTTCTTGTATATATTCTTTTATTCTATCTTTCATGTTTTCTTTCTAGATTTTTTAAATTCCTTTTACTGTAAAACCTTCTCAAACATCATTTAATACTCAATAAAAATCAAAGAGCAAACTAGAAAGCTAGGCGCAGGTTGCTCAAAACACCGTTTTGAGGTTGCAGATGGAAGCTGACGTGGTTTGAAGAGATTTTTGAAGAGTATAAAAATAAAAATAGGCAAAGAACTAGTCCCGCCCATTATTTTCTTATCTACTTGATAATACCGTCAATGCTAAGGCAATGGCTAGCCAGAAAAAGACTAAAATTCCTGTCAAACGTTGCATCACAGCTTCAAAACCGCGCGCTTTGCTACGTTCAAACAAATCACCTGCACTGGCATCAAATACATTGCTAGATTGGTTTTTAGTTGGTTGCATGAAAATTGCAATCACAATCACAACAGATAATACTAATAGAATGGTTAATAATAGGTTATACATATCAAACTCCTTAAAATCCCTATTATTCTACCATAATTTCTACTTAGATTCAAGATGTAGAGTCACTTTTCTTTCTTTTGGGCAATACTTTAAGACCTCAATCTTGTCTGGATGGGTTTTGGAGTTTTTACTGGTTAGATAATTGATGCTGCCACAAGAGGAGCATTTGAGATTGATTTTTACTCGCACTAGATTTCCTTCACTTTTAATAATGTTTTAAATTGGATAAGGTTAAATAAACAACTGAGAGCTACACAAAGAGCTGTTGCATAAAATACTGAGTGATAGCCAAATTGTCCCGCTACTGCTGATCCTGCTAAGGGACCTATCACTCCTCCTAGATAAAAAAAGACTTGATTAAAGGCAAATACCCTTGAAATGCCAACTTTAGGGGTCATTTTGCTTAGAAGTGCATTGACACCAGGTATCAGAGCTCCCGTCCCCAGACCAAATAGAAAACGATAGAAGCCTAATTGGAATGGGCTAGTCGCATTTGCACATAATAGATATATGAAAACTGAATATACCTGAGCTACGACAAGTAGTCGATGATTGCCCACTTTATCACCTAATTTACCCATGATGCCTGCGCTCATCATACTTGAAAATCCCATGCTGGATACAATCAAACCAGAGACAAAGAGAAGATTCTCTTTCTGTCCCAGATCTCGTACATAGAGGGCAAGGATGGGACCAATAGATTGGGCAGCAAATTGAATCACAAAGCTAGTTAGAAATAGATTTATCAGGAGAAAAGGGTATTTAACAGAAGTAAAGAGCTCTTTTGTAGGCAGTGCTTTTTCTTTTGGCACTGGTTGAAAGTTTTCTTTGATAAAAAGAATGGTTAAGATAGCTGCCAAGAACAGGAAACTACCAACCAATAAAAAGACATTTCGAATTCCAAAAATTTCGGCAATGAAACCACCTACAAATGGACCGGTCAAAGTTCCAGCGACAACACCAGTTGATAGAGTCCCTAGAGCGTATCCTGACCTATCTTTGGGAACTTGACTTGCAATTAAAGCTGTCGCATTAGGTACAAATCCTGTAAAAACTCCATTAAGAAACCGTAAGAACAAGAGCCAGAAAACATTTGGAACAAAGGCCAGACCACCCATAGTGATGGTCATGGCTAGACCTGCTCGTATCATCATAGGTTTTCGACCATACTTGTCTGCCAATATTCCCCAAATTGGTGATACAAAGGCTGCAGAAATGGCTGAGACTGATATAGCTAAACCTGAATAAAAGGCAACTTGATCCCCTTTAACTCCTAACTGTTCCACAAAAATAGGCATGAAAGGGACAACAAGAGAAATGCTGGCTCCCGTTAAAAAGCAACCAAACCAAGCAATACGAAGATTATCCTTCCAACTAATCTCTTGCATGGACATCGCCTCCTTCAAGTAAAGTCACTACTTGACTCAAAAGCTGCTCTCGACTGCCATTATTGTCTAGTATATAAGTAGCAAATTTCTTCTTTTCTTCTAAAGGCCACTGTGAAGCTAAACGAGTTTTAGCTGACTCTTGGGATAACTGATCACGGTTCATTAAGCGATCCAGCTGGGTATCTCGCCTTACATAAACTAGCCAAGTTTCATCGAACCATGAAGCATAGTCCTGTTCAAAAAGCAATGGAATATCCATGAAAAATATGTTCTCAGTCTGAGCTAACTTGTCTCTCAAAAAGCCCAATTCTTCACGGATGATTTGTCCTTGAGTCTGTTTAGACCATTCTCTCTCCTCATAGTTAGAAAAGATAAGACTGGCAAGTAATGAACGATTCAGTTCCCCATCTTCTAGAAGGACTTTTTCACCGAAATGCGCTACTAAAATCTGATAAAGGCGACCACCAGGTTTTTGAAGTTGGTGAACAAGAGCATCCGCATCTACCACTTCAAACCCTTTTTGTCTTAGAAAATTTGTGACAGTGGACTTACCTGACGCAATACCACCAGTGATTCCGATTATTTTTCCCATCACTTTCTCCTTTGACATTTTGGACAAAAATGGGTTCCACGACCACCGAGTTGAATTTTTTCGATAATGGATCCACAACGAGAACATGCCTCTCCAGTCTTATCATAGACCTGATGAAACTCTTGCATGGTCCCATCCTCACCAAAAGCATTGGTATAGGTGCGAATGGTTGAACCGCCTTTTTCAACAGCCTGCCCCAATACTTCAATAGTTTGATCATGGAGTTTTCTAGCCTCTTGGGCGCTTAAACTATTAGAAGTTCTAGCTGGATGAACCTTTGCCCTCCAGAGAACTTCATCCACGTAGATATTTCCCAATCCAGCAACCAAAGTCTGGTCGAGAAGATGCGATTTGATAGGTTTTTTAGATTTCTTCAAGGCACCTCTAAAAATCTCTAAGTCAAAGTCCTGTTCAGTAGGTTCTGGTCCAAGCTTCTTAGATAGAAAGTAAGCTTCTAGAAGTTCAGGAGCAAGTAACTCCATAGTTCCAAACTTACGGACATCCTCGTAAACCAGAGTCCCACCATCTTCAAAATGGATAAAAATATGGGCATGCTTGCGTTCAGGGACTTGGTCTGGATAGTAAAAATACTTGCCTTCCATTCTCAGATGCGAAATCAAGACCTTGTCTGTTAGATAAAAAAGCAAATATTTTCCACGACGTCCCATTGATTTAACAACTTGACCAGGCAATTCTTTCTGAAACTGATCCAAATCTGTCTTAATCATCTTGGGATAACGAATATCAAGACTAGCAATCTTCTTCTCTAAAATCAGTTTTTCAAGACCTCGTCGAACCGTTTCGACTTCGGGTAATTCAGGCATAACTCCTCCTTCTCTAAAAACAAGAAGCAGGCTACCGCCCACCTCTTCTTAATATTCTTTTTCGTTATAGCCAAAGTCAGCCAAATCTAGCTTCTTATCTCGCCAGTTTTTCTTAACCTTGACCCAAGTTTCTAGGAAGACCTTGTCTCCTAGCATGAGCTCGATATCACGACGGGCCATAGTCCCAATTTTCTTGAGCATGGCACCACCTTTACCGATGACAATCCCTTTTTGGCTATCACGTTCGACCATGATAGTTGCTCGAATATGAACCTTGTCTGTATCCTCGTCTCGTTTCATAGAGTCCACCACTACTGCAACTGAGTGTGGAATTTCTTCACGAGTTAAGTGTAAGACCTTTTCACGAATCATCTCAGAAACCAAGAAACGCTCTGGATGGTCTGTGATTTGATCGGCTGGGAAATATTGGAAACCTTCTTCAAGATTTTCACTGAGAATATCTACTAAACGTGAAACATTATTCCCCTGAAGGGCTGAAATAGGAACAATTTCCTTAAAGTCCATCTGATTACGGAAATCATCGATTTGAGCCAAGAGCTGGTCTGGATGAACCTTGTCAATTTTATTGACCACCAAAATTACAGGAACCTTAGCAGCCTTGAGTCGTTCGATAATCATATCGTCGCCCTTACCACGCGCCTCATCTGCTGGCACCATGAAAATTACGGTGTCCACTTCACGAAGGGTGCTATAGGCAGACTCTACCATGAAATCTCCGAGTGCTGTTTTAGGCTTGTGAATGCCTGGTGTATCAATAAAGACGATTTGCTCCTTATCAGTGGTGTAAATCCCCATGATTTTATTGCGCGTTGTCTGCGCCTTATCACTCATAATAGCAATCTTTTGCCCCATAACGTGATTTAAAAAAGTTGACTTCCCTACATTTGGACGTCCTAAAATGGCTACAAAGCCTGATTTAAATGTCATAATTTCCTCTTACTGTTTAAAATAATAAATCCCAAATCCGTGGGAGAAAGATGAGCGCACCTGTCAAAGCGGCAAAAAGTGAGACCACAAGCACGGCACCAGCCGCCATGTCTTTAGCTTTTTTTGCCAACATAGAAAAGTGATAGTGACTTGCCAAATCTACTACATTTTCAATAGCTGAATTAATAATCTCAAAAGCTACTACCATGAAAATGCTCAAAAGCAGAAATAACCATTCGATTCGTGACACCTGAAAAACAAAACCTGCAAGGACAACTATTAGAGCCGTCACTGCATGCTTTCTCATATTACGTTCTTCCTTAATCGCAGTAAAAATCCCTGTAATGGCAAATTCTAAACTGGATATTAGGTCACGATTTTTCCATTTTCGTTTATTGTCTTGTGAGTCCATAGGCTGTCAAAATTTCTTCTTGTAAACCGAACATCTCCGCTTCTTCCTCGGGAGTGTAGTGATCATAGCCGTTAATGTGTAAAAAGCCGTGCACTGCCAAGAAGCCCATTTCACGCTCAAAACTATGACCGTACTCCTCAGCTTGCTCATGAGCCTTATCAATGGAAATGAAAAGCTCACCGATATAAGCATCAAATTCTGACATCATATCTGCCAAGTCGGGATCATTTTCCAGATCTTCCTCATCAAAGGCAATCTCTAACTCCGGCTTATATTCAAGACTGATGACATCTGTTGGACGATCGGTATCACGAAACTCTAGATTGAGTTCATGGCTTCGTTCGTTGGTCACAAATGTGACCGCCATTTCCTTGTCTTCTTTTCCAATTTTTTTTGCAGCAAATTCTAAAATTTCCTGTGTTTGTTCTAGTATTTCTTTTGAAACTTGTCCAGTTTCATCTACCATTTCAATATACATGTGCTTCTCGATTCTCTTTACTTGGCTTTATTATATCACATTTCTATGATTTTATTCTACCTTTTTGATATAATACTATGGAATACATTCACGAGGAGAGAACCATGTCATTTGATGGATTTTTTTTACACCACATGGTTGAGGAATTGCGATCTGAACTACTAAATGGTCGCATCCAAAAGATTAATCAACCCTTTGAACAAGAACTGGTCTTGCAAATCCGTAGCAATCGTCAAAGTCATCGTTTGCTCCTTTCTGCGCATCCAGTTTTTGGGCGCATCCAGTTAACAGAGTCCACCTTTGAAAACCCTGCTCAGCCATCTACTTTTATTATGGTATTGAGAAAGTACCTTCAAGGAGCAGTTATTGAGTCTATCGAGCAGATCGAAAATGATCGTATCGTGGAAATCACGGTTTCCAATAAAAACGAGATTGGGGACCATATCCAGGCCACACTCATCATCGAGATTATGGGGAAACACAGTAATATTTTACTTGTAGATAAGTCTAGTCACAAAATCCTTGAAGTTATCAAGCATATCGGTTTCTCTCAAAATAGCTACCGTACCTTATTACCTGGCGCTACTTATATTGCTCCTCCAAGTACAGAGGCTCTCAATCCTTTTACCATCAAGGATGAAAAATTGTTTGAAATCCTACAAACTAAAGAATTGACAGCTAAAAACCTTCAAAACCTCTTTCAAGGTTTGGGAAGAGATACAGCAACCGAGTTAGAAAAACAACTGCTTAATGATAAACTAGCCACTTTCCGGAACTTCTTTGGACAAGAAACCAAACCTTGCCTAACAGATAAATCCTTTTCTTGTGTGCCTTTTTCAACTAAAATTGAGGGACATTTTTCAAGCTTATCTCAACTTCTTGATGTCTATTACAAGGATAAAGCCGAACGTGACCGTGTGAAACAACAGGCTAGCGAACTCATTCGACGTGTTGAAAACGAACTACAAAAAAATCGTCAAAAACTAAAGAAACAAGAAAAAGAACTTCTGGCCACTGAAAACGCAGAAGAATTTCGGCAAAAAGGAGAGTTACTAACCACTTTCCTTCATCAAGTTCCCAATGACCAAGATCAGGTCATTTTGGAAAACTACTACACCAACCAGCCTATCACGATTGCACTTGATAAGGCACTAACGCCAAACCAAAATGCTCAACGCTACTTCAAACGCTATCAGAAATTAAAAGAGGCTGTTAAATACTTGACTGACCTGATTGAAGAAACTAAGGCAACCATTCTCTATCTGGAAAGTGTAGAGACAGTTCTCAATCAAGCCGGACTCGATGAAATTGCTGAAATTCGTGAAGAATTGATCCAAACAGGATTTATCCGCAGAAGACAAAGGGAAAAAATCCAGAAACGACAGAAACCTGAGCAGTATCTAGCTAGTGATGGAAAAACAATCATCTATGTGGGGCGCAATAACTTACAAAACGAGGAATTGACCTTTAAAATGGCCCGTAAAGAAGAACTCTGGTTCCACGCTAAGGATATTCCTGGAAGTCACGTTGTTATTTCAGGCAATCTCAATCCTACTGATGAGGTTAAAACAGACGCTGCAGAACTTGCAGCCTACTTCTCTAAGGGACGTCTCTCCAACCTCGTTCAGGTGGATATGATTGAAGTTAAAAAACTCAACAAACCAACTGGTGGAAAACCTGGTTTTGTCACCTATACTGGGCAAAAGACCCTCCGTGTTACACCCGACCCTGAAAAAATTCAGTCCATGAAAATCAAATAATACTCAATGAAAATCAAAGAGCAAACTAGGAAACTAGCCGCAGGCTGTACTTGAGTACGGCAAGGCGACGTTGACGCGGTTTGAATTTGATTTTCGAAGAGTATAAAGTCTTGTATACTTGTGGGTTCTTACTGCTATAGACTCAATTAAAAATGGGAGGTGCGTTCAATGCTACGGCATATCAAATCTATTTTAACCATTATATTCGGAGCTGCCATTTATGCCTTCGGACTCACGTATTTTGTTGTGCCCCACCACTTATTCGAGGGTGGAGCAACGGGAATCACCTTGATTACCTATTATCTCTTTAACATCCCTATCTCCGTGATGAACCTCATCATCAATATCCCATTATTCATTTTAGCCTGGAAAATATTTGGTGCAAAGACCCTATACAGCAGCCTGCTGGGTACTATTTCCTTATCTATTTGGCTAGCAATCTTTGAAAAGATTCCTCTCAGCTTTAATCTTGAGGGAGATCTGGTCATCGTGGCTTTAGTTGCGGGTGTTCTTTTGGGACTTGGTCTAGGTATTATCTTCAATGCTGGTGGTACCACTGGTGGAACAGATATCGTCGCTCGAATTCTGAACAAGTACACCAATATCTCCGTGGGGAAATTACTCTTTGCACTAGACTTCCTCATCTTAATGCTCATTTTAATTATCTTCCAAGACCTTCGTCTCGTTACTTATACACTTCTATTTGACTTCATCGTCTCAAGAGTTATTGACTTGATTGGTGAAGGCGGATATGCTGGAAAAGGTTTTATGATTATCACTCAAAAGCCTATGGAAGTGGCAGATAAAATCAATGAAGAGTTAGGTCGAGGTGTCACCTTCATATCTGGACAAGGTTACTACAGTCAAAAAGATTTAAAAATTATCTACTGTATCGTAGCAAGAAATGAAATGGTTAAGATGAAAGAATTGATTCATACGATCGATCCTAAAGCCTTTATTACCATCACTGAAGCTCACGAAATTCTAGGAGAAGGCTTCACCTTTGTAAAAGAAGAAACTTCCTAACACATAGACAACAAAAATAGTAACTTCGAATTTGAAGTTACTATTTTTTGATAATAAAAACGGAAGAAGCAAATCTTCCGTTTTACAAATCATTATTTTTCAGCTGTAAGTGCAGCCATTGTGATGTAGTTGTATGGTTTGTTGAAGTGTGGCAAGAAGAATAGGTCAGTCAATGCCAACTTGTCGATTGTAACATGTTCTTGGATAGCAAGTGAGAACATGTGGATAGCCATTGAGATTGCAGAATCACGAGATACCATTTGTGCACCAAGGATTTCACGACTATCTTTATCAAAGACAATCTTAATTGCAACTTCATAGTTGTCATGTTTCATAAATTCTGGTTTTTGAAGATCGTTGAAGCCTGTTTCAACAGCATTGTATCCTGCTGCTTTAGCTTTTTCAAGAGTCAAACCAGTTGAAACCATGTGAAGACCATAGATAGAGATACCGTTTGATCCTTGAACACCGATTCCTTCAAGTTCATGTCCACAAGCATTGTAAGCACCTACGATACCAGTACGAACAGCATTCGATGCAAGAGCGATGTAGCTAGTGTCTTTACGAGCGTTGTCATAAACAGTCGCACAGTCACCCACAGCGAATACTCCTGGAAGTGATGTTTCTTGTTTCTTGTCTACAAGGAAGGCACCGTTGCGGAAAAGTTCAATCTTGCCATCAGCAAGAGCTGTGTTAGGACGGAAACCAACTGCAAGAACAACCATGTCAACATCGAATGTTTCTTTGTCAGTGATCAAGCGTTCAACTTTACCGTCACCTTCGATAGCTTTAACAGTTTGTCCAAGTGCCAAACGGATGTTGTGGTCTTCCAAGTTCTTAGCCATCAATTGAGTGAAGTCTTTGTCGTAGTATCCGTTCAAGACTGTGTCTACGATGTCAACAAGAACAACTTCTTTTCCAAGACGTTCGAATGCTTCAGCAAGTTCAACACCGATATATCCACCACCGACAACAGCGATACGCTCAAGGTGTTTGCTCTTGTCAGCAAGTTTATTAATCACTTCTTCAGCGTTTTGGTACAATTTAACGAATTGTACATTTTCAAGAGTTGCTTTGAATTCGCGGTTACCCTTAACAATTTCAACACCTTCGATTGGTGGCAAGATTGGAGTTGAACCTGTAGCAAAGATCAATTTTTCGTATGATTCTTTGTGTTCTTTTCCATCAACTTCAGCAGTTACAACTTTATTATCATAGTCAATTGAAAGAACTGGTGAGTTCATATAAACTTTAGCACCTTTTGCTTCCAATTTTTCTTTATCTGAGTAGAAGAGACCTTCTGGACCATCGATTTGCTCACCAATCCAAAGAGCCATTCCACATCCTAGGAATGAAATGTTTGAGTTTTGGTCAAAGACAACGATTTCATTTTCACTTTCAAAATTGTCCAACATAGTGTTGATACAAGCAGTTCCAGCGTGGTTCGCACCCACGACTACGATTTTACTCATAAGATAATTCCTACCTTTAATTTTTTATTTACCTTTCTAGTATATCATTATCTGTGAGCGTTTACAAGTTTTTTGACTAGTTTACTGTTTTTGTGAAATTTTTTTGAAATATATATCAATTTATTTTCAACCTTTTCAAAGTTTTTTGCACATTTTTTATTTATTCAAGCATATTTCTTGACTTTTTGTAAAAAATAATTTGTGAAAACGCTGACTTTATGATATTCTATTTGTATGGAAATGAAATATAAATCTTCAGATTGCTTTCATATCTGGATTTACAACTATTTCCAATTGATTTGAAGGGAGTTGATTTTTTGCCTCTCAGTTCATTATCTGAACGGTTAATGGGAACTACGATTACTATTTCCTTGGTACATGAACAAGCGGATAATCTTCTCCGTCAAGCTTTTGATTTGCTCAAGGAACTTGAATTTCGATTTAATGCGAATAGCACCGAATCGGAATTGATGGAAATTAACTATCAGGCGGGAATTGCTCCAGTTAAGGTCCATCCTGATTTGTTTGAACTGATTTCTTTAGGATTAGAACACAGTCTAGCTCCTGGAAGTCATCTCAACATTAGTATTGGTCCCTTGGTACAAACCTGGCGTATTGGTTTTTCCGATGCAAAAGTTGCTAGTCCTGAAGAAATTTCTTCGGTTTTACCATTGATAGATCCCCGTTTTATCAAGCTTGATTCAATTGATTCTACTGTTTTTTTAGAAAAAAAAAGGATGAAAATTGACTTAGGTTGTTTAGCAAAGGGCTATAGCGCAGATAAGGTTGCAACTTTCTTAAAAGAAAATGGCGTCACTTCTGCTCTTATCAATCTAGGAGGAAACATCCTCACAATTGGAAACAACCAATCAAAAGATGATCGACCGTGGCAAATCGGTATTCAAGACCCTAATCACCCACGCGGTAATCACCTGATGACCTTGTCTATTACTGGAAAGTCAGTTGTTACATCTGGAATTTATGAACGGCATCTTGAAATTGATGGAAAGGATTATCATCACATTTTTGATAGTGAAACTGGCTATCCTGTTGAAACGGATTTGGCTAGTTTAACGATTATATCTGACCGCTCAGTTGATGGTGAGATATGGACCACACGATTGTTTGGTGAGCGCAGCGCTTCTATCATGTGGCAAATCGAAAATATCGATGGAATCGAAGCCATCCTTATTGATAAAGATGGACATATCGCTTGTTCATCCGGTATCCAAAGATAATTAATAAATAATGCAAAAAGAGAAAGGAAAGCTCATGCTAAAACTTATTGCTATTGTAGGAACTAACTCTAAACGTTCCACAAACCGCCAACTGCTTCAATATATGCAAAAACACTTTGCTGATAAAGCAGAAATCGAATTGGTAGAAATTAAAGACCTACCAGTCTTCAACAAACCTGCAGATAAACTTATTCCTGCAGAAGCCTTAGAAATTGTTGCAAAAATTGAAGCAGCTGATGGTGTGATTATCGGCACTCCTGAATATGATCACTCAATTCCTGCCGTTCTTATGAGCGCTCTTGCTTGGATTTCTTATGGAGTATTTCCACTCCTTAACAAACCAGTGATGATCACAGGTGCTTCATACGGTACACTCGGTTCATCACGTGCTCAATTGCAACTTCGTCAAATCTTGAATGCACCAGAAATTAAAGCAAATGTTCTCCCAGATGAATTCTTGCTCTCTCATTCTCTTCAAGCATTCGATAAGAATGGTGACTTGGTAGATCTTGATGTAATCAAGAAATTGGATGCCATCTTTGATGACTTCCGTATCTTTGTCAAGATTACTGAAAAATTGCGTAATGCACAAGAACTTCTTCGTAAAGATGCAGAAGAATTTGACTGGGAAAATTTGTAAGATAGGAGATCGAAAGAATGAAATTTGTTGGACTTGTTGGATCAAACTACGACCAATCATATAACCGCAAACTCTTGGAATTCATCCGTCGTAACTTCAAACTGAAATTTGAATTAGAAGTTCTTGAAATCGATGAAGTTCCAATGTTTAACCAAGACGAAAAATGGGACGATAGTTTCCAATTGCGCCTTCTTTACAATAAAATTACTCGTGCTGATGGTGTGATTATTGCCACTCCTGAGCACAACCATACAATTTCTGCTTCACTCAAGTCAGTTCTTGAATGGCTTTCATATGAAGTACATCCATTTGAAAACAAACCAGTGATGATCGTGGGTGCTTCTTACTACGACCAAGGTACTTCACGTGCTCAAGTTCACCTTCGTAAAATCCTTGACGCACCAGGGGTGAATGCCTACACATTACCAGGTAATGAATTTCTTCTTGGAAAAGCTAAAGAAGCTTTTGATGCTAACGGAAATATTATCAACGAAGGAACTGTTAAATTCCTTGAAACTTGCTTAGATAACTTTGTCAAATATGTAGGAGTCGTTTCTAAATTGAAAAAACCAAAACCAATTGAACCAGAAGACTTGGATTGTGGAAAACCAATCGCTACAACTATTACAGAAGTTGATCCTGACGATCCAAACTGGGTAGAAAAAGTTGCAGAAATCACAGGTGCTGTTTCAGGTGATACATATGTTAAACTTGACCATGGTATCTTGACTGTTAACCAAATCGATATGTTCTTGAAAGCTATGCCTTTTGAATTGACATACGCTGACGATAACAACCAATTCCTCTACTACAACAACGCTCACCAAGATCCTGACACAATGTTTGCAAAACGTGTACCATCTCAATCTGGTAGCCGTATGTCTACAGTTCACGGATCACTTCCACCAGCACGTATGAAAAACGTTGAGTGGGTAATTGGTACTCTTCGTAACGGAAACCAAGACTACGTTCGTACCATTGTTCCAGGTTCACCTGCAGGAGTTATCAATACTCATAACTACCAAGCTATGTACTATCCTGATGGATCATATGCTGGTATCAATGAAATTGTCTTTAACTTCCAACCATGGCTTGACTGGTACTTGAAAGAAACAGGTCAACGTTTGGTAGGTGGTTGCGGACCTTTTGCTCCCGCTGCAGGTCATGGTGATGCAGATGCTACTTCTGGAGCTTCTGACTCAGCCGATGGTGGCCATGGAGCTGCTGATGCTACTTCTGGAGCAAGCAACTAAAAACTACTGATAAAGGAACCATTTTAGGTTCCTTTTTTAAGAAACAACAAACCTCGGTTAGCAGACACTAACCGAGGTTTTATTTAGCTTATGAATTTGGATCGTCAAGACTTCGACCATGCAAACCTTTTTCACGTTGTACCTGACGAAGTTTCTCAGGAGTCACATCATTTCCATCTTCATCTACGATTTTGATTCCTTCAATGTGGTGACGAACAGAACGACGGTAGCCTTCGATATATTCCTCACGAAGTTTAGCTTGTTCTACTTTTTCTTCTGCAGTCAAGCCTTCTGTTTTTTTCTTTTTCGCAAGCTCATTAATACGAGCGATTTTTTCTGGTGTCATATTTGAACCTCCAATCTACTTTTTAATTTCTATTTTGTATTAAGAAGATTAAAAGCAGCGACAGTTTTTGCTTTATTCACAAGTTCAGTTAGAATAGCTAGGCGATTATTCTTAACATCAACATCCTCTGCCATAACCATTGTATTGTCAAAGAATGCATCAATAACAGGACTAAGAGCAAATAACTGCGTTAATTTATCACTAGCTGAACCTTTCAATTCTAGATTTTCTACTGCTTGAGCTAGTTCTTTTTCCTGTTCATTTTCAAAGAGACTAGTATCAACTTTGACTGAACCTTCTGCTTTTTCCGCTAGGTTAAAGGCACGAGATAAGGATTCAACAGCTGGTTTGTAGTCACTATTTAGAGATGCTTCTTTTAGTGCTTCTGCTGCTTCAATCATATCTGCAACAACAAAGTTTGAGCTTGCTAGAACAGCTTCCTTAATATCTTTTGCAGTAGACCCCATCATCTTATCAACACGAGCTTTGATGAAGTTAAGCACTTCTTCTTGATTATCGTAAGTTAGGCTATCAAATGATAAAGCATAAAGGCTAGCAATCAATCCGTCCATTGGAATATTCCAGCCAAAGTCTTCCAAGATACGGACAATCCCTTGTGTTGCTCGACGAAGAGCATAAGGGTCATTTGAACCAGATGGAATCAAACCAACAGAGAAGAAGGACAAGAGAGTATCCAATTTATCAGCTAGTGCAAGGATAGCTCCGACTTTAGACTCAGGAAGAGCACCATCTGCAGAATCTGGAAGGTAGTGTTCACGAATAGCTTGTGCTACTGCCGCATTTTCACCAGCGAGAAGAGCATATTTCTCACCCATGATTCCTTGAAGCTCATCAAATTCACCAACCATACCAGTCAAGAGGTCAAACTTATAAATGGCTGCAGCACGAGCAAGGTCAACAGTTTCATCAACTGATAAACCTGCTTTTTCTGCCAAAAGGATAGCAATTTGCCCTGTACGAATCATGTGCTCACGAAGTGAACCAATCTTTTCATGGAAGGTTACGTGTGATAATTTAGCTACAAGATCTTCAATCTTGAGTTTTTGGTCTTCACGCCAGAAGAATTCACCATCTTCCAGACGTGCCACCAAGACTTTCTCATTTCCTCGGATGACATTATCCAGATACTCTGCATTTCCGTTACGAACAGAAATAAAGTTTGGTTTTAGATTTCCGTCAAGGTCACGTACTACAAAGTAGCGTTGGTGAGTTTCCATTGAAGTGACCAAGACTTCTTCTGGAACCTCTAGGTACTTAGGATCAAAATTCCCCATAAAGGCAGTTGGGTATTCAACCAAATTCAGAACTTCATTCAAGAGTCCTTCATCAATTTGAACCTGAACACCTTCTGCAGCTTCGATAGCCTTAATTTGCTCACGAATCATATTTTCGCGTTCAATGCTATCTGCAATAACATAAACTTTGCGCAGGTCTTCTTCATAGCTGTCAGCATGCTGAATTTCTACTTCGTGACCAAGGAAACGATGTCCACGGCTAACTCTTCCTGAGTGAATATCTAGGAAATCCATATCGAGTGTCACATCATCCAAAAGAACTGTCAACGTATGGACTGGACGGATATATTCAAAGGTATTGTTTGCCCAATGCATACTTACTGGGAAGCTTAAGCTAGCCAATACTTCTGGAATTCCAGTCAAAACTTCCTCAGCTGGTTTTCCAGCTTCATGCTTAGTTACGTAGACATATTCTTCACCTTTGATTTCACGGAATTCGATATCATCTACAGTCAAGCCTTTACCACGGACAAACCCTTGCGCTGCTTTAGAGAAATTTCCTTCTGCATCCAAAGCAATTTTTTTAGAAGGTCCTTTAAAATCTTCAGTCAAATCTGTTTGTTGGTCTGCCAAGCCAAGTACGCGAACAGCCAAACGACGTGGAGTTGAAAAAGTTTGAATTCCTTCGTATGAAAGGCGGTTATTATCCAAAAAGGCTGCCATTTTTTCACCTAGTTGTTTTTCACTTGGTGTGACAACGTAGGCTGGTAACTCTTCGAGTCCTAGTTCTACTAATAAATTTTTTGCCATGTTTTTTCCTTTACAAAATTTCTTTTTTTGATAGGCACCTTAGGTACTGGGGACGTTGCTAACTAACTTTGTGAGTCTGTGGGAAAATCTTCTGTCTTCTTGACAAAGATTTCCAACAGTCTCATCAAAGTGGATTTAGCCAACTAATTTTTGAACCTAAAGTTTCAAAAATCCCCAGATATCAGTACAGCGGTGCCTATCCCTTTAGCAAGTCTTCGACTTGCCTCTGAGTGCCATACGGGCTCCCTTTTTCTATTCTTGTAACTCTTTTTATTATTCCTCTTCTGCTAGGAGTTGAGCGCGTGTAGCTTCGTCAAGAAGTGGGTAACCAAGTTTCTTGCGTTCAGCTACGAATGTTTTAGCTACGACACGGGCTAAGTTACGAATACGAGCGATATAACCAGCACGTTCTGTTACGGATACTGCTCCACGAGCATCAAGCAAGTTGAAAGTGTGTGAACATTTCAAAACGTAGTCATAGGCAGGGTGAACTAGGCCCAATTCCAAAGCACGTCCTGCTTCTTTTTCAAACTTTTCAAAGTTTTCAAGAAGCATATCTTGGTCAGAAACTTCAAAGCTGTATTTTGAATGCTCGTATTCTGGTTGAAGGAAGATTTCTCCGTATTTAACACCTGGAGCCCACTCAATATCATAAACTGAGTCTACTTCTTGGATGTAAGAAGCCAAACGTTCCAATCCGTAAGTAACCTCGGCTGTAACAGGACCAGTTGCCAAGCCACCGACTTGTTGGAAGTAAGTGAATTGAGTGATTTCCATACCGTCAAGCCAAACTTCCCAACCAAGACCTGCTGATCCAGTTGATGGGTTTTCCCAGTTATCTTCAACGAAACGAATATCGTGTTCCAAAGGATTGATTCCCAACTTTTCCAATGACTCTAGGTAGAGCTCTTGAATGTTTGATGGTGATGGTTTCATCACCACTTGGAATTGATGGTGTTGGTAAAGACGGTTTGGATTTTCCCCGTAACGACCGTCTGCTGGACGACGTGATGGCTCTACATAAGCTGCATTCCATGGCTCAGGACCAATAGCACGAAGGAAAGTATAAGGACTCATGGTTCCCGCACCCTTTTCATTATCATAAGCCTGCATCAGCATACAACCCTGGTCATTCCAGTATTGTTGCAAAGTAAGGATAATTTCTTGAAAGGTTAATTTTTTAGACATTATTAACTCCTTTTTTATAATTTCTTGCGACCTAGAATACAAAAAGAACCGTGTCTTTGCTCCTAAGTCAAGTGACCTAGGGGCGTCAGAAACGCGGTTCCACCCTAATTTATTACTTCATTATTTATAAAAAATATACCAAAAGCGCCACACTTATCTCTCAATCACCTGACTCTCACTACCACAGGCTCGCTTAGGATTTACTGATAAGATATTCTTTCTTGTCGTCTATTATATCAAAAAGGAATAAAAAAGTAAAATTATTTTATTAGGAATCTTACAAAATAAATTAAATATAGATACACAAAATAATGATCTGTTCCCTTTTTTGCCCCTTCTCGAACAAAAAGAAAAACCGCTACTCCTAAGAATAGCGGTTTAATCATGTTTTTAAACTACTAAAGTAGTCGCTCTATTATTTAAGAGTAACTGAAGCTCCTGCTTCTTCCAATTTAGCTTTAAGTTCTTCAGCTTCTGCTGCTGCAACACCTTCTTTAACAAGTGCTGGTGCACCATCAACAAGTTCTTTAGCTTCTTTAAGGCCAAGACCAGTGATTTCACGTACAACTTTGATAACGCCGACTTTTTTGTCGCCTACAGCTGTCAATTCAACGTCAAATGAATCTTTAGCAGCTTCTTCAGCACCACCAGCAGCAGCTACAGCTACAGGAGCAGCTGCAGTTACACCAAATTCTTCTTCGATAGCTTTTACAAGGTCGTTCAATTCAAGGATTGAAGCTTCTTTAATTTCAGCAATAATGTTTTCAATGTTCAATGCCATTGTTATTTCCTCCAAATAAGTTTATATTTTATGTTTATATTTTTGTAGCTAGGCTACGCTGCGTAGCTTAAGATTAAGCTGCGTCTTCTTTGTTGTCTGCAACCGCTTTGACTGCAAGAGCAACGTTGCGCACTGGCGCTTGAAGTACAGAAAGGAGCATAGAAAGAAGTCCTTCGCGGTTTGGAAGAGTTGCAAGAGCAACGATTTCTTCTTTTGATGCGACAGCGCCTTCGATTGCACCACCTTTGATTTCAAGTGCGTCAGCGTTTTTAGCAAAGTCGTTCAAGATTTTCGCTGGTGCGATAACATCTTCGTTAGAAAATGCTACAGCAGATGGTCCAACAAAAACAGATGCAAGATCTTCAAGACCAGCTTTTTCAGCTGCACGACGTAAGATTGAGTTTTTGATAACTTTATACTCAACTTCGCTTCCACGAAGCTCACGACGAAGAACTGTATCTTGTTCAACTGTCAAACCACGAGCGTCTACAACGACGATTGATGCAGCAGCTTTCATTTTCTCAGCTACTACGTCAACTAGTTCCGCTTTCTTAGCAATAATTGCTTCACTCATTAGTGTGTTCACCTCCGTAATTATTTTGCTTGGGGAATTTTTCCAAAAGAAAAACGCGCCCAAACCTAGACACGAAAGTACAATACGCTTCTTTTTACATGATACGTTTTGTCCTCGGTAGGATATTTATGAGTCGAACTCCCCTACTGTCTTAGGCAGTTTTTTCAAACCGTTTATAAGTATACCACACTACTTTGATTAGTGCAATAGTTTTTGCTTTTTTTTAAAAATTTTTATTTATTTTTTAACCTTATTAAAAGATAATTTCATCAAAAATCAATTTTACTTCTTGACTTGTTTGATTTTTTATTGTACTATACAACTGTATATACAGATAAAAGGAGTTATTATGAATACACAAAAGAAAACACAATTCATGACTTTGACCGCATTGCTAACAGCTATCGCTATTTTGATTCCTTTGGTGATGCCCTTTAAAATTGTCATTCCTCCCGCTTCCTACACTTTAGGAAGTCACGTTGCTATTTTTATCGCTATGTTTCTCTCGCCATGGATGGCTATCTTTGTTATTATAGCTTCTAGTTTAGGATTTCTCATGGCTGGGTATCCGATTGTCATTGTACTTCGCGCCTTTTCCCACATATTCTTTGGAAGTCTGGGTGCTTTCTATCTTCAAAAACATCCTCAAACCTTGGACAATAAGAAATCTTCATTGATTTTTAACTTTGTACTTGGTTTGGTTCATGCTATTGCTGAAGTCTTAGCTTGTGTGATTTTTTATGCTAGTACTGGAACTGACTTAAAAAATATGTTCTATGTCTTGTTTGTATTAGTTGGATTTGGTACTATTATCCATAGTATGGTAGACTATTACTTAGCCTTGGCTGTTTATAAAGCATTGAAAAAACGCCGTTAAGCGTTAAAATAGAAGAATATGACAAAAAATCGAAAAGAAGCACTTTTACAACTGTTAAAGGAGTCTCAAAAACCTCTAAATGGCCAAACTTTAGCAGACCGTTTTCATGTAACCCGCCAGATTATCGTTCAGGATATTGCTGTTCTACGTGCTGATGGTGCTCCGATCTTATCAACCAATCGTGGCTATATTTATAAAGAAAATAAAACCAATCCTTATGCTCACAAACTGTTTAAAGTCAAGCACGAAATGGAAGAAATAGGTCAAGAACTTCTAGCTATCGTCGATAATGGGGGACGTGTTCAGAATACCTTGATTGATCATCCTGTCTACGGAGAAATTGAAACCTTGCTCAAACTCTCTTGTCGCCGGGACGTTCAGCATTTTTTAGAGCAAGTCGAAAGGTCTGACTTTAGACCACTTTCTGAATTAACAGATGGCGTCCATTATCACCTAGTCGAAGCTGAAAACGAACAAGACCTTCTCTATATCGAGAAGGCCTTAGATAAGTTAGGTTATTTAGTAAAGGATTAGAAGGTTTTCTTATCCCATCCATCTTCTGTACGGTGACGATAGAAAAATTCTGATTTATCAGGAGCTTCCATCATCTCCATCAAAGGTAACATATCATAGGCCAGATCCAAGTTTGGAATCTGGTTTTTTTGCACCCAAGAAACTTCTCCTTCATCTGAAGAACGAAGGGTACCAGAGAACTCAGTCGCCTTATAACAAACGACAATATAGCGGCCACCTGTATCTAGTGGCCAATTTTTAATGCCGACAAGTTGAGGATTTTGAATCGTTAGACCTGTTTCCTCATAAATTTCACGAATAACAGATTCTGCAAAAGCCTCTCCATCTTCAACATGGCCTCCTGGAAAAGCATAGCCAGACCAGCGATTGCTTTCGGGTGAACGATACTGCATGACCACGCGCTGATTTTCAAGGTCTTCAATCAGGCAAATATTAGTTAAAATGGTTAATTGTGCTCGAGACATAGGACTCACTTTCTAATGTTTAATTTTTTTCTACATACTTAACTTTAGATTTCATAATCAAAGGATTAACTAAGTCATGATATTCATGAATTTCATGGAGTAAGAATCCTCTGATGATTCTGATTTCATTTTTTTCCCTAATCACATAGTAGTCTAAATTGATAGGCATAGATGAATCTGGAACCGTGGAGAAAAAGAAAAATATCATAAACCAGATTATGAGAGCAACGAATCCGCTGAGAGCTTGAAAAATCAGATGATGCCATTGAAAGATTCTAGATTTATAAAAGATAGTCCACGGATGGATAAATAGGGTTAAACAAAGACCAAAGAACCAGAAATTCCACAAGACTGGCGTAAAGGCTAAGCCAAACAATCCTAAGATAAAATGAATAAGGGCGAATAACAGGAACAGAAGGTAAATTACCCTAAATATAGTTAGATGTTTTATCATGATTAACTCCTTTTCTTTTCAATATAATTCATTACTAGAGTTATAATAGATGCCAAACTGAAAAAGATCATATAAGTTGCAATAGGAAACCAGATGTAGCGGTGATCTAGGGATAAGAGAGAAGGCAAAATTCCTTTACTATTTTTCCCACCAATCCCAATAAAGAGATGAACTATTAAACCGATACTATTAAGATAGATAAATAAATCTGCATATCTTTTTATCGTCATTCTTGTCCTAGTCAAGTCTAGGAACCAATAGTCAAATAATCGATACACCAGACAAAAAATATTTATATATATTGGAAAACTATAGTTGATATCTCTGTAGGGCAACGGAATAGGAAGGAGTTTAAAAACAAGGGTAACACCTAGCCCTATTCCTAAGATTAGACCAAATACCAAGAAGAAACCTAATAATTTATGAGAATCCATCCAAAGCCGAAAACTTTCGTTCCTTGGGCGATTCTTTTTTGTATTTGAGTTACTTTTATTTGAATGTATTTTCCCCATTATTTTCTTCCTCCTTTTTCTTTTCAATATGCTTGGAAATTATAATTGTCACAATAGGCAATAGAAAGAAAATAAAATAAGTAACGAGGGGAAACCAGATATAGCGATAGTCTAATGCCCATATCGGAAGTAATCTTCTTCCTCTTTTAGAGGTCATCCCAATCGTTAACTGTAATACACAAGCAATTCCGTTAAGATATAATAACATTTTTGCAAAATTTTGCAAGGAAATCCAGTCTTTCCTAAAGGTACGAAGGAAAGAATGATAAGATGCATTCACCAAAAAAACGATATTTAAATAAAGTGGAAAACTATAATCCAGTTCCCGATAGGGACTTGAAATAATGGTTGTTCCGTACAATAGATATAATATTCCTAGAGCAGAAAAGAACAGAACGCTTGCATCAAGGATCCAGGCAATTGTTGAATGTTGCACAAATCACAGATTCATGCGGTCTAGTAGACCAAGCTTTCGCTTTGATTTCTGGTGTTTTTTTAATGTTTTCTGTCTCTTATTTTTTTGTTTCATGATAGTTTTTAACTTCTTCTGCTACTTTTTGGAGATGCTCTTCACGCATACTTGCTGTATTCACATCCCGGCCGACTTCTCCCAAAATGCTGACACGCTTGGTTTTAATCCCACAATGGTTCAAGACGGCATTTTTCAAAACAGAGATACCATAGCTGTCTGGAATGTTGAAAGGACCCGAAAAGATTTTGTACCACCAAGTGGGCGCCATGGAAGTTGCGTAAATACTGGCTGTTTTCCCTTTTAATAACTTTTTAAACTGCTTGCCTCTGAGGTAATTCCAGATAAAACTCCCCTGATCGTTAGCAGAGTAAGCAATCCCCGGTGTAAAGACCCGGTCAATCCAGCCCTTCATAAGGCTCGGCATACTACTCCACCAGATGGGATAAACAAAGATCAGGTGATCCGCCCACTGGATTAATTCTTGGGAACGAAGGATAAAAGAATCTTCTTCCATACGTTTTCGATAGCCATAACGTAAAACAGGATCAAAGTCCTCTTCATTAAGGTTGATGACTTCAAGTTCATGGCGACCTGAGTCAATATTTTCTACAATGGTTTGAAAAATAGCCTGACAGTAACTTTCCTTATCAGGGTGTCCATTGATGACTAGAATTTTCATTCGTCTTCTCCTTCATCTCTTTGTTTCATTCTATCTATTTCACTTTTTATACTTGATTAATTGATAATGGTTCAAAGATTGATAGATACTTACTTTAGGAATTTTTATTTGAAGAACACATCATCCGCAATTCCTTAACAGGTTTTCCAAGTTTAAGTATTTTTTCTTGGCCATCGAAAGTAAAACCTATTTTTGATAGAAAGCAATGGCTCGCTTATTATCTTTCAATACCCATAAATAAATTTCAGAGAAATGATCGAGAGCAACAAATGCAGCATGCATTAGCTGTTCACTCACACCTTTTCCATAGTAATCTTTTAAAACATATAAGGCTATGATTTCACCAGCTTGAATGGCTTCATCACGAAAATTTCCATAGCTGATAAATCCAATGACCTGCTTTCCATCCATAGCAATCAAGGTATTTTCTGGATATTTTTGACTAAAGAATCGACATCTTTCTAATGTCATCGTCTCCTGAAATTCCGCAGGTAAAAGATCGTCATAAGCCTCTCTCCACGTTTGCCAATGAACGAGGGATTTCCCTTCTACCTCTTCAGGAGTCTCCATTGTTTTAATGATAATCTTCATTCGCTTTATCCTATCTAATCCAACGCCTTGACTTCCAACATCATATCACGAATCTGAGCAGCCAGTTCAAAGTCAAGCACTTCGACGGCTTCTTGCATTTGTTTTTCCAGTTTCTTGACCAATTCTTTGCGTTCTTGTTTGTTAAGGCTATTGATATCGACTTCCTTGTCCTCTTCTTTAGCCACAGTTTTGGTAACAGAAATAAGATCACGGATTTCCTTCTTAATAGTTTGTGGCACGATACCGTGTTCTTCATTATAAGCCATCTGAATCTGACGACGGCGGGCCGTTTCATCGATGGCTTTTTGCATAGATTGAGTCATAGTATCAGCATACATGATCACATGCCCTTCGCTATTACGAGCAGCACGACCAATGGTCTGAATGAGTCCACGCTCATTACGAAGGAAGCCTTCCTTGTCAGCATCGAGAATGGCAACTAAACTTACTTCAGGTACGTCAATCCCTTCACGAAGGAGATTAATCCCGACCAAGACATCAAATACTCCCAATCGCAGGTCACGGATAATCTCCGTACGCTCTAAAGTCTTGATATCCGAGTGCATGTATTTGACCTTGATGCCCATTTCTTTGAAGTAGTCAGTCAAGTCTTCTGCCATTTTCTTGGTCAAGGTTGTAATAAAGGTCCGTTCGTTCTTTTCAACACGGGCATTGATTTCACCCAAAAGATCATCAATTTGTCCCATAGTCGGACGGACTTCCACTTCTGGATCCAAAAGACCAGTCGGACGAATGATTTGCTCAATAACGGTGTCCGTTTGTTCCATCTCATAATCACCAGGTGTCGCTGAAACATAGACAATCTGATGAACATGACTTTCAAACTCTTCACGACGAAGAGGACGATTATCCAAGGCAGATGGCAAACGGAAACCATAATTAACCAACATTTCCTTACGCGAACGGTCACCATTGTACATGCCCTTGATTTGCCCCATAGTCATGTGACTCTCATCTATCATAATCAGGAAATCATCTGGGAAGAAATCAAGAAGCGTATAAGGTGGTTCTCCTTCACTTCGTCCATCCATGTGACGTGAGTAGTTTTCGACACCATTTGTATAGCCCATCTCACGCAACATCTCGATATCGTACTCTGTCCGTTGTTTCAAGCGTTGCGCTTCAAGGAGTTTACCTTCTTTTTCAAAGATAGCTAACTGCTCCTCCAATTCAGCCTGAATCTTAGCAATAGCTACTTCCATGTGGTCATCATTGGTCACAAAGTGAGTCGCTGGGAAAATCGCCAAATGATCCACTTCGCCGAGAACTTGACCAGTTAAAGCTTCGACTTCACGAATACGATCAATTTCATCTCCAAAAAACTCTACACGAAAGGCATGCTCATCACGAGAGGCTGGGAAAATCTCCACCACATCCCCACGAACACGGAATCTTCCACGCTGAAAATCAATGTCATTGCGTTCGAACTGAATATCAACCAAGTCATTGAGCAGTTTATCTCGAGAAATCTCAAGACCCGGACGCAGACTTACGACGCTATCAGCGTATTCCTTAGGCGAACCCAAACCGTAGATACAAGATACAGATGCTACAACGATGACATCGTTACGCTCTAAGAGTGCTGAAGTCGCGGAGTGACGAAGCTTATCAATTTCATCATTGACCGAGCTATCTTTTTCGATGTAGGTATCGCTCGATGGCACATAGGCTTCTGGCTGGTAGTAATCATAGTAAGATACGAAGTACTCGACGGCATTTTCAGGGAAAAATTCCTTAAACTCCCCGTAGAGCTGGCCTGCAAGAGTTTTATTGTGGGCGATGACTAGGGTTGGTTTATTAACTTGAGCAATGACCTGGCTCATGGTATAGGTCTTCCCCGTACCAGTCGCTCCCATCAGGATTTGCGCCTTCTCACCACCCTCGATATTATCTACTAACTGTTCAATAGCTTGCGGTTGATCCCCAGAAGGTTGGTACTTGGATACGAGTTTAAATTTGTTGTCTGTAATTCTATTGATCATCTCTTTGTCCTCACATATATAGACCTTATTTTACCATAAATCACCAGAATTCTCTGAGTTGGGGAATATACAAGATGTAACAAAATAATCCAGTAAATAAGTACATCTTTAAATTACAAAATAATTAAATGAACTCATATTAGAAGTGAAAACTAAACAAGACTCTCGATATTACTTCGAAAGTCTTGTCTTTTATTCTAAAACAATACAATACGCAATAAACGTCAACGTCAATGACTTACAGAATTAGTAAAGCTTGTTCATCAGCATCATTTTTATGAGACCACTTTACTACTTAACTTCTTGATTCTTTATCAAAAGGTAAAGAGTTGCTCCAAGTGAAAACACCAATTCAAGAGTATAAACACATAGTTGCAGGTAGGAAGCTCTCCCTAGTATTGTATCCGCAACAATATTATAAAATAGATAACTAGTCATTGGTTCCACTACTCTTTCTATGAAAGGTTGTAACAAAATAGGAAATAGCAACAAAATAGCTAAACTCCCCATTGGACTTTTGAAAAAATAACTTAAAAAGTAAGAAATTAAAAAGTATAGGATGGAACCAATCAAATAGAAACTGAAAATTTCTAAACCGACACCATTTTCGCTACTTAAAAAATGAAACCATATATGTAGTATAATGAAATATAAAGTTGATTGTAGTAACACATCAAATAACTCTACGAACAGGATACTCATTGAACTTAAGATCCTTTTTCCACTCACCAAATAAACTAATTTTGTTTCGTGTGATTGTAAGTCTACAAATGCATTAACACACCCAATAGCAACAGAGAACATTGATGCAAAAACAAGAGCTTGCTTTAAAGATAATTCTACAATTCTACCATTGATTGCAACTGGTAACACACTTAGTAGGCACACAAATCCTACCAACATTGACTGTATAGCTATCTGGTACTTTACGGGTTTTAAGCTATATTTTTTGACGATAAGACTGATAAATATTCTTGCCATTCTTCCTCCTCATTCGAATCATTTCTACAACAATTATTAATACCAAGAATACGACTCCTTCCACTACTAAAAGAGTAAATCCATACAATTGGCTCGTTTGAGTCCCTTCAATTCGACCAAAAGCAAATGACTTTGCTCCAATCAAAGGCAATAGATTCTCTATGTTAGAAGAAAGTCCTCTTAGAATACCTGATAGAGTGATTACTAATAATAAAACGATTGCAATTAATGATGAAATGGATTTTTTTGTGACTCTTACTAAAAATATAGCTAATAAAGTGAGGACAATCGCAAATATCATAACTCTTACCGTAACATCTAAAAACAAAGTAAATTCTATATAGTCCTTTAAAGTAGAATCTAGAAAAATGAGTAAAACAACAGCATTTACTATCGAAAATATTACAGTAGAAAGTAGTGATAAGACAATCGAACTAGCAATAAAACCAGTAAGTCGAACTTTCCAGTTAGGAATTATTAACTGAGTAAAATAATTATCACCAAATTGATAATGGGTTGAATAAACAAGTGAAACCAGAATTGGCAAGAAAATAACACTAGCTTGGTAGGGTGAAGATAAGAGAGCATCCCTGACTGTATAGACTGAATTCGATGATAAGATAGATGGATCAAGGTTTACTTCCCGTCCATTTCCTTCTACTAAGGCATTTATCACCTGAATATTTTGAATTGTAAAAAATATGCTGACTCCCAAAATAAGAGAAAAAGTTATTTTAAAAGTAGGTAAGCTACTATATTTATAAAGGTCACTAAAAAAGGAACGCTTTAACATATTATTCACCTTCTTTCCCTTCGAGCGCTTTAAAATATGCTTCCTCAAAAGAGCCAAACTGTTTCAAAATATCTTTTGTAGGAGCATCAATAACGATCTTCCCATTAGAAATACCAACTAAATGATCTACAGTTAATTCTAACTCACTCATATAATGACTTGTCATTAATACAGTTTTACCTTCACTGACAAAAGATTGTAAAAAATTGCGTACCCAGCGTATCCCCTCTGGATCTAGTCCATTGATTGGTTCATCTAAAATTAAGATGTCAGGCTTTGCTAATAAGGCTGTTGCTAATCCAAGACGTTGCTTCATTCCTAATGAATAGTCTTTTACTTTTTTATTTTTAGCTTCACTTAACCCCACCAAGTCTAAACATTCCTTGCACCTATTTCTGTCAACACCACAAGCCAAGCCAATCCACCGAAGATGCTGAAATCCTGTTCTTGTTGGATAAGGTTGGCAACTATCGAGGAATGATCCAACAATACAAAAAGGATTATTACCCAATTGCGAGTATTTTTTGCCATTGATCAATGCCATTCCTGTTTGACTATTTTCTAAACCAAGTAAAATTCTGATTAAAGTCGATTTCCCAGAACCATTTGGTCCAATCAATCCAGTTACCTCTCCTTTCTTAGCTTTGAAAGACACATTTTTCAGAACATTTTTATTATTATATTCCTTATGTAGATTTTGAATTGTTATCATCCATCCTTTTCCCTTCTAACTTTTTGTGAAATTTCACCTTCACTTGGAGCAAGTATATCAGGCGAATATCAGGAAAAAATCAGAATAAACATTTTTATAATTATTTTTTCATTTCTAACAAATTACTTTTTATGTTTGCTATAATATACACAAGTAATTGGAGGAACTATGAAGTATAAAATTTTAGCAATTGATGATGATGAAAAAATCTTACGATTAATAGTGAATGCATTAGAAGCAAACAACTTTAACGTAGAAACTCGGTCAAATACAGAAGAAATCGACATCTGCGACTTTACTGGATTCGATCTGATTTTACTTGACGTCATGATGCCTATTTCTGGTTTAGAGATTTGTCGCTCCATTCGTTCACAAATTACTACTCCAATCCTGTTTCTAACCGCTAAAAATTTTGAAGAAGATTTACTAAAGGGGATACAAGCTGGAGCAGATGATTACATCACAAAACCATTCAGCATTAAGGAATTGATTGCAAGAATTCAAATGCATCTTCGTAGAGAGGAAAGATCTCACCCTGCCTCTAAAGAAGAATTGATTTCAGATATAACTTTTTATCGAGATAGTCAAGAAGTTTATTATCAATCCAAGAGCATTTCTCTAACTAAGCGAGAATTTGATCTACTTTATCTTTTAGCTAAAAATGAGAACCGAATATTTAGCGCAGAGGAACTTTACGATTACCTCTATCCTGTAAGCTCTGATGTACAGCTACGGTCAATCACCGAATACATCTATCAAATCAGACAAAAATTTAAGGCTCATCAAATTGATCCTATCAAAACGGTTTGGGGAGGAGGATACAAATGGCAAAAGAAATGACAATCAAGCAACTCATTAAGCGTACTTATCTTACAATCATTTGGCAATTTCTTTTATGTCTTTTACTTTTTTACATAGTCCCAGCTCTTCTATCTTCTGTATCTGGAATCAATGAGAAAAATGCCAATCTCTTTGCTTTATTTTTTAGCGTCAGTTCTTGGATTTATCTTTGCATCATTTTAATTCTTATCATTGTAACAAATATTCGACAATTATTAACCAAGATTCAAAAAGAAATGAACATGGTTTATCATAGTGGTCTATATTTCAACAAAAATAATCATCAGCATTTTCAGATTAAAGAATTTATTGAAACAAATGATCTGATCGAAAAAATGCAATCTGATATAAAAAATAGGATTGAAAATGAAAAAGAACAAAAAAAAGAACTCATGTTTCAAGTATCTAGCGCTGCACATGATCTTCGAACTCCTCTAACTGTCATCAGAGGAAATGCTGAATTCCTACAATCTACCAAACAAACACCCCAAGTAATGGAATGTCTAAAAGATCTGGAGCAAGCAAGTATTCAGTTAAATGAGTATTTCAACCACTTCATCCAATACTCCAAAACTTTTTATGACCATGATATTCAACTTGAAAACATATCAATTAAACAAGTAACTCATCAATTAAAGGAACATATCACACCTTTACTTCCTAGAAATACACACTTTGTTTTTACAAACACAGTAAATCCATCAACACAAATTGCAATTCATTCCAATCTATTTTTCCGAGCAATCACAAATATTATTAATAATGCAATACAACATCAAAAAGAGAATGATGCACAAATCCACCTAACAATTTCACAAGAAAATAGTCAATTAGTTCTAACTATATGGAATAACCAATCTTGTTTTTCAAAAAACATATTACAAAATGCTGGAAATCTTTTCTATAAAGATGACCAAGCAAGAACCCCCTCTCAAGAAAGTCACTATGGACTTGGTTTATCTTTCGTCAAGCGCGTCATGAAACTTCATAATGGAACTATGCACTTAGAAAATAGCAATCATGGTGCACAAGTCAAGCTAATCATTCCCATTATATAGAACAAGCCGAACTCATCAACATGTGTTCGGCTTTTCTTCCTTTTTAGATCAAAAAATCAGTATCATAAAATTTTTATGTTACATCTTCTTACATAAAAGCACTAAATGTTTGCCAACTTTTTTAGTTTCTGCTATAATGGGTAAATATTCTAAAAAGGAGACTAAACATGAAGAAAAAAATCCTTGCATTTTTATTATTTTTATTTCCGCTATTCTCTTTAGGCTATGCTAATGCAGACACTATCAAGATTGTTAGTGATACTGCTTATGCGCCCTTTGAGTTTAAAGATACAGACCAGACTTATAAAGGAATTGATGTCGACATCATCAATAAAGTCGCTGAGATAAAAGGATGGAATATCCAAATGTCTTATCCAGGCTTTGATGCTGCTGTCAATGCGGTCCAATCAGGGCAAGCAGATGCGATCATGGCTGGTATGACAAAAACCAAAGAACGTGAAAACGTCTTTACCATGTCTGATACATACTATGATACAAAAGTTGTCATCGCAACGACTAAGTCTAATAAAATCACTAAGTATGAAGAACTCAGTGGTAAAACTGTTGGTGTTAAAAACGGTACTGCTGCACAACGTTTCCTAGAAAGTATCAAAGATAAATATGGTTTCACTATCAAAACCTTTGATACTGGCGATTTGATGAATAACAGTCTCAGTACAGGTGCTGTAAATGCCATCATGGATGACAAACCAGTTATCGAGTACGCTATTAACCAAGGGCAAGATCTCAGTATCAACATGGACGGAGAAGCCGTTGGAAGCTTTGCTTTTGGAGTTAAAAAAGGTAGCAAGTACGAATACCTAGTTACAGAATTTAACGAAGCTTTAGCACAAATGAAAAAAGATGGTAGCTTGGACAAAATTATCAATAAATGGACGAATTCTTCTAAAACTAGTTCACAAGTGACTTCTCTCACTTCAACTACAAGTGCAGGTCAAAAAGCTACTCCAGTCAAATCAAAATACGTTATCGCTAGTGATTCATCATTCGCACCATTTGTCTTCCAGAACTCAAGCAACCAGTACACTGGTATTGATATGGACTTAATCAAGGCTATTGCCAAAGATCAAGGTTTCGAGATTGAAATCACTAATCCAGGTTTTGACGCTGCTATTAACGCGGTTCAATCTGGTCAAGCTGATGGTATGATTGCTGGTATGTCTGTTACAGACGCTCGTAAAGAAACCTTTGATTTCTCTGATTCTTACTATACAGCCAATACTATTCTTGGAGTTAAGGAATCAAGTACCATTTCTTCTTATGAAGATCTGAATGGTAAAACCGTTGGTGTTAAAAACGGTACTGCTTCTCAAACCTTCCTAACTGAAAATCAAAGCAAATATGGTTATAAAATTAAAACCTTTGCAGACGGTTCATCTATGTATGACAGCTTGAACACTGGTTCAATCGACGCTGTGATGGATGACGAACCAGTTCTTAAATACTCTATCAGTCAAGGTCAAAAATTAAAAACACCAATCGAAGGTACTCCAATCGGTGAAACTGCTTTTGCAGTTAAAAAGGGAAGCAATCCTGAATTGATTGAAATGTTCAACAACGGTCTTGCAAATCTTAAAGCAAGTGGTGAATTCCAAAAGATTCTTGATAAATACCTTGCAACTGATTCAACAAGTGAGTCATCAACTGTTGACGAAACTACTATCTGGGGCTTGTTGAAAAACAACTACAAACAACTTCTAAGTGGACTTGGAATTACCCTTTCTCTAGCTTTGATTTCCTTTGCAATTGCGATTGTTATCGGGATTATCTTTGGTATGTTCAGCGTTAGTCCTTATAAATCACTTCGTCTTATTTCAGAAATCTTTGTCGATGTGATTCGTGGTATTCCATTGATGATTCTTGCTGCCTTTATCTTCTGGGGAGTTCCTAACTTTATCGAATCTCTTACAGGTCAACAAAGTCCAATCAATGACTTTGTCGCTGGTACAATCGCCCTATCCCTAAACTCAGCTGCCTACATCGCTGAAATTGTTCGTGGTGGTATTAAGGCTGTTCCTATCGGACAAATGGAAGCTAGTCGAAGCCTTGGTATCTCTTACAGTAAAACCATGCGTAAGATTGTCTTGCCACAAGCAACCAAACTCATGCTTCCAAACTTCGTCAACCAATTTGTTATCGCACTTAAAGATACAACTATTGTATCTGCAATCGGGCTAGTAGAGCTCTTCCAGACTGGTAAGATTATCATCGCCCGTAACTACCAAAGTTTCAAAATGTATGCAATTCTCGCAGTCTTCTATCTTGTGATTATCACTCTTCTTACTAGACTTGCAAAACGCTTAGAAAAGAGGATTCAATAATGGCTAAATTAAAAATTGATGTCGATAATTTACATAAACAATATGGAAAAAACAAGGTTCTAAAAGGAATCTCTGTAAAATTCTACGAAGGTGATGTTGTTTGTATCATCGGTCCTTCTGGTTCAGGTAAATCAACTTTCTTGCGTAGCTTGAATCTCCTTGAGGAAGGTACAAAAGGTCATATCACGGTTAATGGTTATGATTTGACAGATAAAGCAACCAACGTGGACCACGTTCGTGAAAATGTCGGAATGGTGTTCCAGCACTTCAATCTCTTTCCACATATGACTGTCTTGGAAAATATCACTTTTGCTCCTATCGAGCATAAGTTGTTAACCAAGGCTGAAGCTGAAAAATTAGGGATGGAACTCCTTGAAAAAGTTGGATTGGCTGATAAAGCAAATGCAAATCCTGAAAGTCTATCAGGGGGGCAAAAACAACGTGTAGCTATCGCTCGCGGTCTAGCCATGAACCCTGATATCATGCTCTTTGACGAACCAACTTCTGCCCTTGACCCTGAGATGGTCGGCGACGTTCTTAACGTTATGAAGGAATTGGCTGAACAAGGCATGACTATGATCATCGTAACCCACGAAATGGGATTCGCCCGCAAGGTTGCCAATCGTGTGATCTTTACTGCTGACGGTGAATTCCTCGAGGACGGAACACCCGACCAAATCTTTGATAACCCACAACATCCGCGTCTTAAAGAATTTTTAGACAAGGTTCTAAACGCCTAGAAAAGATAGGACTAAAAGTCTTTATAATCAAAAAAACGCATTGTATCAGGTGTTAAAAGCTTGATATTATGCGTTTTATTGTGGGAAAATTTACTTCGGTTTCTCCTAATACTCAATGAAAATCAAAGAGCAAACTAGGAAGCAGCCGCAGGTTGCTCAAAACACTGTTTTGAGGTTGTAGATGGAACTGACGTAGTCAGTAACATATATACGGTAAGGCGACGCTGACGTGGTTTGAAGAGATTTTCGAAGAGTATGAAATTGAGTTTTGCCTAACCTCTTAGTATAGCCGTATTGGATTTTTGGATTTTTTAGAAAATTATGATAAAATAAAGGATATGAAAAATGGGGACTCCTCATGCCTAGTCTAACTAGGAAACAAAATAGAAATTAGGTAGCTAGATGTCATCAAAAGTTATTGTTACAATTTTCGGTGCAAGTGGGGATTTGGCCAAACGTAAGCTCTACCCTTCACTTTTTAGACTTTATAAATCAGGTAATCTTTCTGATCATTTTGCTGTTATTGGAACTGCTCGTAGACCTTGGAGTAAGGAGTATTTCGAATCTGTCGTTGTCGAATCAATTTTAGACTTGGCAGATAGTGTGGAAGAAGCTCAAGCATTTGCGAGTCATTTTTACTATCAAAGTCACGATGTTAATGATACTGAGCACTACATCGAACTACGCAAGCTTCAGGCTGAGTTAAGCGAAAAATATCAGACTGAGCACAACAAACTCTTCTTCCTCTCAATGGCACCTCAGTTCTTTGGTACCATCGCCAAACACCTCAAATCAGAGCAAATTGTTGATGGCAAAGGCTTTGAACGTTTGATCGTTGAGAAACCTTTTGGAACAGACTATGATACTGCAAGCAAACTAAACGAAGAACTCCTAGCTACTTTTAACGAAGAGCAAATCTATCGTATCGACCACTATCTCGGTAAAGAAATGATTCAAAGTATTTTTGCCATTCGCTTTGCCAATATGATTTTTGAAAATGTTTGGAATCGTGAGCACATCGATAACGTACAGATTACCTTCGCAGAGCGTCTAGGTGTTGAAGAGCGTGGTGGCTACTATGATGAATCTGGTGCCCTTCGAGACATGGTTCAAAACCATACCCTCCAACTTCTGTCACTCCTTGCTATGGACAAGCCAGCAAGCTTTACTAAGGATGACATTCGCGCAGAGAAAATCAAAGTCTTTAAAAATCTTTACCATCCTACAGATGAGGAACTTAAAGAACAATTCATCCGTGGTCAATATCGTTCTGGTAAAGTTGATGGCATGAAATACATCTCTTACCGTAGTGAACCAAATGTTAACCCTGAATCTATGACAGAAACCTTTGCTTCAGGTGCCTTTTTTGTAAATACTGATCGCTTCCGTGATGTACCTTTCTTCTTCCGTACAGGGAAACGCCTAACAGAAAAAGGAACACACGTGAACATTGTCTTCAAGCAAATGGATTCCATTTTCGGAGAGCCTCTAGCACCAAACGTGCTTACCATCTATATCCAACCAACTGAAGGATTCTCTCTCAGTCTTAGTGGTAAAAAGGTAGGGGAAGAGTTTAGCCTTGCGCCAAATTCTCTTGACTATCGAACAGATGCGACTGCTACAGGTGCTTCACCAGATCCATATGAAAAACTCATCTATGATGTTTTGAACAATAATTCAACTAACTTTAGCCACTGGGATGAAGTGAGTGCATCATGGAAATTGATTGACCGTATTGAAAAGCTTTGGGCTGAAAACGGTGCTCCACTCCATGACTACAAGGCTGGTAGCATGGGGCCTCAAGCTAGCTTTGATTTACTCAAAAAATATGGAGCTGAGTGGACTTGGCAACCAGATATCGCCTATCGTAAGGATGGCCGATTAGAATAATCAAAAACAATCCTGCAAGAATTCTTGCAGGATTTTCTTTTATATCAAACCTTCTAGAAGGCCCTTCATAAAGTTTTCAGAGTTAAACTCACCGATATCATCGATTTTTTCACCAAATCCAATCAACTTAACAGGGATATTCAGTTCTTCACGGATAGCAAGAACGACACCACCTCGGGCAGTTCCATCGATTTTGGTTAAGACAATTCCTGTAACAGGAGTAATTTTTGAGAATTCTTTGGCTTGTACAAGAGCGTTTTGTCCTGTTGAGGCGTCAAGTGCTAGGAAGGTTTCATGCGGAGCTTCTGGCACGACACGTTTAATGATACGACCAATTTTTTCCAACTCTGCCATCAAGTTTTCCTTGTTTTGTAAACGGCCAGCTGTATCAATCATCAAAATGTCAACACCTTCTGCTACTGCACGTTCCATCCCATCAAAGACAACACTAGCCGGATCTGCTTTTTCAGGTCCAGTAACCACAGGAACATCTACACGACGGCCCCATTCTGCTAGCTGAGCTACCGCACCAGCACGGAAGGTATCCGCAGCAACAAGCATGACTTTCTTGCCTGCTTGCTTGTAGCGATGCGCTAATTTACCGATTGAAGTTGTTTTCCCGACACCATTAACACCTACAAAGAGCATGACTGTCAAACCATCTTGGAAGTTAATGTTTTCATTGTATTGTCCATCTTTTTCGTAAAGCTCTACCAATTTTTCGATGATCACACGACGGAGAACATCTGGTTTCTTGGCATTTTCAAGTTTTGCTTCATAGCGCAATTCTTCAGTGAGATTTGAAGCTACCTGTACACCAACGTCACTCATGATTAAGAGTTCTTCTAGTTCTTCGAAGAATTCTTCATCAACAGAGCGGAAGTTAGCAAAGAAGGCATTCAAACGAGCACCAAATCCCGTACGAGTTTTCTTGAGACTACGGTCATATTTTTCCTGTACAGTCTCTTGAACTTGAGGAATTTCTTCGATTACTAAATCTTCTTCCACTTCTTCAGAAGTGTCTGCTTCCGTTTCGTCTGATTGAACTTGATTAGCTTCTTCATCGTCGCTATCACTTGAAGGTACTTCTTCGACTGGTGACTCAGGTTCTTCTGCAACAAACTCAACTACTTCTTGAGAGCTGTCTTCAGTTTCTTCAACTTCTGTTGACTCTGACTCTTCCTGACAACAATGACACTCAGTTTCCTCTTCAAACTGAGTTGCTTCTGGTTCAACTGTTTCTAGAGTAGCTTCTGCCTCTGGTTCTGCAGACTCACTAACTTCTTTAGAATAAGTTTCCTCAACTTCTGAACTTTGATCGATTTCCTCAGTATTTTTCACTTCAACTTCTTCAGTTCTAAGTGCTTCAACTTCCTCGCTAGGTTCTGTCAGATCCAAGTTTTCCAAAGCTTCTTTAACGACTTCTTCGATTTTTGGTTCTTCTTTTCTCCCAAATAAACGGTCAAATAATCCCATTCTTTAGTTCTCCTTCAGTACATATTTTTCAATGGCCCAGGCAACAGCTTCCTCGTCATTGGTCATAGGGGTTACTACATTTGCAACTTCCTTGACCTCAGGAACAGCATTTTGCATAGCAACACCAAGTCCTGCCCATTCAATCATGGAAAGGTCATTGGCCTCATCTCCACAAGCCATCACTTGACTTTGGTCAATTCCTAGATGGTCGATCAATTTAGCTAATCCAGTAGCCTTATGAACGTTCTTAGGTGACCATTCCAAAAGCATGTCGCGAGATTTAAAAATTTCATAATTGTTAAACAAGTCTGGTGAAATATTAGCAATTGCGACATCCAGTGGTTCTTGGGCAAAAGCGGTCACACATTTGTTGTAGGTCATTTGACTAGACAAATCTTCAAAGTCAATTGGAACAAAAGTCAGAGCAGGATTAAATTTAGCATACAGACTTTCTTGATCTGATTGGATTTGGTAAACTGTACCTTCTGAAATGGCATCTAAAGGAATGCCTAGTTTTTCAGTTTCCTCGTAAATACGTGTCACATCATCAATAGAGAATACTGTCTTATCGAGGATTTCACCTGTATTTTTCTGAACTAATCCACCATTAAAGGTGATAGTATACTCGTCATCATGGCCGTCTGTTCCAAGCTCTTTAAGGAAGAAATCCATAGCCTTGAGGGGACGTCCAGTTGTCAGTACCACTTTGACTCCCTGATCACGCGCAGCCTTTAAAGTTGCCTTAGTACGATCAGTCAATTTCTTGTCTGTCGTCAGCAAAGTCCCATCTAAGTCTAGGGCAATTAATTTAATATCTGCCATTACAATCCCTCCATATAAGCAATAACTGATTGGTCTTTGTGATGTCCGATAACTGTTTCAGCTAGTTCTAAAATCTCTGGACGAGCATTTTCAGGTGCGACTGGGTGCCCTACAACTTGCATCATGTGCAGGTCATTAAGATTATCACCAAAGGCCATCACCTGGTCCATATCTAGATTTAACTTCTTGGCCAATTCGACAATAGCAACTCCCTTGTCAACATGGTCTAAAACGATGTCAATGGATTCAAAGCCTGTCGTCATAGCCTTGACCCCAGGAACATGTTCATTGACCCAAGCTTCTCCAGCGTCAACCGTTTCTTCAGTAAAGTTAGTTGTGAATTTGAAAATCTCATCGGTAATATCTTCTAGTCTGGCTACTTTTTTGATATTTTCATTGTAATGATGGCTAAACATAAGATAGATTTCATCTACTGTATCTAAGACATAGCAAGCCTCTTTACCAGTCAAGAGCATCTTCTTCTCATCGAAATAAGGTGAAGTCTTTAGCTTTTCAAAAGTTGATAGGTAAAAATCTCTAGGCATGGTCGCTTCATAAAGGTCCTCTCCATGAAAACGAACCAAACTACCATTTTCAGCAATAAAGATTATCTCATCTTTGACATCCGCAAAATGCTTTTCAAGTGACAAAAGCCCACGACCAGATGCAACAGCAAAATAGATTCCTTTTTCTTTATAAGAATGGAGCAACTTTTTCAGACGCTCCATATCAAATTGACCGGCACCATCCAAAAAAGTACCGTCCATATCCGTTGCTACTAATTTAATCATAAAATTCTTCATACTCCAATTAATAAATCTACCTTCTATTATACCATAGAAAAAGTAAAAAAAGACGTGCTGAATTGACACGTCTTTGTCTTCTATAAATAATCCCGTAGGGCCAATTTAAAGGCCAGGCTGATTTGCTTACTTTCTTTTAAATCCAACCTCTCAACACTTTTCTTCCAAAGTTCTTGATTGAAGTCTATTCTGAGAGTTCATCAGCTATTGCGTAAAAATTATCAATCTTTGGCTGAGATACATTTGTAACAATCATAAATAGCATATAGTTCTTGACATATAATCTTGCATATGAAAAAATACTTGTTGGAGGTTAATAATATGACTGAAAAAATCAAAAACTGGGTTAATATTTGCGTTTTGAAAAATCAAGAAATTTTATTACTTAATAGACAGCACGATAATTTTCCTGGCTGGATTCCACCGGGGGGAAAAGTTGAATTCCCTGAAAGTTTTTTTGAAGCTGCATTACGGGAACTTAAGGAAGAGACTGGTCTCACTGCATTAAATCTTGAATTAAAAGGAATTTCAGGCTTTACTAATTCAATTGGTAATGAGAGATTTGTCTTCTATGACTTTTTATGTACTCAGTTTACTGGTGAACTAAGTACATCTGCTGAAGGTGAGCCAAAATGGTGGAATCTAAAAGATATTGATAAAATACCAATGCAAGATGAAATAAGAAAAAGGCTACCGCTTTATTTAAGAAAAGGAAGCTTTGAAAGTATTAACTATTGGGATGATAATAAAAAATGCATTAGTGAAAACAAAACAATTTTATTTGACTAATATTCTATACGGTATAATCAAATGCAAAAATCTCAATACATTAGTAAATTTTGTATAATTCAATACTCAACATAATCTGTCTTTAACAACATATAATTTAACGTTTTACAAAACATGAGTATCCAAATAAAAATCATCTACTCTAGCAATCTTTTCCTTCTACCTATAGATAGCTATAAGAGTCTGGGACAATAGTCGCCTAGCACCAAAAAAAGCAACGGATTTGCCGTTGCTTTTTACATGGTTGCGATAGTCTTGGTAAAATAGAATTGCACAATAAACCATTTAGAAAGGCTATCTCATGCATATTCACTATAACACAAATCAAACAACTTTACCACTAGAAATCTGTTCTTTCTTGCCACAAGACCATCTCGTTTTTACGATTGAAAAAGTGGTGAATTCATTGGATGATAGTCACTTCCACGCCTTCTATCATGCCTTTGGTCGCCCGTCTTATCACCCTAAAATGCTTGTATCTACTCTTCTATTCGCCTATTCACAAGGGATTTTCTCTGGTCGAAAAATTGAAAAAATGATGATTGAAAATCTAGCTATGCAGTATCTAACAGGACAGTTAGTTGTCAGCTATCGCACCATCAATCGTTTTCGTGTCGCTGAAGGGATGGAAGAACTCATTCGT
>NZ_JVFV01000031.1 GCF_001073085.1 Streptococcus pseudopneumoniae
CAGGTAGTATAACAGATGCATCACACGTTTTCCAAATCTCACGTAATACCATTTATGGCTGGTTAAAACTAAAAGAGAAAACAGGAGATCTAAACCATCAAGTAAAAGGAACAAAACCAAGAAAAGTTGATAGAGATAGGCTTAAAACCTATCTTGCTGACAATCCAGATGCTTATTTGACTGAAATAGCTTCTGGATTTGACTGTCATCCAACTACCATTCACTATGCTCTTAAAGCTATGAGGTTCACTCGAAAAAAAAGAACCACACCTACTATGAACAAGACCCAGAAAAAGTAGCTTTATTTCTTAAACATTTTAATAGTTTAAAGAACCTAGCACCTGTTTATATTGATGAAACAGGATTCGATACTTATTTTTATCGAGAATATGGTCGCTCATTTAAAGATCAGTTAATAAGAGGTAAAGTATCTGGAAGAAGATATCAGAGGATTTCTTTGGTTGTTGGGCTAACAAATGGTGAGTTAATAGCTCCAATGACTTACGAAGAGATGATGACAAGCGAATTTTGGGAAGCTTGGTTTCAGAAGTTTCTCTTACCAACATTAAACAAACCATCGGTTATTAGTATGGATAATGCAAGATTCCATAGAATGGGTAAGATAGAGCTCTTATGTGAAGAGTTTGGGCATAAACTTTTACCACTTCCTCCCTACTCACCTGAGTACAATCCTATTGAGAAGAAATGGGCTCATATCAAAAAGCACCTCAAAAAGGTATTACCAAGTTGCAATACTTTTTACGAGTCTCTGTCGTCTTATTCTTGTTTCAATTGACTATATATATATTTGTAAACTAGGCAAACAAAAAAGAGGTTGGGACAAAAGATCCCGACCTCACTTTTTATTAGCAATCAAACTTTGACGCGATAGCTGATTGGACTTTTTGTTCGTCTTTTAGACTCCAAAAAGCTCCTAATCATCCTCACAGCGCTGGGACTACGAAATCGAGACTTTGTCTATCGATTTCTGTCCCACCGCCTTTTAAAAATATAATGGAGCCGGTGGGAGTCGAACCCACGTCCAAACACCTGCTAACATATTTGTCTACAACCATAGGTTATGTATTGTTTTAACAGCCCCTCGACACATAACTCAAGCCTAGGAACTGCGAGTCTATCAATCTCTTATCAAACTGCTAGACAAAGTTTGATCGTATCTCGCTAATAATAAGACCTGTCATTGAACACGAGCGATCCAAATCGGGTCACGCCTGCTGGTTTTTAGGCAGCTAGAGCGTAAGAAGTGTTATTTTTTGCAGTTATATTTAACTGAGCGTTTACGTCGCCACACGAGTCGCAAAATATGCCTCATAATGCCTGTCGAATCCGTAACGACCCCAAAAGACAATACAATTATTATACCTTATCTGAGTGGAAATTGCAAAAGTCAAGTAAAAAAAGGAATGACACTTTGGGATGTCTATGTTTTATAAGTGGCTGTTTAGAGCGATGAAGAGTCATCAACTTAGTAAGAAAATCAAGAGAAAAACTGGAAATCATGTTATAATAAAGAGATAGAATCGTAAGAAAGAGTGGATGATTTTTTTGATAATTCCTACTTATAATTGGCAATTCGCTCCGCAAGTTGAGGATGCGGATTTTACAAAGATAGCTAAGAAAGCTGGTTTGGGTCCTGAAGTAGCTCGTTTGTTATTTGAACGAGGCATCAAGGATGAAACTAGTCTGAAAAAATTTTTAGAACCTTCTTTGGAGGAATTACATGATCCCTACCTTTTAAATGATATGGAAAAGGCAGTGGAGCGGATTCGCCATGCTATTGAGCAAGGGGAACTGATTCTTATTTACGGGGACTACGATGCGGATGGGATGACTTCGGCTTCCATTGTTAAGGAGAGTTTAGAACAGTTAGGTGCTGAGTGCCTGGTCTATCTTCCCAATCGCTTTACGGATGGTTATGGTCCAAATGCCAGTGTCTACAAATATTTTATCGAACAGCAGGGTGTGTCTTTGATTGTGACGGTGGACAATGGTGTGGCGGGGCATGAAGCCATTGATTTGGCTCAGTCTATGGGAGTGGACGTTATTGTGACCGACCACCATTCTATGCCTGAGGTTTTACCAGATGCCTATGCTATTATCCATTCTGAACATCCAGGGGCGGACTATCCTTTCAAACATTTAGCTGGTTGTGGGGTCGCTTTTAAGCTAGCTTGTGCCCTTTTAGAAGAAGTACAGGTTGAGTTGTTAGACTTGGTTGCAATCGGGACAATTGCTGACATGGTCAGCCTGACAGATGAAAATCGTATCATGGTCCAATATGGTCTTGAGGTCTTGCGCAACACTCAACGAATGGGTCTACAAGAAATGTTTGAAATCGCTGGGATTTCGAGTAGTGATGTGACAGAAGAGACAGTTGGTTTTCAGTTAGCACCGCGTTTAAATGCTCTAGGACGTTTGGATGATCCCAATCCAGCTATTGATTTGTTGACTGGATTTGACGATGAGGAAGTGCATGAAATCGCCCTTTTGATTCATCAAAAGAATGAAGAACGTAAGGAAATTGTTCAGTCGATTTACGATGAAGCCAAGGGCATGGTGGATCCTGATAAAAGTGTTCAAGTTTTGGCCAAGGAAGGCTGGAATCCGGGGGTTCTTGGAATTGTGGCAGGGCGTTTGCTTGAAGAACTAGGTCAGACAGTTATTGTGCTAAATATCGAAGATGGACGCGCCAAGGGAAGTGCTCGAAGCATAGAAGCAGTCGATATCTTTGAAGCCTTGGACCCACATCGAGAACTGTTTATCGCCTTTGGAGGTCACGCAGGTGCTGCAGGTATGACCCTCGAAGTGGATAAGTTGGAAGTCTTGTCTGATGTTTTGGAAGCATATATCCGAGAAAAAGGTGCAGATGCCCAAGGTAAAAACAATCTATTTTTAGACGAAGAACTGGATTTAGAGGCCTTGAGTTTGGAGACGGTGAAAAGTTTTGAACGTCTAGCTCCTTTTGGGATGGATAACCAAAAACCTGTCTTCTATATTCGAAATTTTCAAGTTGAAAATGCTCGCGTTATGGGAGCTGGGAATGCTCATCTCAAGCTGAAAATTTCCAAAGGTGAAGCCAGTTTTGAGGTAGTCGCTTTTGGTCAAGGGAAATGGGCGACTGAATTCTCACAGACCAAGCAACTGGAACTAGCGGTGACTCTCTCTGTCAACCAATGGAATGGTCAAACAACCTTGCAGTTGATGATGGTTGACGCCCGTGTAGAAGGTGTCCAGCTCTTTAACATCCGTGGCAAGAATGCCCTGTTGCCAGAAGGGGTAGCCGTTTTGGACTTTACGCAAGAGTTACCTGATATGACCTCTTGTGCAGCTATTGTCGTTAAGAATATCCCTGAAGATTTATCCCTCCTTAAGAAAATCTGTCAGGAGCAGGAGTTTTCAGCTCTTTACTTTAAAAATGATATAGCTAAGGCTTACTACTTGACGGGCTATGGCACAAGAGAGCAGTTTGCAAAATTGTATAAAACCATCTATCAGTTCCCAGAGTTCGATATTCGCTATAAACTCAAGGATTTGGCGGCCTATCTCAAGATTGAGCAAATCCTATTAGTCAAAATGATTCAGATATTTGAAGAGCTTTGCTTTGTGACCATTGAGAATGGTATCATGAGGGTGAATAAAGAGGCTGAAAAGCGTGATATAGCTGAAAGTCAGATTTATCAAAAACTGAAACAAACTGTTAAAGATCAGGAGATTATGGCGCTTGGAACAGTCCAGGAAATCTATGATTTCTTGATGGAAAAAAGTGAATAGAGATCGAAAGAGTTGGCTTGCTGACTCTTTTTTGTTTGCTATCAAGTTGAAGTTGGCTGGAGTAGAAAATGGAAAAAGAGAAGAAAAAGAAATTACTGGCAGAGTATAAGCAGCAACAGAAGAAAGAATTTGAAGCAAGTTTACCGATACCAAGGGAGACCTTTTTAGATTTGTTTGATTTTTTGGATCAGGAGTTAGAGTCGCTGACTTGTCCTGCTGATTTTACCTTGACTATATCCTTTCTAAAAGGGCGTGATTTATACTCTTCGAAAATCAAATTCAAACCGCGTCAACGTCGCCTTGCCGTACTAAAGTACAGCCTGCGGCTAGTTTCCTAGTTTGCTCTTTGATTTTCATTGAGTATTAG
>NZ_JVFV01000032.1 GCF_001073085.1 Streptococcus pseudopneumoniae
ATATAGTCAATTGAAACAAGAATAAGACGACAGAGACTCGTAAAAAGTATTGCAACTTGGTAATACCTTTTTGAGGTGCTTTTTGATATGAGCCCATTTCTTCTCAATAGGATTGTACTCAGGTGAGTAGGGAGGAAGTGGTAAAAGTTTATGCCCAAACTCTTCACATAAGAGCTCTATCTTACCCATTCTATGGAATCTTGCATTATCCATACTAATAACCGATGGTTTGTTTAATGTTGGTAAGAGAAACTTCTGAAACCAAGCTTCCCAAAATTCGCTTGTCATCATCTCTTCGTAAGTCATTGGAGCTATTAACTCACCATTTGTTAGCCCAACAACCAAAGAAATCCTCTGATATCTTCTTCCAGATACTTTACCTCTTATTAACTGATCTTTAAATGAGCGACCATATTCTCGATAAAAATAAGTATCGAATCCTGTTTCATCAATATAAACAGGTGCTAGGTTCTTTAAACTATTAAAATGTTTAAGAAATAAAGCTACTTTTTCTGGGTCTTGTTCATAGTAGGTGTGGTTCTTTTTTTTCGAGTGAACCTCATAGCTTTAAGAGCATAGTGAATGGTAGTTGGATGACAGTCAAATCCAGAAGCTATTTCAGTCAAATAAGCATCTGGATTGTCAGCAAGATAGGTTTTAAGCCTATCTCTATCAACTTTTCTTGGTTTTGTTCCTTTTACTTGATGGTTTAGATCTCCTGTTTTCTCTTTTAGTTTTAACCAGCCATAAATGGTATTACGTGAGATTTGGAAAACGTGTGATGCATCTGTTATACTACCTGTTTGCTCACAATAAGCGAGAACTTTTTTACGAAAATCTATTGAATTGTCATAAGAAGATTATACCATATTATGTACTGGTTTTGTTTCAATTGGCTATACAATAAGAGAACAACTCAAAATTGAAAAGCTAGAGTTCCACCATTGGGAATCTCTAGCTTTTTTGGTGGCTGAGAACTATTTTGTCCCGTACTCATAAAAAAGAGAGAACATCTGTTCTCTCCAGTATATAAATTTATTTTACTTCAAATCCTTCAGCCACTGCGTTCGCAAAGTTTTCTTCAACGATACTTGCACAGTGGTCACAGATGGTTGCGTTATAGCTACGTTCTGCTGTACTTGGATCGATACGACGGCAACGGTCACATACTTCACCTGCAGCGCGTTCTACTGTGAAGGCTACATCTTCAAAGGCTACTGCGCCTTCTGGAGCTGGTCCTTCTGCGATAGTCAATTCTGAGACGATCAAGAGTTGAGCAACATTGCTATCAACAGCTCCAAGAAGAGTTTTCACGACTTCGTTTGGATAAACTGTCAAGTGTGCTTCAAGTGATTTACCAATAACTTTGGCATTACGAGCTTCTTCCAAGGCTTTTTGAGCTTGTCCGCGGAAGTCCATGAAGGCTGCCCATGTGTCCAAGATTTCCTCTTGGTTAGCAAAGGTTTCCGCTTCTGGCAATTCTGACAATTGAACAAAGTCTTCAGCTTCAAACTCAAGATATGACCAGATTTCTTCTGCAGTATGAGGAAGGATCGGTGTCAAGAGTTTGGTGATTTTCACAAGAATGTCATAGAAGACTGTTTGCATTTGACGGCGTTCGAGTGATTTAGCACCCTCGATGTAGACAACATCTTTGGCAAAATCAAGGTAGAAGGCAGACAAATCAACGTTGATAAAGTTAACAAGTGCCTTGTAGATGGTCAAGAATTCAAAGTTGGCATAAGCATCACGAATGGTCTTAACAAGTTGGTTAAAGCGAATAGTCATGTACTTGTCAACTGAACGTAATTCTTCGTAAGCTACTGCATCCTCAGATGGATTATAATCAGATGTGTTAGCAATCAAGAAACGAAGGGTATTACGGATCTTACGGTAAGTCTCAGAGACTTGGCTCAAGATATCCATAGAGATACGCACATCGTTGCTTGAGTCAACACTGGTTACCCAGAGACGCAAGATTTCCGCACCGAATTGCTTTTCAACATCGCTTGGAGCAATTGTATTTCCAAGAGATTTAGACATCTTCTCACCTTTACCGTCAAGGGCAAAACCTTGTGACAAGATTTGTTTGTATGGTGCTACACCGTGGTTAGCCACAGATGTGATGAGAGATGAGTTGAACCAACCACGGTATTGGTCAGAACCTTCAAGGTAGAGGTCAGCTGGGTATTTGAGCTCTGGACGGTTAACCACAACCCCGTTCCACGAAGAACCTGAGTCAAACCAAACGTCCATGATGTCTGTTTCTTTCTTGAACTCACCATTTGGTGAACCTGGATGTGTAAATCCTTCTGGCAAGAGGTCTTTAGCATCACGTTCCCACCAGATGATGGAACCATGCTCTTCAAAGAGTTGAGCTACATGCTCAATCGTTTCAGCTGTCATGATTGGTGTTCCGTCTTCAGCATAGAAGATTGGAAGTGGAACACCCCAAGCACGTTGACGTGAGATTACCCAGTCACCACGGTCACGAATCATGTTGTAAAGACGGACTTTCCCCCATTCTGAGTGGAATTTCACTTTTTCAATTTCATCCAAGATTTCTTGACGGAATTTTGATACAGAAGCAAACCATTGTGGCACTGCACGCCAGATGATTGGTTTTTTCGTACGCCAGTCAAATGGGTATGAGTGAGAGATTTCTTCTTGAGCAAGAAGGAGATTGCCTAGTTTCTCGATAACAGTTGGAACCACCTTGTCATAGAATTGACCTTCGAACTCAGCGCCAGCATTAGCCATCATGATTCCGCGTTCGTTAACTGTCACAGCAACTTCAAGACCATTAGCCACACCAACATTGTAGTCGTCCTCACCAAAACCAGGAGCTGTATGGACGATACCTGTACCAGAGTCAGTTGTAACGTGGTCACCAAGGATAACGAGTTCATCTACTGCAGTATCCCATGGGTGTTCTGTCACGATATGGTTCAATTCTTGACCACGATAAGTAGCCAAAACTTGAACATCAGTCCAGCCAAATTTCTCAGACAAGCTGTTCAACAATTCAGCAGCAACCACAAACTTACGAGTTTCACCAGCAGGTTGAACCAAAACGTAATCAATATCCGCACCAACAGTCAAACCACGAGAAGCAGTGATAGTAAATGGAGTTGTTGTCCAAACAACGATGTAAGTATCAGTGTCTAGGACACCTTTGCCATCCTTGATCTTATTGGCATAGTACAGTGATGTTGAAACCAAGTCATGGTATTCAATTTCTGCTTCAGCAAGAGCTGACTCAGATGACCATGACCAGTAAACTGGCTTGGCACCACGGTAGATATAGCCCTTGTTAGCCATCTCGCCGAAGACACGAATTTGCGCTGCTTCATAGTCAGGGGTCAAAGTTACATATGGATTTTCCCAGTCACCAGAAACACCTAAACGTTTGAAGTCTTCGCGTTGTTTATCTACTTGAGAAAGAGCGTATTCACGGCAAAGTTTCAAGTATTCAACCAAATCCATCTCTTTGCGTTTAACACCTTGTTTTGCCAAAACTTGCTCGATTGGTAGTCCGTGTGTATCCCAACCTGGGATGTATGGCGCGTAGAATCCTGACATAGACTTAGAACGAACAATGATATCTTTTGAAATCTTGTTCATAGCATGACCAACGTGGATATTTCCGTTAGCGTACGGAGGTCCATCATGAAGAGTGAAGTGAGGTTTCCCTTCATTCAACTCTTGACGACGTTGGTAGAGCTTTGCTTCTTCCCACTCTTTTTGCCAGACTGGCTCTTTGGTTGGAAGTCCTGCACGCATTGGGAAATCTGTTTTCCCTAGATTTAAAGTTTCTTTGAGTTTCATGATATCTCCTTTATGATATAGACAAAATAAAAACCACGACTCGCTAAAAAGGACGAAAATCGTGGTACCACCTTTATTCGGAAAAAGACTCAGTCTTTCTCCCTCTTTTCCCGTAACGTGGGGAACGTCAAATCCTACTAACTTCAGACTTGATAGCTTGAGAGGATAATCTGATCAACAGGGATTGTAGGGCTTCCACCATCTCCTACTCGCTGAAAATATGTTTGATTAGATCTTGTTCTCAGATTTTCTTTCTTATAAAAGATCAATAGATTCCGTCAAGGGTGTTGGTTGAGAATTTTGGTTTGAAGAAACGACTTCTTCTACTACTGAGCTAGCAGTATCTGGCTTTGTTTCTTTTTGTGATTCAGCCAATTCTCGATTAGCTGCTTCAATGCGGGCTTGGAGCTCTGCTACTTCTTCAGGTGAAAACTGACGGGTCATGTCAATCGGCTCTTCATCCTGATAGGTAGAAACATCTTCACCCAAAACTTCTCCAACAACTTCTTTAAAAGCTTCGTCACTGGTTTGTAAATAAGTCGCTGTCGGACGTAAAATTTCTTCCCAGTCGGATGAATCTACAATAGCTAATTGACTCTCAATCGTAGATTTCAAACGTTGATGGAAGACACGGCTCTTATTCTTCAATTCTTCCGTCTCTACGGCAACCTTCTTAGCATTATCCGTAGCTTGACGCAAGATTTCATTAGCCTTATACTTAGCCTCATCAAGCAGACGCTGGGCATCTTGTTCAGCCTGTTTAAGGATATTTTGAGAGCGTTCATTGGCAGCTTGTTTGACACGTTCTGCAGTATCTTGAGCAATCAATACAGACTGGCTCAATGACTCCTTAATCTCATCAAAATAAGACAAACGTTCCTCTAAATTTTTAATGTGTTGTTCTTTTTCGTGATTGCTACGAACAAGTGTTTCATAGTCACGAACAACAATATCTAGAAATTCATCAACTTCTTCAGGATTAAACCCTCTAAATTTGGTACTAAAGGTTTTATCCTTGATTTCTAACGATGTAATTGGCATATTTTCCCCTCACTTACTTAATAATAGTTGAACTATCAATTTTTTCTTATCTTTTTTAGTCTGGCCATTTTCTTTGAGTAAGATCATTCGTCCAAAGCGTCTGACACTTACTAAATCACCTATCTGAACCTGATAATCAGATTTTTCAACCAGATGATAATTTATCTGAACATATTTTCTTTCTAATAAATCGGCTGTCTGGGAGCGAGATAATTTCAGAACATTCGATAAGAAGGCATCCAAGCGCATGCTCGGAACTAAAACTTCTCTTTCCTGATAGTCATTTTTGGATTCTAATAATTCTTCAAAAGGTCTTACTTCTAGTTTTACAGGTAATCTAGCAACCTTTTGAATTCCATCCTGGAAGAGGGAAACAAATTTCCGGTCCACAATGATTTGCGCTCTATTCTCCGTTACTAATATATCACCAAACAACTTGCGATCGATTCCCAAACGATTCAGAACGGTTCCCAAAATCTTGGAATGGGTCAATTGGTCAAACTTACTAGAATAAACAATCTCAAGCAATTCCATTTCAAAATCCATCAAAGTCGGTTTGAAATAATCTGGTGCCAGAAGCACACGACTATACTCGCTAGGCACAAAATCATTGCTTGAAAAAACTTGAATCCCATGATGATTCCCCAATGTCTTTAAAATAAAGACCTGATGGGGATTGATAAAGGGAGTTAGGATGGGAGCGTAATGCTCTTCAACCTGCCTAAGCCACTCCAATCCTTTATCAATGAAAGGAATATCCTCGACTGAGAAATGCTGATAAATATCTTTTCTCATGCTAGTATATAAAGAAAACGGATCAAATAGTTTCCAAGTAAATGAACTAAAATGACAGCCACCCAAACTGAAAAATCAATACCACCAATACTTAGGGGCAGACGTCTCAAGGGTTGAAGGATCGGTTTGACTAAGCTAGTCAACAAACGACCTAGTGCTGTATCATAGGCATTGGGAAACCAAGATAATAGAGCAAAAGCTACAAGTATCCATGAATAGATAGTTGCAGCATTCTGAATAAAACGAATTAGAAAAATCATTACTTCACTCGATTTCTCTTCATATCAAAGTCAAACTCTTCACCGTGAGAACCATCAGGCAAGCGAATGTCTTCAATATTAACCACAACTCCTACTGGTGTCAAAAGGTACATAGTATTTGCGACTTTCCTTAATTCACCAGCCAGCACATAACGAGCACCATCTAAGTAATCTAGACAACGACGTGCTTGTACTTCAGTCATATATTGGAAATCAATTAGAATACTTTCATTTCCTGTTAACAAATCAACAATATCAGTTGCATCTTCGTAGCGGCGAGGATAACGAACAGCAATGGTTACCTTTTCTGCACCTCGGTGACTCTGCATCGCCAATTCTTGTTGACGAGCGTGAAGACGGGTAATATTCTTTTCTTTCGAATTCACTTGTGAAGTTTGTGGTAACTGTTGAGTTCGTGGAAGTTCTTCCTTTGGAGCCGAAACTGAAGTTAAGGTTTGTTCAGACTTTAACTCAGCAACGTTCGGTGCCACCTCTTCTCCATCTTCAGTGAAATAATCTATAAACTTATCAAATTTATCTTTTAGTGACATGGTTATTTCCTATTTAAAAAATGCTGTACCGATTCGAACGAAAGTTGAACCACATTGAATCGCTTCTTTGAAGTCTCGACTCATACCCATACTTAGTTCTGTCATCGGCATATTGGGGAGATGTTTTTCTTGAATGGTTTTTTGCAATTCTTGCGTTTCTTTAAATATCTCTAGTAATTCTTGACTAGTTGCTTCAAATGGAGCCATGGTCATCAGACCCACATACTCAATCTGGTCTAATTCTGAAAGTTCGGGTAAGAGGGCTAACAATTCTTCTTTCGAAAAACCGTGCTTACTTTCTTCCTGAGAAATATTTACTTGCAAAAAGCACTTAATCTTGTGGTCCGCTCGTTTTTGAATTTCCTGAGCTAGCTTTAAGGAATCTAAAGCATGAAAATAATCCACATAAGAAATCACTTCCTTGACTTTACGTCTCTGTAAGGTTCCAATCAAATGCCAGGTAAGATTCTTATCACTCAGAGCATGATACTTGTCAAGAAATTTATCAACACGGTTCTCACCAATGTGTTGCACTCCCTGCGAAACCAAAGCTGAGGCTGTTTCAACATCTACATATTTGGTCACCGCAATCACAGAAACCGAATCGTTTTCACGACCGGCTTCCTGAACTGCATTCGATATCTGTTGAAAAACAAGGTTCGTATTTTCTTTTAAATTCATCTTCATTAACGATTTTTAAAGAATGGTGGTGTTTCCAACTCATCTTCATCTGTTGCCGCTGGAACTTCAAAGCGTTCCACTGGAGAAACAACTGGTTCTCCTTGACGAACAATGGCATCGCGTCTCAAGTCCCAGTCACCAAAGGCTGATGTCTTTGGCGCTTCTTGACGGCGATAACTTGGAGTTGGAATTTCTGCTGTATCAGCCATATCAAAATTACGATCAAAAGTTTTTGCATGGCTAGTTCGAGCAGGTTCACGGTGTGTTGCTTGGCGTGGTTGAGCAGTCACAACTTTTTCAACTTTATCCTGACGTACTCCTGTCGCAACAACAGTCACGCGGATTTCGTCTTTCATTGTCTCATCAATAGATGTTCCAAGCCAGATGTTAACACCATGACCAGCTGCTTGGTTCACAATTTCTGATGCTTCTTCAGCTTCAATCAAAGTCAAGTCCAAACCACCAGTTACGTTAACAATCACATCTTCTGCTCCATCGATAGTTGTTTCAAGAAGTGGTGAGTAGATTGCTTTACGAGCAGCTTCTACAACACGTTCTTCACCGCTACCGATACCAATCCCCATAAGGGCATTCCCTTTATTGGCCATAACAGTCTTAACGTCCGCAAAGTCCAAGTTGATCAAACCAGGATTTGTAATCAAATCTGTAATTCCTTGAACACCTTGACGAAGAACGTTATCTGCTTCACTCAATGCTTCAAGAAGTGGAGTCTTCTTGTCAACGATTTCTAGCAAGTTGTTGTTTGAGATAATCAAGAGTGTATCAACATGCTCACGAAGTTCGTTAATCCCTTCGATGGCAAATTGTCCACGTTTGCTTCCTTCAAAACCAAACGGACGAGTTACAACACCCACTGTCAAAGCACCAAGACCTTTTGCAATACGAGCGATAACTGGTGCAGCACCTGTACCAGAACCACCACCCATACCAGCAGTGATGAAGACCATGTCAGCACCGCTGATTGCTTCTGTCAAAACTTCTTCGCTTTCTTCTGCAGCTTTACGACCAACTTCAGGTTGACCTCCTGCACCAAGTCCGCGAGTCAATTTAGGGCCGAGCTGGATAACTGTCTCAGCTTTTGTACTGCTCAAAGCTTGTACATCTGTGTTGGCTGCGATAAATTCAACGCCAGAAACGCCTTCGTCAACCATACGGTTGATGGCATTTCCACCACCACCACCGACACCGATTACTTTAATTACTGCACCTTGTGCTGCTGCTGTATCAAATGAAAATGTCATATTTATATTCCTCTATTTTATTCGTCAAACATGCTTCCAATCAAGCTACGGAAACGATCCGTTAATTTACCTTTGCTCTTTTCTTCTGATTGAAGTGGAGCTACTGGTTCAACAGATTGAGTTGTTTCAGGCTCAGGAGTTGTCACTGTATTAAATACTGGTCGTGGAGAAACAGGTGCAACTGGTTGAGCTGAACTTCTAAAGTCAATCGGTTGGTGGCGTAAACTTTCGTCACCTCGAATTGCTCGTTGTGCCAAAATATTCACTTCAGTAAGACTACCCGCAAATTCTGACAAGCTGATAACATGGGCAAACGCAGGATTGCGAATACCCACTTGATTTGGTACGAATAACTTAACGCGTACTCCAAATACTTCTTGGGCCAATTCAACGACACCTGGAAGAAGAGCATTTCCACCAATCAAGACAATACCACCTGGCAAGTCTAATAGGTGACGTCTTTCCAAGTCTTGCTTAATTTGCTCAAAAATGTGCTTGATTCTTGCTGAAATAATCTCAGCCAAGTATTCTTCAGTCACTTCAACTGGTTCAACTTCACCGATCACTTCAACTTGGAAAGTTTCCTTGCTAGCTAGTGGTGGATAAGCTTCACCATAGTTCAATTTTAGACCTTCTGCAATTTTCTTAGAAGTCTTGAGAACTTTTGAAATGTCTTTTGTGACATAATCGCCACCCTCTTGGTTGACATTTGTATATTGAAGTTCTTGGTTGCGAATAGTGGCAACAGTCGTTTGCCCACCACCCATGTCGATAACAGTCGCACCAAACTCACGTTCACCTTCATTCAAAACAGAGTGAACCATTGCAAGAGGTGAAATAATCACGTTATCGACTTGAACGCCTACACGCTCAACTGTTTTACGAAGATTGTGGAGGATCGTACGTGGGCCAGTGTACAAGAGACCTCGCATTTCCAAACGCACACCCATCATCCCGCGAGGATCACGAATTCCTTGGAATCCATCAACGACAAATTCCTCTGGAATAAAGGTGATAACTTCACGGTCTGGAGTCATACTTTTAGTCAAGGCTGATTTGACAACATTTTCGACATCTTGATCCGTAATTTCTTTTGTATCTGATGTCACTGGAATCATGCCTTGAGTTGGCTCCACTTGTAGCAAATTAGCTGGCAAACCAACGTTTACAGACTTGATTGAAATTCCTGCTTTTTCTTCTGCTTGAGAAATTGCAGACTTAATAGCAGTCGCCGCTGCCTCGATGTCAACGATAATCCCATCTTTGACACCTTTACTTTTGGCATTGCTTACGCCAATTACATTTACTTCACCATTTACAAGCTCTGCAACCAACACTTTAATAGAGCTAGTTCCGATATCTAAGCCTGTAAAAAAACCATTTCTAGTCATTACACTGCGTCCTCTCTATCTTCCCAGTTTCACACTTCTATTTTTAATAGCTACACCAAGGTATAACTACTCACAAAATATTATAACACAAAAAAAACATTCGTGCTCAAATTTTCTAACATTTAAACAAGCTTTTTCTTGAATTTTTATAATTGTCCGACGATTGCATAGATGAGTAAATAAAAAAGAAAGAGAATCTCTCTTCTCTCTCTTTCTGTATACATTTTGGCCTCCAGCAAGGCTATTTTTTAAGGTCTTGTTTGTAAAATTCTTTCAAGGCATCTTTCCAAGTTGGAATGACAAATCCAGTTGCTTTGGCTTTGGTCAAACTCATAGTTGAGTTTAGTGGACGTTTAGCTTTGGCAGGAAATTGGCTCGAGTCTACTGGCTTGACTTCGACATCTGTATCCTTCAAAATTTCAACCGCAAAGTCATACCAAGTTGTATCTTCTGTCGCATCATTTGACAAATGATAATAACCAAATTCCTTGCGGTTTTTAGCTAGGAAAGTCATGAACTCGGCCAAGGTACGTGTCCAGGTTGGTCGACCATGTTGATCATTTACAACTGTCAAGGTCTTATGAGTTTTAGCTAGATTTTGCATCGTGAAGACGAAGTTTTTGCCGTAATTTCCAAAAACCCAAGCAGTACGAATAATATAGTAGTTTGAAACGTGTTTCTCTACAAGCTCCTCTCCCATACGCTTAGTACGACCATATTCAGTTTGTGGGTCTGGTCGGTCACCGACTTCCCATTCTTGTCCGACTGGCTTCTTACCATCAAAGACATAATCTGTAGAAATGTAGACTAGAGTTGCACCATGCTTTTCGGATGCTTTTGCGACATTCTCTGTCCCTGTAACATTGATGGCAAAGTCCAATTCTTTCCCTTCATCCTCTGCTGCATCAACAGCTGTGTAGGCAGCACAGTGGTAGACTAAAGTCGGTTTCACCTCTTCAAAAACTTTCTCAACCATCTCTGCATCGGTAATATCCATCTCAGCCACATCAACCGCAACATATTCTTCATTACGCTCATCTAATAAATAACGAAGTTCAGTTCCTAATTGGCCATTTGCTCCTGTAATTAAAATCATCTTTCTTCCTTTCACCTGATTCACAATTCTTCGGTATAGCAATAGAGGTTGGGACAAATGATCCCTACCTCACTTTTTATTAGCAATCAAACTTTGACGCGGTAGCTGATTGAACTTTTTGTTCATCTTTTAGACTCCAAAAACTCCTAATCATCTTCGCGGGGCTGGGACTACGAAATCGAGACTTTGTCTATCGATTTCTGTCCCACCGCCTTTTATTTTTCAAGAACCTCTTGTGTCTTAGCGTAGTTGGCTTCAACAGCTTCTTTTTCTCCTTGCCACCATTCTTGGTTATCTTTGTACCATTGAATAGTTTCTTTGAGACCTTGTTCGAAGTTTGTGAATTCTGGTTTCCAACCCAACTCATCACGTAGCTTGCTTGCATCAATCGCATAACGAAGATCATGTCCTGCACGGTCAGTCACATGATCATAGGCATCAGCAGGTTGTCCCATTTCCTTAAGGATTAGCTCCAAAACTTCCTTGTTGTTCTTCTCTCCATCAGCCCCAATCAAGTAGGTTTCGCCGATTTGACCTTTTGTCAAGATTGTCCAAACTCCTGAAGAGTGGTCATTGGTATGAATCCAGTCACGAACGTTCTTACCTTCACCGTACAGTTTTGGTTTAATTCCACTTAGGATGTTGGTAATCTGACGTGGGATAAATTTTTCAATGTGTTGATAAGGACCATAGTTATTTGAACAGTTGGAAATCGTTGCCTTGACTCCAAAAGAACGTACCCAGGCTTTGACAATCAAGTCTGAAGCTGCCTTAGTTGATGAGTAAGGAGAGCTTGGGTTATACTTGGTATCAGCGGTAAATTTCTCACCTGGACCTTCACCATGACCTGGCAAATCTTCGCGTAGAGGAAGGTCTCCATAAACTTCATCTGTAGACACATGGTGGAAACGAATGTCGTATTTGCGAGCCGCTTCCAAAAGAGTATAGGTTCCGATGAAGTTAGTATGGATAAATGGCGATGGATCATTGAGCGAATTGTCATTGTGACTCTCAGCAGCATAGTGAACGATAGCATCTGCTTGAGCTGCCAACTTGTCTACCAACTCCGCATCCGCAATGTCCCCAACAACTAACTCAACACGATCACCTAAAATTTCCTCAATATTAGCGCGGTTTCCAGCATAAGTCAACTTATCTAGGACTGTCACATGAACATCTGGAAAATTCTTGTAAACATAGTGGACAAAGTTGGATCCGATAAAGCCAGCTCCACCTGTCACGATAATATTTTTGTATTCAGTCATTGATTTTCTTTTCTCCAATCTGTGAATAATACTCTGAAATTCTATCAAAGAATATTATCCCAATAAATGTTAATTCCATTGAAATCATCATACTAGTTACTATATAACATACAAAGTTCCATACTAAAGTCACAAAGTATATAAAAATATCAGTAATATTTATTACCAAATAATCTTCTTGAGGTAAATCAAGTGCTTTATTCAACCATTCAAAAAAAACAGGAACTTCATTAAATAAATAATAAAAAACAAAAACTAAAAATGACAAAACAATTGGACTTATAAGAAATAATATTTTTTCCCTCTTACTTTTTTTATTAAAAAGTCCTTTCCAATCATCAAAGTTTTTTTCATTTCCAAACATTCCTACAAAACTAATCAAAAATGCTGACACACCAATTGATAAGCACTCCAAAAATTGAAATGTATTTCCTGAATTAACTGCCCCTTTTATAGTCGCAACCAACGACAAGAGAAAAATTGATAATCCCAGATGTAATTTTATTTTTTTAAATTCTCGAGATTCTAAAAATTCCTTCATACTTTACAAATCTTCTTTTTTCAAAGGTTTTACATCCTTAAGTAGTGGATGATTTTTATCTGCTTCTGAAACCTCTGCTTCTGCAAGATTTTCCCATTCAATGCCAAGGCTTGGATCAGCGTAGTTTACAAAGGCGTACTTGGATTTAAGTTCAAGAGCCCAGTAATCATTGACCAGATAACTATAAGAAACTGTATCTGATAAAACTTGGAATCCATTAGCCACGCCTCGAGGAACAAAAATTCCCTTGCTTGCATCAATTACTGTCTGATAGGTATTCCCAAAGGTTTCACCCTCACGTAAATCAACCCAAGAACCCAGTACTTTCCCATCATCTGCTACAGAGATGTACTTATCCCAAGGCTCTGCGTGGAGGCCACGGAGAACATTTTTGCGTGAGAAGGATACATTGTTTTGCAATTTCCCTTCTGCAAAGAAAGACTCTGGAAAGCCAAGTGGAAGCATTTTTTCCTTTTGGAAATTTTCTTTAAACCAGCCACGATTATCACCATGAACGGGGATATCGAACTCCAACATACCTGGAATAGCTTCAACCTCGCGTGCTGCAAGCGTCTTACCGAAAAAATTATCTGTCATCTATGCTTCTCCTATCAAACGGAGCAGATACTGCCCGTATTCATTTTTCTTAAGTGGTTGGGCTAAGGTCAACACATCTTCTCGACTGATATAGCCCATGCGATAGGCAATTTCTTCCAAGTTTGCTACCTGAACATTTTGCATCCGTTGGACTGTTTCGATGTACTGTGAAGCCTCTAGCAAACTTTCATGAGTGCCCGTATCCAACCAAGCAAAACCACGTCCCATAACCTCAACCGATAAATCTCCGCGATCTAGGTAAGCCTTGTTTACATCTGTAATTTCCAATTCACCACGAGGGCTTGGTTTTATATTTTTGGCAATTTCTACCACATCATTATCGTAGAAATAGAGGCCTGTAACTGCATAATTTGAACGAGGGTGTTCTGGCTTTTCTTCGATAGAAATAGCGTTCATATTTTTATCAAACTCAACAACACCAAAGCGTTCTGGATCCTTCACATGATAGCCAAAGACAGTCGCTCCTGACTCCTTGCTTGCTGCCTTTTGTAGCATCTTCGAAAGGCCAGGTCCGTGATAGATATTGTCACCTAAGATCAGAGAAACGCTATCATCACCAATAAACTCCTCACCAATGATAAAGGCTTGCGCCAAACCATCTGGACTCGGTTGCTCTGCATAAGACAGTTGAATCCCAAATTCAGAGCCATCTTGCAAAAGTTCTTTGAAACGAGGCAAATCTTGAGGAGTTGAGATAATCAAAATATCCTTAATCCCAGCCAACATCAATGTTGAAAGTGGGTAGTAAATCATCGGTTTATCATAAACCGGCATCAGTTGTTTTGATGCAGCTCGAGTCAACGGATATAAACGTGTCCCCGAACCACCTGCGAGAATAATACCTTTCATAATAGGGTACCTTTCTATATTACTTTACCTAGCCTCGCTTAAATTCCGCGTAAAATACGAACTATCTGTTTACTAGCATCACCATTTCCATAAGGATTACTAGCTTGACTCATTTTTTTATATTCTTCGGAATCGTCTAAAAGCATCTTAAAGTTTTGATAAATAGTCTCCTCATCAGTTCCAACCAATTTCAATGTTCCGGCAGCTACTCCTTCTGGTCTTTCTGTCGTATCTCGCATGACCAATACAGGCTTTCCTAAAGAAGGAGCCTCTTCCTGAACTCCTCCTGAATCAGTTAAAATCATGTAACTATGATTCATGAAATTATGAAAATCAAGAACATCCAAAGGTTCAATAATCTGAATACGTTCTGTGTCTCCAAAAATTTCCGCAGCTGTTTCACGCACCAAGGGATTTTTATGAATTGGATAAATTACCTTAACATCATCATATTCATTTAAAACTCGTTTAACAGCTCTAAACATGTGTTTCATAGGTTCTCCGAGATTTTCACGTCTATGAGCAGTTAGTAGAATAAGACGGGTGTCAACGTTTAAATCTAAATCAGGGTGTGTATAATCCTTTTGTACTGTAGTTGTAAGTGCATCAATAACTGTATTTCCAGTTACATAAACATTCTCTCTACCCTCTTTTAAAAGATTTTCTTTAGCCAATTCAGTTGGAGCAAAATGATAATTTGCAATAATAGAAGTCGATTGTCTATTAAATTCTTCTGGGAAGGGACTTTGCAGGTTGTAAGTTCGTAACCCAGCTTCAACATGACCAACCTTAATTCCAAGATAAAATGCTGCTAAAGCTGCTGCATATGTTGTAGTAGTGTCACCGTGAACTAGAACAATATCTGGTTGTTCTTCTTCTAAAACAGGTTTAATTTTTTCTAAAATACTTGTTGTTATAGAGAACAAGGTTTGATTAGCTTTCATTATTTCTAAATCATAGTCTGGTTGAACTCCAAACAATTCCAAAACAGGGCTAACCATCTCCTTGTGCTGACCAGTTACACAAACAACTGTTTCCATATCTGCCTGTTTTTTCAACTCATTCACTAATGGACACATTTTTATCGCTTCTGGACGTGTACCAAAAACTAGCATTATCTTCATGATTTCCTCCTAAATCAATAATTAAATTCTTTATTTGTTTATACATTTCAATTTCTGACCAATTTACTTCTTCTTTGCAATAAGAGAAAATAATTGAATCGTCACTTCCTCCTTTAATAAAAGCAGAATTACTAAATATAATGAAAAGAAAGCAACACCTGCTAGCATTAGAGAATAAAATGGTATAGTTATCGTTATCAGCTGATTCAAAATGATTAGTGGTATTGTAGAAACAACTGTTGCAATTATCACATTAACCAAACTCTTTATCGATATATTTGATACTAAATATTCTTTTGAAAAATGTAGTTGTACCATCATCTGCGACAATTCCGCAAAAAGAGTTGCGACAGAAGCACCAATAATTCCAAACTTAGGCATTAACAGTAGATTCAAAATAAGATTAATCACAGCACCAATCGTTACTGCAACCATAAAATATTTTTCTCTATTCATTGGAATCAATATTTGATTTCCTGTAATATTCGAAAAACCAGAAATAAGTAAAATTGGCATAAGTATTTGCATGGCTAAAGTCGCAGGAAGATACTGACTTCCTCCTAGTAATAAGATACTATCTTTCGCCTCTACAATAAAGAATACCATCAATGGAATCGCAATAAAAAATATAACCGCAGATGACTCCTTTAATATTTTTCTAAAATTCGAGGTGTCATTTTTACTAATATAAAATGAAAGTCTCGGTAGCAAAACTGCACTAATAGATGTAATAAGAGAAAGCAAAATCCACTTAACCTTTGATGCCACAGAATAGTATCCCACAGCCTCATTACCATTAATAAAACCGAGCATAACTGTATCTAAATTAGTATAAATATTTACTGCAAGTAATGAGGCAAATAAATACCACATTGGTTTAAAATGATGTTTAAATTGTAAATTTTTATATAATTTAACATTAATGAAATGTCGGCTATGCCATAGATTTAAGATATTTGAACTTAGAGAAGAAAACAATGAAATACTAGCAAAAACAATATAATCCTCTGGCCTTTTCACAAGTAGAAAAATCAATATTAATGATAGGATTTTAAACACTACTGACCGGGTAGTAGTATAAGTATACTCTTCCATTCCACTATACAACCAATTTAAGGCAAAAGGAGAAGATAAAATTGTCCCACATGTGAGCAATAAGAGTGAAAATTCTTTATTCAATTGTGTTATAAATATAGTCAAAAATAATAGTATTGCAGTTGTTATTATAGACATAGCAACGTTTATAATCATTAACTCCTGCACTACCTTTGACAACTTGTCTCTATCATCTCTAACACTTGCTACTGCTTTGATACCATAAGTTGAAATTCCCAGAGAAGCAAGTAAAATACCATAATTCCCTATTGAACTAAAAAATGAAGTTAAACCTATACCAGTTGGATTCAATATTCTAGATATATAAGGAAAAGTGATTAATGGGAAGATGATATTTGATAGCGTCAGGACAATATTTAATAATGCATTCAACTTTATGGATTTATTCCCCATAATTTTTCAACCTCAATTGCAAATCTAAATATTTCAATAAAAATATAACTCTTGTATATAATTCTGGAATAAATAGGAAATTGACACCACCAAACAATCTATAAACGAAATCAACCCAAAGTAGATCGCTTTTCTCTCTTAATAACGTTTTTAAAGATTTTTTCGTAGTCTTAAGAGTTACTATCTCACCAAAATTTTCAACAACTTTTTCTTTTAAAGATTCAGAAAATGATTGTAACTTAGGTATATAAATACATTCTTTTTTTAGCGACATCATTAGCCATAGATTTTTTTGTTCAAAAGGGAGAAACTTCATTTTCTTATAAGCTTCCAAAATTTCTGAAAATCCAAATACTAACTCTTCTTGATAATCTTTAACTGCCTGATAAATACTCACATGTTTCTTATCATCTTCAAGAATGGGAATAATTTCACTATCTTTTTTATATTTCAAAACTGGACCATGATCTGCTACAAAAATATCTTCATAAAATTCAAAATTTCTACTCACAATATCATAAAATTCCGATTTATTTGGATAATCAGAAAATAATAGACCAGTTTTATCCGTTTTATTTTCTACTGAGTAAACATTGAGCATCAATCCTAGATAATAACCTACTATTCTCTTGTCTGGAAGAGCCTTTTTGATACTATCTTGTATCGTTCCTTTCCAACCCACATCGACTAAATATACTTCATTTTGGTTTTTAGTTAAACGTTCTATATAATCACGTAGTAATTGACTGTCTTTTTTCTCTTTATTGAACTTCGTAATGAACTGAGGATGTTTTTTTAGTTTCTCTAATAAATGATCGTCTACTGTTAATACATATGTTGGTTTCTCTTTTAAATCTTGACAAATCGATGTGATTTCATTATTAGCAAAGTTCAAGTTTAATAAGAAATTTTGTAATGTAATTTTTTTATATTGACGAAAAATCATCTCAAATTCTTCATTCTCTAAAGAAGTAAAAGAAGAATATAATGTCGATCGTCTAGAAACATAAAAATATTCTGTACAAATCTTTTGATTTTTCCCAAAAAAAGTATCTTGATATATATCAAAAAGTCTTTTCAATAACTGTCCTTCTCTTGAGCAAAAGAGTGCTATTTGAACATCATCTTGAATCATCTTTTTATGCAATTTCGAAATAAAGAATACGATGTCAGCTAAAAAAATATTAAACGGTGCTTTTTTACTGTTAGAAAATAAAATTTGATTATAGAGTCTTACCAATTCTTTCTCTGCTACTGTTGTATTTTTATCTATGTATTGTCTGTAAATAGCATTTAATCCTAGAGAACGCGGTACTTCATAATCAGATTTATAATTATCTCCTATCATGGTAATGTCTGTAGGATTTAAATTTAATTCTTTCAAAATTAGCTTATATAAATTTCCTGTGGATTTACGGCAAGCTTTCTCACTCGAAATATAGATAGAAGAAAAATAATCAAAAATTTCAAATTTTTTTAATATAGTTTCTATTAATTCTCTATCAGTATAAAAATCCGAAACTAAGATAATCTGTTTTGAATCACTTTTCAATTTTTGTAAAACTTCTTTAATTTCCGAATCCAAGTAAATATGTTGTAATTCAATTTTCAACTCTAGAATTTTAGCTCTATGAATAAACTCTTCTTTCGATGTATTTTTTATCTTATCTTTAATTTCATTATATATTCCAGACAAAAGATCTAGATAACACATTTCTTCAGTGCCTAACTCTTTATTGTTTTCGACACTTTTTCTGATCTTGTATAATATTGCAGGAGATACATCAAAATTCAGCTCCAAAGCCATTTCCTTAGCCCACTGATACAAAGTTTGCTCAGGATGACAATTCCTATGTACAACAGTATCAAAAAAATCAAATGCAACTATTTTTGTTTTTATTTGAGATATATCAAACACTTCCATGTTTCACCTAACTATTTTAAATTATGATCCTATAATGACCACTCTCTTTGCTTATTTAATCTAATTATCTTAGTGCATCTACAGTTATAAGCAGTAACTTATTCGTTTATGAAAATAAATGGATAGGATGGATCAATTCTATTAAATACACCATCTAAATAATATTTATACTTTCTTCTAGAACAATCTCTTCTCAAGAAACAATGATAAAGTTGTTGCAGGAATAAATAGAACAAGAAAACAGTATACCTTAGTTTACTATTTACATTTCTTCGAACAAATACAACTCTATTTCTTGCCATTAAATATTCTTGAAGTCCATTGACCGCTTTTATAGAGACCGAACCTTTATGATAAACATAACTTTGAGTAAGACATATATTCTTATAGCCTATTTTTTTAGCTCTATAACACCATTCTGTTTCTTCATAAAATAGAAAATAGCTTTCAGGTATATATCCAATAATTTTCAAGATAGAGGTTTTAAACATCAAACATGCTCCCCCAATATAGTCACTTTCGATTTTAGAAGGAAGTTTGTCTCTCTGAGCACCATGATTTTTTAAAGTTACAATTCCTCTATTAATAAAAATATCACCACCTGTAGATTGTACCAAGTTATTATTTTTATATTCAACTAACACTGGACTAACAAAAGCAACAGAGGAATCATCTTCTAGTTCTCGTTTACACGATTCCAAAAAATCAACTTCAATTAGTGTATCGTTGTTTAATATACAAATGTAATCATATCCATTATCCTCAGCATACTTTATTCCAATATTGTTTCCATTCGCATATCCTCTATTTTCTAAACTAGTAATAATCTTAATAGGGGATAGCGCCCTGGATAACTCTTTGACACTATCATTAACCGAATTATTATCTACAATCACGATGTCATACTCATTTGATTTTATAGTACTTCTCAAACTTTGTACACATTCAATCGTATCTTCATAATTATTATAATTGAGAATAACTATACATACTTTATCCATTATACACCTAATTTTCTATGTCATTTTTTAGCCTATAGTCATAGTAGAATATTAATGCAAGAACAATTGCCAATGAGAAACTTCTCTGCGCGCCAAAGATATTTAAAGAAATTGAAGTAATTATTAAATTAGTTAAGAGTGCAATAAAAAAGGCTCGGTCAACTCTATATTTATCATTTGACATTCTTAGAATTAAATTGATTATTTTATAAAATATATAACCATACATAAAAATTGCAGCTACACCAAATTGAACGAATAACTCTAAAAAACCTAAATCATCTAGATACATCTTAACGGCACCTGGTCCAGCCAAAATAAAATTACTATTTATGTTGCTTGATGTTAGAATTCCAACTCCTAGTTTCCATACATCATTAGCTAATAAACCAAGATAGTATTTCAACTCCCAGTATCTAAATCCTAACCCCATATCAAATGATCCAGTATCTATATTTAAATACGCTTTAATATAATCCAATCCACCTCCATAAACGAATACTATAATTACAGTTATAAAACTTAAAGAGGTGAGCAATCTAGAAGTTTTTCTAGAATATACAAACATGAGGAAAATTGAAATCAAAACAGAAACCAGTAGCATTCTTGTCTGATTTACAAATGTTATATACATTAATATCAAGAACAAATAATAAAAGTATTTCCTATTTCCAAATTTAAAATAGAAAAAAGCGGAGATTAGCAAACCTACTATAATTAATGGCGTTCCATCTATTCGTACCGAAAATTCATTTCGATACCACAAATCTCCGAATTCTCTTAAAATAGATGGAAATAATTCAACTTGAAATAATGTATATAAAAACCAAGTGAATGCTCTAATCCCAAGAGAAAACATAAAAATATTGAGTGTATTATCTAAAATTTTTCTCATGTTTTCTTGTTTGTTTTTAAAAAGGTAAATCAATACAAAAAATAGAAAAATCCATATATATTGCCGGGATGCCAGAAAAATATTACTCACACTATAATTATAAAGAGTTTTAGCTCTTAATATCTCATATATAATACATATAGATAAAAAAGTACCATAGATAAAAGCTGATTTAGAAATTCTTTTAGCATTAACAATCAGTATAGGAATCATTAAAAATAAGAGTGCAATAGATAAAATAGTTAATAAGTTTCTGTGCCAATATAAGTTGAGGGAAAACATAAGAAACATTCCCACTGATAGCATCACTGTAAAATAGTATAGAATCTCTATAAATTCAAACTTCTGTCTCTTCATTCATCTCTCCACAAAAAATTACAACTGATTAATCAGCTGATGAATCATCTCCGCTCTTTTTTCCCAAGTATTACTTTTCAAAAAATCTTCTCTAGCTATACTGTCATATTTCAAATTATTATTTTCAATCAATTGCACCAGATTCATTTGGTAATCTGAATAATTTGAATACATGTATACAAATGGTTCAAATCTCAGAATTTCCTTATAACATACCGTAAGTATATTTTTATTAAAATTGATATATTCATATAACTTAACTGGATCCACTGCTTCAACAATATCATTAATTTGAAACGGCATAATCATAACATCTGCATTCTCAATATACTGATAAATCTTCTCGTGTGGTACACTTCCTACATAATGAATTCTATCATGTTCAGGAATAACAGCTTTGCTAATCGGACCAATCAACTTATATTCAATATTATCAAAATCTTCTAAACTTCTTAAAATGATATCAAAATCAAACCAATGACTGATAGTTCCAACATATGCAAGTACAAGCTTTTGGTTATTCTTTTTATGCTGAGTAGGAATGCTTAAGATTTTACCATTATAACCATTTCTAACAACCACTATTTTATCAACCTGTTCTTCCAAGTTATAATCAGAAACAATATTTTCTCTTAATTTCTCACTCGAAACCAAGATTAAATTAGCTCTATTGACCAGTTTCTCTTCTAAATCCTTTAATCGCTGGCGTTCTTCTCTATCTTCTATAAAAGCCACATGATAATCCATACAATCATATATTATTTTTTGCTCTGAATTGTCTACAAGAGAGGCAAACTGCATTGGATTTGTCAAATATACATATTCTGGTTTAAAAGCCTTAACTTTTCTTCGAATATTCCAAGCAACAATTTTATCATTCAGTTTCTTTAGTTTAGGTGACCTATTAACAAAAGGCAGGGCATAAATACGTGATATATTTGTAATGTTAGTATTTCTATCCTCAGTCAACCCTTTTCTATTATACCAATAGCGATACAGAACTAGTATCTCATAAAAATTAGATAAGCTTTCTGCAATAAATTGTGGACGCTGTTTTATCCAATTCCAATCAACATTTGTCACATATAAAATTTTTTTCATCATTTTTTTATTCATTTTTAATAATTACCGACTAATTTTATTTTTCTCCATTAAAGTTAAAAAATAACTAGTGGATTCAAAGTTGCATTTGTTTGAAAACAAAGTTTTTTCTACTAAGTTTGTATAAACCTGATTAGTTGCAACATTTTGATGGTGCAATACCTTAATCTTCGGTGTGTAAATTCTCTTGTATCCTTTTAATTCAGCTTCATAATCTAATATCTCTGTTTCATAGTAGAAGAAGGTGTTAGGGTTAAAAGCATACTCCTCTTTTTCGATAAAATCTCTCGAATATACAATAAACGAACCATGAAGAATTGGATTTTCTACCTGTTTCCTATAGTCTACTGATCCTTTTTTACGTCTATTTTGATAGATTGCTGTTCGAAGAGCTTTACTAGCTTTCAACCAACATTTGATTTTTAAAGCTAGACTAACTTGGCTCCCCTTTTTAAATTTTTCATTTAGAGCTTTAACTTCTTCATAAGTATAATGTGTCAACCGTTTTGGGTTTTGGTGAAGTTGGTAAGTAGTCGAGAAGATATCTGGCCCGAGCAAATGGAATTTCTCCTCACTATAGATATCTGTCACGATTTTTTCAAAATCTTCTGTTTCTATCTCAATATCGTTATTCATGATAACCATGAAATCGGGGTTATACTTTTCCTTAGCAAATTGATAAGCTACATTATTTCCACGAGCAAAACCAGCATTTTCATGGTTAATCAAAACATCAATTTCTGAATCTGATTCATAAAGCTCTTGTAGTTTTTCACCAGTACCATTATTAGAGAAATTATCAATAATAACGATTTGCTTTGCATTAGAATTGCCTTCTTTTATAGATTTAACACAAGAAATAGTTTCTTCTAAGACTTTGTAATGCAAAATAATATAACAAAACAAATTAGTGTCCTCCTAAATGCGATTTCTTTTCATCATCACTAGGCTCTTCGTGAAGATAGTTTTCTCCGTAAAGTCTTTTAAGGTAGCGGTCATACTCCGTTGGAACTTTAAAGAAGGTATCCTCAAAAGGCTTCTCTACTCCTTCTCCCCAAATCTCTACCGGCATAACTTCTTTAGCAAATAAAGAAGCATTGATAGTCCCAGCATACTGCTGCTTTTTCCAATCATACTTTTTATAGAGATTATCCAAACGTCTGTACACATAATTTTGAGGAAATAGTTTTGCAAATCCTAGTTTTTTAAAGAAACCAATAATTAGTTTTTGCTTAGCGGAATGCATATCCACATGGTCGCCAACATAGGTTGTTCCTAAACTTGCTAAAAAACGATACCAGTATACTTTACCAAAGTAAAGCTTTCTTAAAAACGAATGATTTGGAGCACCGTCCAAAGGAATGATATCAATCAAATGCAATCCTAAATTGGTATTTCGTGGCAAGTCCAAACGTTTTCTTTCATCTTCCAAAAGGAATAGGCGAGGAAAGTAGCAATGCAACGTATCACAGTATTGATAAGCAAGAACCTGATATTTGCCTGCGATAATTCTATCCTTAAAAATTTCCGGAAGTCTATCGTAGCCTTCACGAGGTACTGCGATATCCATGTCGTCATCCCATGGAATAAAGCCATCGTATTTGACTGCCCCAAGTACACTACCTCCACGGAGGAAGAAGTCTATATTATTCTCTTTACAAATTTTTTGAAACTCTTTTATAGCATCTAATTCAACTTTTTGAATTAAGCGAATCATCTCTGTCTGGTTCAAAATTTATATCCCCTTTTCGCTTTTAAAACTTTTCCTATGAATGAAACATTCCCTACAAAATAACGCTTAAAAAGACGTTTAGGCTCATTTGCTACACGAAACAACCACTCAAGGTTTGACTTTTGCATCCATAGAGGTGCTCGTTGGATATGACCAGACAAGACATCAAAACTACCACCAACTCCCATAAATACTGAATTGACACCGTTATCCATAAATTTTTGAATAATATATTCTTTTTTAGGAGACGTAATACCAACAAACACAAAATCAGGGTTCTTTTTACGAATATCTTCTTGAATATCTTGCTCATCATCTGCAGAAAAATAACCATTTCTGTGTCCAACAACTATCAAATTAGGATAATCATTCTTAAATGCTTTGAGCATATCTTGTAAAACCTCTTCTTTTGCTCCAAAAAAGTATACTGAATATCCTTTATTATTCGATAACTCTAAAAGAGATTGCATCAAATCAATCCCTGCCACCCGTTCAGGAACAGGTGTTCCTAAAAACTTACTTGCAAGAACAACGGAAGCGCCGTCGGCATTTATGATTCCTGAGTCATTAACAATTTTTTTGATTTTCTCATCTGTATGGCACTGATTAATTTTATCAGCATTAACTCCCATTAAATGTAATGCTCTTTTCCCCAGTACGTATTGTTCAACAGTGTCCACTGTTTCCCTCATCGTAAGAGGATCAATGTTAATACCTAAAACTTTGATTCTATTTGTCATCCCTTACTTCGCTCCATCTCTCATCAACACAACTTTTACAGTTTTTAGCAATATTTCAAAATCTTTCCAGATAGTCCAATCATCGATATAAGCCACATCCAGTTTCACGACTTCATCGAAGTTTGTAATTTCACTTCGACCACTAATTTGCCACAAACCTGTAATACCAGGTTTGAAACTGAGACGACGTTTTTGTTCAGGTGTGTATTTTTCGTACTCATCTACAGTTGGTGGGCGTGTACCGACCAGACTCATGTCGCCAATCAAAACATTCCAAAATTGTGGCAATTCATCCAAGCTAGTTTTTCGGATAAACTGCCCAATCTTAGTCACTCGAGGATCGTTATCGATCTTAAACATACCACCTTGCATCGTATTTTGATCCATCAACTGTTCCTTGATCGCTTCAGCATCGATTCGCATCGAACGGAATTTATAAAAGGTAAAGTGACGACCATTTTTTCCGATACGAGTTTGTGAAAAGATTGCAGGCCCACCATCTTTTCGAATCATGGGAACTAAAAATAGGCTAGCAATCCCACAAAAGATCAATCCAACAATAGCACCACAAATGTCAAGGATTCGTTTAGCAATCACATGGCTCGACTTGTAAAAATTTGTAGAAAATGTCACTACGTTCAAGCCCGCCATCTCATGGATTTGTTTATCTCGACCTAAGTTTTTATCAAAAGCATTGAGATTGACTGTAACATCGATTCCCATCGTTTCAAACTGAGAAATAATAGCCCCGATGTCATAGTCCTCACTTGGAAGATTGACAAAAACTTCATCAACTACCTCGTGCGTTGCATAAGAGAGCAACTGTTCCCTTGGAACAACCGTCACCTTTTCATGAGTGAATTCTGGCATATCTAGGACACATACAGCGACTAGTTCCCCTTGAACATCGTTAGCAGTTAATAATCGGTCCATTACTCTTTCGGTACGAGACATCGCTGTGATCAACAAAATTTTACGACTGCTCTTCAAATTGTGGTTAAAGGTTTTCCAATAACGCTTCACAAAGAAACTGAGTAGATAATTCAAAACACCATACAAGGAAAGCAGATAGAGCATCCCTCGTCTAGAAATCACAAATTTCTCTTTTAGGAAGAAACTTGAAAAACTAATCAACAAGGCATAAAAGAGGATGTATTTGACCGTTTCTACTAACTCAACATACTGACCTCGTTTGAAAAAATCCTTACCGTAGCCACTAATGTAAAAGGCTGCAAAGTGTAGAAAAAAAAGGACAAGCACTGTATTGAGAACAATATCAGTTTCTGAAATTGCAATCAGTATATAAGCTAATAAACTAACAAGAATACTCTGTAAGAATGCCAAAGTTACATTATAGAAACCTCTTCCCTCCATACTAAACTCCCTTACTTCATTTTATTTTTTCCCGTATGAACCATATGAACCGTAAGAACCGTATTTTTCACGTTTAATATTAAATTTGTTCAGAACCACACCTAAAAAGGGCATTCCTGTTTGTTCTAACTGACTTTTAGCTTTTTGAACTTCTCTTCGTTTCGCCACACCAGCTTCTGTGACTAGAATAGATGCATCACATTTTTGTACAATAATAGCCGCATCAATCACGACTCCTATCGGAGCAGTATCAACGATAATATAGTCAAAATATTTACGCAAGGTTTCAATCATACTTCCAAAGTTGGCGCTTTGTAAAAGAGCTGTTGGATTTGGAGAAATTGCTCCTGATTGGATCATAAATAAATTTTCAACATTTGTTTCACAAAGGCCGTTTGACAAGTCTTGGGTGCCAGCCAGATAATCTGTCAAACCAGTGATTTTTTCTCTTGATTTGAATACTCCAGACATGACTGAGTTTCGGATATCGGCGTCGATCAATAGTGTTTTGTACCCTGCACGCGCACAAGCCCAAGCAATATTGGTAGAAGTTGTAGATTTCCCTTCACTAGGATCGACTGATGTGACTGCAATAACCTTTAAGTTATTTCCACTCAGTTGTATATTTGTACGTAAAGCATTGTAGTACTCTTCTGCTTTTTTTACAGAGTTCAGTTTTTGTTGTGATAATTCTAACTTTGCCATAAGTTCTCCCTTACTTTAATTTATTCAGGTCTGGAATGACTCCAAGGAGTGAGATTTTCATAACATCTTCGATATCTTCTGGACGTTTGACACGGTCATCTAGTAGCTCAACTAGTAGAAGCACGACAATCACCAAGCCTGCACCAGCACCGATTCCCATTAAGGTATTACGACGGATATTGGGTGATGAAGGACTAGTAGCTGGATGCGCTTCTTCAAGGGTAGTCACATCTGACACTCGGGTTACAGCAACAATTTTTTGTGCTGCGACATCTCGAAGAGAATTTGCAATACGACTTGCTTCATCTGGTTTATGGTCGCTAACTGAAATAGATACGATACGTGTATCTGCGGGAACTGTTACCTGAACCTTTTTCGCCAATGTTTTTGCATTGATAGTTAATCCAAGATCAGAAACCACCTTCTCTAAAACATCTTGAGAAAGAATGATTTCACGGTAGTCCTTAACCAAGTATGTTCCTGCCTGCAAATCCTGATTTGTCAACGCTTTATCACCTTGAGAACGATTAATGACATAGATGCGAGTGGTACTTTTATATTCAGGTTCAACCACAAAACTACTATATGCAAATGCAGCAGCTCCTGCTACGATGGCTACAAGAAGGATTAGCAGTTTCTTTTTCCATAGCGCCTTTAACAACTGAATAACATTGATTTCAATAGTATCTTGTTCTTTCATTTTAACTCCTATATTATTTGATCTTTAATGACTTTTTCGGGATTTTCCACGAAGAGTTCCCTAGCCTTATCTTGGCCATACCTTTTGCTCACTATCTCGTAAGCTTCTCGCATATAAGGGGGACGATCATCTAGATTATGCATATCACTAGCAACTATATGGACCAAATCCCTCTCTAAGAAATAGCGAGCACGCTTTTTCATGAATTTATAAGTATCACCAAACAATTTTGGTTTGAGGATGTTCGAACTATTGACCTGTGTATAACATCCCATATCGATGAGGTCCCGCACCCTTTTTTCATTATTTTCCAAAGCATCATAACGTTCTATATGGGCAATAACAGGAGTTATTCCCAACATCAAAACATTGGTTAATGCGCTATGGATTTCACGATAAGGGGTATTCATACTGAATTCTATCAAGGCGTAACGGGTGCCATTTAGCTGTGGAATCTGCTGATTCTCTAATTTGTTTAAAGCATCACTACTGTAATAGATCTCTGCTCCATACAAGATGGTTAAGTCGGGAGCAATTTCTTTAGCCAACTCCTTGACAACTTTATAATTTCTTGCAATGTCCTCCTCTGGCGTTTCAAACATCCCCTTCCGACGATGAGAAGTCGAAACGATGGTACGAACTCCTTGAGCATAAGCTTCCTTCAGAAGCGCTATACTCTCTGCCTTATCCTTTGGGCCATCGTCTACATCAAAAACTATGTGTGAATGGATATCAATCATCTTATCTTCCTTCCATAATATCTTTGATCTCTGTTTTGAGTGTCTCTAAGCTATTTGGATCAACCTCTAACATGTAAAGGTTACTATCAGGCATGGCATAGGAAGGAAGATCCATACGACCAGTTCCCTTTAGATCTCGAGTGATGACAGTATATTTTCCCCCACTTGCTAGTTGGTCATTTACTAAGCTAACCATGGTTTCAGGAGGCATATTGGTTTGTACAGAATCTTGCAAGCCTTGCATGATACTATCAAAATTCTTCAAGGCTTCTGCCGAAGTTAGTTTTTGAATAATAGCAGCAATGACTTTTTGTTGATTACGTCCACGATCTCCATCACCATTAGTTAAGGAATAACGTTCACGAACAAAGCCTAGAGCCTGCTCAGAGTTTAGATGAACATTTCCAACAGGGAAATGATAGTTCCCATGAAGTGATGTAAAGTCTTGATCATTATAAACATCGACACCACCTAAGAGATCAATCAATTTCAAGAAGGAAGTGAAGTTGAGTCGTACATAGTAATTCAGATCAATTCCATAGAGATTTTCTAGTGTATGAATGGAAGCATCCACGCCGTAAATACCTGCATGGGTCAATTTATCATTTTGGTTATTACCGCCATCAGCTATGGGCACATAGGCATCACGAGGCGTTGTTGTCAGAAGAATTTTCTTGGTTTCTTGATTGACAGTCATGATGATATTGACATCTGAACGAGAAACGGAGCTAATCGGTCCGTATGTGTCAATCCCACTGATGTAGATATTAAAAGCCTTGTTTTGAGAGACTTTAGGCGCTTCAACGCTCTTGGTTAGCTCTTTTGTATAAATCTTCTTGATCTTTTTGGCATGGTCTGGGTACTCTTGTTCAATCAGATTTTCAAAGACACTGTTCAAAACGATTGCCTTGGTCTCTCCAGCTAAGAGACTCTTATAAGCAGCAAGATAGGAAGCACTCTCTTCAACCGTTAAGTCTTTACTTTGACTTATCTTAATATCATCGAGCAGTTTTTTAATATTTTCTGCATCTGTTTTGGTCGGAGCCGTCACACTGGATAATTCTGAGACATTTCCAATCTCACTATCCGCCAAAACTGCAACACTGATGGAGTAACTAGAATAGTTAGATGTTGCATTTAATTGATTTGCTAGGCTAACGAATTGATGAACTCCAATCAAAGAAAGGGAACTAACAAATACCGACACCAATAGTAAAATCATGGTGAAGATCTTAGCTTTTCTCTTTAGAATCAAAAATAAAGCTATTAACGCAAGCAAGATCATAACAATCGCTATAAGGACATTGGCATAGCTAATTGCTAAAATATGATATCTAAATATTAAAAACAGCAAAAAGCAAGCAAGCACTATATATACAAACAACAAAATGATATTGATGCTTTGTTGAAACTTGCTCGTTTTTCTTTCTTTTGAATGTCTACTCAACTTACACCTCTACAAAGTTTTTTTATTTCCATTATATCACAAAGTAGTACTGGATACCACCAATATATATTAAGTAACCGTTTTTATGCACCGTAAAAACATGAATAGTAAATTCCAATGATGAAATGGCTAAAATGTCGCTTGAAGGAAGTATCTGACCTAAAAAAGACGGGGCTATAAACTGTTAAATCAAACCTCAACTTCCTAGTTCCAAATCTACAATATAGTGGGTTGAAATAGGATGTGAACAAAGGGGCTAGGAAAGTCAAATTAATTTCTAAAAATGTTTTAGAATCTGTAACGTACTATTCTAAGTTCAACCCACTATATTTTAACAATCGACTGGGTTATCGAAGAGTGTAGATAAGAAATACAAGATTTTCCCCAAAAAAGATTTCTAAAATCCGAAAAATTAACAAAAAATCCAACCAGCTGTCACATCGAAAACTTATCGCTAATAAAAAATAAGGCTGGGATGTTTGTCCCAACCTCTTCTTATACTTATTTTACGTGACTTTCAAAGTCTTTTTGACTCTTTTCGACTGCATTTTTGCGTTCTTGTTCCCATTTAGCCTTGGCTTCAGCAAATTGAGAGCTTGTAACAACATCTGTCTGTAATCTCATGTACTTGTAGTTGCTTCCAGTTCCTTTGATACCAACTAGTGAGTAAGCACGTGTAAATGGTGTCACACGAGTCACTGAAGCACTACCACCGTTTGACACAACTGGGATTAGAAGGGAACTATCAATCAACCAAGCTTGGGCATCTGCGTAGTTTTCATAGCGTTTCGCTACGTCTGTATTTTCTGCATCTGCTGTTTTTAATTTTTGAGTATATTGGTCCAAACCTAGACTGGTAATCTTGTTTGCATCCTTGCTTGGATCAAGTCCCAAAATCTTGAGATAGAATCCATCTTCAGAGTTGAAAGGATTGAGGTAAGTCGAAGGATCTTGGTAATCAGCTGACCAGCCATCCAGGTTCAAATCATAGTCATGATCAGCTGGAGTTGGTGCTTGATAGGTAGCATTTGCATAGTCATCTGTCGATACTTGGATAACATCAACCACTACATTTTCAGAACCGAGTGTTGATTCGATTGATTGCTTGATTGAGTTTGTTCCTGAAAGCAAGGTCTTGTTAACTTGGTCTACAGGCAAGTCCAAATGAATTGGGAAGCTCACACCTTGAGATTCTAATTCTTTCTTAGCTTCTGCAAACTTGGCTTGTGCTTTATCTTTATTGAAATAACCGTCTTGAGCATCTTCAAGATTCATATTTGACCATTGTGTGCCATAGTTGATCAATTTTGAAGCAACTGTTTCACCAAAAGTCTTGTCTCCAACTTGTACGAAAGTTGGTGGTACAAGCGAGTTACGAAGAGTGTTTTTAGCTGCTTCTTCACCGTTTGATTGAGCTGAGTATGCTGTACGATCAATGGCAAAGTTAATTGCCTGACGGAAGTTTTTGTTCAAAACTGCAGCTTGAGTTGCTTGCTTTTGCTCATCGCTAGTCTTAGCTGTATGATTGTATGCTTGGCGGTTAACGTTAAAATTATAGTACCAAGAAGTTGCGTCCTGCAAGCTATAGACGATGTTGTCCTTATATTTTTCCTTAGTCTTTGCAAAGTTTGAACTATTTGGGTAGACACCAGCAGATGAGTAAGCACCACTTTCAAAATTACGGATTGTCAAGTCTTGGTCTGAACCGTCAAAGTAGGCCAATTTTACCTTTTCAATCGTTACTTTTTCTTGGTCATAGTAATGTGGATTTTTCACATACTCGATAGATGATTTAGATGTAAAATCTTTTAACAAATATGGCCCACTATAAAGGATGCTATCAGGTTTCAAGGTTCCGAAATCTTTTCCTTTAGAAGCTAGGAATTCTTCATTAACAGGGAACAAAATACTGTTGGTTGTCTTAGAGTTCCAGAATGGCTCTGGACGAGTCAAGGTATATTGTACAGTATAGTCATCTATGGCTTTGACACCAACATTTGAAAAGTCAGTATTTGCACCTGTTACATAATCGTCCAAGCCCTTGATAGAGTTCTGAATCAAGTCTAAAGCTTGTCCTTTGTTGTCAGCAGCGTACTTGATACCAGTTACAAAGTCTTGTGCTTTAAGAGGAGCGTATTCTTCACCGTCAGCTGTATACCACTTGGCATCTTGGCGAAGTTTGTAGGTATAAGTTAAACCATCCTTAGAAACACTCCAATCTTCTGCAAGAGCAGGAATGAGATTTCCGTAGTTATCATTTTCAAGCAAACCATCTACCAAGTTGGTTACAATAGCAGTATTATCACCAGCGTAGTCCAAGAGATAGTTGAAGGTTGTCGGATCTGCACCAAAGGTAGACGAGTATGTTTTACCGTCTGGTGCTGACTGGCCACATGCTGTCAATAGGACCGCAGCAGCAAGTGTCAAACCTGCTCCAATCAAACGTTTTTTCAGTTTCATGTTTTATTTCTCCTTTTATGTTAGCTTTTGTGACATGAAACTATTTTATCAAATTTTGACCTAAAAGTAAAGTTATATACTAATCGATCTCTCATCGGCAATAAAACAAAAAAGAAATCCAGCTTAAAAACTGGATTTCTTTACTCATTGGCAAAGGCTATTTAACGTGGTTTGCTAACTCTTTTTGATATTTAGCATTTGTTTCAATCTTCTCTTTTTGCCATTTTTTGAGAGCTTCTTCGTATTCTTTAGCTGTTACAATATCATTTTGTAATTCTAAGCCTTTAAACACAAATGGATCTCCCTTGATACCAACTTGAGAGTATGCTTTTGTGAACGGCACTGTACGACTAACTGTCGGAGAACCACCTGAAGAAGCTACAGGGATAAGGAGTGAGCTATCTGAAACCCATGCTTGTGCTTTGGCATATTTTTCATAGCGTTTGTTGAGATCGCTCGTTTCTGATGCTGCATCATCCAAGAGTTTCTTGTACTCATCAAGTCCAACTTGAGCCATGACTTCTGGATCTTTTCCTTTTGTGATACCCAAGTGTTTAAGGGCAGAACCCTTCTTAGCATCTAGGATATTGAGGTAGGTTGCCGGGTCTTGATAGTCTGGCCCCCAACCAGTTCCATTCAAGTCATAGTCTTTTTGAGAAGGAACTTTAGCTTGAGATGTAATGCTCATTTTCTCATTGTCAGTCATTTGAAGTACATCGATGACAACATTTTCACTTCCAAGCGCTGCTTCGACAGACTGTTTGAGAGAGTTGGTCTGCTGTACAGCAATGACATCAGTTTGTTCAACTGGAATATCCAAATGGATTGGGAAGGTTACACCTTTAGCCTGCAATTCTGATTTTGCTTTTTCAAAGGCTGCTTTTGCTTTTGTCGGATTGTAAAGGGTATCTTTACCATCTGTCAAAGCTACATCCTTCCACTGGTCTCCGTATGTTACCAATTGTTCTTGAGCCAACTCACCGAAGGTCTTTTCACCAACCTGAACATAGTCATAAGGCACAAGGCTGGTACGGATAATCTTGTCTGCACCTTCTTCGCCATTCATCTGTGCAGAGTAGGCATGACGGTCAAGAGCGAAGTTGATTGCTTGACGGAAGTTTTTATTGAGAAGCGCTTCTTTAGTTGATGTTTTTTGGGCATCATCTGTCTTAGCTGTTTTATTGTAAGACTGACGATTTACGTTGAAAGTAAAGTAATAGCTTGTCGCTTCTTGTGGACTATAAACGATCTTATCGCCGTATTCTTTCTTAGTTGAATCAAAGCTTGAGCTAGTTGGGAAGAGGCGAGCTGTCGTATATGAGCCTGACGCAAAGCTACGAATCAATGATTCTTGGTCAGATCCATCGTAGAAAGTAAGCTTGACATGATCAATCTTCACATTGTCTTTGTCCCAGTAATTTGGGTTCTTTTCGTACTCGATCACTGATTTTGAAGTGAAGTTCTTCAAAATATACGGACCATTGTAGAGAATCCCTGAAGGAGCTGCTGCACCGTAATCTTTACCCTGAGAGTTTAAGAATTCTTCATTAACAGGAAGCATAGTCGCTGTTGTCACCTTAGAATTCCAGAAGCTTTCTGGTTTGTTCAAGGTATACTCAACTGTGTAATCGTCAACTGCTTTGACACCGACTGTTGAGAAGTCATTTGTTTCCCCGCTAACATACTCTGCCAAACCTTTGATAGAGTCTTGGAGAAGTGTTAGGCCATCTGATTTACCATCTGCAGCATGTTTCAAACCAGTCACAAAGTCTTGGGCCTTGACTTCAGCATACTCTTCTCCTTCAGAAGTATACCATTTGACACCTTTACGTAGCTTGTATGTGTAGGTCAAACCGTCTTGTGAAACAGACCAGTCTTCAGCAAGCGATGGAATCAAGTTTCCATATTTGTCATTTTCCAAGAGTCCGTCGACCAAGTTGGCAATGACGTCTGATGTTGAACTTTTACTAGTAACGCTATAGTCCAATGTTGTTGGATCAACGGCATATACGTATGAATATGTTGTTGGAGCATCTGCTTTTTTCTCAGTCTTACCACAAGCCGCCAAAAGAAGAGCTGCGCTCATCGTTATCCCTGCTACTGCGAGCCACTTTTTCGATTTCATAGGTATTCTCCTTTAAAATACTATTTTTCACCATTATACCCTATTTTTATATAAAAGCAAGGGTTTTCAGGTGATTTTTTAGAAAATTCAAACTAATATTTATTAAAGAAGTTTCTACACTTATTTTAGAAAAAAACTCAAGCATCTTGGACACTTGAGTTTATGGGTTTATTTGGCTAATTCGATACAGAAGGCATCCCATGGAGCCAAGGTCTGTGTAGCTAAAGCTGCTTCTACTGAGGTATTTTCAATCAAGACAGATGTGATTGATTCTTCAACTGCGAACTCTTGCTTTTGGTTGGACAAGTTAGCCACAACTAGGAATCGACGGTCGCCATCTTTACGGATGTAAGCAAAGACTTTTTCAGCCGTTTCAAGGAGTTCAAAATCAGCTCTCACCAACCAGCTATTTTCCTTACGAATGTTTACCAATTTTTGATAAGTATAGAAAATAGAATCTGGGTTTTCCAGTGCTTCCTGAACGTTGATTGCTTCGTAGTTTGGATTAACAGCCAACCAAGGTTGTCCGTCTGAGAAACCAGCATTTTTTGTCTCATCCCACTGCATTGGAGTACGCGCATTGTCACGTCCAATCACACGAATGCTGTCCATGATTTGTTCTAGTGGAACACCTTGTTCAAGCGCTTCTTTAGCGTAATTGATAGATTCAATGTCTTCTACTTGATCTAAGCTTTCAAATGGGAAATTGGTCATCCCAATCTCCTCACCTTGGTAAATATAAGGTGTTCCTCTCATAAGATGAAGCAAGATTGCATACGCTTTGGCGGATTTTTCACGGTATTCTCGGTCATTTCCCCAGATAGAGACGATTCGAGGGAGGTCATGGTTGTTCCAGAAGAGGGAATTCCAGCCATCCTCAACTCCTAATTCTGTCTGCCATTTGTTGAAAATCTCTTTTAATTTCCCAACATTTAGCTCTTTTTGGTAGTGCCACTTTGGTTGTCCTTCCTGATACTGAAGACAGATATGTTCAAACTGGAAGACCATAGACAGTTCTTGTCCTTTTGGATCTGAATAGAGTTTTGCGATTTCTGGTGTCGCTCCCCATGTCTCCCCTACTGTCAAGAGCTCTTTGTCGCCGAAAGTAGCCTGATTCATTTCCTTGAGATAGGGATGGAGCATAGGACCATTGTTGACAATCTTCTGATCAGGTATCTTCCCAATCATATCAATAACGTCCATACGAAATCCACCGATCCCTTTATCAATCCAGAAATTCATCATTTCATAGATTTTTTGGCGTAGTTCTTCATTTTCCCAGTTAAGGTCTGGTTGTTTCTTACTGAAAAAGTGCAGGTAATATTGACCAGCCTTTTCGTCATATTGCCAGGCAGAACCACTGAAAATTGACTCCAATTCGTTAGGTTCATCACGCCAGATATAGTAGTCTCGCTCAGGACTATCAGGATTTTCACAAGCTTCGATAAACCAAGCATGCTCATCTGATGTATGATTGACCACCAAATCCATAATGATTCGGATATCTCGTTTTTTAGCCTCAGCAATCAGCTCATCCATATCTTCCATGGTTCCAAAGATAGCCGCGATATCTTGATAATTTGCAATATCATAACCATTATCATCCATAGGGCTGTCATAAACAGGAGAAAGCCAGATCGCTGTGATCCCTAACTTAGCTAGATAGTCTAGCTTACTGGTAATCCCAGGTAAATCACCAATCCCATCTCCATTGCTATCCTTAAAACTTTTTGGATAGACCTGATAAACAACGGCATTGTGCCACCATTTTTCTTGCATCTTTTTACCTCTATTTAAAATTGACTTTACTCCATCATAGACCTTTTCTTAATTTCATGCAAGCGTTTGCTTCAATCTTTTTCCTTATTTCGAACCTCCGTTGTTTCTTATCTTCTATTTTTTTTATATAATAGAGGTCAGAGGTAAAAAAATGAAAAAACAAGCTTTTAGTTCTGAACAATATTTAAATCTACAACGCGACCATATCTTGGAGCGCATCAACCAATTTGACGGCAAACTCTACTTGGAGTTTGGTGGCAAAATGTTAGAAGATTTCCACGCTGCTCGTGTCCTTCCTGGATATGAACCAGATAACAAAATCAAACTCTTGCAAGAATTGAAAGAACAAGTCGAAGTTGTCATTGCTATCAACGCTAGCAATATCGAGCACTCAAAAGCTCGTGGAGACTTGGGCATTTCTTACGACCAAGAAGTGCTTCGTTTGATCGATAAATTCAATGAACTCGGTATCTTTGTCGGTTCAGTCGTCATTACTCAATATGCAGGCCAACCGGCAGCTGATGCCTTCCGTAATCAATTAGAGAAAAATGGTATCGACTCTTATCTCCACTACCCTATCAAGGGGTATCCGACAGATATGGATCACATCATTTCTCCTGAAGGTATGGGGAAAAACGACTATATCAAAACTAGTCGTAACTTGATTGTCGTGACTGCTCCTGGGCCTGGTTCAGGTAAGTTGGCAACTTGTATGTCTAACATGTACCACGACCAAATCAATGGTATCAAGTCTGGTTATGCCAAATTTGAAACCTTCCCAGTTTGGAATCTCCCACTTCATCACCCAGTCAACTTGGCTTATGAAGCTGCTACAGCAGACCTAGATGATGTCAACATGATTGACCCATTCCATCTCCAAACCTATGGAGAAACCACAGTCAACTACAACCGCGACATTGAAATTTTCCCTGTCCTTAAGCGTATGCTGGAACGTATCTTGGGGGAGTCTCCTTATGCATCTCCAACTGACATGGGTGTCAATATGGTTGGCTTTGCAATCACTGATAACGACGCTGCCATTGAAGCATCTAAACAGGAAATTATCCGCCGCTACTATCAAACTGTTCTTGATTTCAAGGCTGAAAAAGTCGGTGAAACTGCTGTGAAGAAGATTGAGCTTCTCATGAATGACCTAGGTATCACACCAGCTGATAGAAAGGTTGCTGTTGCCGCACGTCAAAAAGCAGAAGAAACAGGCGGACCTGCTCTAGCTCTTGAATTACCTTCTGGTGAAATCGTTACTGGTAAGAACTCAGAACTCTTTGGTCCAACAGCCGCTGCTTTGATCAATGCAATCAAGAAATCAGCTAACATCAATGCTGAAACAAAATTAATTGAACCAGAAGTGGTGAAACCAATCCAAGGTTTGAAAATCAATCACTTGGGTAGTCGCAATCCCCGACTCCACTCAAATGAAATCCTTATCGCACTTGCAATCACAGCTATGCAGAATCCTGATGCAGATCGTGCCATGAAAGAACTCGGAAATCTCAAAGGAAGCGAAGCTCACTCTACAATTATCCTAACAGACGAAGACAAAAATGTTCTTCGCAAACTAGGAATCAATGTAACCTTTGATCCTTACTACCAATACGATCGTTTATATCGCAAGTAAAATACGACACTCACTCCTCTAAGAGTTGGATCCTTATCGTCCAGCTCTTAGAGTTTTTTTATAGCTTTCCGGTCTTTCACAAGCATAGCTTTCAAAAAGAATTCTAATTTTAATAGAAACTGGGATAACATTTAATTTTAGATTTATTTCTCATGAATTCTTAAAAGGAGTGATACTCAATGAAAATCAAAGAGCAAACTAGCCGCAGGTTGCTCAAAGCACTGCTTTGAGGTTGTAGATAGAACTGACGAAGTCAGTAACATATATACGGCAAGGCGACGTTGACGCGGTTTGAAGAGATTTTCGAAGAGTATGAATCAATCCTCTTCAATCTTGACTTGAACTATCTTGGCTGAGATCTTGATCCGTTTTCTCTACAATATCAAATTGGTATAATGAGACTGACTGTGTCACTCTTATCTAGAACCTCAAAGCGATGCTTGGAGATATCTACACAAGAGAACTAGTTTAGTCATTGATTTTCATTAAGTATACAAAAAAAGTGAACAAGACAGCATTCTGATTTCCAGAAAACTATTTAGTTCACTTTTTCTTATGATTTAAACTTTGGGTTTATTCTACCGTTACTGACTTAGCAAGATTACGTGGCTTGTCCACGTCGAGTCCACGGTGTAGGGTTGCAAAGTAAGCGACCAATTGTGTTGGTACGACCATTGAGATTGGTGAGAGGTAAGGGTGTACGGTCGTAAGGACAACATCATCGGTATCTTTAGCAACATTTTCTTCTGCAATAGTAAGGACCTTAGCGCCACGTGCTGCCACTTCTTGGATATTTCCGCGAGTGTGATTAGCAAGAACCGGGTCTGACAAGAGGGCCAATACAGGCGTTCCTTCTTCAATCAAAGCAATAGTTCCGTGCTTGAGCTCTCCAGCCGCAAAACCTTCACATTGGATGTAAGAGATTTCTTTGAGCTTGAGACTGGCTTCCATGGCTACGTAGTAATCTTGACCACGTCCGATATAAAAGGCGTTACGTGTTGTTTCAAGAAGATCACGCACCTTGCTATCAATCAATTCTTTTTCTGAGAGAGTTGATTCGATAGACTGAGCCACGATAGACAATTCGTGAACCAAATCGAAAGCTTTGGCTTTTTCATTGCCATTTGCTTCACCGACCGCTTTCGCAAGGAAGGCAAGAGCTGCGATTTGGGCTGTATAAGCCTTAGTTGACGCTACGGCAATTTCAGGACCTGCGTGAAGAAGCATGGTATGGTGAGCTTCACGTGACAGAGTTGATCCTGGCACATTTGTCACTGTCAAGCTTGGAATTCCCATTTCATTGGCCTTGACCAATACTTGACGGCTATCAGCTGTTTCACCAGATTGGCTGATAAAGATGAAGAGTGGTTTCTTGCTGAGAAGTGGCATACCGTAGCCCCACTCAGATGAGATACCAAGTTCAACTGGCGTATCTGTCAATTCTTCCAACATTTTCTTAGAAGCAAATCCTGCGTGGTAAGAAGTCCCAGCTGCTAGAATGTAGAGGCGGTCTGCCTCTTGAACAGCCTTGATGATAGCAGGATCTACCACTACTTGACCAGCCTCATTAGTGTAGGCTTGGATGAGTTTACGCATCACCGTTGGCTGCTCATCGATTTCCTTGAGCATGTAGTAAGGGTAAGTTCCCTTACCGATATCTGATAAATCAAGTTCAGCAGTGTAGCTAGCACGCTCACGACGATTTCCATCATAGTCTTGAACTTCAATGCTATCAGCTTTCACGATTACCAACTCTTGGTCATGGATTTCCATGTATTGGTTGGTTTCACGAATCATGGCCATGGCATCTGAGCAGACCATGTTGTAACCATCTCCAAGACCAATCAAAAGTGGTGATTTGTTCTTAGCCACATAGATGACATCTGAATTTTCAGAGTCGATCAAAGCGAAGGCATAAGAACCACGGATAATGTGAAGAGCTTTTTTAAAGGCTTCAAGTACTGACATGCCGTCTTCTTCAACAAATTTTCCAATCAAGTGTACAGCGATTTCTGTATCTGTTTGTCCCTTGAAGTGGTGTCCTGCAAGGTAGTCTTCCTTGATTTCAAGATAATTTTCAATCACCCCATTGTGGACCAATACAAAACGTCCTGTCTCAGAGCGATGTGGGTGAGCATTGTCTTCTGTTGGTTTACCGTGAGTGGCCCAACGAGTATGTCCAATACCAGTTGTCCCCTCAACGCCAGCAGTCTTAGCAGACAATTCTGCAATACGACCAACAGCCTTCACCAAATGGTTTTCAGCACCACCTAGGACAAAAATTCCCGCAGAATCATAACCACGGTATTCGAGCTTTTCAAGCCCTTGAATCAAAATATCAGTTGCATTTGTGTTTCCAACAACACCAACAATTCCACACATAGTATATACGACACAGACAAGCTGTGCTTTCCCCTTAAATTGGTATAGTCTAATTCTCGCTTTGCAGAATCAGCAAAAACAGTATATACTTGTTTCTTTTACTTGTCAAGAATAAAAATTGGTATAGCGTGATTCTGCCGATTCTATCTACTAAAAATCTAGCATATTTCGCCTAATACTCAATGAAAATCAAAGAGCAAACTAGAAAGCTAGCCGAAGGCTGTACTCTAGTACGGCAAGGCGAAGCTGACGTGGTTTGAATTTGATTTTTGAAGAGTATAAAGCAAGTATTTAAAAAGGGCTCTATCGCCCTTAATAACTACTATTTTGTAGCAAGCTTGTCTGCCTTTACTACTTCTTGAAATTTTTTTTGATAATTTACTTTAATCGTCATTGTCATGTGAGAGTCCTCGTTTCTTTTTGATGACTCTAGTATAGGCAATAACCCTAAAAGCAAACTTAAGATTTTCTTAGAGAAAGCTTAATCTAAATGTTCTTTCTTTTCTAGATTTAGGACAATCATATGCCACTCTGGGTCCTCCTGCCAGTTAGGAAGAGAGCTGATATAACCAGCTACCTTACGCGCTTCCTCAAGAATCGGAAAATCTTCGATAATATCAGCCACTTGAAACTCTGGTAGACCTGACTGTCTGGTTCCAAAAATCTCACCAGAGCCACGCATTTTCAAATCTTCCTCTGCAAGGACAAATCCATTAGTCGTTTCCGTCATGATGCGCATGCGATCCTTTCCAGAGTCAGTTTTGGGATTGGCTACAAGTACCGCATAGGACTGCTTATCCCCACGGCCTACACGACCCCGAAGCTGATGGAGTTGACTAAGCCCAAAACGATCAGCATCCATGATAATCATAACCGTCGCATTTGGCACATTGACCCCAACCTCGATAACCGTTGTCGAAACCAGAATATCTGTTTTTCTCTCTTTGAAATCCTGCATAATCTGGTCTTTTTCATCACTCTTCATCTTACCGTGTAAGAGAGCAACTTTTGCTTTTTCTGCAAAATGAGCCGTCAATTCTTCCGATAAAGCAATAGCATTTTTAAGATCCAGGGCTTCAGATTCTTCAATCAGGGGCGAAATGACATAGGCTTGGGAGCCTTTCTGAATCTCACTCTCTAACCAAGTCAAGACCTGGGGCAGTTGTTCATGCTTGATCCAGCGTGTTACGATTGGTTTTCGTCCCGCTGGCATCTGGTCAATAATGGAAACATCCATATCTCCAAAGGCGGTGATGGCTAAGGTCCGTGGAATCGGAGTTGCCGTCATCATGAGGACATCTGGATTTTCTCCTTTTTCCCGTAAAATACGCCTTTGTCCCACACCAAATCGGTGTTGTTCATCGATGATTATCAAACCAAGTCGAGCGTATTCCACCCCATCCTGTATGAGGGCATGGGTACCGACGATCACATCAACCTCGCCCTTGGCAATCGTTTCCAAAACCGTGCGTTTTTCTGCAGCTTTCAGTGAACCTGTTAGGAGGGCTAGTTTCAAATCTGGAAAGAGACTTTCTAGACTTTCAGAATGCTGCTCTGCAAGGATCTCTGTTGGAACCATTAGAGCCGCCTGATAACCAGCCGTTACAGCCGCGTACATCGCTAGACCCGCAACCACTGTCTTCCCACTACCAACATCCCCTTGTAAGAGTCGATTCATGTGTTGGTCCGACTTCATATCTGTCAGGATTTCTTGTAGGCTTTTTTCTTGGGCTTTGGTTAAGGCAAAAGGCAATTTCTCTTTAACGGCAGTTAGTTTTTCCTGGGACCAATTCAGGACCAATCCACTTCCGTGAATCTTATTTTCAGACTTGAGGGTCTGTAATTGCATTTGGAAATAAAAGAGCTCCTCAAACTTGATTCGACGAAGGGCCTGTTTGTATTCTGCTAAATCCTTAGGAAAATGCATGGCACGAACAGCCTGACAGCGAGACATGAGTTTGTATTTATCGAGCAAGGACTGAGGGATATTTTCCTCTATCAAGAGATCTAGACCCTGGTCAAAGGCGGTTTTAATGACTTTAACAAGGCCTGCTTGACTAACTCCTTGTGCGAGACGATAGACCGGTTGGAGATCATCCTCCACTTGGGCTAAAACCTTCATGCCTGTGAGACTAGCTTTAGCACGATCCCACTTTCCAAAGACAGCCAAGGTTGCTCCTAGTTCAATCTTGTCAGCTAGGTAGGGTTGGTTAAAGAAGTTAACCGCAAAAACAACCTCTCCCTGTTTAAGGCTAAAGCGAAGACGATTGCGCTTAAATCCATAATACTGAACACTAGCTGGCGTTACTACCTGACCAGACAGAACCGCCTTCTCGCCATCTTCTAGTTCTAGCACCTGCTTGGTCTTAAAATCTTCATAACGGAAAGGAAAGTAGAGCAAGAGGTCTTGCAGATTTTCAATTCCTAGTTTGGCATATTTTTCTGCTGATTTAGGTCCTACTCCTGGTAAGACATGCAAGGGTTGATGTAAATTCATGCTACTCTCCTTTCCTTCTGTTTTTTAATAATATTCTCTCGGAATTCGATCACTGAGGAGACAAACTACCTCATAATTGATCGTTCCTCGGTAGACTGCTACATCTGTTGCAGTAATTTCTTGATCACCATCTGCACCAATCAAGGTTACCTTGGTACCCAATGGATAAAGCTTAGGCAAACGAACCGTGATTTGGTCCATGGATACACGTCCTACGATGGGGCACAATTGTCCATCTACCAGAACTGAGAAATTCTGCATATCTCGTGTCCAACCATCTGCATAACCTATCGGTACCGTTGCAATGACTTGCTCACCGTCTGCTTGATAAGTTGCTCCGTAACCCATACAAGCCCCAGCTGGGACTGTTTTAACATGAACAATAGCTGACTCCAAAGTTAAGGCTGGTTTTAGTTCATAAGGCAATTCCAAAACTTGTCCACTTGGATTGAGACCATACATGGAATCTCCCATGCGAACAGCACTGAAAATAGTTTCTGCATGCCATAGAGTCGTTGCGGAGTTACTAGCATGAACCAATTCTGGTACTTCTTGCAAGCCAGCAAGTATTTCCTTGAAACACTCTAACTGTTCCTTAAAATAGCTATCCGACTCTTCATCAGCAGTTGCAAAGTGTGTAAAGATTCCCTCAACATTTGCTCCATGCTCCTTGAGTAAAGTTTGAGCTTCTTCAGCCTCGCTTGCACTTCTAAAACCAATCCGTCCCATACCTGAGTCAATTTTAAGGTGAACAGTTAAACCTGATAAGTCTGACTCTGTGGCTATGAGTTTCTGGATCCATTCCACCCCAGCCACTGTCAAGGTAATATCAAAGTCCTTAGCCAATGAAAGAGATTCAACCTCAGATACTCCTAAAATAAGAATCTTCTTAGAAATTCCTGCCTGACGAAGCTCGATGGCTTCATCGATATTAGAAACGCAAAAACCATCAACGTCATCCTGGATAGCTGTTGCAACAGCAACCGCTCCGTGTCCATAGGCATTGGCTTTTACAACTGCCCATTTGAGGGTATCTTGGGGAATGTGCGCTCCCATTTGTTGGATATTGTAGCGAATTGCTTCTAGATGAATAAGGGCCTTGGTTGGTCTATGTGGACTAGTTTTCATAATCTTCCTCCAAAATAACACTAGCTGTCACAAACTGATCTGTATGGCTGATAGATAGCCAAACTTTTCCTGAAAACGGGGATTTGCTGAAGTAGGGAGCACCTCTTTCATTGTTCAAGATTTCCAAGTCTTGAAAGCCCAACTTCCCAATTCCCGTTCCCATAGCCTTTGAGAAAGCCTCTTTAGCTGACCAACGACCAGCCAAATACTCAATCTGTCTACGACCTTTGAGACTGACAAAGCGCTTCAATTCCTTGTCTGTCAAAACACGCTGCGCAAAGCCTTCTCTTTTTTCAACTGCATGTTGTATGGAAGCTAATGCTTCGATATCGATTCCGTGTCCAACTATCATTTTCGTCAAAAAGAGTTGAGGTTCCCCCAACTCCATCCTTTTCACTTATTTTGTTAAGGTAGTATAGATTTCTTCTACCAAGGCTACTGTGTTTTCCCATCCTAGACATGGGTCTGTAATAGAACAACCAAAGATTTCTGGTTGATTTTGGCGACCATCTGCCAAGTAAGATTCAATCATGAAACCTCGAACTGTCTTCTTGATCTTTTCATTCCAGTCACGATTGAGCAGAGCCTGACGAACAATTCGAACTTGCTCCATATATTGCTTGCCTGAATTATCATGGTTAGTATCAATCATGATAAAAGGATTTTCAAGCCCCATAGACTCGTAACGGCCGATAGCATCTAAGAGAGTTTCATAGTAGAAGTTTGGTTCATTCTTCCCATATTCATTCATAGCTCCACGAAGGATAACGTGGGCCAGGGGATTACCTGAAGTCTCAACTTCTTGTCCATGGTAAAGAAATGTTTGCTTGTTTTGTGCAGCATAGATGGCATTAAACATAACAGATAGATTTCCTGAGGTTGGATTTTTCATCCCCACTGGTGCATCAATCCCTGAAGCTACAAAACGGTGTTCTTGGTCTTCTACTGAGCGCGCACCCACGGCATGGTAGCTTACCAAGTCGTCAACTAAAACTAGATTGGATGGATAAAGCATTTCATCCGCTGTAGTCAATCCAGTTTCTGTAATTACCCGATAATGAAGCTGACGAACAGCCTGCAAACCATTAATCAAGCTTGGAGCTTTAGAAGTATCTGGCTGATGAACCAAGCCCTTGTAGCCATCTCCATTGGTACGTGGTTTGGCCGTGTAAACACGCATAACCATGAAAATCTTATCTGCCACTTTTTTCTGCAAGTCTGCCAAACGACGGGCATACTCTAGGACTGCTTCTTCATTATCAGACGAACAAGGCCCAATGACCAAAAGGATACGATCATCCTTACCTGAAAGGATATCTGCTAGTTCTTGGTCTCGGCTTTCCTTATGTTGCAAGGTTTCTGCAGATAGCCGTGTTTCCGCCTTAATCGCTTCAATATCGATTTCTTGACCTTTTTCAATAAATGCCATATTATTCTCCTAGTCTTTGGTAGATTTCGCGCACAAGAGCCTCAGTATTTTCCCATCCTAGACATGGATCGGTGATAGATTTTCCAAAGACCTCTGGTTCATTTTGACGACCGTCTTCTAGATAAGACTCAATCATGAATCCACGAACATATTTTTTAATCTTTTCATTCCAATCGCGGTTAATCAAGGTCTGACGAACGATGCGAATCTGATCCATATACTGCTTTCCTGAGTTATCATGGTTGGTATCAATGATGATAAATGGATTTTCAAGGCCCATCTTTTCATACTGGGCAATGGTATCCATCAAATTATCATAGTAGTAGTTAGGGATATTTTTCCCGTATTCGTTGAGGGCACCACGGAGAATGGCATGGGATAGAGGATTTCCAGTAGTTTCGACTTCTTTTCCTAGGAAAAGGAAACTCTGCTTGTTTTGCGCTGCATAAATACCGTTGAACATGACATTGAGATTTCCAGACGTTGGATTTTTAAAACCTGTCGCAAAATCCGCTCCACTAGCTACAAAACGGTGTTGTTGGTCTTCAACCGAACGAGCTCCAACAGCCATATAAGAAATCAAGTCATCTACCAGAGGAAGGTTTTCTGGGTACAACATTTCATCCGCTGTCGTCATTCCTGTTTCAGAAATAACACGGTAATGCAGGTGACGAACCGCCTTGATCCCATTGATGAGACTAGGTGCTTCTTTGGCATTTGGTTGGTGAATCAAGCCCTTATAGCCATCACCATTAGTACGTGGTTTAGCAGTGTAGACGCGCATGACCATAAAGACGCGGTCTTTGACTTCTTCTTGCAGTTTTGCCAAACGCTTAGCATATTCGAGAACTGCTTCTTCATTGTCAGATGAACAAGGACCAATCACCAACAAAATGCGTTGATCTTCACCACGAATAATCGCTTCAAGTTCTTGATCGCGTTGTTGTTTATTAGCCAGTGCTTGTCCTTCTAATTTAGATAAACTACGAACTTCTTCAATATTAATTTTAGGGCTTTTTGCTGTAAATACCATTATTCATCTCCTTATAAAGCAAACGGACGCCAAGCGAAAATTCACTTTTCACTAGGCATCCGCCTGAAAATTAGTCAATTTTAACGTCGTTTACCATGACAGTTTTTAAATTTCTTACCAGAACCACATGGGCACAAGTCGTTACGCTTAACTTGGCTAAGATCCAAATCTGCAGGAAGCTCAGTCTGTTGCGCAGCAATATTACGAGTAGCTGTCGTACTGATATGACGCTCTGCTTGTGGACGCTCTTGTTCATGAATTTGTGCTTTCATCATCAAACGGGTCACATCAAACTCAATGGAACCAATCATATCATTAAACATACGGAAACCTTCTGCTTGATACTCAACGACAGGGTTATTCTGAGCATAACCACGGAGACCAACAGCATTACGCAACTGATCAAGAGCATCGATATGGTCTGTCCACTTGTTATCTACAACACGTAGGATCAAGACTTTTTGGAATTCTTTAACAGCTTCCTCATCACGAAGTTTAGCAACTTGACTATCGTAGACTTTCAAGGCACGTTGGTAAAGTTCATCTTTGATCGCTTGGTCTGACAAACCTTCTAGGTCTGAAAGTGAAATTGAATCTTCTGGAAGCAAGTTATATCTTGCAAAATTCAAGATAGCTTCTAGTTTTTCATCTTGTTTAGCACGCGCATGATTATCAACAACACGATTAATAGTGCGTTTAATCATTGCATGAATCTCAGGAGCCAAGTCGCGATCAGCAGTGATGACATCGTAACGTTGTGAGTAGATAATCTCACGTTGCTCACGCATGACATCATCGTATTGAAGGACTTGTTTACGTGTGTCGTAGTTGTTTCCTTCAACACGTTTTTGTGCTGCTTCAACCTGACGTGTCAACATACGAGATTTGATCGCTTCGTCTGACATATTGAGACGTTCAAAGACACCCTTCAAGCGCTCTGAACCGAAACGTTTCATCAAATCATCTTCCAGAGAAAGGTAGAATTGTGACTCCCCTGGGTCTCCTTGACGTCCTGAACGTCCACGAAGCTGGTTATCGATACGACGACTTTCATGGCGTTCTGTACCAATGACACAAAGTCCACCAAGTTCACGAACACCTTCACCAAGCTTAATATCAGTACCACGACCGGCCATGTTGGTTGCGATAGTGATCGCACCACGTTGACCAGCATTCATGATGATTTGCGCTTCTCTGTAGTGGTTTTTAGCATTCAATACTTCGTGAGGTACGCCTGCTTCAACCAATTTCTTAGAAAGAAAATCACTGGTTTCAACGGCAACAGTACCTACCAAGACAGGTTGACCTTTTTGGTAACGCGCCTTAACATCTTCTACCACAGCCTTGAATTTTGCATCGAGACTAGCGTAAAGAAGGTCTGAATGGTCAATACGTTGGATCGGACGGTTAGTAGGAATTGGAATAACACGAATGTTGTAGATTTCGCGGAATTCTTCTTCTTCTGTTTTACCAGTACCTGTCATACCTGCCAATTTTTTATACATACGGAAAAGGTTTTGGTAGGTAATCGATGCTGATGTTTTGGTCTCATCTTGGATTGGCACACCTTCTTTAGCTTCAATCGCTTGGTGCAAACCATCAGAGTAACGACGACCTTCCATGGTACGACCTGTAAATTGGTCGACAATCAAGATTTCTTGTTCTTCGCTGACCACATAGTCAATATCAAGAATCATAATGTAGTTAGCACGAAGGGCATTGTCGATAAAGTGAGTCAAGGCTACGTTTTCGATATCGTAGAGATTTTCTAGTTTGAAGTAGCTTTCAGCCTTGTCAATACCAGAATCAGATAAACCAATTGTCTTAGACTGAATATCAATGATATAGTCATCCTTATCCAAAGACTTCACAAAATGGTCCGCCATATGGTAGAGTTGGCTAGTTTCAACTGCATTGGCTCCTGAAACGATCAAAGGAGTACGAGCTTCGTCAATCAAGATAGAGTCTACCTCATCGACCAAGGCGTAGTTGAGTGGACGTTGAACCATATTCTCCGCACGAACAACCATGTTATCACGGAGGTAGTCAAATCCGATTTCTGAGTTGGTTGAGTATGTGATATCACACTCATAAGCTTCTTTTTTCTCCATTGGAGATTTGGCTGCCAAGTTGATCCCTACTGACAAACCAAGCCATGAGTACAACTCACCCATCTCAGTCGCGTCACGTTCTGATAGATACTCATTGACCGTAACTACGTGTACACCTTTACCTGAAAGGGCGTTTAGGTAAACAGGCATTGTCGCTGTCAAGGTTTTCCCCTCACCAGTACGCATCTCAGGAACGTCACCATGGTGAAGAACGATTCCCCCCATAACCTGAACCTTATACGGGAAAAGACCAAGAACACGCTTAGCTCCCTCGCGTACAACAGCAAACGCCTCATACAAAAGTTGGTCAAGAGTCTCACCATTTTGATAGCGTTGCTTAAATTCTTCTGTCTTAGCTTGCAACTGCTCGTCTGTCAAAGCAGCCATTTCATCTTCGTATTTGAGGACTTTATCAGCCATCTTTTCTAGGCGGCGAAGTTCCCCTTTATCATTTTCGATGATTGTTTTTAGTAAATTTGCCATTTTTTTCCTTACTTTAAATTCTGAATATTTTAGAATGTTCTTTTTATTGTAGCATATTTGCCCATTTTTTTCAAGAAATATTCCGTTTTCCCTTAGGGCAAAAAAGGGCTAATCAAGGTGATTAGTTCCCTTAAAATTCCTATTCCGAGTCTAGTTTTCTTCATTAATGCTTCTAGCTAGTTTATCCATGAAAAAATTGCCATCATTTTCTATTAGGTAAAAGCTTGCCCATTTCTTTCAAGGAAGACTGGATTTCTTCTTTTCCAATCGTAACTTATTCATAAATTTTAGACAAGTATAAACTATCCAGTCATTGAGTAAGGATAAAAAGACTAAAACTATCCATATCAACCACCTAGCTAAATCCTTGGGTTCTAGTAAAATAAAGTTAAATAAGACTAGCGAAAAAAGAGTGAAAGCTAGACTAAACAAGGCCATGAGAGGTAAATAAATCCAGTAAAAATAGTAAAGGAATGAAAAGTGTTTTCTTCCTGGTCGTGCCTTCCTTTGCCAACTAAAAAAGAAAAAATAGGGCACTAAAATCAACAATTGTAGCAACTTCTCCATCTCATCACCTCCAGAACTGTTTCCTATTTTTATTATAGCAAAAAGACCTGGAAAGTAGTTTCCAGATCTTGCAATTCTTAGAAATAAACGGCCCCTCTACTGTTTTGATGTAGAAGTACTAAAATCAACCTTTGGAGCTGTCTTGGCTTCTTCGCTTTCTTTGAAGGTTTCTGCTTCTTTAAAGTTCATCATATTAGCAAAGAGAACAGTTGGGAAGCTTCTTAATTTTTGATTGTAGTCAGTTGCTGCCTGGTTGTAATCCTTGCGGGCTACAAAAATACGATTTTCGCTTCCAGCCAACTCCGTCATGAGTTGTTCCACATTTTGATTGCTCTTAAGCTCAGGATAGTTTTCTGTCAACACAAGCAGGCGTGAAATAGCTGAACTCAACTCACCTTGAGCCTCTTGGTTTTCCTTTGAAGTAACAGAGCCATTCCCAATTTTTGCACGTGCTTCTGCAATCTGGGTGAAGACCTCTGTCTCATGGTTCATTTGTCCCTTTACAGACTCTACCAGATTTCCAATCAAGTCTGAACGACGTTGGAGGGCTGTCGCTACATTTGCTTGAGCTTGTTCTACCTTGGTCTGTTCGGAGACAAGACCGTTATAAGTACCTACAACCGAGCAACCTCCCAGCAAGATAATGGCTAGTAAAATGCTCAATACATAAATGATTCCTTTATTTTTCATATCTAAACCTACTCATTTCTTTAAATTTTATACTAACATTACCAATCATCAGAGGAACCTCCACCGTCAAAGCCTCCGCCGTCCCAGCCACCAGAAGAATCTGAACCTGAGTCTGACCAAGATGAATCTGAATCGGATGAGTCACTAAACCACCAGCCACCGCTAGACGAGTCACCGTTACGAGAACTTCCACCTCCTCTGATAACGGCAATAATGACTCCAATGATATATACCACCATCATGAATCCAAAGAAATCTTTTATGGGGTCATTTTTTTGACTGTAATTTGAGGAACTGCTTCTATTTCGACTCGATTTTTTACCACTGATGCTATCGGAGTAACGTCTGATTTTGGCGGAAGCATCTGCAAACGACGTTTCATCAGATGAAAAGGTTCCACTTCCCTTATAAAACTGATTATCCAAAGCTTTGGCAATCGCTAGAATCCCCTTACTATAGTCCCCATTTTTAAAATCTGTACGACTGGCTGCCAAGATCTGCTTGGTTTGATAGTCTGTTATCCTGATAGCAGTGTTATTACTGGTTTCAATTCTTGATTTTCGATCTTGAACAGCTACCACAATCAAACTTCCAAAATTATCTCCTGAATAACCTATCTTCCAGGCTCTAGCAGTCTCATTAGCTACTGTTTCAATGCTTTCTCCTTCTAAACTGTCCACGATATAAACTCCCACTTGAAGCTTTTCTGCCTTTTTACTATTAGCTTCATTCAAATCACGAATTTGTGTGATAGTGTCCTCTGTCAAATAGTGATTTGGATCGTAGATACCATAGTCTGGTTTTTCAGGTGCTGTGAACGCTGATAGGAAGAGAAATACCATCAGCAATCCAAGGATACGCGCCAAGAAACTTTTCTTTAACAATCTATATTTTTTCATAATAACCTCCCTGTGCAAGGAAAATTGTTTAGAGAATTATAGCATTTTGATTTTTATAAAAAAAGTACATTTTCATTACAAATCTATGACAAGAACTAAGAAAATGATGTTGTTTTGATGACAAATCTGACTCTCTATTCTGCATTAAATGGTCTAAATTTCCACCATATTGACTGCAATCTCTAGAAGGAATAAGCAGAGGCACTCGAAACCAATCTTAGATAAATTTTGGATCTGTTGGCAAGCCTTATTTCTTGGCATTATAGTTCATAAGATTTGCATTTCTTGATATTCAACAACTCATGACAAAAGAGAGGCTTTGAGAGGGAGGAATTCCTCTGTACTACACCCCCGAAAAATTTAACTTTCGGGGTCTATACATTCTTAAATCTACTAGTCTTTGTATTCTTGTGGAGAGAAATTTTTATTTTACAATATGATAAAAAATATAGTCATCGATATATTTATCTACTGATCAAACATTTTTTACGTTTTTTCCGTTATTCTCAAAATTTTCAAATCACTTGATGAATTTATAATGTTTTAGCACTCTCTGTTAGGGGTGCTATTTCACTGGGTAATTTATTTTCAAAATAAATATAGGCTTCATCTGTCATAGCGTTCAAATTATCTATTCACATGCTTTTTATAGTGAAAACTTCTACATCCTACGCGATAATCTATCTCAAAATAATAATAATGATCTCTGCCATCTTTGGCATTTTCCTTGTTTAAAACAAAGTAGTTCTTTTGGTTGATGGCCATGGTCCGTAGGATATCATCAATGAGAAAGGTCAGGGGTACATTCATGGTAGAGTACTTTTGAAAATCTTCTTCAAAGCGGATGTAATCATCTGAGAAGTAATCCATCTGCAATTTGTTTTCATATAACTCTTTTCTAGTCATCAACTTCCTCCTGACAAAGTTGGATTGTGAGAATATCATCTACCTTTATTAATCGATAACCTTCATCCGTTCTAACAGAGATTTCTTGAGGAGATAATTCTCTTACTTCACCCAATATCGTGCTTTTATAATTTTTCTCCTTGACCACAAAAGAGCCTTTTTGTCGTCCAACGTAGAGCTGGGAAAGCCACAACAATTTCTCAACTGGATTCAAATCAGGCGATACATCGACACGATTTTTTTCTGCACTGAGTGAACTGGTATGCTCCGATAAGAAAAATCCCATCCACTTCTGCATGCCTGGATCCTGGTAGTCCCTCGCGGATTGAAAAGGTAAGTAAGAACGATCAATCATTTGAGTCCATCTAATCCTCCAGCAGAATGCCCTCCGATCAGCTTACTTCTGGCAATACTTCTCGATGCATCCTCTAAGGCAGTCGCCTTCAAGAGAGAAGTAAATCCGAATTGTTCTCGAATGGAATCAATGGCAGTCTGGAGCCTTTCTTCTTTTTCTAGCTTGTCAACATCATCAAAAAGGGAAATTAAAGCAAAGGACTCGTCCACAAATCCTGAATAACTAACGGCAACACTTCTGACAGCCCCAGAAGTATATTTGCTATGGAATAATTTCAGTACATAACTGACTAAAAGACTGGTATTATTGGTCGGCTCAACCTTCATCTGGGTATGGATGGAGCGTTTTTGTTCCTGCTTAGAAAAACTAAGATGGATAGACACAACTGTCGTCTTCTTTCTGGCCCGTCGAAGCCTGATAGCCACCTGCTCAGCCATCTCTCGGAAGATAACTTCGATATCTCGCTGCTTGACATAGTCTCTCGGTAAAATTTGCGAATTGCCTAAGCCGTGAGATTTTGGCTTATAAGGCTTATGAACATTACTCTCATCTATTCCATTGGCATGAAACCACAAGCGTAGTCCAGCTTGGCCAAGCTCCTTCTTCAGGACATCAGGATTGCTATTGGCTAATTCCTTAATCGAATAGATTTCCAAGCTATTCAAGCGCTTCTCCATCCGATGCCCAATCCCCCAAAAGTCGGTCATCTTTGGAATGGACCAGACCTTATCCTCCACATCTTGGTAAGACCAATTGGCTCGCATAGTCGGTGTGTGCTTAGCTTCATTATCCAAGGCCAACTTAGCAAGCAGAGGATTGGCATTCGACATACCGACTGTCGAGTAAATCCCGGTCTGCCGCCAGATATCTCTCTGGATACGAGCCGAAAGCATGTCCAGCTTATCTTTACGAGAAATCTGCTGGTCCGGAACAAAATAATTGAGCGAACTGGTTAGATCAATAAAGCCTTCATCAATTGAATAAGGATAAATATCATCTGGACTGCCATAGTTATGAAAGATTCGTTGGATTTCCATATTGACTGCAATATACTTATCCATCCGAGGAGGAACAATGACGGTCACTTGAGCCCAATCCTCGATAAATTTCACATAAGCTGAATCCGTAGGTAGGCCTTGTTTCTTAGCATTGTAGTAGGAAAATTTGCGCGTCTTGATATCAAAAGGCATATCATGAGCTCGACCAACATTTGCTTTCCCAAACACCTTTTTAAACATAGGCGAGGAGGCAAGAATAAGCCCAACAGAATTATCCGCCCGACTCATGACACAAAGGGAGGTTTTAAGAGGATGAAGCCCTCTTTCCACACACTCAACACTGGCATAAAAGGACTTCATATCGACAAAGGCAATATCACTTTTGGGCTCTCTGGAATAATCAAAGTAGCCCATAGACTATCCCTCCATTGGCACAAAGTTACCCACGATAATGCCTACAATCCTCGGATCTTCCTCATAGGAGATGAAAATATCCTTGTATTTAGGATTGATGGAGACTAGACGTAAACCTTCTGCCTCTCGATAGACCCGTTTGATATAGGTCTGGTTATTGCAAACCACTGCATAGACTGCCCCGTCATAATCAAATCCGGTCTCTCGAATCAGAGCCACGGAACCGTTTTGATATTTAGGTTCCATAGAATCCCCTGATACCCAGGAAGCAAAATCATGAGCCAGTTCCTCATTGAAATAAACCGTATCAAAGTTGCGATCATCATAAACTGAAGCTCCGATACCGGCTGACATACGTTCGTAGACATGATACTCGAAAAGTTTTTCTGGCATGGTCGTTACCTTCTTGGCTTGTTCTTCTTGAACCAGGTTGCGAGCATAAACTACCACCTTTTCTTTCCCTTGATTAGAGAGGCTATTGTAGAGACGGACAATCTCAATTTGGGTGAAATAGCCTTTTGGTACTTTTAAGATTTTCTCTAGCTGACTAACCTTTTCTTCGGAAGGCTCCTTGACTCCACGCTCCCAAGCCGAATAAGCCTGAAAACTAATGCCAAGCTGCTCTGCAATCTCTTTCTGTGTTAATTTTAGCTCTTTTCTCCGAGCCTTGAGTTTCTCTGGTTGGTACATATTTTACCTCCTAGCGTGATGTTTTCATCGTAGGTTGATTCTATTTTAAAAATTCAACCATTTTGGTTTATTTTTATTATATAAAAAAAGTAGACGAATGTCTACTAGGAATGTTGAGTTTTGGCAAACGACTGGTAATGATGATGCTATAGATTCCTTATCTCAAATATCGCCGTATGAATCCACTCGTTATTCATTTGAAAGTCATTTTCTATGATTTTACTAAAGGTGAAACCGTTTTTTAAAAGCACTCTCTGAGAGGCCAGATTGTCCGTTGCCGTCCCTGCGATAATCTTATGTAAACCATAAGTAGTAAAGGCCTTTTCTAAAACGAGTTTAACTGCTTCGCTTGCATATCCTAAATTAGTAACATTTTCTCCAATCCTATATCCAAGTTCTGCTGTTTTTCGATCATCCTCTAAGACACTTAAATTGATTCTTCCGACCATAGTACCTTGTGCATCTCTAATAAGATGCATGTAGACATCATGATTCTCTTGTTCCCTTAACAATTCCCTTGTAATTTCTTTAAAACCTTCTGAATCAAAATAGGTAGCTGATCTAGGAGGTAAATTCCGCTCAAAATACTCTCTATTTTCTTTTTCAAAAGAATAAACATCTATGCTATTTTCTTCAGACATCAACTCTAAACTTATCATTGTAAACCATCTCCTATCATTCTTTAAACTCAAATTTACTCATGTTCATACAAAGTGATATTTACAAAATTTAAAGAGATATCTTAATTTTTTCATATCGTATCTACATTATAACACAACATACTATGAAGAAAAATAATATCCATCAAAGTCCTCATAAATTCCAACATCTTGCTAAACAGGCTGGAATGCCTATGGAAGCTATTTTAAAAGCACTAACCCACAGCGATACATGCTTTCCTATCAGAGCAAATACGACTCTTATCCTGGCATTTAGTTACAGATCAAACTCTAACTTGACATCTAGAAATTCCAATCGTGGGTTTAGCATATTTCAAAGTAAGATGAAGTTTTCAAGGGTGCGACCAGTTATCTTTGTAAAAACATTTAATAAAAGTCACTCGTCCAGAAGGGTACTTGCTTATATTCTTTTAAAGCTAGAGAAAGTTTCCTATTTCCAAATTCAATCTCAAAATAATCGTATAAGTCTTTGCCATAGTAAATAATATCTAAATCCACTACTGATAAAATCGGCATCTCCTGATTCTCATAACTAGGGAGAAAACGATGCCCATATAAGGGGATTAAGCGAGGTGCTGATCCTAATATTTTCCTGATTTGTACATTTCTGTCCAAGAGTGTAGTCGGCTCGATTCCCCAAGATGCATCCCACACCAGTTCATCCAAACTTTCCAAAATTCCATCATAGGGAGCAGCTAGGTTCCGTTTTATATGTTCTATATTTTCAGCTGAGAAATCTCTCCAGTTATAAAAACCTTCTGAAATAGGCAACAATTGTTGATAGACTGCCAACCACTGCTCAGGAAATTCAATTCCATAGATTGTCTCAACTTTTTGTATTTCTTCATCACTTAGACCTGGTTCCAAAGAAATTCCATTCTCGAGCAATAGCATCTTAATCCTATCGATTTTCAAAAGATCTCCAACCATTTCCTCTCCTCCTATTCACTCCCTATTTTATGGAGATTAGAGCACATGTCACATCTTAGCTAAATTAAAATGACTTCAAAAAATCAACAACCCCATCATGTAATTGTATATTCTTATTTAAAACTTCCTTACTCTCTTTATCAGATAACTCTAAATTCATATTACGATAGCCATCCAACAATTCCATCATCAAAACCAAAGTATCATAACTAACATTAAAAAGCAGTTCTTCTTTAGTTAAATCACTCTGATGGATATTCATATTTACAGCTTGCTCCTGGATGATTTTTAGTTCTTGTAAAAATAGTGCTTGCTTATCTGTCATGCTTTATCTAGTCTTTCTATTTTTATTATGGGTATATTGAACTTCCTTATCGCACAGGCCTGGAGATTCAAGTTACCAAAATTCTCTCTTTGACAAATGAAGATTGTTCCTGTCATAAGATAAATTTCCTGAATAATTCTGGAATTCCACCTTCCTGTGTCAATAAAGTCTTTACAGCAAAATCATTATCGCAAAAAACGATTTCTTGAAAGACATTATCCATTCTCCACTCGATTTCCGTATAAGAAATATTATCATTTTCTACATTAACAATTTTAAACCAACCTATTGTCACTCCATAAAAAATAATCTCTTCCAATATCTGAGGCGAATATCCTTTATTTTTAATAAAAAACAAAAATAAAGTCGAAATAATAGCATCTTCTTCAACTATCGAGAGTAAGAGTTCTCTTAAATCCTCAAAAATCATTTTATTTACCTCCAGTCAGCTCCTCACTGATCTCATCTCTTTTGATTTCTACCAAAGTATTACGTTCGCTAATCTTATAATAGCCTATCAAATCTCAATACTCTTCACAGATAACTTCAATGTCCTTATCTGAAATAGTTCGATTAGATTTTAGGATAAATTTTTTAATACTATTTATATCCTCATCTGTCAGATGTTCAACGCGAAATTCAATGATAAAATCGACGATATCGCTATTTCCTGAAATAATAATCATCGCATCTTCAACAACTCTTCCTACAAATATTTGCCTCACATGCAAATATCCAGTAGCTGGACTCGAAAAATACCGCTCCCACTTTATAGCACTTGAATAACTTAGTTCCTGGTCCTTATAATAAAAGTGAGAAGTAACAATCTTCTGGCTAACATCTAATAAATTCAATAAGCTATCTATCATGGTTACGTCTGCTACCGCTATTCTCAATTCAACACTTAACATCATTTCATTCCTATTTATCAATACTCAGTAATAAATTACACGTTTTTTGTTGTTCTTCGATCCGTTATGATAACCGTTTAGGTACACTTTACTCATTCTACAGTTTCACGATCCTGCCAAAAGAACTGAGCATCCTTTAAATCAAGATGTTCTATCTGAATATCGCGGCAAACAATTGTCATTTGCAACAAACCAATATCAACCATACACTTCACAAAATCAGGATTCTCCTCATAAATTTGTAAAGAAATTTCTTGACCATGATGATGCAATTCCCCTCTAGTCATATCTTTGACATGTTTATCTTTTCTCCACTGGATGTCTAAAGCATCATTGCTATACTCTACTTTTGCGCATACTAAAAACTTAATTTCCCAGTATTTTTCTTTGTTATGATAATCTTCTATGCACAAAGAAACCTCATCTCCAAAATAGGATATCTTTAAATCTAGTATTCCCATTTCCCAATAATCTAGTTCTTCAAGCTCTTTTTGCTTGGTAGATAAATCAAACAGCAACAAGATTTTTCTCCTTCCCATTTATCTCCAAATAAATTCCTCAGATATTTATAGATGACTATTTTCATCAATAGCGCTAAGCTCTACCAAGGTTCAGCCTAACACCAAGTCACCGTCTATCTTGAAGATTACACTCCTCAATGTATTCTAACCAGGCATCAATAGTGGGAAACACTTCTCTTTGCTCCCATCCTATATCAGCAAAGTCATGAATGATATGCACTAGAGTACTATCAACATCTTCAAAACAGGCGATATCATCATTATCACCTCTCCTTGCAAATGGATATAATGTTCGCTCAGGATATCTTGTTTGAAGACCTCGAAATCTTCTCACTGTTTCATCGTCATTCATCAAGTACCATACACCAAAATCAACCCTACCTTCGGAAACTAAATCCTTTAATGATTGTGGATAGGAAAAGAAAGAATGCTCAAATGTAATGTCCGACATGAATGTTCCCCCTTGTTACTATTGAAAAAACAGCAAATACTTGTTACCTTTCGGCCCATTTAGCTAATTTGATACAATAATCTTCGATTAAAGCTTCTGTGTCATACATTTTTAGAATATTCTCAAAATCTATCGCTGATATTTCAGATACATCAAACTCCCCTATAGCATTTATTGCATCAAAATCACTTGGATATGGAGCTTCTCCCAACTCCAAAGGTGTCCGATTATCAAAATAAGCTACGTGTCCATTATGGTAGATATCTAATCGTTTCGTTTCATAGCGCTCCTCGTCTATTTCAGAATACATTATGATCGGATCACAGTCATTCGTGTGATTCCAAATTGTTTTATAATACAACATTCAGTCCCCCTAATTCCCCAACTATCTATCCAGTCAAAATCATCTCTCTTTAGATACCACCCATAACATGGACTAAGTAAGTCTTTAGTTTAATTTCAACTCGTATTCTCCCAATTTTCCGTGATAATGTCCATCTACAATTCTTTCATCTGTCACACGGTCCAAAACACAGTTTACTAAGACTTGTTCCGATAGCTACTTTTAAAGCAGGTTTAATGGCTCCCACCTACTAAGCTAGTAAACCAATCATCATAAAATTGTTTCTGTTCTGCGACACTGACACAGTTTAAGTTTGGTTTATCTTGGTCAAAAATCTCATAAACATTGTTTAAACTGGCTTGTTTTCTCATTTCTAAGAAATAGGCTTTTTCTCCTCCAAAATTCAGCTGCATCGGAGAAGGAAATACACACTTGTCAGCTCCATTGCATTGGAGAACCCCTCCTTCCTTTTCCAAATCCAGACGATAGTTCGTAAGCGCCTCAAAGAAAGAGTCAGCTTCATAGCGTTTAAAACCCGAATCTCTATCAACATCAAGAATACATAATTCTTCGCTATCTCTAATAAAAATCTGACAAGTTTCTATTCTATTCTCATCCTTATAATAAATCGGCAATAAAACGACTCTCATTTCCCACCTCTGCTGATTTTTTGTAAAATCTTTTACTTTAAATTTTTCACTATTTCGAGCATCCGTCTCATAACTTAGTCCTGCACAAGCAAGAAAATCTACAAACTAGAAATCTCAACACTTTTCCCCATAGAAATTGCATGTTCAAAGCCCAAAATATTATCATAAGACGATAATTTGCTAAACTATACTCTATAGTTAGAGTAGACAATTCTTTAAATAATATACTGAAACTCTCCCCTGATACAATTCATTCATAAGGATTGGATAACGACTACCCCAATTTGCATTTTCAAGACGGACAAAGACAGTTGAAAAAAGGAATTCAAAATCCAATTGTCTAATAGAACAAGCCAACCTTTAAGACAAGTGACATCGTAATCCCCATAAATTTATTTCAACAGAAAATCAGTTATTCTAAGCTATTATAGCATTCTTTCAAGTAAAGTTGTATGGGCTTTTCTTAAATTCATTAAAAAACACCTCATGGTGTGAACCACGAAGTGTTTCGAAACGTTGATAGTATCGTGTTGATGAACCTTTTGAGGCAACTGACTTTGTCAGGTTGCAGCCACATTTGTAAGCGACTAAAGTCGCAACAACTGTGTCAATTGCACCAATTTAGTATGGAAGCATAAAAAGAACACCTCGAAAGGTGCTCTTTGTAAGTATAGTCATTCTTTCGAAGAACGTTTACTAAATTGTGAAGCTTTACGAGCTTTTTTCAATCCTAGTTTGAAAAGTCTGGCTTTTAGGACAGCTCGAAAGCGCTTGATAGGAAACGTCCGAAGAGTTTCTGCCGATTTTGATTTCAAGAAATAGGAATAGATGTATCTATAATAGTGAAATTTCTTAACGCAAAACTTTCAATCCTATCCTCTACCTTCTTATCCTAATAAAGTTTGTAATATTGGAATAACAACGATAAATAGAACCGTACTTAGAGTCACCACATTCGTAGAGAATTCCACATCTCCTTTTCCCTGATTAGCAAGAATCGGAAGAACAGCTAAAGCTGGTGTAGAGGACTGAATCATAAAGGTCTTAAATTCTACTGTCGCCATATTTGGTGCAAAGAACTTCAATACAAGAAGCATGATTAGAGGAGCCAGGATAAAGCGTCCAACTAAAGTGACAATTGTATCTTTATCAAAAGTAATAGTTTTCAAGCCTGCCTTTGCAAGAACGATACCAATATAAATCAGAGATAGGGGAGTGACGATATTTCCAACATAGGTTAAGGTATTCGTTGCGAAATCTGGAATAGAGATTCGGAGAATCAAAAATAGCAGAGCCACAAGAAAACCTACAAGCGGAGCTGGTAGCAATTTCTTCCAGTCAAATTTACTCGTCTCCTTGCTTTGACCCGATTTACTGTCACTCGTCATCAAATACACGCCCAATGTCCAGGTGGAAATCGTGTTGGTGATATAGTAAATTAAGAAATAAGGAAGAGCCTGATCCCCAAAAAGAGCAACGTTTAAAGGTAAACCAATAAAAATAGTATTGGCATTCACAAAGGTATTAATCATGGTTCCTCGCCGTCCTGGACGAACCTTGAAAGCCATAACTGCAATATAAGCTACGATATAGCCCAAGATAAAGGCCACAAATGTATAAAGGAGACCTCCAGAAAGACTGATTAGTTTATCTAGTGTTAGGTATTTCATTACCGACACAAAGATTGACGCTGGCAAGGCTACATTCATGATCAAACGAGATAGGTTAGGTCCAAAGGCATCTCCAAACCATCCCTTCACCTGAAGAATATACCCCAAAACAATAATAGCGATAATCGGAATGATACTCGTAATCGAGGTTAAAAAGAGTGACATAGGTATCCTTTCTAAATTACTTAAGTCCACAACCCATACAAATCTGTCGCTAGCGAAGGATAGACAGTAGCAATGAATTATTTATACTCTGGATACCACTTCAAATCACGAACTGCTTTGGCCATATCTGTTTCCTTAGCACGCGCAAGACCTTGCTCTTGTGCTTTTTTAGCGACTGCTTCTGCTACTTTAATAGAAACATCTGCTACATACTTGAATGGTGGCAAGACAGGAGCTCCTGGTTGGCCTGGATTGACAATACCACTCAATGAATGAGCTGCTGCTCCAATCATTTCATCAGTCAAAAGACTTGCTTCAGAAGCCAGCATACCTAGACCAAGACCTGGGTAAATCAAGGCATTATTGGCTTGACCAATCACATAGTCTACACCTTTATAAGAAACTGTATCAGAAGGAATTCCTGTTGCGACAAAAGCTTTGCCATCTGACCATTCAATCAAATCTTTGGCACTAGCTTCTGCTAGCTTGGTTGGATTTGACAAAGGGAAAATCATCGGACGTTCTGTGTTTTCACACATAGCCTCTACTATTTCTTTAGTGAAGGTATTAGGTTGAGTTGAAGTTCCTACAAGAATGGTTGGCTTCACAGTCTTCACTACTTCAAGCAGGTCAGTCAACTTGTCTGCGTTACTAAAGTCAGCACGTTTCTTAGCAAACGGTTTTTGTTCAGGAGTTAGGTCATCCATGTCATCAAAGAGAAGACCTTGTTTATCAACCATAAAGAAACGTTTATAGGCTTCTTCTTCAGAAATACCTTCACTCACCATTTCACGAAGAACACGAGAGGCAATTCCTGCACCCGCAGTACCACCACCATAGCAGAGATAAACTTGATCTGTTAATTTTTCACCACTAATATCCAGTGAACCAAAGATACCACCCAAGGTAACGATTCCTGTACCTTGAATATCATCATTAAAAGTTGGAATTTGTTTTCGGTATTTTTCAAGAATATTGGCAGCATTCAAGCGGCCGAAGTCTTCCCAGTGAAGGTAAAGTTTAGAAAAGAGACGTTCTGCTGTTTGAACAAATTGGTCAATGAAGTCGTAGTAACGATCACCGCGAACCCGTTCGTGACGATTCCCTAAGTAATTAGGGTTGTTACGAAGTTCTTCACGGTTAGTCCCTGCATCAATAACTAAAGGAAGAACCATAGAAGGATCGATTCCAGCAGCACCCGTGTAGACCATCAATTTCCCAACAGAAATATCGACACCATTTGTTCCCCAGTCACCGATTCCAAGGATTCCTTCTGCATCTGTTACAACAATGAGACGAATCTCGCGATCCCCAGCAGCATTTTTCAAAGTGGCTTCAATATTTTCAGGATGATTGATATCAAGATATCCCGCATATTGGGGATCTACAAAGAGGTCACTATAGCCTTCAATGGTATCTGCAATGGTTGGATCGTATACAATTGGATTAAATTCTTCCAAATGTTGAGAAAAGAGGTAATAGAAAAGAGTTCGGTTGGTATTAAAAATTTCCATTAGGAAAAGACGCTTTTCCAAATCATTGGCTTTTGTTTGCATTTGTGCATAAGTTTGCGCCGCTTGTTCTTCGATCGTTTGAACATACGGTGGCAGTAAACCAATAAGACCTAGTTCCTTTCGCTCCTCTAAGGTAAAGGCAGTACCTTTATTGAGGAAAGGATTGTTTAAAATATCATGTGCAGTCATAGTGCAACCTCCTTTTTACTTCTATTATACCACTTAAATGAACCGTTTGGAAAACTTTGTTGTTTATAAAATACAATCGTGTACGCATATGTTATAATGAGTCTACGAAGACATTTTTCTAATAAGCTCTTTTATACTTAAAACACTATTGTTAATGGCACTTTAAGTTATTATATTTTATAAAGTTCTGAACTCATAAAACTCTCGATGATCACTCTTTACTAAAAGTTTCGAGTAAAAGAAACTAATCATACAAATTGGCAATCCGAATTAAAATAAATATTATATAAGTTTGTTATACAATACTTTGTATTTTTTAAGATGTTTTTTTGTCATGCAAAACTTGTATTCTATTTATATGACGAATAAAAACTATTTACAACAATATATTTCCCAAAAAGTGAAATATTTTCGAACACAGAAAAAAATGAGCCAGGAAGAACTTTCGGAACAAGCGGGGCTCGGGCTTAAGTATATCAATCAACTTGAAAACCAAAATGTGAATCTGACCATTCACAGTCTTGAAAAAGTGATTGTCGCCCTAAAGATGACCCCAGAGGAATTTTTCAATTTTGATAGCCTTGAATCAACCTCTGATAAGACCGACAATCTTTCACTCAAAAGAATCAACATGAAGATTAAACAGCTCCCTATTGATAAACGAGAAAAGATGTTGGTCATTTTTGAAAGTATCTTAGATAACCTTTGATATCCCTGACTCACTTACATTTTAACCGGCGAATACTCGTATAGTCAAATTGTAGGATACGGATAAGATTTATTTATCTGGTGATTTCCACTTATTTTCCTTCTCCAACTAATGAAAGTGAGCCCATATGAATTTAAAAGATCTACAATATTTTTATGACCTCTGCCATCTTCAATCCTATACGGAAGTAGCAAAACAACACAAAGTCAGCCAACCATCTATTTCTTATGCCATCAAGCGCTTAGAGGAATCTTTTAATTGCAAATTGATTCACCACGATCCCTCGCATCGTTCCTTCAAACTAACTCCTCAAGGGAAAATCCTTCTAAAGCATACAGAAAAGATCTTACCTGAGGTCATTTCTACTCGCAAAGAAATCAATCGTTCCTTGGCCCAATACTCTACTGTAGGATTCCCTCCTATTATCATTCAGTATCTCTTTGCTGCCTTACACGAAAAAGACCAATTCGATTTTTTAAAAAAGGTGCGCCCTATCCGTGGTGGCTCCGTGGAGTTATTAAACCTTCTCCTCAATGGAGACCTTGATGCAAGCCTACTCGGTTTGATTGAACCACTCAATCATCCTTCAATAGAGACGCATGAACTCTTTCAAAAAGAACTGTATGTCGTTTTATCTAAGAACCATCCTCTTGCTACTGCTCCTTCCCTCGCTTTTGAAGAATTAGTAGAGCAATCCTTTATACTTTTAGACGAACACTTTGTTCACCTGAAAGCTTTTGAACTACTTAATCAAAAGTATCAAAACAAGGCAGAAATATTCTTCAAGAGTGACGACATTGTCATCATTAAAGAACTTTTAAAGAAAGGGATTGGCCTTAGTTTACTGGCAGATATCGCACTTTCTGATGAAGATGATGATTTAATAAAAATCCCTCTAATACCGGAGGACCAGATAACATTTACAGTTTATTACGCTTATCTCAAATCAGCTACACCGTCATCAGAAGTAGAGGCCTTATTTAATCTAATTAAATCATATGAATAGAAAAACTCTAACTATCAACTACCTGATAGCTAGAGTTTTTTACATTGTAGACATTAAACGAACATAAAGAGAAATAAGGAATTATCGATTAATCTTTTCAGTTACCTGATACCCTTCACCAAGATTCTTAATTATCAATCCAAAAGATGTCAATAAAAAAGAACACCCCAAAAGGTGCTCTTTGTAAGTATAGTAATTCTTTCGAATTAACGTTTACTAAATTGTGATGCTTTACGAGCTTTCTTAAGACCTGGTTTGTAAAGTATGGGTTTCAGTTGGGTTAAAAACAACATAATATCAAGGTTTTTAAGAACAATATATGCTAATTAATTTCATAAAATATGAATTAATAGATTCTAAATAGGGGAAGAATCAGCAGGGGGAGTTCATTATATCATACAGAAATTTCAATGTTTTTAAGAGGAGGAACTAGTCAGTCTGCAAAGTATAATAAGAAAAATGGGAATTCCTATAAGAATATTGACAACCTAGTCGATTTTGATAGACCTGTTCACATAGTTCCCCATATGTTCCAACATAGTTTTGTTTCAGTCATGGCTGATAAGAATCTAATCCTAAACGTTATTCGAGAGTTTGTAGGACATTCATAAGATAGTAGGGAAATAGAAAAAATCTACCTTCATGTCATGCAAAAAGGGAAAACATAAGATTGAACAAGCCATGATAGATTTATCTGAAATAATTTCTTGATTATTATAATCAGTTAAAATTCAGTTATTTTATTAAAATTAAGAGAAATTCTTGAATTTAGCGAATTTTTGGGATATAATTATTATGACACCATATATAGTGTCACTTTAGGTGAGGTATGTCATGGGCAAAGAAAAAGAGTTGCAAAAAATAAAAAATGACCCCCAAATCTGTTACCCCTGAACGTTTAGAAACTCTGTGCAAAAAGTATGGTTTTATGTGGAGAGAAGGAAGCAATCATTCAATAACGACTCATCCTTTGTTACAGGAGAGTTTTCCAATACCACGACATAAACCTATTAAACCAGTTTATGTTAAGAAGATTATAAAGATGATTGAGAAAGTGATAGAATTAGAGGAGGGTTTAAGTAATGAGGGATAAAGAATATTATCTTGGACTAAATTATCCTATTTTGATTAACAAAATATATGAAGATGGTGAGTGGTTATTTACTGCTTCTATTAAAGAATTACCTGGATTAATTGTTTATGGCGAAACTTTGGAAGAAGTTTATGAAGAAATTGAATTAGCTAAAGCTGATTGGATTGAGGCTAATCTTGAGTGGGGCAGAGAAATTAAAGAACCTCTTGAAAATTCTTTAGAGGAATATAGTGGGAAGATAACCCTACGAATAGCCAAAACATTACATAGGAATTTAAAAGAACGTTCTGAAATCGAAGGTATTAGTTTAAATCAAACTATAGTGCAATTGATTAATGATGGAATATATAAGCAGAGTCAAAATTCTTTTGAACAATTAGCTAGCAAATTTGAAATCATGACTAAGCAATTTAGCAGAACCATTGAAGAAAAGGTCTCTTCACCAGTACAACATATTCATTACATTGTGAAAAACGAGTCCGAAACTAGGTTACCATATAAAGAACAGAATATTCCTAATAGAAGGAATACAAAAGGTAATGTTATTTCATTGTCAGTTGGAGGCTAAAATGAAATCAACAAATATAGAAATAAGAAAAATTACATTTAATAAATTTGAATTTGCCGTACATCAAGATGAGGTAACGAAGGAGGATGGGAAAGCTACTATTAGCGTGAATCTTCCTGATAGAGAAGAAGGGCAAAATAATCAGATTATTATAATTAATATGGAAATCACCTACCCAGACAGTAGGTATAATATTTATGCCGAGATTAAAGCCGTATATTCAGTTTTAGTCACTGATTTACCAGAAGATCTCTCTACAGATACTGAATTTCAACAAGCATTAATTCATCCAATGATAGAGAAACTTAGACTTTATACTGGTTTCTTTTCAGAGGGTGCTTACGGAGCTATTCAAATTCCAAACATGCATTTCAATAATGATTAATTAATTATTTATTTTTAACTGAAGTATCTTAATCAGTTAAAATTCAATTATTTTGCTAAAATTAAAAGGAAAAAGCCTTTGAAATACTGATTTCATAGGCTTTTATTATATCTAATTATTTCACTTCTGTAAAAATCAATTTCTACACTTACAAAGCTTATTCTGACAGACTTTATAACAGTCTAAGAAAAAAAGGTAGAGACTAAAATTACATCTGGATTTTCCAAAAATTATTTGTAAAACATAAAACTTGGTTTGGAAAGTATAGGTTTCAGTTGGACTAAGAATAGCGTAATACCAAGTCTGTTCAGAACTATATCTACTGATTGCTTTCATAAAATATGAATCAATATTTTTTAAATAAGGGAATAGTTTAGTTCTGTAAATACTAATATAATACACCAACAAATGTGTAAAATCTCCATATTCATTTTATATTCTTTAATTCTTGCCACTTACATTGTTTTATCCAATTACCTTCTGGGAGTTGATGTAATGCTTCATTTTTCACTTGATACTCTTCTATAACTTTGTATTCCTCATATGCTAACCTTTGCATATTTCTGTAATAATTATCAAACTGATATGGCACTTCTTTTATCACTTCAATTTCAACTAGTTTTCCATCTTTTAAAATATCTTTTATAATGTTTTCCGTAAGCTTCATTGTCACTTGTTTATTTGATGTGTTCCCCCAAATAAAATTATGAAAATGTCCACCAGCATCAAAGAAACGACATCTTATATCCGCAGCTCTCCCAATATAATGACAATGTTTATTTTTTTTTATTTTTATCGCAGGAAAAAATACCATAAACTCCTCTAATATTACTATTAATAATCTTTTTATCTATCAAAACTTCACTGGGTAATCGGCCCAATTTTTGCTTTATGTTTAAACGCATGTACTTTTAAAAACTACTGTATACTGTTCCTGTATTGTAGTTTACATTAACCCCTATATATATATTTATTTAAATTAGTTCTATCTAAAATCTTTACGAAACACTTAGTCTTTATACCTTTGATTCCTAAAGGACTTAATACTGTGTCTGCAACACATTATGCATTACAACAATTTATTGACAGAATTAAATGACATTCGATATTTTATAGCCATTCTAAATTTCATAAAAACTCCTTTTATAGTGTTATTATAGCAAAAAAACAACTATTTTCCTGAAACTTTTTTATTTGGTTATAATAGACATTTCTAGATATTTCCATTATATAGTGGTTGCCATCCAATCAAACATCGCTCTACTTGTTTTCTTGAGGCAACTGTGCATAGCATATCTCTATGCGACTAAAGTCGCTAGATCTAGCCTAATTGTGTACCGCCAGTTCTCATACAAAAAACACCTTGCAAGTTGCAAAGTATTTTCGTTTGTATTGTGCTTCCCAGCAACGAATTAACGTTTTGAGAATTGTGAAGCTTTACGAGCTTTCTTAAGACCTGGTTTTTATGACCGATGCTATTTAGCCATTATTTTTAGTCTTTTTCAAGATTTGTTGCTTAAAAAACCATAGATAACATTAACAATCATCAGTAGCGGGGCAATAGGAATGAGATTTGGAAAAAGATAACCAACTAATAATATGATCACTAGCTGCAATCCATATAATAGTGCCCACCGATAAGGTATCTTTTTTTCTTCAGCTGATAACGGTCTTTGACTCGTCTTGATCACCATTGCTGTCATGATTATCCAAGCTACATCCCAAAGGGCAAGAACGATGAGGTAAAACAGGAGAAAGGCAAAATTAGCGGAATGCTGTCCAATCCCTCGAGTCGCTAAGGGAACAAAACTAGCTGTTAAAAGCCAAAAACTATTGGCTCCAAATAAACGAAAGCTGACATGATCTACTAATTTGTAGAGTTCATGATAATATAGCCAGACTGCCATGATTTGCAAAAAACTAGTAATGTAGATAAAAAGCATGGGTAGCATGCTTCTAAGTCCTACTACGGTCAATTCCTCAGGTAACTGTAACTCCAAGGCCATAATTGTAACAATAATGGCCAATATAGCATCTGACAAGGCTTCTACTCTTTGTTTTTCCATTCTGTCCTCCTAATGACTGCTTTTTTCTAATGGCTGAGAGGTAGTTTCTAACGGCTGTGTTGAGGACTCTATGCTGCAGCCATCAATCCCACAAACTAAGCCTGTCTCTTCTGAATTGCTGTCTAGTAGTTGAAAAGGGGTATCTATCATTTTATTGTGCTCCTTCCTCTGCTTGAATTTGTTTTAGTACCGCTAACATGTATTCATAAGGCTGAGCACCTGAAATTCCATACTTATTGTTCAGAACAAAGAAAGGTGCACCTTGAACGCCTGACTGATGGGCTTCTAAGATATCGCGTTTGACCTCGTCAGCAAACGCATCTCCAGCAAGTACCTGCGCTGCCTCTTCTTGTGGTAGAGCGAACTCACTGATAACAGTTAGTAACACAGAATGATCCGCAATATTGGCATGTTCTTCAAAGTAAAGATAGTACAAGGCCGTAATGAAATTTTGATGATCTTTTTTATCTAAATACTCCTGCGACCATTTAATAAGACGGTGAGCTGAAAAGGTGTTGGTTGGGATAATCCCCGCCATATCAATACGAAGCCCTTCTTCATTTCCCATACTTTCCATGTGCGCAAACTGAGCTTTAGCTTGCTCAGTGGTCATACCGTGACTGGCAGCAAACTCTGTGAGCATGGTTTCACTTGTTTCTAAAGGCGCATTGGGATTTAGCTGGTAAGCTTTCATTGTCAAATCTTCCGGGTTTAAACCAACAGCTGCCATAGCACGCTTCATCCGACTAGCACCAATGTAACAAAATGGACAGGCAATATCTGACCAGTAACTAATTTCCATATTTCTTCCTTCCTTTCTTTCCACTACCAAGAAGCTTTTTTCAACCCAGGAATGACACCTTGGTAAGCTTGCTGGCGTAAACAAATCCGACAAAGTTTAAACTTGCGGTAGACCGAATGCGGGCGACCGCATGCTAAACAGCGTGAGTATTCTTGAACCGGGTAAGCCTTCTTTTTCCTTTGTATCAAAGCTTTTCTTGCCATTTAAACCTCTTTCTTATCAACCAATTGACCCTTTTTAAAGACTAATAAACTCGTCAGTGTAGGCTGAATGCCAAATAAAGAAATGAGACGGGGCACTTGAAAAATATCTGCTTGGTAAAGCACCAAATGCTCTCGTTCAGCCGTGTCTATGAGTTCTTTTTGCTCAAGAGACGATAGACTGCATTGATTTCCTGAAACAAGAAGAGCTAGATTTTGATGTTTGGCTAACAGTTCTTCTAATTCGATACTAGACGTGACTGATTTCATCATAGGTTATCAATATAGGCCAATGTATCTAGGGCAGCAATGGCACCGCTGCCTGCTGCAGTAATGGCTTGTTGGTATTTTGGATCTTGCACATCACCAGCTGCAAAAATACCTGCAACAGAGGTCTTTGCTGTTCCTGCCTGTGTTTGAATATAGCCTTTATCATCCAATGCTAATTTTCCATCAAGAAAAGCGGTGTTTGGTTGATGACCAATGGCCACAAAGAGACCGTCAGCCTGAATGTGCTCAATATCACCTGTTTCATTATTACGAACATCCAAACCAGTCATTCCCATCAGATTAGATGCAACTTTGATAGGCGTGTAATTTAACATCCAATGAATTTTATCATTTGCCTGAGCCCGTTTGGCCATAATATCAGATGCGCGTAACTCATTGCGGCGATGGACAACGGTCACTTTCGATGCAAAGCGTGTCAAATAGAGGGCTTCTTCCATAGCGACATCACCCCCGCCAACTACAAGGACTTCACGCTCTTTATAGAAGAAAGCATCACAGGTCGCACAAGCGCTGACACCTTTTCCGACGGCCTCTTCTTCGCCTTCAATCCCTAGGTATTTAGCGCTAGAGCCTGTTGCGATAATAACGGCCTTGGTATCAATGATTTCACCATTATCCAGATGTACCTCGAAAGGAGACTTTTCGCCTTCAATTTTTTGAACAAATCCAAAGGTCATTTCGGTGCCAAACTGTTCTGCTTGGCGGCGCATTGTTTGGACTAATTCATTGCCATCAATCCCGTTTTCAAAACCTGGATAATTTTCTACGAGGGTTGTGGTGGTTAATTGACCACCCTCAGAATAGCCTGTGATCAATCGATTTTTCAAACCAGCTCGACTTAAATAAATGCCAGCTGTGTACCCTGCAGGTCCTGAACCTACAATAATTGCATCATACATAAATCACCTCATGATAACTGTGCTTGGATTTTTTCCATCAATGTTTGTTTAGGATGAACACCAACAAGAGCATCAACGGGTTTGCCATCTTTAAAAATCACCATTGTTGGGATAGAACGAATGCCAAAGAGATTGGCCAGATCTTGTGATTGGTCCACATCCACCTGAGCAATCGTTACTTTTCCGTCAAAGTCCTGTGAAAGTTCTTCCACTATTGGCTCCATCATCCGACAAGGTGGGCACCACTGCGCCCCAAAATCGATAAAACTTACCCCATTTTGGATAGATTTCGCAAATGTTTCGGTTGTTAGTTGTGTCGTCATAAAAAACTCCTATCTAAAATAAAACGCCTCTATTCAATCATATAATTGAATAGCATAAGCATAAAAGAATGAATTTCAAAAAGGTTAACTTAGCCCTTCTAAAAATCCAATTTGTATCACTTAGTTTCTTTGAGATACTAAATAAGAAGTATTTCAAAGATGTAATTCAATAAAATTGTTGAATAAGTTGAGTAAAAAAGAAATTCAACTTTTTTATTGAATAGTTGAATTATAACACACTAAATCTATTTTGCAAAGATTTTGCTCACGAGTCTCCGGTTATAAGAAAAGAGGCTGGGACAAAAGTTCTAGCCTCTCAATTGTTTTTGGATTGTCGAGAAAGACGCAGTGGTTGAGTGGGCTCTACTACGCTGATTTCATCAGCTTTTACAGGCCTACTCAACTGTGCGGAGGTGGGACGACGAAATCGAATTCTAACGAATTACCGGTTTCTGTCCCACTCTCAAGTTATGAACGAGAGGATGCACCCCACTTCCAATCAGCAAAACTGCGATTGAGACTATAGATACTGTAGCCCAAACTCTGTAAATCCTGTGCTGCTAGGTTAGCATAGCCACATTGGCGCCCGCGACAATAAACAATGATGGTCTTCTCTTTGGGAAGCTGAGCTTTTTTTTGATCAAACTCATCGATTGGTAAATTAAGAGCTTTTGGCAAGTGCCCTGCCTCATACTCCTCAACAGGCCTTAAATCAAGTAGGAGAGCATCTGTCTTAGCTGCTAATTCAATTGCATTAGCGAGCTCAATCTGAGGAACACCAGCTGCCTCATCATAGTCTGACTCAATCGCTCTGACTTCTGCTAACTGTTCTTCACCGACGGCAAATAACAGAAGGACTAACTGGACAACCTTTTCAGAAGCCAAGCTATAACGGATAAAATTACCATTTCGACTCGTCACCACCAAGTGACTTTCTTTTAAAACCTGAAGGTGGCGCGAAGTATTGGCAACAGAGAGACCCGTCGCATGCGCAATTCCCTCAACTGTCTTTGGTCCCTGTGATAATATATTTAAAATATCAAGACGCTTCTCACTTCCTAGCCCCTTTGTTAAGCGAGATAGCTCTTGGTAAATATTTTGTTTGTAATCAATCATTTTCTCTTGCATCAAATCAACTCCTTATCTATTCAATTTAATAGTATAATTCTTAAAAACAATTGTCAACTATTCCATTCGAAAGATGTTGATACTCATTTGTGACAAAAAAGCCGGTATTCGCCAAAAAATAGAAAGAATACTTATCCTTAACATTTACTAATATTAATAGGTAAATCATGTAAAAAGAGACCTATCTCTGAAAAAATGAAATTTTTAACGAGCCGTAGTTTCTTTTGTGACATACTATCTATGTGCGACCATAAATTGTATCAAAATAATTTACTTAGAGCTCTCAACTGCCAACAATTTTCTAATGATTAATTTGAACATTCACAAAAATAATCCACAACTACTTCTGTTGTCGCTATTATCTCAAAGCCTAAAACAAGAGACAAGAAGTAAACAGCATGCAAGACATACTACCTGAACAGTTTGTCTTTACTTATATAGACACTAGAGGAAACATCAACAAGCCTTTACATGCTGACTATCTAAACGATAAAATGAAAAGCATCAGAGAGCGACATAAAGAGCTGGCACATGCTACACCGCATAAAATGCGACATACAGGAGCAACGCTTGCTAGACAAGCAGGAATGAGCTTAGAAGCTATTTCAGAAGCTCTAACATACAATGACACAGGAACAACACAGATTTATGTAAATACTTCTAATGTAGTTCCTATGACAGTAGGTGAATTTGCTTTAAAGTCTCTAAAACAATAAGGTGAAAATAAGGTAAACTTTTCAAAAAAACACGAAAAAAGCACCCATAAGGTAAACTTTTGAGTGCTTTGAAACGTTGATATAATCGGTTCGATTAACGTTTTGAGAACTGTGATGCTTTACGAGCTTTCTTAAGACCTGGCTGGAAACATTTCTATTTAAATAAGTTTCAAGATGTTTTTAAAATCAATATTTTTCCACATTTATAGAAAACAGAATTTCATCTAATTTGAATAAATTTCAGTTGAATGGTGTGAATTTTACCCTAAAAATACACGAATTGAGCTAGATTTTACCAAAAAGTTCACACCATTTAAATTGTTATTGCTTTGTACATTTGATATACGGAATGCATTATAAATTATCACAAATATCTCTCAATATGCTCTACGAAGATAAAAGGTTCTATATCTTTAAGAGCGAGACCTTTAGATAGAGTAAGGCATTGTTTTGCTGTACCTTTTCCTGGTCGATGGTAAAACGTTCTAATCCCTTGAAGGAATATTCCAAAACGCGAATGACGTCCCGAGGCTGTCATCTCATCTAAATATTTGTCAACAGCTAAAGCGAATACATTTCCATAATACCTATCATCGTCAAATCTTGTTCTAGTCATATAATCTTGAATGTCATAGAGCATAGATTTCATATTTCGATAATTGGGTGCTCCCACCAATGCTCGACTAGCTCTATTTATACCATCAACATAACTGTAAGCATCATTTAATTTACCAAAATCCCAAAACCTTTTAGAATCAAAATACTCATACTCCATATCTAGTTGTGATTTTAATATTCTTAAAATGGACAGTGCTGTACTGTCATCTTTATTTTTTATTGCCACATAAGTTTCTTCTACTCCGGTATTATAAAAATCAATGTGCTGATTAATTTCAGAACCTAGAACACCTGTAATATCAAATTCAAGTAAATCATTTTCCAATGTAATCATAATTTCTCCTTCAACATTCAGTTCAACAATTGTTAAAGTTTATTTACTCTTTAACTAATGACAGAACATTAACAATATCACTCTGTTCAAAATAATCTTTAGCTTTTTCAAGAATCTGTTGGTCATTACATGGCATATAAACAATTAAGTTTTTTATTGCTCTAGTGATTGTAACATAAAATAGTTTCTTAGTTCTGTTTTGAACCTTCTCATTAGATGAACCTTTACCAAATATAGAATTAAAATTATATTGATTCCATCTTCCATTATCTAACAAAACTAAGACATTCTCATATTCACTGCCTTTAACCTTATGCTGAGTTATGACAGATACATATTCTCTAAGATAAGCAATACTATTTACATATTCTTGAAATGGTAATTTCTCAAGGCGTAACCATAAATAATAGCCCTTATTTTCTATAAAATTAGTAAATAAGTCGTCCTTTGAAATTAATCCAGTTCTCTCTGCAAGTTTTATGACTTTTCCAATTGTAATATCACTATCAGAGATTTCTTTCATAATTTTAGATAGATTAATTTTATCAGCAGACGAAGTTATTTTAAAGCAAGTAATACGCAAAAAATCGTTATGCTTACCTATTTTATATAGTTCTATTAGTTCAAAGATTAGATCTAATCTTTTAAGAATCCTATCTCTATCTGTACCCGCCTCATATCTACTACTTAAACCATTAAATTTATAGGCCAATAAAGAATCTTTATTAACTTTACTCTTACTAATCACTTCTTCAAACAAAAATGTCTTAATTTCTTCGTAAATGGCTAAAAGTTCTGGAATAGATTTGACAATATCAATTATTAATGGACCTCCCTTTCTAACAACAATTTGAGCTTCTTCTACTAATTCTTCAAAAGATTTTCCTTTATCAACTAACTCACTTGCATTAAATTTTTTCTTCATATCTGTAATTAATTTTACAAGCAAATCAGAATTATACAATTCAAATAGTTTAGAAAACCCAGCCATTTCTGCATTAAGTTTGTGTGTTAATCGCAATTCCTTTGTTTTCTGTGGTATATCAAACTCTAATTCTTTAAATAGTTCGCTATTTCTAAGATCTTCAAGGTGGGTAATTCCATCACCATAAATGAATTTCACCGTCCCTTCAATTACATTACCATTATTCATGTTTGGAGCCGCTACATCACTAGAAGGAATCTGAACTAATCCATCGCTTCTAAATTTATTTGCTAAATTAATAACTTTTCGTGGATTACGTCTATTTTGATTTTTTTGTATTTTTTCAAGACCATAGGAATCTATGTTTCCCACTCCTGAGTCATAGATAGCCTGCATTGAATCTCCAAAAAAACCTACAATATTATCTCTAGTACTCTTTCTGAGATGCTCTAATAAAATTTTTACAACTAAGGAACTCGTATCTTGATACTCGTCAACAAAAATATAGTTTGCAGTATCCTTTAAAATATCACTCAACTTCTTATATTTAGAAAACATTTTTTCAGCAACTATAAGAACATGGTCATGACTTATTTGAACTTTATTTTGCTCAGTTATGCTCATAGAATACCATTCAGTATATTCAACACGAACACCATCAAAATAATCAAGCGAAATAAGTTCCTCACCTAATACTTCCTTTGGAGCAACGAATAAGATTTGTTCATTATCATTTATTAACTCAACAAGACATTCTTTAATCTCTTTTTAGAAATTTTCAATGACATGCCATATAAAATCGTGAATAGTTGAAACCCGTAAATTATCATTAATGATTCTAGATCTAATCTCTGCAACAGCATTGTTAGTATAAGTAATGCATACAATAGATTTTTTTGGTTCTTCCTTAGATATTTTTTCAATAATGGAAATTAATGAATAAGTTTTCCCACTCCCAGCACCACCCTCAAGTATAAAATTTTGACCTTGTTTTATTACTTCAAATACCTTTCCTACCTCCGGTTCTACTGTTCTCTCAACCATAATAATCCCTCCGAAATATAGTTAGGTACTTTCCAGGTATTTTCTTCACCTTCAAAATATAATAAACTTGATGCAAATGCAGATTTTTTGTTCACTTTATCCCTAGCAAATTTATAGAAATCTTCTATTTCACTATCATCAAAATCTTTTAAAGCTTCAAATTTGATAAGACCAGCTTTTTGATTAATAATGAATTGTTTATTTAAACTGATAAAAGCATCCTCAAAACTAGCAGGCTGATAACCATTTTCATCTTCGGGAATTTGATATGCAATACGAATTCTATCATCTGATGATATTTTTTCTGCAAAACTCTTTTGGGCTACTATTGAAAAAACTTCATCCCCAGAAATATCAAAAAAACTTTTAATTGAAGTATTTGTCGTAGAGGTAGCAGCTACTGCTGAGCAAGAAGTCAAGCGATTATTTTCATTTTTATTCGCTGGATCAATATCCGTAATTATCAATACTTTTATTCCTAAAAAATCAAATAACTTCCTAAACACTTGTGAATGAGCACCTGTTTCAATGATTGAAATATTTTGAGAAAGCAATGGCATTGTATTAGAAGCTTGATTTATTGGATTGGCTGTATCTACCTTTTGCATCATCGTAGGAATTAAAATCCTTTCTGTATCACCCTCAACACAAATGACTTTATCAGCAAAAAATAATTCACTACTATTGAGAGTAAGGTACTGCTTTACAAATTTATATCCTAGTTGTTCATCACCATATTCTTCTTTCAATGAATTAAAAGCCTTTGATACTGCTGTGCCGTTATCACGTTTAAAATAAATTAGATCATCAAAGTTACAATCAGAAACTATATGAGAGGAATGAGTTGTAATTAAAGTTTGAATACAACTAAAATCTCCACTTTCTTTTAGTTCATCATTGTGTTCCTTTAGCAAATCTTTAATATTCTTGATAAAAATATACTGTAATTGTGGATGTGTATGTGATTCTGGTTCTTCAATATATATTAGGTTAATATCAGCAGGTTCGTTTTTTATATCTGCCATTAAAGTTTCAATTTCAAAAATGATTCCATATAAATTTAAATATCCCAAACCATTATATGTTTCAGGTAATAGACTATCGTCATGCTTATAATACAGTGTCGTATTATTACTTAAAATATCTTTCTCAGACAGTGATGAATGAATTGCTAACTCTGATTCACTATCATTTCCACCAAATCTTTTGACGCGTTCAAAGACTGAAGTAAAAATTCCTTCGACGCTATCATCACCACTATATGCTCTGGTTAAAGTTTCATCTGCCTTTAAAATAGCAGATTGTAGTAAATTATTTGCTTTACTGTTAATTTCTTCGCCATTATTTAATTTATAAAATCGATTTGATGTCTTAGATAATGAATGGTTACTTTCTTTATTAGATACTTCTCGACTAGCACTAATCCCTCTTACTTTAATAATTTTATGAACATCTTTCATTTCATGTAAATCAGACTTTTCTTCTGTCATTTCTTGAGTAATAGGATTATATCCACGTGAATAAATCTGTATTTCGAAAAATTTATTCAGATTTTTCTTCATAAATGATTCAAATTTTGAAAAATCATCTGCAAAATCACAAGTCAAACTACTTATCTCGCGAAGCTTTTGAGTAGGAATTATATACGAAAATTCAAGAATAATAAAATTATTTTCGGGATTTAAATCCATCATAAATCCTTGGATATTTTGATAAGAATCTGATTCTGAGTATTGAATCCAAATTTGAAGATTAATCCCTAAAATAGACGATAATTCTGAATCAGGAATATCAGAGACTCTCTTTATATTCTCAAAGATTTCCCTCCTATGATATAAATTAATATCTTCCCATACCAAATTGTGATTGGAATTTTTATTGAATATTTTTTCTAATACAGATAAAACCGAAGTCTTGCCACAATTGTTTTTACCCACAATCAAGGATAAATCATTTTTCAACTCTAAAGAGAAATCGTTTAATAAACGATAATGTTGAATATAGATTTTTTTAATTTCCATCAATTATACCTTTTTTCATTTCCATTAATTCTCTCAACCGTTCCTGTCCCATCTTCAACATCTCTTTTTCCACCTTGTTCCATTTTCCAAATAGGCATTCGTGTAGAACTTCTGATGCTGAGATTTGATCTACTTGCGAATCATAAACGCACGATTGATCTCTTTGATAAATTTGAATTTGTCTAAAAAGTTTAGCCTTTTCCAACTCTCGTAAGTTATCAACTAAATGTTCTACAATTCCATCATGGTGCTTTTTAGGAGTCGCTCTCGCTTGACTAGGATCTATGGCGTAGAGCTCTTCGTAACGTATCAAGGTGCTAAGGTAGGACAATTCAGGCTTGGTCGCAATCAGTGCAAGTGAGACTTGGTAACCTTTAGTTGTCAATAATTGTGCAGTTTTTCTAGGGACTTCTGTTGTTCTCAAGGTGCCTTCGATTAACAAATGATAACCTTGTTTACTCAATTCATCTACGAGATATTCAACCATTTTTCCCGCAAAAACCTTGGTATAATCCACACTATCTTTTCCATACTTTTCCTGTAGGTCAAGGTAGTTCGGATGAAAAGAACGATAACTATCTCCATCAATGATAATGATATTGCCTTGGAATTCCCTTTGTTTCACACGATGAATCGTTGTCTTACCAGCACCACTCTGTCCACCGAGCAAGATAGCCTTGGGCTGAGACGAAGTTATTTTACCACGAGTTAAAGAACGAACGAGTCGTTTGGATGCTCGTTCAAAATCATCTTGACTAAATTCTTCTAGTTTCATTAAGCCACCACTAGATGACTAGCTTGTTCTAGCATACGTTCAATGCCATCCAAATAGCCATTATATCGCTCTACATCCTCAAAAGTTCCTACAAGATAAATCTTCGTGTTAATCAAATCAGAAAGATCATCGCTCATTAGTACCCAAGGATTAGAAGTATCGTCAAATGCAATTCCTTGTTCATCTTGTAAACGATAAAGTTGCGCTAAGATATTCGCCCCTCGTTCTTTAATCACTTCAATTTTCAGAGTTAACTGATAATCTTCTACTGGTGTGAGCATTTTTTCCTCCCCTACAATATCGATATAGGAAACATTAAATTTCTTGCAGATACGATCTATTAATTCTGTTGAAACTGAACTTGTCCCATTTTCATAACGACTCAGACTATTTCTAGAGATACCAACAATCTTTGCAAACTCAGGTTGCGTTAAATTCTGTGTTTTACGTAACGTTTTTATATTTTCTCCAATCATATAACTCCTCCTTTTATTTATTTCTATTATAGCACAAAAAAGATAAACGCACCATTTTTGGTGCGTTGTTACCGATAGATAGAATTCCACATATTTAGTTATTGAAGAAAAGGTTTTATGAGTCTGTTCAAAAAGTTTTTGAGAATATAAAAAAGTAAGAAAAGTATAATCGAAAACATATTGGAGATATGAATCTATGGTATACTAGTGATAATAAATAGTTATCGGTAGGAGAATGTCATGAAGTTTATCAATCGTAAAGAAGAGCTCCGTAATTTACAAAAGGATTACACTAATAATTTGAATCGTGGATTGAATCAAGTTTATATCATTAAAGCTGATTCAGGCGTAGGGAAATCCGAATTTATTAAAGAAATATCTAAGAAACTAAACTTATCTTTTATAGAAGTTCTTCCATTAGATGATAGCAATGATTTTTCAACATTTAAAAGATTTGTTATAGAATTGGATAAAATCAGTAACGAATATGGTTATGATGATTTTAAAGAATTTTACACCAAAAAAATGACTAGTGATAAAGCTATTAAAATATTGCTGAAAATTTCAGCAATATTTGGTAAAGCATTTATTGGAACATTTTTTAAAGATAATAATATTGGACTAGAAGCGTCAGAGATTGACTTACCTTCATTGATAGAAGAACCTACTCAATATGAGACATTTGTGCTAAAAGCTCAAGTGGAAAATCTCTTTGAATATGCTAATTATGTTCTAAAACAGAGAAAATTGTCTATTTTGTATCCACAAGCATCTCAGATTGATCGTTCTTCTTTGGATTTATTTAATAAATTAATAGTTACTTCTCAACAATGCCTGTTTATTTTTGAGTGTGATGATAACAGAGTGGAGCAGTATTTGAAAAATAGTAGTAAATTTTTTCTTAAAACCTATCACTTAAATCGACTTTCTAATGAACATATTCTTCATTACATCCAACAATTAACTGAAGAGTTAGAATTGAATTATGAGCAAATTGATTTTACAATTTTACATGATAGTGTTGAAAAAGGAGATTTAGCAGAAATCTCCACAATTTTAAAGGATTTTGATGATAGAGTACAGTTGGATCGGACAGTAAAATTACAGACGATTAAACAAATTGTTGAAGAATTATCAGACAAACAAATAGCCCTTTTAATCTTACTTTCCTTAACAAAGAATAGGTTAGCTCAAGTTGATTTGATGGAAATTTTATCCCAACTATACGGGGAGTTTGATTCGGAAAATATTGATTTTCTAGTAAACAAAGATTTACTAGAACGAAATCACTCTTCCTTATCAATCCCTAATTTTATAGATATAGTTGTTAGCCCTACAACATTTTTCCCTAAGTTAAGACTAGCTCTAAGCTCTCTTTTAGTTAAGTATATTAGCCGAAAGTTATATAAAACTAATAGTGCTGAATATCTTGATATTTTAGTTGACCATTATTTACTTCACCGCCAATTTTTACAACTCAAATCTATTTTCCCTAAAATTCGAGAGAGATTGATAAGAATTGATTCACAAGAAGGGCGTGTAGCCTATTTTGAGAAATTCAATCTGATACAGCATGATGTAAAAACAATTGATGAAGATTTTATACTGACACTTGTAAAAATTGCCTATGATGCTAATTTGTATCAACAATCCCTATCTTTCATTAATTTTATCTCTCACAATATTGATAAGGTTGTTTTTGGCAAAGCATTATTACTAAATCGATGTGAAAAATTTGATGCTTCTATTAACTATATTGAAAAAAATATAGTTAAGCTAGATAAAAACTCATCACAATACTTCCAGCTTTCTTTAGTTTTAATAATGAACTTAGTACAACTTGAAAAACGAGAAGAAGCAAAACGTATTTTCGAGGAATTAAGTACGCAACACACTCATCCACTATATCCCTACTTAATCAGATTATCTAATGTTTTTTATAGCCAATTTTCTGACCGTATAAAAATTGTTCAGTCAATTACGGAGAGAATTTTTAAGGAACAAGATTCTGAATTTTCAGGACTTCATGCTATCTATCTAGCTTACTTATATGCTGTAGAAAGAGATGTTTCTCGTGCCGAACAATTTTTAATAACCGCTCGAAACTATTTCGGTGAATCACTTGTATATAATCATATGATTCTTCATAACGAGGCTACAATAAAATTTTATAGTGGAGATATTGATGAAGCAATACCGGAGTTACTTAATAGCGCAAAAATCACCGCATATGATGAATATGACCGATTTGCCATTTACAATAATTTAGTTGTTTATTATCTCTTAAAGGATAGAGTAGGTAGTCTTGAATGTCAGTCAATTGTTGTTGAATTGGAGGAACTCATCTCAAAGACATCTTTTAAGCGTTTTTTGGATAAGATTTACTACAATCTCTATCATTATTATCAAAAAATGTATAACCTCGAAAAAATGGAAGAATACAAAAATAAAATAGAGGAAGATATTATTAAGAATGATTACGAAATGAAGTTAATGTATGAAACTTCGTGGAAACTACCCCTTAATTTAAATGATGAGTAAAGAGTGTTTGTATCATTTCATCGTACGTATAGCCATTTATGTTGAATGTTTTAGGTACAACAGATTTTGGATACAACCCAGGATTAGCATTGATCTCTATTAGATAAAATTCTGCATTTTTTATTCGACCATCTACTCGTATCAATTTATTTGGAGACAAGTTCTTATAAAGTTGCTTTAAGTTGATAATATCTTTATCGCTTAAATAGCAACTTTTTTCGATTTCTATACCGATTTTTTGTTTAATTTCTGAAGTATAAGCCTGATACTTGAATTCATTAGATTCTGGAAAAATAAGTTCAACTTCTTCAAAGAATAACTCTCCTTCATTTTCCAAAATAGTAATAGCTACTTCTCTCCCTTCAATGTATTCCTCTACTAGAATACCATCAAAGTCCTTCATTAATTGCTTGAGTGCCATATCTGCCTGTTCCATATTTTCAACAATAGAGTTTTGTGTAATTCCTATTGATTCTGATTCATAGTTCGGTTTAATAATAATTGGATATTCAAAGTTCGATAGAATTTCTTTAGTGTATGAATGATCAAATACTAACAAGCTTTTTGGGACTTTTATACCAAAATTTTCTGCAAATCTCTCTGTCATAAATTTATCTTGACATAAAACTTGTACATATGGGTCTGGGTTGAAATATTTAATTTTATAATTTTCACAAAATGCTGGGACACTCATGTTTCTAATTCGGCTGTTATATCCAAAATCAAAATTTAACACAAAGTCGTCTAGGTGATTAAAAACACTTTTTTTGAATCTCTCAAAATTATCGTAAAATATGATTTCATCGATAAATTTAGAAAAACTTTTATGGAGAATATCTCTCAATTCATTGCGAGTGTATTCTCTATTTTCGATAATTTTTGTTTGAATGGATGAATCTGGGTTGACATTTAAAATTACTATTAATCTCATAATTTCTCCTACCGATAACTATTTATTATCACTATACAAAGCATCCAAATAAGTTTATAATAGCATGATTATTGATAAAGGAGTTATTCATGGATTATAAACATATTTCTACTTTCTTAGACTACTGCGAAACTCATAGACGCTTAAGTTCACATACGATTCGAGCTTACAAAAATGATCTTTTGCAATTTTACAATTCAAATTACAGCAGTGTGGAAACCTATGTTGAACATTTGACGAAATCCAATATTAAATCTAATACATTACGTCGCAAAATTGCTAGTTTGAAGGTGTTTTACAGCTACTTAAAATATCAGAATTTAGTTGATGAGAATCCTTTTAATCAATTACGTTTTCAATTTAGAACGGAAAAAATATTACCTAAAACAATTCCTTATGATATTTTGAAAAGTATTTTTTCACATCTAGAACAGAAAGTTGCCTATTCAAAAACTAAATATCAAAAACAAAAAGCTGAAAGAAATTTGCTAATCATTTCCCTATTGCTTTCAACTGGTATTAGGATTTCCGAACTTTGTCATATTCATCTTAAAAATATTAATCTTTCAAATAGGACTCTCCATATTATGGGAAAAGGTAAGAAAGAACGTATCCTATTTTTAGGAGATCAAATAACATTTAGCTTACTAGAAACATATATAAATAACTACTGCTTTCAACCCAGTGACTACCTATTCCCTGGAAAATATTCTATCAAACCATTGTCAGAGCAAAGTGTACGTTTAATTCTAAATACCCTTGTTAAACAACATAACTTAACTACACCTATTACTCCCCATATGTTTAGACATAGTTTCGCAACGATGCTTCTAGATAGTGATGTAGATATTCGATACATTCAACAATTTCTTGGACATAGTTCTATCTCAGTCACACAAATCTATACTCATGTATCTCAGTCAAAGCAAAAAGAAATTCTAACTCTGTGTAATCCCATCGCTTCGATTCATTCACAATCAAAAAAATAGGGCTACCTTCATGGAGGTAGCCCTATCCTGAATAATTAAGTCCAGTATCGTCACGAGCTTCGCCATTATAGGCAAATGGATTGCCTGTTGTGTCGGTGCTTGTCTTTCTTGCGCCATAGAGGTTATAGCTGCTTGATGCGACGGCTTGTCCATCCTTGGTCAAGCCTGTCACAGAGCCTGACTGGTTAGTCAAGTAGTTGTAGCTGTCACCTGTTTGGTTGTTGAGGTAGCTAGCTCGACCCTGACCATAGCCATAGGTCTCACGAGCCTTGCCATCATGATCATAGGTTTCAAGGACTTCTGTATGTTCACGATTGATATCGTTGACATAGTTGCGTTCCTCGTAGTAGTTGTAGGTATCCTCTCGTGTGGTATAAGGGATCAGAACATCCTGGACCTGACTGGCATAGGTTACTTCTCCCTGTCCCGGTAAGTTACCGAGTTCTGGTGGGTTGACCACGATTCCTTCCTTGGTCGCTCGATCCTTAGCCACTTTCTGGTGATAGGCTCTCGACACATCGTCAAAGATGCTATGCCAGATGCTTCCTATCGTTTGCGGTAGCGTGGATAGGGCTTGGAGGACATTCTGACTAAAGCCATACCAGAAGAGAGAGTTTTCTTCCCCACTTGGGGCTGTATATGGTGACTTACGACCTGACTTGCCTCTACCTGCATGCGATACCTGATCACCAGATTGATCTTCCTTAGGTTTGCGTTGGAAGAGTTGATAAGTGTTCTTGCCTTCCTTGCGACTAGCAGTGAAGACACGGTTATCATCCCCATCGTAAAGCGCAGCCATGAGAAGGCCCTTCTTGTCCTTGATCGCAAGCA